>JAXLTT010000004.1:0-202161 GCA_046329875.1 Bacteroidales bacterium
ATGCCAACTCCGGAAAGACTAATGCAAAACTGAGCGAAGACGGGAAACATTATATCCTGAACGGACAGAAAATGTGGATAACAAACGCAGGCTTTGCAGATACACTTGTTGTTTTTGCCAAAATCGACAATGACAGGGTGCTCAGCGCATTCATAGTTGAATCTAAATACCCTGGTGTTGTAATCGGTCCTGATGAACATAAGATGGGGATCAAAGGATCATCAACCGCACAGATATATTTTAATGATGTCAAGGTTCCTGTAGAGAATCTTATTGGCAAGAGGGGAGAAGGTTTCAGGGTTGCCCTCAGCATCCTCCATATGGGAAGGATCAAACTTGGCGGGAACGTGCTCGGTGCTGCAAAGAAAGCAATTACTGATTCTGTAAGATACGCAAATGAACGTAAGCAGTTTGGAGTTCTTATTTCAACATTTGGTGCAATAAAACATAAGCTTGCAGAGCAGGTTATCAGGCTCATGGCATCGGAGTCATCAGTTTACAGGGTAAGCAAGGACATTGACGACCTTATGGAAAAACTGAAAGTTGACTGCGGTGATAAAGGCAGAGCCTCAATTGAAGCCATAAGCCATTATGCCGTCGAAGCAGCTATCCTGAAAGTTGCAGGATCAGAAATGCTTGACTTTATTGTTGATGAGGCAGTCCAGATCCACGGCGGAATGGGATATTCAGCTGAAATGGCTGTTGAGAGGGGATACCGTGATTCAAGGATCAACAGGATCTTCGAAGGGACTAACGAAATAAACAGGATACTCGTCGTTGATACAGCCATGAAAAGGGCGATGAAAGGCGAATTTGCCCTGTTCGCTGAAGCTGAGAAAATATACAATTCAGCTGCTTCTGTTACTGACGGGAAAACAGGTGATGAGGGATATTTTGCTGAAAAGACAAGGTATATCAGGAATTTCAAGAAAGCTATCCTTATCTGTATCCACGGAGCATTGAAATCCTTCGATAAAGGACTTGTAAATGAACAGGAAGTTCTCAACAACATTACAGATATGATGATGGATACCTACCAGTCCGAGTCCCTGATGTTAAGAATTGAGAAGCGTGAATCTCTTAAGGGAAATGCACCTGTTTACAGGGATATCCTTGATGTCAATTTCTACGATGCCGCAGCAAGGATAAGGAAATCGGCAATGGACGCTATTAACTCCCTTGGAAACGGCCACGATACAAAAACACTTGTTAAGGCAGCAGATGTACTTACTTCAGTATCAGGGGTGAATACAAAGGATGCCCGCAGGAGAATAGCTGATAAGCTTATTGAAGATAATCAGTATAAATTCTAAGAAGGATTCTGAATATTATAAAGCCGGTCCTGGCCAGGACCGGCTTTTTTATGCTGAATGAGTTGCCTCACTGGATGCAATCTCGTCCCTGACTGCATAGGCAACTGCCCTGACAAATTTCTCAGCTTCAGAACCGTTCTCATCCCTTCTCATAAGTTGCCTGCAAGCTGATCTTACAATACCTCTTTCGTTCCAGTCATTAGCCAGAATCCTTGTCGCCCCGGAGGTCCTCAGAAGGCAAAGAAGCATTAGTTTCTCAGGGTCGGGTATCATGCCTCCGATAACCACCTTTCTGAGTTTTTCGACTATTTCATTTCTTATCGACTTATCGTTCAGATGGTACCTGTGATATGGTATAAATCCAAGGAAGTACAACTTTTCATCACTTACAATCCCCCGCGATTCAAGTATTGATATTACTTCCAGGAAGTTTTTACGGCGACCCCACGAGAGTTTTCTTATCCAGTAGCCTGCTTTCCTGGGCCTTGGATATTCTTTTACGATCTGGATAAGGCGATCGTGGTAAGGGTCAATTGTTCTTGGTGTTGAGGGATGAATCCTCTTATCTGAATACAGTATCTCCCCGTTCCTGTAAAAGTCCATCAGGCATGCTCCTGCGAGACTATATCCGAAGTGATAACCGTCCATAATCCTGGTGCCTTTTTCAGGATGCAGGGATAAGATGGTAAATTGCTGAGCTATTGAGAATTCCATTTTAAGTTAGTCTTATGTTTCAGGTTATAAATGCCATGCCTGAATATTTGTCAATACCTGTAGTGACAAATGTCAATTTTGTGCATGATAAAGAGCAGTATGGCATTTATAAAATTAGCCATTCTCAATAAATTTATAATCAGTAATATCAAATATATTTGTGAACTAATTAACAATTAATCAGAGATGAATCAGAAAATGAAAATTGCCAGGGTAGGTCTGGTGATTGCGGTTGTTCTAACCGGCGTCATCGGATTTTCTTCATGCGAGAAGTTTGCAATACTTCCTCCGGTTATAAATCAAACGGATTCGATATACTACCAGACGGATATTCAGCCAATCTTCAATGCCAATTGTATTACCTGTCATAGCGGCGGGATAGCTCCTGATCTTAGAAGCTCAAACTCCTACAATGCATTGAGTACCGGCGGATTTTTAACACCGAATAATGAAACCTGCCCGCTCTATGTTCAGGTTACGAGTGCAGGTCATACTGCCCGTACCACGGATCTGCAGAAATTACAGATACTTACATGGCTCAAGCAGGGAGCAAAAAACAATATCAAATTGTCAAACTAATCTAAATCGATCCATATGAAAAAGATTTTTGTTGCTTTTATACTTTCAGCTTTCATGGCACCGGTTTTCTGCCAGGAAGAAAGTGCAGCCAGTTCAAACCCGGTTACATCATCAACATTCACAACATCAACGTTGATAGACAACCAGTCAGTTACAGCAATTGACAAAGGAAGCATCCAGCTCCAGATTTACCACAGATTCTCAAAGATAAGTTCAATAAAGGACCTTTATGGAATCTATGGATCGGCAAATACAAGGATAGGACTCAACTATGGTATCTCAAACAGGATAATGATAGGCGCCGGTACAACAAAGGATTACAAATTACAGGACCTGAACTGGAAAGTTGTTCTTCTCCAGCAGACCGAGGACAATAAAATGCCAGTTTCACTCGCGTATTATGGCAACCTTGTTATTGACGCCAGGGATAAAGATGCTTTCGGACCTGTAGATTACAGGTTTATACACAGGCTTTCATATTTCACACAGATTATAGTTGCAAGGAAATTCAGTGAAAAGATATCTCTGCAGGTTGCACCTGAGATGGCTTATATTAACGCCGTTCCACAGTATACAGCTGATTCAACATACAAGAACCTTAACTTTGGTTTCTCAGTTGGTGGCCGTGCAAACCTCTTCGGAAACCATTCACTTATTGTTGAATATGACCAGCTGCTTACAAACCAGCCAAAAATGGAAACAAAACCGAATCTTTCAGTTGGATGGGAGATCGGAACACCAACACATTGTTTCCAGGTGTTTGTAGCTAACTATAACCAGATCATAAGCCAGAGGAATCTTGTTTTTAATAAAAATGATATTGCCAATGGTGACTTCCTGTTCGGGTTCAATATAACAGTAAGGTTTTAGGGGAAAATCTGCTTATAATGAGATTTACTGCATTCAGGGCTGCGGTCTGCCTGTTACTGATTGGTTGTGCTGTTGATGGATACGCCGCGCCCTTCTGGTTTTTCAATAAACCAACAAAATCAACTGAAGATACTTCCACGTATGTTTCACCTTACAAGGAAGATAATGAACGATGCCTGAAATGCCACGGGCAGGAAAAGTATGAGTATCAGAATGACACCCAGGGCAGGACTGTCAGGGCACTCATGTGTACTCAGAGGATAGTGAAACGAAACCTCTTTTACCAGTCGAACCATAAAGGATTCAGCTGTACCGACTGTCATTCAGAAGGTTATCTTAAATTCCCCCATTCGGGAGAATTAAGGATGGAAGCCAAGCTGAACTGCATCGACTGTCATGGTGGTGATGAGAAGTTTGCAAAATACCATTTTGAAGAAATTGAAAATGAGTACAAGGCAAGCACACATTTCAAAGATGAAGCGGAGGGATTTTCATGCTGGAAATGTCATGATCCTCATACCTATAAGACAAGCATAAGGGACAGCAAGGATCTGAAACAGACTATACTTTTCTCAAACTCAATCTGCCTTAACTGTCATTCGCTTTATGACAATTTCAGGCTGCTTACCGACAGGGAAGAGATAAACATTGTAAAAGACACGGATGGCTGCCAAACCAGGCGGCTCATTTTCAAGAATGTAAGATGTATTGAGTGCCATGCAAAGCAAAATGACAGTGTTCTTGTATCACATGAGATCAGGTCAAAAGAATTTGCTGTAAAAAAGTGCAATGAATGTCATTCGCAAAACTCACTTCTTGTATCTTCGCTGTACAAATACAGATCTATGGAACTAAGGCAAAGAACGGATTCCTTAATGCAGTCATACTTAACGAATCTTATGTTATTGGTGCAAACAGGAACGAGTATCTTAATATATTGAGCCTCATCATCTTTATTTCGGTGCTGGGCGCGATAGCGATACATGTAATTATGAGGATAAGAAAATCAAAAAGAGAGAAGGGAGGGCATGATGTATCTGTATCCTAAATGGGTAAGGCTATGGCATGTTTTTAATGCAATACCTCTTTACACTGATTGTGACAGGGATAAGCATGCAGTATACCGGGAGAGACGATAGTACATATATGGTAGGGTTTGCCAAGGCCGTTAAATGGCATAACTGGGCAGCTTTTCTCCTTACCGCCAATTATGTTTTTTACATCCTCGGGAATGCTTTTACTAATAATGGTGACTATTACCATATAAGAAGGAAGGATTTCGTGAAAGACCTTGTTAAGCAGATGAAATATTATGCATTTGGCATGTTTAAAGGGGAGAAGCATCCTTTCCCGGTTTCACTTGAAAATTCAATCCTCTCCAGAAACTTTCATATGTCCTGGCAATGTATATCGGGATGCCGCTGCTTATAATCTCGGGTTTCGGACTTTTGTTCCCGGAGATAACCCTCACAAGGTTTTTTGGCATCAGCGGCCAGGTTCTGACTGACGTACTTCATATTTCAATGGGTTTCATACTGTCGATATTCATGATAATCCATGTATATACCTGTACCCTAGGCAGCAAACCTACATCACTTTTTAAAGGGATGATCACGGAACACCACAGATACAGTCACGATTGATTTGTAGCAGAAACAATATCTAGAATAAAGAAGGGACATTCAATTGAATGTCCCTTCTTTTTACCCCGTAAATGATCTGCTGTGGATTGATTATAAAATGTAAATCCAATATACCAGCAGGGACAATGCATTGAATGTCCCTGCCAATTTATCCCCTGTATATTTTCAGCTCTGCGATTATGTTCATTTCAATCCAGTACTGGTGCCACGTCTCATAATCTTTTTGTGTGCCTTAGTGTTTACCTTTGAGCCCTTAGTGGTATATAAGTAAAGCCCTGAACAAAGGATCACAAGTTCGGCACAAAGTATCACAAAGGATAAAATGCGTGTAGAAATGCTTTTGAGACAGCGCGCTCTATCCGTCATCTGGTAAAAAAAGGTGCCCTGAGGGCACCCCTTATAAATTGTTGCATTATGCTACCAGGCTGTCATGGTGTCATCAAGCAGTTTCGACATGTAAGGATAGTTGTGAACTCCTATGCCACCGCCTCTGAGGACAAGCTGGAAATTGATCACTGCTCCGAATTGTGCATTTGTAAGTGTAGGGAATGCCGGAGTGCCGTTTGCCGGATTCTTGAACCAGCCAGTCGGATTTGATGAAGCATCATAGATATCAAGGTATCCGTTATATTCACCTGTAAGCGCATCCTTCTGAAGTATATCATGACCTCCTCCAAGAGCGTTCAGTTTTGCTGCGAGTTGGGTGAGTTTGTATGCAATACCAGTTGATATTGTTTTTGATGTGTAATTGACAAAATTGGTGTTTGTCTTACTCATGTTTCCATTATGGCATGCTGTGGTGTTGCAACCATTAAAGTTAACATTAGCACCATATTCATCATAAGCGCTGAATGAATGGCCGCCTGATAAACCAGTCGGAGTTGCCATATGACAATCGGCGCATGATGCACTTGCTGTATGTGCAGAGTTTGTATAACCGGTACCAAATTCAATACCGCCTTTACCACCAAACATAGCTGCCTGAGCCCCATAATGTATACCACTCCTGTAGCTAACTGAAGATAATGTATAGTTGCTTGATGGTGCTGATACCAGAAGCGAGTAATCTATAACGTTGCCTGCGCTATTGGTAACCGGACGAGGCTGGTGACACTTGGCGCAAAGGTTGGAACTGTTCTGTGCGAAATTGAGAGTTTTAGTTCCGCCCCACATTGTCATAGGAACTGCAGCTGTAGTTGTTAATGGGAAGAAATCTGAGAATGTGTACTTTGTATGAAGAGAATCGTGGCAGGTAAAGCAACTGAGCGTTGTTGGAAGAGCTGTTGTTGCAGCATTTACCTGGTAGTTGTTCAGGAATTTTCCAGGGTTGTTCGGATCAGCCACAAATGTAACCGGAGTATTGTTTGCCACAACATAGCGGTAGCCCTGGTGTGAATGACATGGAGCACATGCAGTTCTTGTTCCTTCTTCGTAAGCTGTACCAACAGCATGGATTGAATGTCCGAACTCAAGCACCTTGTCTTCAACCACTGACTGGTTATGGCATAGTTTACATGTTTCATTAGCATCAACACCGTTGGTTCCGTTTGTTCCATCTGCACCTTTCTGACCCTGTGGGCCGGCAGGACCTTCACATGAAGCAAACACGAAACCCGCAACCATTGCTGCTGAGAAAAGTTTGATCAGGTTTTTCATAGTTTAGTTTTTATTGTTTTAGTTTAGTTAAATTTCCTGCATGCAAATTACAAAACACCACTGTTAAATAGATAACAGCCCCCGTGATATATGCAACATGGCAAATTGATTCATGTTTCCATATACGGTGATATATATCAATTAATAATATGATATTGATTAGTTTTTCCTTAATTTAGACAGTGAAATTTACTTTTGTCAACTCTAATTTTAAGAAATGGTAGTGGAAAGGCTTGCCCATAATTGTGAAAACTGTATAGTTTCCTGGAAAAACTTCAGGAACCTTACAAGAGATGAGCTTAAGCTGGTAAATGAGAACAGGTATGAAGCAACCTTTAAACCGGGAGAGATAATACTAAAGCAGGGTTCTCCTGCACAGAATGCAGTATTTCTCGCTTCAGGCATCGCAAAGATTTACATTGAAGGTCTCAATTCTAGAAACTTCATACTTGGCCTTGCACTTCCTACAAATCTTATCCTGGGACCGGGTGTTCATGTAACTCATCGCAACTCTTATTCTGTTGCCGCCCTTACAATTGTCCAGACCTGTTTTATAAACTTCGAACTCATTAACCAGCTGATAAAGCAGAATCCTGCCTTTGCGCTCGGAATGATGGAAGATATCAGCTTTAAGTCATTCAATGCTCACAATAAACTTGTTTCACTCACACAAAAGAAAATGCCGGGGAGGATTGCTGAAGCCCTGATCCTGCTTGCAGATGAGGTCTTCAGGTCAGATGAGTTTGATATTATATTGTCGCGGCAGGAACTGGGAGAGATGACTAATATGGCAAAGGAAAGTGTTGTAAGGATACTTAAGGAGCTTGATTCAAACGGGGTGATCCGTGCAGGTTATTCGAAAATAAGTATCCTCGACAAGGAGAAACTGAAACTGATTTCTGAAAGAGGTTAAACTACAATGAATTATTAATCGTTTGTTAAAGAAATAGAAAAGCATGAAGATTATTAAGTTCCTTTTTTCGCCGATTATGATGGCGGCATTATTCATAATTTTTGCTCTGTCAATGGCAGCCGCGACCTTCATTGAAAATGACTTTGGGGCAGCCTATGCATACAATACAGTTTATGGATCGTGGTGGTTCACATTGTTGCTTATACTGCTTGCAGTAAACCTTGCCGGGCAGATTATTGAGTTTAAGCTCTACAGGAAGGAAAAGCTTACAGTTTTCCTGTTTCATGCAGCCTTCCTTGTAATTCTCGCTGGAGCAGCAATAACACGATATTTTGGATATGAAGGGACAATTCATATCAGACAGGGTCAGGAGGAAAATAAACTGTATTCAACAGATAAATATGCCGGGGTTACCGTTAAGGATGAGAAAGGTAATGTCCTGCTTTCAAAAATGTCGAAGTACTCGATTATGGCTAACCCGGGTAAATTTCACAGGAAATTCTCGGTCTCAGGTGTTGATTATGAAGTTGAACTTACACAGGTTATACAGAATGCAGAAGAGGGTATCACTGAATCACCTGCAGGAAAACCAATCATCTCTATAATAGTATCAACAGGTCATATGGCAATGGATACTTATGTGATGAAAGAGGGTGACGTCATTAATTCAGGAGGATATACCATAGGTTTCAACAGCACTGAAAAGCAGGATGTTACAATTACCTGCGATTCATCTAAATTCTTTATCAGCTGCGCCCAGGATTATTCAAAAATGTCAATGATGCATCGCGACAGTGTTGCCATAAAAGCAGGGAATGTCACTCCAATCAAGGCGATGGAAGTATTCGGGTTCAAAGGAATACGCGTCATTCCACGCGAAATGTCGGCAAATGCAGTTCTTAAACCCATGCAGGCAGACCCCAATCAGGGTGAAACAGGTAAAAATGCCCTTGTTTTCCATATTCTTGCCGGGGATAAACCACAGGCAATTACACTTTGGGACAGTAAGAACGAGTCACAGGCTACAGGCTCAGCTGTAATAGATGGAAAGACTATAGAATTATTCTATGGTTCCATGGTTACAGAGATGCCTTTCAGCCTTAAACTGAATAAATTCATCCTTGAGCGTTATCCTGGATCAACCAGTCCCTCAGGATACAAAAGTGATGTTGTACTGATTGATAAAAAATCGGGTACAGAAAAAGGATACCTTATCTTCATGAATAACATTCTTAAGTATAAAGGCTACAGGTTTTTCCAGTCATCGTTCGACCCGGATGAGCAGGGAACTGTTTTATCTGTAAACCACGATAAGGAAGGTATGATGGTGACATATGCGGGATATATTCTTCTGTTCCTTTTCATTATCATATCAATATTCTCAAAGTCGACTATTTTCAGGAATATAAATGCCGGATACTGGACATCCCATCTCAGGAAGGCTCTTACAGTTGCGGTGCTTTTATTCTTCGGTTCCATCCTGCCTTCAGTTAAGGCGCAGGAACTTATCCCGAATAAGAATGCAGCCGATGAGTTTGGTAAGGTGCTTGTCCAGGACCAGAAGGGAAGGACAAAGCCCTTGTTCACCCTCAGCAATGACATACTGAGAAAAGTTGTTCATAAGAATGAGTACAACGGACTTTCATCAATGCAGGTGTTCCTTGGCATCTGGCTTGATTTCCAGAACTGGCAGAATGTAAAACTTATTAAGGTTTCAAACAGCGACCTGGCAAAAACAATAGGGATAAGCGGGGGATATGCATCATTCAGCGATATAGTTGATATGAAGAACGGAGGCGGGTATAAGCTATCCGAAGCCGTGCAGAAAGCCTATGAAAAATCGCCGGGGGAAAGGAATAAATTCGATAAGGAGGTGATGAAGATTGATGAGAGGGTGAATATTGTTTACATGATAAGCAATGGGGAGTTCATGAAACTTTTCCCTCTTAAGAATAACTCAAAAAGTTGGGGACAGCCTGAAGAGGCCCTGAAAGGTGCAATCAATAAAGAGGATTCAGTTTATCTTAAATCAATTCTCACTTCACTCGCATCGGCTATAAGCGACAACAGCGTTGTTGAAACGAAACAGGTTGCCGCATCTGTTATAGCATACCAGAAGAGGTTTGCAGGATATGACCTGCCTTCACAGGGAAAAGTTGCTACCGAGGTGTTCTATTATAAAGCAAAGATATTTGAGCGGCTCTTCCCGTTCTATGCAACTGCAGGTATAATACTTCTTATTGCACTTATAGCTGCCGTAATAAAAGGATCCAATCGTAAGTCTTTGTTTGTAAAATTACTTACCTGGCTTCTTGCTGCTGGATTCCTGTTTCACACTATCGGGCTGGCACTCAGGTGGTATATTGCAGGCCACTCACCAATGAGCAACGGTTATGAATCAATGATATTCATATCATGGGTAACACTTCTTGCCGGTTTTATTTTCAGCAGGAAGTCACCCTTTGCCCTTTCCGCAACAGCAGTGCTGGGATCAATGACACTTATGGTGGCACACCTCAGTTTCATGGACCCGGAGATCACAAACCTCGTTCCTGTTCTTAAGTCCTACCTGCTAACAATACATGTATCTGTCATCACAGGCAGTTACGGTTTCCTCGGACTTGGAGCAATCCTTGGTCTGATAAACATGATCCTTGTGATTCTTTCGGATAAAAAGAATGTAAACAGGATTGCCTCGACAATTGATGAGCTGACAGTAATAAACTACCAGACACTTACACTGGGACTATACTTTCTTACAATAGGTACTTTCCTAGGTGCTGTATGGGCTAATGAATCGTGGGGCAGGTACTGGGGATGGGATCCTAAGGAAACATGGTCGCTTATTACGATTGTGATTTACAGTATTGTGATCCATTCAAGAATGATACCAGGGCTCAAGGATGTTTATTCATTCAACCTGCTTTCTGTCCTGGCATTCTCGTCAGTTCTTATGACATATTTCGGAGTAAATTATTACCTGTCGGGATTGCATTCATATGCGGCTGGTGATCCGGTTCCGGTGCCAACCTTCGTATATGTTGCAGTTTTTGTGCTTGCAGCGGTATTTCTTGTCGCATTTTTCAAGTACGACCGCTGGAGAAAAGCACAGGAGAGAGTTTGAGGATTTGTCTTGAATTTGTGAAGTATTTGATTGCCAGTTGAGTAATTATAATCCTGACCTGATGTCTCACAAACATATTAAAAGTCATGGAACTGATCTGGAAATTAAGTGACACTGACATAAGTAAGATAAGGGATTTTGTAAAGAGCTGCGATGCCGAGGAGGTAAGGAAGGTAATTGACAGGAATGTAAAGCATATTGATATTGACATTGACAGGGATTCAATGTTAAGGACTATGCTTAACTGCTTACTTCCTCGGGAATCAGGTTCTTTATCAATCTCGAGGCTGGACCAATCTTTTAGTAAGAAGCCATTTCTCTTGACTTATAAGTATCTGTCTGGGTTAAGCCACAGGGAAGAGGCTTTCAGGGAAATTTTTCTTGAAAGCGGAATCACAAAATATGCTGACAGGATTCCAAAATATTTTGCATCGAATTTTGACTACCTGGAAAGAACCGGATGGGACCTGGAGACTGAAATAAAAAACGCCCTGGGGAAGGCGCTTTCAAAGAACGAAGAACGAAAGCTTGCTGACCTTGTGGACAGGTCCTTTAAAGGCTTCGGATCGAAGGAGGCCAGGTGTTTCCTTTTTAACCTTGGTGTAACAAAATATGAAATACCAATCGATTCGAAAATTATTAATTGGCTTGAGAAATCCGGTTTCCCTCTGAAGTTTACCAATGCCGCGCTCCAGGATATTCTCTTTTATCATTTTATATCTGATGGAATACAGAAGCTCTGTGAAGTTTCGGAGGTTTATCCATGTGTATTATACACTGCTGTCGGGTCAGCACCTTTAGAACACAGGAAAGGTAAGGCAAAGTCCTAGCTGCATTCATCCAGGGTTTTATTTAATTAAAAGGCCATCGCCTGCGGCGATACCGTAAATACCGATGGTATTAAATAACAATAGCCACGGCTCATCCGTGGAAATCGGCATTAATAATATGACAACCACGGAGTGGTTGAAAATTGGGATTACCATCCTCTCCGCCAGCCGGCGGATCGGATGGTGATCCCCTGGGGAGGCACCAACGACAAAAAAGGCCATCGCCTGAGGCGATACCGGCAAAATACCGTAGGTATTTAAAAATGGTAGCCACGGTCATCCGTGGAAATCGGCATGAATAATATGACAACCACGGAGTGGTTGAAAATTGGGATTACCATCCTCTCCGCCAACCGGCGGATCGATGGTGATCCCCTGGGGAGGCACCAACGACAAAGGCCACGCCTGCGGCGATACCGTAAATACCGAGGTATTTAAAATAGCCACGGTCATCCGTGGAAATCGGCATGAATAATATGACAACCACGGAGGGTTGAAAATTGGGATTACCATCGGCCGGCGGATCGATATCCCGGGGAGGCACCAACGACAAAAAGGCCATCGCCTGCGGCGATACCGGCAAAATACCGTAGGTATTTAAAAATGGTAGCCACGGTCATCCGTGGAAATCGGCATGAATAATATGACAACCACGGAGTGGTTGAAAATTGGGATTACCATCCTCTCCGCCAGCCGGCGGATCGATGGTGATCCCCTGGGGAGGCACCAACGACAAAAAAGGCCATCGCCTGCGGCGATACCGGCAAAATACCGTAGGTATTTAAAAATGGTAGCCACGGTCATCCGTGGAAATCGGCATGAATAATATGACAACCACGGAGTGGTTGAAAATTGGGATTACCATCCTCTCCGCCAGCCGGCGGATCGATGGTGATCCCCTGGGGAGGCACCAACGACAAAAAAGGCCATCGCCTGCGGCGATACCGGCAAAATACCGTAGGTATTTAAAAATGGTAGCCACGGTCATCCGTGGAAATCGGCATGAATAATATGACAACCACGGAGGGTTGAAAATTGGGATTACCATCCTCTCCGCCAGCCGGCGGATCGATGGTGACCTGGGAGGCACCAACGACAAAGGCCATCGCCTGCGGCGATACCGGCAAAATAGTAGGTATTTAAAATGGTAGCACGGTCATCCGTGAAATCGGCATGAATAATATGACAACCACGAGTGGTTGAAAATTGGGATTACCATCCTCTCCGCCAGCCGGCGGATCGATGGTGATCCGGGGAAACATCAACGACAAAAGGCCATCGCCTGCGGCGATACCGGCTTTATTTTTTCATCGTCTCAGCGAAATATATTTCGCTTCGCCGCTATAAAAAAATAAAGCCGCCCCTTGCGGGGTGGCCTTTTTTGTCGGGTGGAAGATGGGATTCGAACCCACGACCTTCGGAACCACAATCCGACGTTCTAACCAACTGAACTACATCCACCGTTTTAGCGGATGCAAATTAAACCCAAAAATTTCATTATGCAAAATTTTCATTTTATTTTCTCAGAATTAAGGCAATTGCTATATTTGCACGGTTCAGAAAAAATTGAACCAACCGGGAGGCGATTTAGTGAGGTTTATCTCTTCCGGCATTTCAGATCATCCAGGGTTACAGGTTGAAGAAGATTAAGCTTATAGACAATATCTCCGGACTCCAGCTTTTCCAGTTGCTGAGATTCGGGGTCTTCTTCATAATCAGCATAGTACTCACAAAAAGCCACCTTAAAAAAGTCGATGTAGGAAACTGGGAGATGTTCCTCTTCATCTCCAGCCTTGTCAGCTTTTTCTGGGTAACCGGTATAATACAATCCCTGCTTCCTCTTTATCATCGCAACAGGACCTTCAGGACAATAGGCACAGGCAGAAGAAAATCACCGGAAATCTACAATGCCTTCCTTCTGCTTACATTCTTCAGCCTTATTGTATTTCTTTTCGGACATGCTATTAAAGGAAGTATTTCGATTTTTAACTTCACAGGCGACGTACCATACATCAACCTCCTACTCCTTTACATTCTTCTAAGCAACCCTGTATGTCTTATTGAATATATCTACCTTCTCAATAACAGGTCCTACAGGATACTTCAGTATGGATTGTATACATTCAGTGCCCAGCTCATTCTCGTAGTTACACCACTCCTCCTGGGAAGGGGGATTATGTGGTCATTTTACGGACTTCTTCTTGTAACTGCGGCCAGGTGGGTGTGGCTGATTATACTTCTCAGGAGATACACTGAGATGAAGGTCTCGTTCGAGTTCATGAAAGAACATCTATACCTGGGTATTCCACTCATACTCACTTCACTTATAAGCGGATCGGCGCAATATACTGATGGCATTATAATTTCAACATTTTATAATAACCCCGAGACTTTTGCACATTTCCGTTACGGGGCAAAGGAGTTTCCCCTTGTGCTTATGCTTGCCAACGGTCTGAGCAACGCTTTGCTTCCTGAATTTTCAACGAGGAGCAGGATGAAAGAATCGCTAGCCAAGATAAAGGCAAGATCGGAAAAACTTATGCATCTACTTTTCCCCTCAACAATGGTAATGATGCTGTTTACCAGGTGGCTCTTCCCGAGGATGTTCTCCCCCGAATACATAAGGAGCGCTGATATCTTCCTTATTTACCTGCTGCTTATAATTCCAAGGCTTGTCTTTCCGCAGACAATAGTGATAGGGAGAAAGAAAACAAGGGTAACATTGATTGCTGCCATTCTTGAACTTTCAATTAACATTCCGCTCAGTCTCTATCTTATACGGGATTATGGAACAGTTGGTGTGGCACTTGCTACCCTGATAGTATATATTATTGAAAAAATGTTCCTTACAGGCTATGTGTGGTTCAAGATGAAGATAAAACCGACTGAATATATTCCGGTGAAGATATATGCCTTCTATTCGAGTCTTATAATTATCCTGTTTATCCTGATAGACCACAGGATTATCGATATACATTAACCCTGCAGGAATTTCAAATTTTTAATTTTTATCTTTGCTGCAGCTTGCAGTTATTAGCCAGAAGATACAACTGCAAAGGCCTTACATTTTGTTGTTTTGGATATGAAGCTTGTTGAAATAAAAAGCAAAGCAGATAGAAGGGAGTTCCTTCAGTTTCCGAAAGTTTTATATAAAGATGACCCTGCCTGGGTCTGCCCGCTTGACTCTGAAACTGAATCTGTTTTTGATCCGCGGAGCAATCCTGTATTCAGGCATGGAGAAGCGACACGCTGGATCCTAAAGGATGATGATGGTAAAACCATTGGAAGGATTGCTGCCTTTATCGATGAGGTGAGAAGTAAAGCCAACAGGCAGCCTACCGGAGGGATCGGGTACTTTGAGGTAATTGAAAACCGGGAAGCTGCATTCCTTCTTTTCGACACTGCCCGCGAATGGCTTGAAGCCAGGGGAATGGAAGCAATGGACGGCCCGATTAATTTCGGTGAGAATGAAGTTAACTGGGGCCTTCTTGTAGAAGGATTTGTGCAGCAGGGTTTCGGCATGCCTTACAACAAAAGATACTACAGGTCATTCTTCGAGGATTACGGGTTCGTGAAATATTTCGAACAATATTCCTATCACCGCACTGTAAGGAAGGATAACGGGGAGATCGATATGTTCCCGCCACGCATGGTAAAGATTGCGGAATGGCTTATGAAAAGACCCGGTTATACCTTCCGCCATTTTGAGTTCAAAAATGCCTCAAAGTATATAAACGATCTGGTTGAGGTTTATAATGATACATGGTCACATTTCAAGGAGGATTTCACGCCACTCGACCCGTCATTCCTTTATGCGACTTTCAGGAAAATGAAAGCTTTTATTGATGAGGATCTTATTTGGTTTGCCTATTATAACGACAAACCTATCTCATTCTATATTCTTTACCCCGACCTGAACCAGATACTCAGGCATATGAACGGGAAACTTAACCTGTGGAATAAACTTAAATTCATATACTACAGGTCAACTCATGAAATGACAAGAATGCGTGCGGTTGTCGGAGGCGTTCACCCTTCACACCAGAACTCTGGAATTGAATCGTCGATTTTCATCCACCTCTATGATGTTTTTAAAAGGAAGAAATGGTACAGGGAACTTGAATTATCATGGGTGGGTGACTACAATCCAAGAATGATAGCAATCTACGAGGCCCTGGAGGCAAAAAAGGCCAAGACCCACTATACCTACAGGTACATGATAAAGAAAGATCTCAAGTTCATGAAGTATATGGAGGAGCAGGTAATCAGGTTCCACAAAAAATCAAACAACTGATGATTTGATAATTATTTTAAGTCATGGTTTGTTATTTTCAAAATGTTGATTAATTTTGCAGTCCCTGAATTTGGGAGTTTTGACAAGTAAAAGTACAGGAAATGAAAAAGGGAATACATCCGAATAATTACAGGCAGGTAGTGTTTCAGGACATGTCAAATGGCTATAGCTTCCTGAGCAAGACAACTGCTCCGTCGAAGGAAACCATTAAGTGGGAAGACGGAAATGAATATCCACTTATTAAACTGGAGATATCAAACACATCTCATCCTTTTTATACAGGTAAGATGAAACTCGTTGATACCGCTGGTCGCGTTGATAAATTCAACACAAGGTACAAGAACCATATCGGCAAGAAGAAATAATTCACCGTGAAATTTAAATTATAGGGACATAGCAGGCTATGTCCCTATTTTTTTCCCCTGAACTTTGGCACAGCAATTGCAATCCTCCCTGTTCAGTCTCAATGGCCGGATTAATAAAATAATATGTACTTTTAACTTCTTATTCTCAGGATGGACAGAAAATTCAGAAATGGCAGCGCAGGATTTCTTTTACCGGATATAATGGATGGTGAAGGGGAGATAATTCCTATTATAACAGATGGTGATGACAGGGAACTTGAAGAGATTGATATACCTGAAGTTATACCAATCCTTTCACTAAGGAACACAGTGCTTTTCCCCGGTGTTGTTCTCCCAATTTCTATAGCACGCCCTAAATCAATCCAGCTTATAAAAGATGTATATCGAACCGATAAGATCGTCGGTACGGTTGCACAGAAAGATCCAGAAGTCGAAGACCCTAACTTCGGTGACCTAAACAGCATAGGTACCATAGGACAAATTGTCAAACTTCTTGAGATGCCCGACGGATCAACCACGGCAATCATCCAGGGAAGGAAGAGGATGACAATAACCGAGCTGGTTTCAACTGAACCGTATTTTCTTGCAAAGGTAAAACCCCTTCCCGAAGTTAAACCCGACCAGTCAAGCAAGGATTATGAGACAATAGTAGGTTCACTTAAAGATTTGTCACTTAAGATAATAAAGCTAAATCCAAATATCAGTCCCGAAGCTTCTTTCGCTATCAAGAATATCGAAAACAGCGTTTACCTTATAAATTTCATTTGTTCAAATACCGATATCAAGGTTCATGATAAGCAAAGACTTCTAGAGGTAAATTCAGTGCGCGACAGGGGATACATGCTCCTTGAATATCTTGTACAGGAGATCCAGGTCCTGGAGCTTAAAAGCGAACTGCAGCTTAAGGTAAAGAGCGACCTTGAACAGCAGCAGCGCGAATTCCTTCTTCACCAGCAGATGAAAACAATTCAGAATGAGCTTGGTGGAAACCCGCTCGAGAAGGAGATTGAGGAATACAGGAGGAAGGGCGACCTCAAGAAATGGACAGCTGAGGTGAAAAAAGCCTTTGAGAAGGAAATAGAAAAACTGCAACGCCTCAATCCTGCTGCAGCAGAGTATTCTGTACAAATCAACTATATCCAGACCCTTCTTGATCTTCCATGGGGAGAGTATACAGAAGATAACCTCGACCTTAATAATGCCCGCCAGGTACTTGATGATGATCATTTTGGCCTCGAAGAGGTAAAAGAAAGAATACTTGAACATCTTGCTGTAATAAAACTTAAAGGAGATCTCAAATCACCAATATTGTGCCTCTACGGTCCTCCGGGAGTTGGAAAAACTTCGCTAGGAAAATCTGTTGCTAAAGCGCTTGGCAGGAAATATGTCAGAATGTCACTCGGTGGTTTGCACGATGAAGCTGAAATAAGGGGACATCGCAAGACTTATATAGGTGCAATGCCAGGGAGGATAATACAGAACATAAAAAGGGCAGCATCTTCAAACCCTGTCTTCATCCTTGATGAGATAGATAAAGTGGGTCAGGATTTCAGGGGAGACCCTTCCTCTGCTCTTCTGGAGGTGCTCGATCCCGAGCAGAACAGCACCTTTTTTGATAACTTCCTCGAGATGGAATATGACCTCTCGAAGGTGATGTTTATAGCAACTGCAAATACCCTTTCTACAATTAGCCCTGCACTTAGGGACAGGATGGAGCTTATAGAGATTACTGGCTATCTTCCCGAGGAGAAAATAGAAATTGCAATCAGGCACCTGCTGCCCAGGCAGCTTGAAAATCATGGTGTCACAGCGGATAAGCTTGTAATGGGCAAGAGCCAGTTTGAATTTATTATTGATAAATATACACGCGAATCGGGCGTCAGGGAACTCGACAAGAGGCTTGCCAAGGTTGTGCGCGTAAGGGCAAAGGAAATAGCGTCAGGAAAGCGATTCAGGAAGGAGCCGTCAGAAAACGTTCTTGCTGAGATACTGGGACCACCAAGATATACACGTGACCTCTACACCGACAACGACCAGGCAGGAGTTGTGACAGGACTGGCATGGACTGCAGCGGGAGGGGAGATACTTTTTGTCGAAACAAGCCTCAGTAAAGGTACTGGTAAGCTTACCCTTACAGGTAACCTGGGTGATGTAATGAAAGAATCCGCGGTTATTGCCCTCGAATACCTCAAGGCAAATGCTTCCATGCTCGACCTGCCCGAAAATTTTGCAGAAAAATGGAATATCCATATTCATGTACCTGAAGGTGCAATTCCAAAGGACGGACCTTCGGCAGGAATTACAATGGCTTCTTCAATTGCCTCCGCATTCACACAGAGGAAGGTGAAGAAATTCCTTGCCATGACAGGCGAGATAACCCTGAGGGGAAAGGTATTGCCTGTAGGCGGAATAAAGGAAAAGATACTCGCAGCCAAGAGAGCCGGAATGAAGGAAATAATCCTGTCTCAGGAAAACAGGAAGGATGTTGAAGGGATAAGCGAAGTTTACATTAAAGGTCTTAAATTCCATTATGTTCCCATCATAATGGATGTACTTGATATTGCCCTTTTGAAACAGAAAGTGAAAAACCCGAAAAAAATATCATTTGAATGAAAAGAAGAGCTGTCTTCCCAGGTTCCTTCGACCCTTTCACTATAGGTCATGAAGGTATTGTAAAGCGTGGCCTTGAACTGTTCGATGAAATCATAATTGCTGTCGGAGCAAATGCACTTAAGAAAAGTTTCTATTCGGTAGATACAAGGAAGAAGATGATAAGCAGCGTATTTGCCGGTGAAACAAGAATAAAGATTGATCATTACGAAGGGCTTACTGTTGATTACTGCAGGAAGCATGATGCAAAATTCATTCTCAGGGGACTCCGTACTGCAGCAGATTTTGAATTTGAAAGGGCGATAGCACAGGTAAACAAGGCAATTGCACCCGAGGTTGAATCTGTATTTATTCTTACAGTTCCTGAACATGCCCACATTAATTCCACAATAGTCCGTGATATTATCAGGAGCAATGGTAACGCTTCGATGTTTGTCCCTTCCTCAATAAGACTGAAGGACTACAAAGGGGATGAAGAACTTTAGAATTTTACTCACCTGGCTTTTTTTATCTGTTGCCTTTCTGCCACTTAACAGTCAGACAATAGTTATTAGTGGTTCAGGAAAGGGATACAGCAACAAGGAACTTCGGTTATTCAGGATATCAGACCCCGTCACCAAAGATTATATACCGCTATGCAGGATAACCTGTGACAACACAGGGCGCTTTGAGTGCAGGGTTGAAGCTGTAAAAGATGAGTATGTTGTAATCAGGGCAGGTATCTATGACCTTGGATTTATTATTGATACAATTTCAGATTACTCCCTCGTCCTTCCCGATTATACTGCCCTTTCGCCTGAGGATGAGCAGAATTCATTTTTCGCCTATACTTATGCAACACCTTTAATATCAGGGATAAATGCTAATGTAAACAACCTTATCAGCAGCTTTGATTCGGTTTATAATCCGGTATTCAACAGGATTGCGGGAAGGGTGATGTACAACTTCAGGAAAGGGGAGATACCCGAAATCATTTCCGGGCTTAATAAACTTACAGACAAATCAGACAGGATTTTTTATAAAGACTATGTCAGGTACCGTCTTGTGATGCTTAACCAGGTAGCCTTCGGGCATTACCCGGGCCGGGTTGAGGATTCTGTTTTTATCAACTCAAAATTCAATCCTTCCAATCCTGCCTGGTGTGATCTTATTGAACAAATGTTCAGGGGTGCTTTGGGCAGGCTTGCTTCTGGTAAGAATGGCAGTATGTTCAGGCAGGCTATTTTAGCATCATCATCTTCAAAACTTAAGGATTTGATGCTGAAAGAAGGGATGCTTTCAAATGAACAGCTTGCCGAATATGTAATTATTCTGAATCTTTATATGGAAGCGCCCGGTTCTTCCATACCACCGGCTAACAGCCTTAAAATATTGCAGGAGCTCGACAGCCTTGGATCAAATGTTTTCATAAGATCACTCGCTGAAGATGTGCTTCATAAAATGACTGCCCTCACACCCGGCACATTTCCTCCGCCCCTGGTACTTAAAAATGAAAAAGGAGCTTCTTTCACCTTGTCGGATTTCAGGGGTAAGTTCGTACTTGTAAGTTTTGCAGAAGCAGGTAATGCATTCTCAATGTCGGAATATGAGATTCTTAATACATGGTTACCCCGCTTCAGTGACAGGATCGTTATGATATCAGTACTAAGAGACCGAAATTTTAACCAGGCGGTGTCAAGGATGAGAAATTCCGGCTTCGGCTGGCTGTGCCTGGACGGTTCAAAAGCTGATATTGAAGCATATAATTATGAAGTCGGTATGCTGCCTACCTTCCTACTGGTTGGCAGGGACGGCAGGATAGCTGTAAAGCCATGTCCGTATCCATCCGAAAGGCTTGAAACCCTGATCGAAAGATTAACTGAAGGAGTAAACTGATCAGCTTTTAAGAATAGATGTATTGATAAGGTCGGCCAGTGAAAGCCATGCAAGCTCCTTTATATTACTTATTTCATCGGGAGACATCCACATTACCCTGGTGATATCTTCTTCTGTCTGGGGTGTAGCTGTCATATCTCCGGCATAATCCATAAGGAACCAGTGAGTCTTTTTCAGGTAAGAAATACCCTCCCATGAATAGGTATGGAAACTCGGTATTAGTTGTTTAATAATCTTATGACCGGAAATGCCGCACTCCTCGCTTACCTCCCTGATTGCACATTCTTCCGGTTGTTCGTCCTCCTCAATATGGCCCTTGGGAAGATCCCATTTCCCTCTGCGCTCAATGAAAAGGAATTTTCCTGAGCTGTGCCTAACAAGTCCGCCAGCTGCTCCGACTTCGGTGAAGTAGATCCTGAAGATCCGCCATATGTGAGTTATATCGGGTCCGTAAATATTTATCGAGGGTATTGTCTTATCCTCCTGGAAGACAGCTATTAACCTGTAAAGTTCAGCTGTGTCATGGAATTTATGGAATAACCCGTATTTTTGCATTCGATCCGGTTCGGGACTTATTATGATGAACCGGTTTTCAAAATGAACCTTAAAAGTATCCATATGGAGAATATTTCAGAAAAGATAGCCGATTATCTGTTACAAATTAAAGCAATTAAATTGCAACCGTCAAATCCTTTTACATGGGCATCGGGCTGGAAGTCGCCCATTTACTGCGATAACCGAAAGACCTTATCATTCCCTGAGGTAAGGGGATATATCAGGGATTCATTCGCACATACTGTTAAAAAGCTCTACCCTGAGGCACAGATGATTGCAGGTGTTGCAACCGGTGCAATAGCTCATGGTGCACTTGCTGCCGAGAAACTCGGACTCCCGTTTATCTATGTAAGATCCGAAGCGAAAAGTCATGGACTGGGAAACCAGATAGAAGGGTATTATGAAAAGGGTCAGAAGGTGGTTGTGATAGAGGACCTTATCTCCACAGGAGGAAGCAGCCTGAATGCTGTTAAGGCATTGCGCGAAGCCGGTTGTGAGGTACTTGGTATGGTTGCTATTTTCACATATGGGTTCAAAAAGGCTGCAGATGGTTTTGAAGCCGAGAACTGTAAACTTGACACCCTGAGCAACTATAATGTTCTTGTTGACTGTGCAATGAAGTCGGGTTATATAGGTGAAGCAGATATTGAGACATTGAAAAAGTGGCGGGTTGATCCTGCAGTCTGGGGCGTATGAATAACATCTCCCAGTTCAAAAGCAGGACTGTAACAGTAACCTGCACTCCTGAAGAGTTCTTCAGGTTTGTTACCAACATGAGGAATTTTGGCCAGTTCATCCCTGCAGCTGCAAGGGAAAGCTGGAAAGCGACCGACAGCGAATGCAGCTTCAATATTTCCCCGATGGGAGAGGTAGCACTTTCAATTGAGTCAAAAACTGAATTCAGCGAGGTGCTTTACTCAGGTAAAGTTCTCCAGACTACATCATTCCGTCTATATACTTTTATTACGGACGCAGGGGCAGGCCTGGCATCTGTCAACCTCAGGATGGATGCTGAACTTAACCCGATCCTGAAAATGATGGCATCGGGACCGATTGAAAGATTCCTCGATGAGCTTTCCGGTGAGATGGAAAGGTTCAGGGGCTGGACAATATGATCTTCTAGAGGAAATTCACCTCTCCGTGTTCATATTCATAGGTACGGCTCCTCCTGTCTTCAATCTGGAGCCTTCCGGAATCGGTAACTGCAATAATGCGACCCTCGAAGATCCCTCTTGAATCCTGGAATTCAGTCCATTGATCGTACCTGTAAAGTGCCGTAAGGTACTCTTTATCTAGGGCGTTTTTCTTGTCATATCCAAGTTGCCTGTATCTTTTATCGAGGCATGCAAGAATGTCATCAAGGCATTTTTCAATATCATGATCCCTGCCTGTAACCGTTTTTAAAGAAGCAGGATTCGGGATATCACCAGGAAACTTTGTCTGGTTTATATTGATACCTATCCCGGCAATTGTGTGCTCAATCTCAGACTTGATTATTGCGTTCTCAATAAGTATACCTGCAATTTTGTCATTCCTGACATAGATGTCGTTCGGCCATTTGACAAAAACGTCCTTGCTGAAGGCTAAAAGAAAATCCCGTATGCCAAGGGAAATCATCCTCGAAATAGAAAATTGTTTCTCTGCCCTGATAGTGACGGGGTAGAGTACTATGCTGAATAACAGGTTCTTGCCTGTTTCGCTTTCCCACCGGTTGTTTCCCTGGCCTCTTCCGGCAGTCTGGTAACCGGCACGTATAACAGTGCCTTCCTGAACCTTGCCTTTCCTCAGCAGCCATGCTGCATGAGAGTTGGTAGATGACAGTCTTTCAATGAAAATCTTCTTTGATCCTATTACCATGACAGCTAATGTGTTATAGAGAAATCTTTAAAAAAATCCCCGGGCTTGCCTGGCGGGGAAAAGATTGGCATTCAAATTGTAAATACTACCTGTTACCTGCAAAAATACAGATTATTGTTTGTACTTTTGCGACTGATTAATAAACTGTTGGATTTTAATGAGAAAAAAAGCAGATGAGACAGAAATCCTGCTGGAGAGCATCACTAAAGGGATTTTTGAAAAAAAAGGTGAAAACGTAGTAAAAATAGACCTCAGGAAACTTGAAAACAGGATTGCTGATTATTTTATCATCTGCAGTGCTCCTTCAAAAACTCAGGTGGATTCTATCAGTTTTTCAGTAGAGGATATAGCCAGGAAAGAGGCAGGAGAAAAGCCATTGCACGTGGAAGGACTTGAGAATTGCTTCTGGGTACTGGTTGATTACGGAAACGTTGTAGTACATATTTTCCAGGATGAGTACAGGCAGTTTTACAGCCTTGAATCATTGTGGGCAGATGCTGTTATAACAGCTCTGAAGGATAATAAAAAGTAAGAAGTAATAAATGGCAGAAGATAACAATACAAACCAGGGCTCTGATAACAAGGGTGAGAAGATCCAGAAACCAAAGTTCAATTCCAACTGGATCTTTGCGATAATTGCACTTTCTATTCTCGTGTTCCAATTTGTTTTTAATGCAAAAGGACCGGAGAAGATAACCACGGCTGAACTCAGGGATATGATTGTAAGCCGCGACGTTCAGGGTATAGTAGTCGTTAACAAGGATTATGCTGAGATAACGTTAAAGGATGAAGCAATAAAATCGGGAAAATATCCTAAAGTACCCAAGCCGGGAAACAACCTTACACTCTCATCTGCAAAGCCTGTTCTCATCTATAACATAGGTGATATGAACAAGTTTGAACAGTTCCTGAGCGATACACAGAAAGGTGCAGGATACGCCGATAATGAAATAATATTTGCCGAGAATGTAAAGAGGAAGAATTACCTTGGAGATATTCTCGGATGGGTATTGCCACTCGCTTTCTTCCTTATTCTGTGGATGTTCCTTATGAGAAGGATGACAAGCTCAAGCGGGGGAGCCGGCGGGATTTTTAACGTAGGTAAATCAAGGGCCCAGATCTTTGATAAGGATACCAACGTTAAGATCAATTTCCACGATGTTGCAGGTCTGGAAGAGGCCAAGACAGAGGTTATGGAGATTGTCGACTTTCTTAAAAATCCTAAGAAATACACACAGTTAGGTGGAAAAATTCCTAAAGGAGCCCTGCTTGTAGGACCTCCGGGAACCGGAAAGACGCTGCTTGCAAAAGCCGTTGCAGGTGAAGCAAATGTGCCTTTCTTCTCAATTTCAGGTTCTGATTTTGTCGAGATGTTTGTCGGGGTTGGCGCATCGCGTGTAAGAGACCTCTTCAAACAGGCAAAGGAAAAAGCACCATGTATAGTATTTATTGATGAGATAGACGCTGTAGGCCGTGCCAGGGGAAGAAACCCGAACTTCGGTGCAAATGATGAGCGTGAAAATACACTTAACCAGCTCCTTACCGAGATGGACGGTTTCGGTACCAACATGGGTGTAATTATACTGGCAGCAACAAACAGGGCTGACATTCTCGACAGGGCTCTGCTCAGGGCAGGTCGTTTTGACAGGCAGATACATGTTGAACTTCCCGACCTTAAGGAACGTGAAGCTATCTTCAGGGTACACCTTCGTCCGATAAAGCTAGACAGGGACTTTGATGTGAGTTTTCTTGCAAAACAGACACCCGGCTTTTCAGGCGCCGATATTGCCAATGTATGTAATGAAGCGGCACTTATTGCCGCCCGTAAGAATAAAAATGTTGTTGAAAAGCAGGACTTTCTCGATGCTATCGACCGTATAATAGGAGGCATGGAGAAAAAGAACAAGATCGTATCCCTCGAGGAAAAGAAAACCATTGCTTTTCATGAAGCCGGTCATGCAACAGTCAGCTGGTTGCTTGAACATGCGTCTCCTCTTGTAAAGGTTACAATAATACCAAGGGGAAGAGCCCTTGGCGCTGCATGGTACCTGCCAGAGGAACGACAGCTTACAACACGTGAACAGATACTCGATGAACTTGCATATGCACTTGGAGGCAGGGCATCAGAAGAACTTGTATTCGGGAAAATTTCAACTGGTGCACTCAGCGATCTTGAGAAAGTCACAAAACAGGCTTATGCCATGGTGGCCTTCTTCGGAATGAGCGAGAAAGTCGGTAACATCAGCTTTTACGATTCAAGCGGTCAGACAGATTTCAGTTTCACAAAGCCTTACAGCGAAAAAACTGCCGAACTTATAGACAAAGAGGTTAAGGAGATAATCGAGGAATCATACGACAGGGCGATACAGGTTCTTAAGAAGCATATGAAGGGCCTCACCGAACTTGCAGAACTACTCCTTGAGAAGGAAGTAATATTCAGCGAAGACCTCGAAAGAATATTTGGCAGGAGAAAGGCCGAGAGGAAAAATGAAGTTGTGCCTGAAAAGAAAACTGCACCTGCCATCGGGCAGGTTGTTACAGAAGTATCTGTAAAAGATGTGAATCCCGAGAAAGCTGAAAAGAAAGCAAGGAAAAAGAAGGATAAGAGCGAGAAAAAGAAATCGAAGGAAGAACCTGTGGCAGAGAAGGTAAGCAAAGCCGGTAAACGAAATGGATAAACTTCTAAGGAGAACTCTTACCGGGGTATTTATTGTAATCTTCATTCTTGGAGGATTCTGGCTTCACCCGTTTACCTTTATTGTTGTCGGGCTGGTTCTGACAGTCGGCGCGCTGTACGAATATTACAGGCTGATAAAAAATACAGGGGCAAATCCCCAGAAATATGCAGGATTATTTACAGGAGTTCTCGTCTATGTCCTGTCTGTATTGATCTCCTCAGGAATTATTGTTTCAGACTGGTACCTGGTTTTAATCCCGGTTGTAATATTAATACTTGTTACAGAACTTTTCAGGAAGCAGGAACGACCATTCGACTCTGTGGCGCATACCCTTTTCGCTGTGCTTTACGTGGCTGTACCGTTTTCGATGTTCCCTTTTTCAGCCTTCGGTCATTCAGGCCTGGAACCAATTATTAAACACGGGATACTTGTATTTTCACCGGGGATAGTTGTAGGCTTCTTCCTCCTGCTGTGGACAAACGATTCAGGGGCATACCTGTCAGGAGTTTCTTTCGGGAAACACAGGCTTATGGAAAGGATCTCTCCAAAAAAATCATGGGAAGGGTTTGCCGGTGGTTTTATCCTCACTCTTTTAGTGGCATGGTTTCTCTCAGGCTTCCTGGGGGTAGTTGACAGGAAAGGATGGATGATAATAGCTGTAATAATATCAGTAAGCGGAACCTTCGGAGACCTGTTTGAATCGATGCTGAAAAGAAGCACCGGTGTCAAGGATTCAGGCACAATATTACCTGGTCATGGCGGCTTTCTTGACCGTTTCGACAGCACAATAATTTCATTTCCCCTTGTCTACCTTTATATAGCCTTTTTTGGTTGATTCATCAGACTTGATTAGCTTTGCACAAAAATTTCGGGAATGAGCATTTCTAAGGAAGGCTACAAGATACTTATCTATGGATTTATAGTTCTGCTTGTAATTAATATAATTGTTGCGGCAGGCTGGCATGGACACACGCTTTTCAAGTGGGCCTTCGGGATACTTTCCCTTATGTTTTATGTATTTATCCTGCTATTCTTCAGGCTGCCGGTAAGGGCACTTGAACCCGACCATGAGCTTGTTTATGCTCCGGCCGATGGCAAGGTGGTTGTTATAGAGGAAACTGAGGAGAAGGAGTATTTTGGTGATACAAGACTTCAGGTTTCAATTTTCATGTCGCCATTTAATATGCACTCGAACAGGTACCCTGTATCGGGTAAGGTGAAATTTGTTTGTCATAATCCCGGGAGGAACATGGTTGCCTGGCATCCAAAGTCTTCTGAGGCAAATGAGCGAAGCACAATTGTAATTGAAACACACGACGGTAAAGAGATATTGATCCGTCAGATTGCAGGTGCTGTTGCAAGAAGAATTGTTACATATTCGAAACAGGACCAGGAAGTGAGGCAGGGTGATGAACTCGGTTTTATTAAATTTGGTTCAAGGGTTGATATTTTCCTTCCTGTTGGTACAGAGGTTGAAATACCCATTCTTCAGCAGGTAAGGGCCAATAAAAGCGTAATCGCAAGAATTTAAGATTAATACAATGGCAGTTCAGGACGACCGTGTTATAAGTATCACGGATGATGTGAAATGGATTGGTGTGCTCGACCGTGATATAGTCACCTTCGACATTGTTATGAATACGGAATTTGGGACAACTTATAATTCCTATTTCATAAATGCCACCGATAAAGCAATAGTTGAAGCGGCAAAGGATAAGTTCAGTGATGTTCATATATCGAAATTAAAAAGCGTAACTGATCCTTCAGAGATTAAGTATATAATTCTTGACCACACAGAACCTGATCATTGCGGAAACACCGGGAAACTTCTCGAACTGGCACCTGATGCAACAGTAGTCGGAAGCGGTAACGCCATCAGGTACCTCAGCGATATAATCAACAAGCCATTCAAATCACTTATAGTTAAAGACGGGGATACGCTGAGCCTTGGGAACAAAACTCTCAGATTCATCAGCGCACCCAACCTTCACTGGCCCGATACTATGTTCACCTGGCTTGAGGAGGATCGCATCCTGTTCACATGTGATGTTTTTGGTGCGCATTATTGCTTCGATGATATTTTCAGCGACTTCACGGATGAATACCTGAAATCGTTCAAGTATTATTTTGATGTGATACTGAAACCATACAGCAGGTTCGCGGTCAGGGCAATCGAAAAGATATCCGGCCTTCCTGTAAAGTACATTTGTACGGGTCACGGACCATGCCATTCAGATAACCTGGAAGAGGTTATCTCCCTTACAAATGATTATGCAATGAAGTACCTCAGGCAGACAGCCGTGAGGGAGAAAAAAAATGTTCTCGTTACATATATTTCAGCATACGGGTATACAAGGCGAATGGCGGAAGAGATTGCCGAAGGGCTTAAAGAACATCCGAGGATCAATGTTATACTGAGGGACATTGAAAGCATGCCTCTCGGAGAAATGGAATCGGATCTTGTAGCCGCAGATGCACTGCTTGTAGGTTCACCGACAATTAATCAGAATACATTGCTGCCAGTATACAGGCTTTTTTCAGTTATTAATCCTTTAAGGGATAATTCAAAACTTGCAGGTTCATTCGGGTCATTCGGGTGGAGCGGGGAAGCTCCCAGGATAATAAGTGAAGTATTGCGCAGTCTTAAAATGAGGGTATTTGCAGATAATGCAACTGTAAAGTTCTACCCTGGTGAAGAGAAAAGCACTGAGCTCAGGGAATATGGCAGAAGGTTTGCAGACTACCTTATTACTGAATGCGGTGAAAAATAAAAAGGGACATTGAATTCAACGTCCCTTTCAAAATTCCCTCCCGAACACATTACGAAATCTTAACCTCTCTCGTCAGTTTGGATTTTTCTTCTTCCTGTTTCGGCAGAACTACAGACAGGATACCGTCCTTGTAGTTTGCTTCGATCTTGTCCTTGCTTACATTCTCCGGCAGGTAGAAACTCCTGCAGAAGCTTGTGTAACTGAACTCCCTTCTCTTAAAATCGCCATTTTCCTGTGTCTTTTCATCCTGGTGTTCTGAGGATATTGTGAGTACATCCTCGTTGATCTCAATCTTAAGATCTTTCTTGTCTATTCCCGGTACTGCCAGGTCGAGGGTGAATTTCTTTTCATCTTCCTTGATATTCACAGCAGGCATCGATGAACTTCTGCTTGACATTACAGGGAAGAAATCATCATCGAAAAGACTTGACCATAAAAATGGTTTGTAACTCCTTCTTGTAATCATTGGTAACATAGCTTTGTCCTCCATTATTTTTGTTAAACATTATTTGAATATTTCTGACTCACTATTTTCAAGTTCTGTTCCAAATCTATATTAATGCCATAATGGCAGGCTTAGTAAAAATATTCATGACATAATGACAATAGCATAGATCTGTTATTGACAATTTTGCATTCCATAATGTCGATAACAGGAGGTTCGGGAATATTGAGTATTCAGAAAAATAAGTTAGGTTTGTAATACTAAACCTACCTACAGTGAACTCGTTTGTTCGTAATATTCTGATAATTGCCGGGATAATCCTCTTTATTGCGGTATTCTGGTTTTTCAGGGAGATAGTTGCATATATACTTGTCGCGGGAGTTCTCTCAATAATGGGAAGGCCGCTTGTAGACCTTATATGCCGGATAAAGATATGGAAGTGGAGTTTTCCAAGATCACTTAGTGCACTCATAACATTAATTCTTATATGGGGGCTTATAGTTCTGTTCTTCTATGTTTTTGTTCCGCTTGTGGCAGGGCAGATCGACCAGCTATCGTCAATCGACAGCAGCAAGCTGGTTCAATTCATAGATGTGCCTGTAAAGAAGCTGGAGACTCTCATTAAAGCCCTTAACAAGGATTTTACCCAGGAGGGTTCCATAAGGGCTTATATAATTGCCAAAGTCTCAGGTGTGCTGAATATTAATGTGATCCAGAATTTTATCGGCTCACTTGCAAGCTTACTTGGGAATATCCTTATTGCATTTTTCTCGATTTCATTCATCACATTTTTCTTCCTGAAGGATCAGCACCTTTTTTTCGAGACAATCCTTATGTGGGTTCCTGACAAATATGTGGATAATGTTACACGTGCCCTGTATTCTATTAAAGCCCTTTTAACCCGATACTTTATAGGCATATTGATCCAGAGTACCTGTATAATGATACTCGTTACAATCGGGATGACAATTGTTGGAATTGATTTCAAACAGGCACTCGTAATGGGACTTATTCTCGGGGTCATTAATGTTATCCCGTATGTTGGTCCCTGGCTGGGACTCTTTATCGCTATTATAATGGGTGTTGCCTCACATATTACCCAGGACTTTAATACTGTTGTCATTCCACTGGTTTTCTACATGATACTTGTTGAGGCAATAGTTCACCTGATTGACAATATCGTTTTTCAGCCGGTTATATTTTCAAGCAGTGTGAAGGCCCACCCGCTTGAAATTTTTATAGTTGTTCTCGCAGCGGGTTTTGCAGCAGGGGTCCCCGGTATGATACTTGGCATACCAGGTTATACAGTATTGCGCGTACTGGCGCGGGAGTTTTTCAATAATTTCAAGGCAGTGAGGAAGATAACCTCAAGCCTGGAGGCGGAGGTTGCTAAAACAGAGAAGCTGATTGCAGACGTGAAAAATTCCGGGCAAAATACCGAGGAAGGGAAAAAGTAATATATTTATGGATAGTGGTCTTTTGGTGCACTCGTAAAGCAGTGGGATGAGAAGTTTAGCATCAACAATTAAAAAGATATTCCATTTTTATTACGACGGCTTCAGGGAAATGACATCCCTTGGCCGACGCATCTGGCTTGTTATTTTGATCAAGCTCTTTATAATATTCATCGTTCTTAAAATATTTTTCTTCCCGGATCTTCTTAAGAAAAGCTTCAGGACAGACGATGAAAGAAGCAATTATGTCAGAAATCAGATACTTAATACAAATAAATAATGACTGAGTACATTGACTTAAGCCTGGTTGACTGGTCGAGGGCACAATTCGCTCTGACAGCAATCTATCACTGGTTCTTTGTTCCGCTTACTCTGGGTCTGTCGTTTATCGTTGCAATGATGGAAACGATGTATGTAAAGACCGGAAATGAGGAATGGAAAAAGATCACAAAATTCTGGATGACACTCTTCGGGATAAATTTCGCGATCGGGGTAGCGACCGGGATTATTCTTGAATTCGAATTTGGTACCAACTGGTCGGGTTATTCATGGTTTGTAGGCGATATCTTCGGAGCTCCGCTTGCAGTGGAGGGAATACTTGCTTTCTTTATTGAATCAACCTTCGTTGCAGTAATGTTCTTCGGGTGGAAAAAGGTAAGCAAAAGGTTCCACCTGGTATCAACCTGGCTTGTCGCGATAGGGGCTAACCTTTCTGCACTCTGGATCCTTGTTGCAAATTCATGGATGGAGCACCCTGTAGGTATGGTATTCAATCCCGAGACCGCAAGAAACGAGATGGTTAATTTCTGGGCCGTACTGTTCAACCCGGTTGCACTTGATAAGTTTCTGCATACAATCTCCTCAGGCTTTGTACTCGCTTCGATGTTTGTAATTGGTATAAGCTCATGGTTCCTTTTAAAGAAGAGGGAGACAGATTTTGCAAAAAAAAGCATGATTGTCGGGGCCATATTCGGACTTCTCTCTTCATTTCTTGTTGCATTTACAGGTGATTCATCAGCACGCACAATGGCTAAGGTTCAGCCTGTAAAATTTGCATCTTTCGAGGCTCTCTATAATGGCCGTACAAATGCACCGCTTGCAGCTTTCGGGATACTTAAGAAAACCGATGAGAAACTTGCAGGTAAGGATGTAAATGAACTCAGGTTCAAGATAGAACTTCCTGATCTTCTTTCAATAATGACAGCCGGCGACAAGGATGCATATGTTCCTGGTCTCAATGACCATATAACCGGTAATATAGAAAGAGGAATAATGTCGGTTGCCGAGAAGATGGAGAGAGGCAAGGTTGCAAGACAGGCACTTCTAGATTATAAGAAAGCGAAGGATGGAAATGACACACAGGCTGTAGCCGAACTAAAAACAAAATTCCTTGACCAGGGTTTCAGGGATAACTATTTCAGGTATTTCGGGTATGCATATCTCAATTCGCCGGGTGACGCAATCCCTGATGTTCATGGCGCATTCTACTCTTTCCATATGATGGTTGTTCTTGGATTCTTAATGATACTTTTGTTTGCCCTGGCAGTTGTCTTCCTTTTCAACAACACAATAGAGAAGCACAGGTGGTTCCTGAGAGTTATGCTTATCTCAATAGCCCTGCCCTACCTGGCAAGCGAGCTTGGATGGATACTTACGGAAATGGGGAGGCAGCCCTGGATAATACAGGATCTCATGCCTGTGAATATTGCAGTTTCACATATAAGTACAGGAGCGGTTCAGACAACATTCTGGCTGTTTGCATTCCTTTTCACAGCCCTTGCAATAGCTGAAGTATCTATTATGGTTAAACAGATTAAAATCGGACCAAAACATTAGGAGGACAGACAATGACAACTATGATTACTCATATATTCCTGCAGAATTACTGGTGGCTTATTGTATCAGTTCTTGCTGCACTTCTTGTGTTCCTGATGTTCGTTCAGGGAGGACAGTCGTTCATCTTTTCACTTCCGGCAAATGAGACCCAGCGAAAGATGATAGTAAACACACTCGGGCGTAAATGGGAATTTACATTCACGACCCTGGTTACTTTCGGAGGTGCATTTTTTGCATCATTCCCCTTATTTTATTCAACAAGCTTCGGGGGAGCATACTGGGTATGGATTGCCATCCTGTTCAGTTTCATAATACAGGCAATCGCTTATGAATTCAGGTCCAAACCATCGAATGTTTTCGGACAGGGGACTTTTGACCTGTTTCTTTTCATAAACGGATGCCTTGGCCCTCTCCTTATTGGTACCGCAGTCGGCACTTTTTTCACAGGCGCCAGATTCTCGCTCGACCAGATGAACCAGGTTCACTGGCAGACCGCCTGGAACGGGCTTGAAGCTGTACTCGATATAAGAAATGTTGCCCTTGGCCTTGCGGTACTTTTCCTTGTGAGGATAAACGGGCTGCTCTTTATTATAAATACTGTTGAAGATGAGGAAATCGTCAGCCGTGCGAGGAGAAAGCTTATAATGAATTCTCTTTACTTCCTTGTGTTCTTCCTCTATTTTGTCGGTTCAATCCTTGTAACAAGCGGTTTTGCTGTCGACCCGGTTTCTGGTACTGTCTCGCTTGAGAAGTTCAAATACCTGCATAACCTCCTGGGCATGCCAATTGTACTTGTTCTTTTCCTGGCAGGTGTTGTAGGTGTACTATATGGACTCTACGCATCAATATTCCGAGGAAGCAATAAGGGTATATGGTTTACAGGTGCCGGGACCGTGGCTGCAGTACTTGCACTATTCCTGCTGGCAGGTTACAATAATACTGCATTCTATCCGTCGTCATATAACCTGCAGCATTCACTTACAATCCGGAATGCTTCATCCAGCTTATTCACGCTTAAGACAATGATGTTTGTATCATTCCTTATACCATTTGTGCTTGCTTACATATGGTACGCATGGAAGGCAATTACTTCCGAAAAAGTTACAGGTGAAGAGGTTAATTCTGATGATCACGCTTATTAAAGGCGAAAGGTTAAAGGTGAAAGGCGAAAGTCAAAACAGGGCCGAGCGTAAAGTCCCGACATGTTATGTCGGGATAGCAAGGAGCCAGGTTGCGGGGAGCAATAAGTAAAACAAATTTTAAAAACTACTGGAAAATGTATATAACGGAAATATTAACATACCTTATCTGGCCGGTATTCATTATCGTGTCATGGATGATAATCAGGTCAGCTGTTATCCTCTATGATAAGAAGGTTGCCGAAAGCCAGGCTGAAGAGCTGAAGGGCAGCTCAGAAAAGAAGTGAAATTACCGATACAAGAAGGTAGGCCGGTATTATAAGCGGCAGGCCTGTGAACCTGAAGAGGGCGGCAATGAGCACTACTGCTGCTATAAGAAGGAACCTGCCCTCGTTGCCTTTAAACTTAAGGTCGTGGAACTTTAGTGAGAGTAACGGGATTCTTGTTACCATCATAACCGACAGGAACAACGAGTAGATGATTATTACTGTTTGTGATTCCAGTATCCTGTTAATCAGCTGATTTCCGGAATAAGCTGCTGCAAGCGAGAGAGTGATTATTGCAAGGGCGCCTGCCGGGGTGGGCATTCCCCTGAATGTTGTAGCCTGTGTAGTGTCTATATTGAACTTTGCAAGGCGTAATCCTGCACAAACAGGATAAAATGCTGATACAAGTAAATAAAGAAAATTTACCTCACCACCGTTTACACCGCCGCTTTTACAGAGGAAGGAATATATAAGTAACCCGGGCACCACTCCAAAACTGACCATGTCGGCCAGGCTGTCAAGTTCCTTACCCATGTCAGAATAGGCTTTGAGCAACCTTGAAGCAAAACCATCGAAGAAATCAAAAACCATTGCAAGCAATATGAGCCATGAGGCTGTAGCCGGGTGACCGTTTAGTATAAATATGACTGCTGCGAAACCTGAAGCAAGGTTCAGTGAGGTGATAAAGTTGGGGATATGACGCATATTCAGTTGTCTTGAGCGGTGGTCAAAATTAAGATAAATTTCAGTTATAATCCCAATTTGGTTAAATTTACTTCCTCAATAGAAGGGCAGATGAACGAGTTGCTTAACATAAAAATAGCAGTTGATTTTGACGGTACGATCGTCGAGCATGAGTATCCTGCCATTGGTAAGGAAAAGTTATTTGCATTTTCAACGCTTAAGGAACTTGAGAAAAAAGGGGCAAAACTTATTCTCTGGACTTTCCGGACTGGAAAGGAGCTGAATGATGCAGTTGAGTACTGCCGCCGGAATGGTATAGAGTTTTATGCAGTAAACAGGAATTACCCCGAGGAAGTATTTGACGAAAATATAAGCAGGAAAATTGATGCTGATATTTATATAGATGATAAGAACCTTGGAGGTTTCCCCGGATGGAGCGAAGTATGGCAGATGCTTTTCCCATATGAGGCACAGGAGCAGTTCGCTGAGAGGCGAATAAGGAGGTCGGCCTGGAAATTACCACAGTTTCTGTCGCGAAAAAAAAAGAAAGAAGATGAGCAAAACACTTAGGAGCTACGTTATAAATCTGTTCATTCCAGCCTTTTTATCCTGGATACTTTCATGCTCAGGCAAACCGGTTTCACGGCCGGAGCTCAGCACACTTAAAGAGAAGAGTCCTGCGGTTGAAGCCCCGAGCTACTTTATACTTGTCTCCCCAGAGGAAAACGCAGGACTTAAGCTTGGAGCTTCTTTCAAGGTAAGCCTGTCACCGGCCAAAGCACCGGTGTCGCCTGATTCGGTCAGGGTTTTCTTCGACGGTGTTTATGTAACTACAATTACAAAGCTCCCGGCAGAGTATGCAGTTCCTCCGGCACTCCTTAAAAAGACAGGCCGCAAGGCGTTGAAAGTTGTTGCGTTCGGGAAAGGAGAGGCGGTGCAGACCGTAACACGTTTTCTCGTTGTTTATTCCGACACCCCTGCAAAAAGAAATGGATTCAGGGTTATTAAGCAATATCCTCATGACAAAGAGGCTTTTACCCAGGGACTTGTCTATGAGAATGGTGTCTTGTATGAGGGCACCGGGCAGGAGGCAAGATCAAGCCTGAGGAAGGTGCAGCTTGAAAATGGCCAGGTCCTTAACATACTCGAACTTGGATCACAGTTCTTCGGTGAAGGAATTACAATTTACGGGGACAGGATCTACCAGCTTACATGGCAGTCGAGGGTGGGATTTGTATATGAGAAGTCATCATTCCGCCAGATTAATAAGGTCTATTACCAGACTGAAGGATGGGGAATTACAACGATAGGCGATAAGCTTGTTATGAGCGATGGAACCAATATGCTTTATTTCATGGATCCGGAAACCTTTACTGTTACTTCGACAATCGAGGTTTATGATAATAAAAACAAGGTGATGAAGCTCAATGAACTTGAGTATATAAACGGCGAAATATGGGCAAACATCTGGATGACTGATCTTATTGCAAGAATAGACCCGTCAAGCGGGAAAGTGATAGCATATATTGACCTTAAAGGTATCTTAAAGGATCCGGGGACTGATACAACAGTCGACGTGCTTAACGGTATCGCATGGGATAAAGCAGGTAATAGGATTTTTGTCACGGGAAAAAACTGGCCTGCCCTTTTCCAGATCACAATTACTGAATAAGCCTGCTGGCATAAACAATGTTTATTGACCCCGGCACTATACTGAATTCTGCCGGTGTATGTCCGAGCAGTTCCCCGTCTGCCTCGCAATACAGGATTGAGTCAGTTGAGATCTTTATATTTTTTGTCCGGTAACCGTCAACTTTTGGGTGCCCCAGTATAGTTCCGTCGTACAGTAATTTGAGGTTCTTTATAATTTCGAACCTGCCCATCTCCCTGATTATTGTAAGGTCGAGAAGTCCATCATCGGGTACCGCTTCAGGTGTCTGCCTCATTCCTCCGCCGCAATATCTTCCGTTCCCGACATTTACTGTAAAAACTTTTGCATTAACCGTAGTGCCATCAACAGTTATGTCGGCCATTGTCTTTTTGAATGAGATCAGGCTGGTAAGAAGGTTATAAAGGTAAATTGCCTTGCTGCTACGACCCCTGTCTTTCTGGTAGTTTGTCTTTTTGACAACAAGTGCTTCGAAGCCAAGTCCGGCTATATTAATGAAGTACCTGCTGTGTTTAGAATCTCCTTCATGAAAGCTCACAATACCCACGTCGTGGAGCATTTTCTTTTCTTCCTTTATGACCTTGACAGCGCCTTCATAAACAAGTGGGATTGCAAACATTTTACCCCAGTCGTTCCCTGTTCCAACAGGTATAAGACCAACAGTCATGTCAGTTGTGGCGCACGTATCCTGGGTGAATATGCCGTTAACCACTTCATTCAGTGTTCCGTCTCCTCCAACCACGAGAATTTTCCTGTATCCGTTCCTGATTGCATCTTTCGAAAGTTCAACAGCATGACCTTTCCTTGCTGTAAAAGCAGCTTCAATTTCAACTTTTTCCTTCGAAAAGAGATCGGAAATCCTCATCCAGTCTTTCTGACCTTTCCTGTTGCCGGCATTCGGGTTTACTATAACATACCACCCGTTCTTAATTGCAGCTGAATTCATCGGTATAAGTTTTTTGGCCCTGATAAAGATGGACATTATTCACATAAAATAAAAGCAGGGACCGGTTTCTGACAATATCAACAGGATTCTTTAAATAAGGAGAGCATAAAAAAATGATTGCCATAAGCTCAAGATCTTATGATATTTATACCGGGGGACATTCTCAGATCACGACGATTTTCGACAGGATGTATACAATTTTATGCTGTTAATAACGTGTTGAAAACCGTAAAAAAAATGTTTACAATTACAATCACCCCTGTCCGGCGGCATGGTGCATAAATAGTAAATTTGAAACTCAAAATAATAACAGGAAATTTTAAAATAAATGGGAAGAATAATAGCACTTGCGAATCAGAAGGGAGGAGTAGGTAAGACTACTACAGCGATAAACCTTGCAGCCAGCCTTGCAGCTCTGGAGAAGAAGGTTCTGATTGTTGACGCTGATCCGCAGGCAAACGCAACATCGGGTATCGGGATAGATAACCGCCAGATCAGTTGCACAGTATATGATTGCCTTATCGACGGCAAGGATCCGCATGAAGCTCTTCTGAAATGCGCTGTTGAGAATCTTATGATACTGCCTTCTAATATTGACCTTGTAGGTGCTGAGATTGAGATGCTTGAGATGACTGAAAGGGAAAAGGTTCTGAAGAAAGTACTTGCAGGTCTGAAAAATGAATTCGACTATATACTTATTGACTGTTCACCATCGCTTGGCCTTCTCACTGTAAATGCACTTACAGCTTCAGATTCCGTTATAATCCCGGTTCAGTGCGAGTATTTTGCACTTGAAGGGCTCGGCAAGCTTCTTAACACAATCAAGATCATACAGGGTAATCTTAACCAGGCCCTTGAAATAGAAGGCTTCCTGCTTACAATGTATGATGCAAGGCTAAGGCTTTCGAACCAGGTTGCTGAAGAGGTAAACAAGCATTTCCAGCAGATGGTGTTCCAGACGATCATACAGAGGAATGTGAAACTGTCAGAGGCTCCAAGCTTCGGTCAGCCCGCAATCCTTTATGATGCTGAATCACGTGGTACGGTTAACTATCTTAACCTGGCGAAGGAGCTGATCTCCAAAAATGAAGTAACTGAAGTTCAGCCACAGATAAATTAGCAGATACAATGAATATGAGTAAGAAGAATGCTTTGGGCAGGGGACTTGGAGCGCTTATCGAAGGTGTTGAGAAAGAGGTGTTGGAAAAGAAGGTTGAGGCGAACCTCCAGATAGCCGTTGAATCTATAGATGGTAACCCATTTCAGCCAAGAACAAGATTCGACGAGCAGTCGCTTGAAGAACTTGCAGCTTCAATAAAACAACTGGGCATCGTCCAGCCGCTCACAGTAAGGGAATCAGCTAATGGCCGTTACCAGCTTATAGCAGGCGAACGCCGCTTAAGGGCAGCAAAACTGGCAGGACTTACACATGTTCCTGCTTTTGTCCGTACAGCCGACGACCAGGCAATGCTTGAACTTGCTCTTGTTGAAAATATTCAGCGCGAGGATCTTGATGCAGTTGATGTAGCAATCAGCTACCAGCGACTTATAGAAGAGTGCAGGCTTACACAGGAGCAGCTCAGCGACAGGGTTGGAAAACAGAGATCAACAGTCGCAAATTACCTGAGGCTTCTCAAGCTTCCACCTGAAATACAGCTTGGTATAAAGAACAAGCAGCTTTCTATGGGCCATGCCCGTACACTTATCAATATTGAAGATCCCAAAAAGCAGATCAAGGTATATTACAGGATTCTTGACAACGATCTCTCAGTGAGAAGTACTGAAGAACTTGTAAGGACTCTCCAGGTTGAGACCCTTAAGGATCCTGCAAAAGCTGAGAAAAAGAAAAAACTCAATGATGATTTTATCCAGCTGTCACAGCATCTTGAGAAAATCTTCACATCGAAGGTTAACTTCAGGATAAACGAAAAAGGCAAGGGCAAGATCGTCATACAGTTTGAATCGCCCGAGGAGATGGAGCGCATTTTAGGAGTCTTCGACCGTCTCAACTCCTGAAAATAATTATCTTTACGCACCGTTTTTATGATTTACCGGTTAACTATTCCCGGCATAACATTGTATTGAAACGCGGCGTCTATAAAATATCACTGATACTTTTACTGGTGTTCACAGGCATCCAATCCCTGTCAGCCCAGGATACTGCATCTGTTTCACAACCCAAAAGAAAAATTATTATCCTGAGCCCACTGAAGGCAACGATGCTTGCAGCGGCTTTCCCCGGTGCAGGACAGATATATACAAGAAAGTACTGGAAGGTACCAATCGTTTACGGCGGCTTCGGCGGCCTCGGCTATGCTGTATCTTATAATACAAAATGGTACAAGACTTATACGAAAGCATACCAGGATTTTACTGACAAAGTCCTTGAAACAGACAGCTATGTCAGCCTGATAAGGGGAGTAAGCAGGGAGGTCTACGATCCAATGCTTAATTCCTCAAGTTTCAATGATAATACAAGTTCCTATGTCCAGGATCAGCTCCTGAACCAGGTAGACTATTTCAGGAGATACCGCGATCTGTCGCTTATAGGACTTGGAGCATGGTACCTTATCACCATTCTTGACGCAAACGTCGATGCAAGCCTGTTTAACTATGATGTAGGCGAAAATCTTAATCTTTCTGTTGCACCTTTTCAATTTCCTTTATATAATTACTCAGCTTTTGGTGTAAGTGTTTCAATGAAAATTAACTTTTGAGTGTGATGAAAAAAGCTATTATTATTGTTTCTATACTTTTTATCTCTGTCCTTAATGTAATTGCTTCTGTAAATGATACAATAATCATTAAAACGGATGAAAGCACTGAGAGGATCGGAAGAGATCTCGACAGTCTCGTCAGTTCATGGTATGTGAAGCTTGCACTGAAGGCTCATCCGGAATATTCAAATGATTCAGTAATTGTTGAATTTCCCGATTCAGTCTATATCGACAGGCTAAGCAAGATCAACTCGGTTATAAACCTCCCTTATAACAGCATAATAAGGAACCACATAAGGGTTTATACAGACAGGCGTATTGAGAGCACCAGCGCAATACTCGGGCTCGAGGAGTACTATTTCCCCATGATTGAGGATATTTTTGATTCCTATGGCCTTCCTGCTGAGCTTAAATATATGGCAGTAATTGAATCAGCACTCAATCCGGTAGCTGTATCAAGGGTAGGAGCAACAGGAATGTGGCAATTCCTTTACTCAACAGGCAAGTTATACGGATTGACAATAAATTCTATAGTGGATGAGCGACGTGACCCTGTCAAAGCGACTCATGCTGCCGCCAGGTATCTTAAGGATATGTACAACATTTACCACGACTGGGTGCTTGTAATAGCTGCATATAACTGCGGACCGGGTAATGTCGACAAGGCAATCAGGAGATCAGGAAACAGGAAGGATTACTGGGAGATATATTACAGGCTGCCAAGGGAGACAAGAGGCTATATTCCGCAATATATAGCAGCTACCTACATACTTAATAATTATAAGGAACATCACATCAAGCCACTGCTTATCGATTTGCCTGTTTCTACAGATACAATAATGGTGAACAAGGATATGCACCTTTCACAGATATCTGAAGTAATGAATATCCCCATTGAAGAGCTGAGGGCATTAAATCCTCAGTACAGGACAGGACTGGTTCCGGGTAGTTCAAAACCACAGTCGCTTACGCTGCCAATGAAACATCTTGGCTCATTTATTGACCTTTCAGATACAATAAGGAATCATAAATCAGAGATATATCTGAACAAATCAAAACTCACAGTAAATCCGTCAAAATCTTCATATTATCCTGTTGATATCAAGGGTAAGACGAAGTTATACTACACTGTTAAGGATGGAGATAACCTTGGCTTTATTGCCGAATGGTATCATGTAGGATTGTCGGACCTCAGGTACTGGAACGACATTTATGGAAACACAATAAGGGTGGGGCAGAGGTTATCTGTATTCGTAGACCCGTCAAAGTCGGCATACTATTCAAGGATCAACGATATGAGCCAGGCTGAGAAACAGGCATTGTCGGGATCAACAGCCCCGGTAACCCAGCCGGTTAGTACAGGTTCTTCGACACAATCGAGTGATTCAGATTTTGTTATGTATACTGTTCAGTATGGAGATACTATATGGGATATAGTGAAGAAGTTTGATAATGTAACAACATCTGAGGTACTCGCACTTAATAACATTTCAGATCCGGGGAAGATACAGGTTGGACAGAGGCTTAAGATCAGGAAGAAGAGCTGAGAGCCGGGAGGTCTGTTAATTTTTTTCCATAGTACCCGGTGTGGCGAATGTTCCGGGGAAAAGGCATTTGTGCCCTGATTATTTGTCTCTGTAAAATATGCGCCCTTTCAGGACCTTCCTTCTCTTGTTGCTGATAATCTCCAGCCTTGTTATCCTGTCTGTTCTGCTTGCGGGAAGAATCTCCCTGCCTGGCCCGGCTGATTTCCTCCCTGCGGCTACCTTCAGCATTAAAAAGGCTCCGGATCAGGCTCCAGTCATTCCCCTGGAGAAGTCCGTCGACACTGTTATTGCCCGAGACTCGTCAGCTTTTATATCACATCCTGCAGATACTTCTGTTAAAGTCATCTCTTTCAATGAGAGGCTCGTTTCACGCATTGACTCCGGGATTGCAGAAGGCAGGCAGGTAAGGATCCTTTATTACGGCGATTCGCAGATTGAAGGTGACAGGGTGACTGCTTATATGAGAAGGCACCTGAGGAAAATCTACGGAGGCGCAGGTCCCGGCCTCTTCCTTCCCCTGATGCCTGTTATGTATACCGAAAGTGTGTATATAAGATCTTCATCAAACTGGAAGCGATACAATTATCTTTCATACAAGACCGGGGAGTATTCAAGCAGGGCGCTCGGGCCATTCATGACTCTCTGCAGGTACCTGCCACCCGGTGTTTCAGGGAAAAATGAAAAAGCGTTTGTAAGAGTTGTACCTTCTAAACTTGCAGACAGTTCTGAGATCCGTTACGACAGCCTCAGGATATTCTACAAGAATGCCGGGAAGAATACAAGAGTTACTGTAAGGGATACAAAAGACAAAATAGCATCCGATACCCTTTTCTCCGGCGGAACTTTGAGACAGTTTACCTGTAATGTTAAACGTAAGAAGGAGATAACAATTGAATTCGAAGGCAATTCAAGTCCTGATATCCTTGGATTAAGCATTGAATCCTCAAAAGGGGTCATCGTGGATAATATACCGCAAAGGGGAAGTGCCGGCCTTGAATTTTCGATGGTCGACAGCGCTGATCTTTCAGAATCATACAGGCTGCTTAAGCCCGACCTTGTTGTACTGCATTATGGACTTAATATAGTAAGGAATGTCAGGAAAGAATACAACTATTACGAGGAAGGTGTTTACAGGCAGCTTGAAAAAGTAAAAGCCGCCTTTCCATCCGCACTTCTTCTTGTTATCGGGGTATCTGATATGGCAGAAAAATCGGGAGATACTATACGTTCTTTCCCGAATCTTCCCCTTATAACTAAGGCTCAGCAGGCAGCAGCAAAACGGGCCGGTGCCGGGTTCTGGGATGCCAGGGCTGCAATGGGAGGGGAGAACTCAATAATTAACTGGTCTGAAAGAGTACCTTCACTTGCCGGAGCCGACCTTGTTCATTTTACAAATGCAGGGGCAGATACTTTATCCGCTCTCATGTTCAGGGACCTTTTCATTTCTAAAGCAGAACATATTCCCGCCAGGGATACAACTGTTAAGAGTGATACAATAAAGGTGGTCATGCCTTTAAATACTGAGAAACCAGTGGAAAAGGCCGGTGAAGAAACAAACCTCTTCAGGGTACTGCTGAAAAAGGCATTCACATACGACCCTGCCAATCCCTTTATCTTCACAACTGCCGGCTTCTGGCTCTTCCTGCTTATTGTTATCGGTGCTTACAGTATTGTATACAGGAGGTTGAGGCTAAGGAACATATACCTTCTTCTTGTCAGCCTGTATTTTTACTTCAAAACCGGAGGTCTCTTTCTCTTCCTTCTCATTTTTGTAACGGTAGTTGACTATTCCTGCGCATTGCTAATCAATGGTGCTAAAACGAAAGGCGGAAGGAAATTCTTTGTTGCCCTTAGTGTGATATCAAATCTTGGTTTGCTTGCTTATTTTAAATATGCATCATTTATAACAGGGTCGGTTAATACACTTTTCGGTTCTGACTTCAGGGTATTCGACCTTCTTTCCTCAACCTCAAATTCAATCCTTGGCACCCATTTCGACACATCATTCATCATACTTCCTGTTGGCATCTCATTTTTTACTTTCCAGTCGCTGAGCTATACTATTGATGTTTACAGGAAGAAGATGGACCCTGTTAAGAATATTCTCGACTTTGGCTTTTATGTTTCTTTTTTCCCTCACCTTGTTGCAGGTCCGATAGTAAGGGCATCAGTCTTTATGCCGCAGGTTTACCAGGAGTACAGTGTTACAAAGCGCGAGTTTGGTCACTCCCTCTTCATGATATCGAAGGGACTGATAAAGAAGATCATAATATCCAATTTCATTGCACTGACCTTTGTCGACAGGGTATTTGATACGCCTGCTCTCTATTCGGGTTTTGAAAACCTGATGGCAATATATGGTTACGGACTGCAGATCTACTGCGATTTTTCAGGGTATACTGATATTGCAATCGGGGTGGCACTGCTGCTCGGGTTCAGGCTTCCTGTAAATTTCAATTCACCATATAAAGCATCATCGATAACGGATTTCTGGAAGAGGTGGCATATATCACTTTCAAGCTGGCTCAGGGATTATCTATATATTCCGCTTGGAGGTAACAGGAAGGGTAAATTCAGGACAGGGCTGAACCTGATGATTACAATGCTGCTGGGTGGACTATGGCACGGTGCATCACTCAGATTTATTATATGGGGTGGACTTCATGGAGCCGGACTGGTTATTGACAAGATCAGGAATGCCATTTTCGGGGAAAAAGGTTCTAATAAAACGATCGCGAGGCTGGCGGGTATTTTCATAACTTTCAATTTTGTCAGTTTCTGCTGGATCTTCTTCAGGTCAGATTCAATGGATAACATTGCGACGATGCTCAGGCAGATTTGCTTCAGTTTCTCACCAGGGACTTTTATTTCCCTTATGCCGGTATACGGCCAGGTTCTTATTATGATACTTACAGGTTATCTTCTGCACTTTCTTCCTGAGAAAGTTAAAGAATCTTACAGGGGGCTGTTCATCAGGACGCCTGTGGCCGGGCAGCTTGTTTTTATACTCCTGCTTGCTGTTGCCTTATGGCAGATGAGGACAACAGATATTATGCCCTTTATTTATTTCCGGTTTTAATTAGAGATTACAGGTAGAGTTCTTCCTGGTTCCTTGTAAATGGGGCTATGGCTCTTTTATAGATACCCTGGACATATGCTATTGTCATGCCATAATTTGTTACCGGGATACCTGCTTTAATTGCAGGCTGAAGCCTGTTGTGAAGCTGTTTACGTGTGAGCATGCATCCGCCGCACTGGACTACAAGGCTGTAGTCAGTTATCGGCGCAGGAAACGGGTCGAGCCCGGCTACCACATCAAAGGTCAGTTTCCTCCCTGTAAATGATGAAAGCCATCGCGGTATCTTCACCCTTCCTATATCATCACATGAAACATGATGTGAGCAGGATTCGAGGATCAGGACTTTGTCTCCATCCTTCAGGTCTGATATTTTCGGGGTACCTTTAAGGTAGTTCTCAAAGTCACCCTTAAACCTTGCAAGCATAATACTGAAACTTGTAAGGGGAACCTCACGCGGAATTGCAGCATCTGCTTTTACAAATACCTGGGAATCGGTAATTGCCAGTGCCGGTTTAATGCCGGTTTTTTTCAAAAATGAGTCGACTTCCCTTTCTTTCAACACTATTGCGACAGCATCATTGTCGAGAATATCCCTGATTGCCTGAACCTGAGGCAGAATAAGACGTCCCTCCGGGGCTTCAACATCAATTGGTGTAATGAGGATAACTATGTCGCCATATTTAATAAGATCACCAAGCAGGGCAGGTCTTGAGTATGAATGTTCGGGGATCGCTGACCTGATTGCATCGATAAGACTCTCGTAGTTACGTTTATCGGCAGAGGAAAACTCGAGTGGTTTATTGCCTGTTATAGCTTCTATTTTCTTTAAAATCTCATCGGAAGGTCTTACAAGGTCTGATTTGCTGTGAACGGTAATATATGGCAGGTCCTTTTCTCTGAATAACCTTGTGAGTGCTGATTCATATTCACCCCATTCATTTCCTTCAATTACAAGTATTGCCAGGTCTATCACATCGAGGGTTCTGAGAGTTCTGTCAATTCTTTTACTTCCAAGTTCACCCGTGTCGTCAATCCCGGCGGTGTCAACAAGGACAACCGGCCCGAAACCTGTTATTTCAAACGATTTTTTTACAGGGTCAGTAGTTGTACCTGCATGGTTGGAAACAATTGCAATATCCTGTCCCGCAAGGGCATTTATAAGGCTACTTTTGCCGCTGTTGCGCCTGCCATAAATCCCTATATGGGGTTTCAGTTCTCTTCCCTTAGTCATCAGATATGTTCAAGCGGTTAAAATTAGCAATTAAATCCTTAATGAAGGATCAGTGAATCAAAGCAGATCTTCGAGTGCGAAGCCAAGCTTTAAAAGGTTCCCGGGCAGGAGGATTTCCCTGAGCCTGGTTTCAGCTATTGTATCGGTGGCCCTGTTTGCCTCGAAAATGTCTGTCCCATTTTCTTTCATGTATTTTGCAAGCGCTGTTGCTTTGTTGTAGCCACATACTGGAACCAGTGCCGTTGCTAGCGAGGGACTTTTCATAAGAGATTCGAGCCCGGCAACAGAATTTATCTCTATTCCTTCCAGCATGTTCGAAAGCAAGGTCACGTCAGCTGCGATCATAAGTTTAAGACTTTCGATAAGTGTATGGCCAAGTACAGGCAGGTAGGCGTTGAGTTCAAGACATCCGAGTCCGCTAAGAGAGCTGATTAGCTGGTCGTTAGAATATATTTTATGAGAAGCGGAGATAATAAACTCCGGAATAACAGGATTAATCTTCCCGGGCATGATTGAACTGCCAACCTGTTTTGGTGGCAATGTCAGGAGTTTATTCCCGGCGATATCTGATGAGAGCAGCCTTAGATCCGAGGCGATCTTTTCGAGGTTAACCGCATGAGCCTTGAGGGTAGCATGTATCTCCACCCACCTGTCGAGGTTGGATGTGTTATCAGAGAGATTTTCGCTGTGTGCAAGCTGTAAGCCAGTGAGATCCCTTAATTCAGGTATCACCTCCATTATGAAAAATCTTGGAACAGCCATCCCGGTACCTGTAGCTCCTCCTCCCAGGTTAACATTCCTGATTCTTTCGAAACATTTCGAGACACGCCACCAATCGCGTGAGAGGGCGTCATTGTATGAACTGAAAAGCAATCCGAAAGATGAGGGTACCGCTTCCTGCATCTGTGTATAACCGGGCCTTAGCTTATCGCGGTGATCTTTTTCAAGTTTCTCTGTTTTTGCCCTCAGAAGATTGATCTTTTCTTCAAGGGTGTTAAGGAGCCTCATTACGGCAACTGTCAGCGCAGTTGGCACAACATCGTTTGTAGACTGAAAAATATTAGCATGTTCAACAGGGTCGATCAGTTCATAATTACCAGGCTTTGAGCCGGTCTTCACCAGGGCTGTGTTGGTAATAATCTCATTTACATTCATGTTGATGCTGGTCCCGGCACCACCCTGGATAGCAGGTACCACGAAGCTGTTGAAGTGCTCTCCTCCGGCTATATCCTTTGCGGAAGAACAGAGGGCATCAAGCACTGTATCGTCAATCATCCTGAAATTTATCCTGTCGCCATATTTTCCTGTAGCTGCATTCCTGAACCTGCGATAGGTGTTATAGCAGGCAAGTTTTGTGATCCCCATGGCCATATACCATTCAGAATGAAATGGAGAACCATAAGGAAAATTCTCTCTTGCCCTTAGTGAATGTATCCCGTAAAGTGCATCAACGGGCACCTGCATTTCCCCTAATGAATCTCTTTCTGTTCTGAACATTTACTATAGAATTACACAGGACCGGATTAATTACGAATCTATATGTTGCCGCCCGATACAGGTCTTGCGTAGGTTATGACATCCTTACCGGTAATATCGTCCTTGCAAAGGATGATTAGTCTTTCGAGCACATTCCTGAACTCCCTTATATTACCCGTCCATTCTATTTTCTGCAGTTCCTTTATTGCATCCTTCCTGATATTCTTTCTCGGCATTCCATATTCATTGCAGATAAGGGTATTGAAGTGCTCAGCCAGGAGAGGTATATCATCTTCCCTCTCGTTAAGAGTGGGGACATGGATCAGAATAACACTGATCCTGTGATAAAGGTCCTCCCTGAAGTTGTTATTTTCAATCTCTTTCTTTATGTTTTTATTGGTTGCTGCGATGACCCTTACATTTACATGTATATCCTTGTCAGAGCCTACCCTTGTAATTTTATTCTCCTGCAGTGCTCTCAGGACTTTTGCCTGGGCCGGGAGGCTCATATCACCGATCTCATCGAGGAATATTGTACCGCCGTTAGCCTGTTCAAATTTCCCGATACGTTGTTTTATAGCTGAAGTGAATGAACCTTTTTCATGCCCGAAGAGTTCACTTTCAATAAGTTCGGAAGGTATAGCCGCGCAATTGACTTCGACAAAAGGTCCCTTGGCCCGGGCACTTTTCTCGTGTATCTGGTGGGCGACAAGTTCCTTGCCGGTGCCATTTGATCCGGTGATGAGGACCCTTGCTTCCGTAGGGGCCACCCTGTCAATCATTTCCTTTACCTGTGAGATAGGAGCTGATTCGCCTATTATCTCGTAGATCTTGCTGACCTTGTTCTTCAGGACCTGGGTCTGTGTGATAAGTTTTGATTTATCCATCGCGTTCCTGATTGTTATCAGGAGGCGGTTAAGGTCGAGTGGTTTTTCGAGGAAGTCGTAAGCCCCTTTTTTAATAGCCTCAACAGCTGTGTCTATATTACCATGACCAGAGATCATAATGACGGGGATATCCTGCGATGTTTCAGATATCTTCAGCAGTACTTCAATGCCGTCCATCTTGGCCATTTTAATATCGCAAAGGACAACGTCATATTCATTTTCGGCAAATAGTTTCAATCCTGAAGGGCCATCCTCGGCAAGGTCAACCTGGTGATTCTCATATTCAAGCACCTCCTTCAGGGTATTCCTTATCGACCTTTCGTCATCTATTACCAGAATCTTCGACATTTTCCTCTGTTTTTTACTTTTTACTTTCGCCTTTAACCTTTCGCCTTTTATCAGCCACTGTACCTGAGCCACTTCCACATCTCTTTCCAGGATGCTTTCTTGCCATACATAAGAATGCCCGTGCGATAGATTTTTGCTGCCATCCACACGAAGAATATGAAAGTGATTACCATGAGACCCATTGAAACGGCTATCTGCCATAGAGGTACATCGAATGGTATTCTTGCCATCATGACTATAGGTGAGGTGAGTGGTATCATAGAGAACCAGAATGCAATTGAGCTTTCAGGGTTCTGCATTATACTCATTGCAACGAAGAGGGCAAGAATTATGGGTATTGTAACCGGAAGCATGAATTGCTGTGTTTCAGTTTCATTATCCACCGCCGATCCTATGGCAGCAAATACCGAGGCATATAGCAGGTAGCCTGTTATGAAATAGAATATGAAGCAGATTATCAGCTTACCCCACGGCTGGTTGAGTGCAGTTGACAGGATCTGGACATATTCCGGGGAAAGTTTTGAGCTTACCTGTGCCTGTCCGCCATTAGCAGTGGTTGAAGCTGCCTGCTGTACACCGGTAGATGACATGAGGTTCTGTGGCATATTCTGGGTAATCTCGGTCACAGACCCTTTTGGCAGGAAAGTTGATTTGAGCCCTATTGCAAGTCCTCCTGTAAGGATAATCCAGATAAGGAACTGGGTCAGCCCGACGAGGGCGATACCTATAATCTTACCCATCATCAGCTGTACAGGTTTTACAGAGGATATTATTACTTCAATAACCCTGCTTGTTTTTTCCTCGATTACACCTCTCATAACCTGTGATCCGAATATAAATACAAGCATATACATCAGGAATCCGCTTATGTAAGCAAGGGCCATTGAAACACCTGTGCTTGTCTTCTCAAACTTCCCCCTGTCATCGAGCTTGATAGTCTGAACGCTTACGCTGCTGTTGACATTCTTAAGGATTTCATCAAGGTTATCAATTTTGTAGGCAAGGAGTTTCTTGCGTTGTATCTCTTTTTCAAGTGATCTTTCAATGTGTTCAAGCAGGCCAATAGGAGGCTGTTTCTTAGAGATAAGCTGGATTGCATTGGGTACATTGACAAGTTCCGGCTGTATTACAAGTAATCCGTAGTATCCTGATTGTTCGAAAGAGTTTTTAATGTCGTCGACCTTAACATTATCGAGGTAGACGAACTCCTCATCTTTTGTACTCGGGATCACATTTTTGAAAAGGTCTGACTTTTCCTCGATAACTGCAATTTTCTTATGCTCAGCCTGTTTGTTCATCATAAGCAGGCTGGGAACAACTATCATAGCCGCCATAAGAACAGGTGCGAGAATAGTCATAATTATAAAGGACTTCTTCCTTACCCTTGTAATATATTCCCTTTTTATTATTACAGATATTTTATTCATGGCTGTTCTTATTTTCAAATGAAGTATTCTGTGATTCGACAACCCTTATGAAAATCTCGTTCATTGAAGGAAGTGCAGGGTTGAATGATACTATATTACCCGATTTCATCATTGTCTGGATGATCTCGTTTGTTGATATTGTGTTTGCCGTCTTCAGCCTTACTTCGGTCTTCCCGTTTTCAGTTTCCTGTTTTATTAAGCTGTAATGGGAGTTCCCGTTTACTGAAACAGTCCCGTCGAAGACAAGGTCGAATTCATTACCCGCCCAGGCTTGCCTGATCTGGTCGACCCTACCTTCAAGTATTGTCTTTCCATGATTTATGAGCGTTATATTATCGCAGAGTTCCTCAACTGAGCCCATGTTATGGGTTGAGAAGATTATTGTTGCTCCACGCTCCCTCAGGAAGAGAATTTCATTCTTTACAATGTTTGCATTGACAGGGTCGAAGCCAGTGAAAGGTTCGTCGAATATCAGGAGTTTTGGTTCATGAAGGATAGTAGTGATAAACTGAACTTTCTGTGCCATACCTTTTGATAGTTCCTCTATTTTCTTGCCCCACCAGTCAACAATTTCAAGTTTTTTGAACCAGTATTTGAGGCGTCTCATAGCTTCCTGTTTCGACAGCCCTTTCAGCTGGGCAAGGTAAAGCGCCTGTTCGCCTACTTTCATTTTCTTATACAGACCCCTTTCCTCAGGCAGGTAGCCGATAAGCTGAACATCCCCGGGCATCAGTTTCCTGCCATTCAGGTATAATTCACCAGTGTCGGGACCTGTTATCTGGTTTATGATTCTTATCAGGGTGGTTTTACCTGCACCGTTAGGTCCAAGCAGTCCATAGATGCTTTGTTCCGGCACTGCTATGCTTACATTATCAAGGGCCTTTTGTGTACCAAATTGCTTGGTTACATTCCTGGCTTCAAAAAGTTCCATAGTTAGGTATTTGTATTAACAGACTGTAAATATAATTAATAAACTATCACAGATTAAAATGGTTTCAGCTGACGAAATTGGCGAATATGCCCCTTGTTCAGAAAAGTATTCTGTAAAAAGTAATATCTGATCGGTCAATTATTATCAAAACAGGATAAGCTGCCCATGCATGAAGGATTCGTTCCTTGCTAATTGCGGGAGCTTATAAGTTGCCTTAAAATTTTGAAATACAGTGTTTTTCTACTGGAAGTAGTTTCTCATTCTTTCAAAAAATCCCTTGTCATCCTTGTCGGGTTTGGGAGTGAAAGACTCAGATTCCCGGAATTTCTCGATTATTTTGAGCTCCTCCTTTGTAAGGCTTTTCGGGATCCAGACATTAACGTTTACGAGCAGGTCTCCACGCCCGTAGCCGTTAACTTCAGGAAGTCCTTTTCCCCTCAGTCTTAGAATTTTACCGGGCTGGGTTCCGGCTTCTATCTTTATTTTGACCTGGCCATCAACCGTTGGTACTTCGACGTTGGTTCCTGTAATTGCATCCGGTACACTTATAAACAGGTTATAGATCAGGTCGTTTCCTTCCCTTATGAGTTCATCGTGTTCTTCCTCGTCGATTACAACAAGCAGGTCGCCGTCAATACCGCCTCGTCTTGGTGCATTCCCTTTTCCGCTGACGGTCATCTGCATTCCTTTTCCAACCCCGGCAGGGATATTTATCTTTATTATCTCTTCTTTTTCGACAACACCTTCGCCATAGCAGGTTGTACATTTCTTTGTTATGATCTTACCTTCACCGCCACAGGCATGACAGACAGAGGTTGTCTGCATCTGTCCGAGCAGAGTATTTGTAATTCTTGTTACATGACCTGTGCCACGGCAGGTTGAACAGTCTGAATAACTTGATGAATCAGCTGCTCCGGTTCCCTTGCAGGTTGAGCAGGGCACATATTTCTTTACCTTAAGTTTTTTCTCCGTACCTGTAGCAATCTCCTGGAGGTTTAATTTGACTTTCACCCTGAGGTTTGATCCCTTGTTTACCGACCTGCTTCTTCTCCCTGAAGAAAAACCTCCGAAACCACCGAATGCATCACCAAAAATATCGCCGAAGGATGAGAAGATATCCTCCATAGTCATGTCGTGTCCTGCATAAGGATTGCCTGAATTTCCAAGCCCTGAATGCCCGTACCTGTCGTATTTTGCCCTCTTTTCGTCGTTTGAAAGAACCTCGTAAGCTTCAGCAGCTTCCTTGAATTTCTCTTCAGCGCTTTTATCACCCGGGTTTTTGTCGGGATGGAATTTAAGAGCCTGCTTCCTGTAGGCCTTCTTTATTTCATCCTTGGTAGCGGTTTTAGGAACCCCAAGAACCTCGTAAAAATCTCTTTTTGTCATTAAATGGATTTGTTAGTTTGGGATTACTATTCACCTACCACAACTTTTGAGAAACGCATCACCTTTTCGTGAAGGAAGTATCCTTTTTGAATTACTTCAACAACCTTTCCTTTAAGGTTTTCGTCCTCAACTTTTATTTTGCTCACAGCTTCATGCAGGTCAACATTGAAATCAGTATTAAGCGATTCGATCTCCTTAATTCCATTTTGCTTCAGGAAGTCCCTGAACTTGTTATATATGAGATCTATCCCTGATTTCATTGCAGCGCAGTCATTAGTGGAATCCATCAGTTTCATTGCACGCTCGAAGTCATCCATTACAGGTACGATACCTATGAGGATGTTTTCTCCGGCATGTTTTGTAAGTTCTATCTTTTCCCTGAGTGTGCGTTTCCTGTAATTATCAAACTCTGCAGAAAGGCGCAGGTACCTGTCCTGCATCTCTGCCAGTTTTTCCAGTGAAGAAGGTTCATTTATAGGCTCCTTGTCAGCTACAGCACCAGTGGTTGAACCCTGGTCAGACTGGCCCGGGCCATCTGCCTGGTTCGCGGCTGTAGTTTCATTTCCCGCACCATCGTTTGTTTCTTGTGAATTAATGTTCATATTTTCAGCTGTTTCCGCCGCTTCTTCTCTTTTTACCTCTTCAGCTGATTCATGTTTTTTCTTAGTCATTTTTTCACAGGATTTATTATGATTTGAAATGAACAGGCAAATAGCCTGCCATTATGATTTTCTTGTCAAATTGTCAGATTCAGCATTATGAAAGGAGGAATTCAGACACGCTTAATATCAGCACCCAGGGCGTTAAGTCGGGTGTCTATATGCTCATAGCCACGATCGATCTGTTCGATATTGTGTATAACACTTTTACCGTCGGCCGACATTGCGGCTATAAGCAGGGCCACGCCGGCCCTGATATCAGGTGATGACATCACAGTGCCGCGAAGCCTGATTTTCCTGTCGTGTCCTATAACTGTTGCCCTGTGCGGATCACAGAGTATGATCTGGGCGCCCATGTCAATTAGTTTATCAACGAAGAAAAGACGGCTCTCAAACATTTTCTGGTGGATAAGGACTGCACCCTTGGCTTGTGTTGCGGTAACAAGGAAGACGCTGAGCAGGTCGGGGGTCAGCCCGGGCCATATTGCATCGGCAATTGTCATTATTGATCCATCGAGGAATGTTTCAATTTCATAGTGTTTCTGCCTTGGAACAAATATGTCATCATCCCTTCTTTCTAGTTTAATTCCAAGCCGCCTGAATGAATCCGGTATGATGCCCAGGTTATCGTACGAAACATTCTTTATTGTGATCTCCGACTCAGTCATGGCTGCCATGCCAATGAACGAGCCGATCTCAATCATGTCGGGCAGGATTGTGTGATTGCAACCCGAAAGTTTCTTAACACCTTCGATATAGAGGAGGTTTGATCCTGTTCCTGTTATCCTGGCTCCCATGCTTACAAGCATCCTGCAGAGTTGCTGGATGTAAGGTTCGCATGCTGCATTGTAGATTGTGGTTTTTCCCTCGGCAAGCACTGCTGCCATTATAATATTTGCCGTTCCTGTAACAGATGCTTCATCAAGGTGCATATATGCCCCTGTAAGTTTTTTTGCCTCCACGGTGAAGAAGGAATCAGAACTGTCGAATTCAAATTTTGCACCAAGTTTCTGGAATCCGATGAAGTGGGTATCCACTTTCCTTCGCCCGATTTTGTCCCCGCCAGGTTTTGGGATCAGCGCTTTTCCGAATCTCGCAAGGAGAGGTCCCACGATCATTATTGAGCCCCTGAGGGCTTCGCTCTGGGCCCTGAATTCATCAGTTCTGAGGTAGTCGGGATTGATTTCTGAAGCTTCGAAGGAGACAGATGATGATGAGTTCCTTGTTACCTTAACACCCAGTGAAGCCAGCAGCTCAATCAGTTTATTGACATCCCGGATATCGGGTATGTTGTTTATAGTAACCTTATCGCCTGTAAGGAGGACTGCACAAAGTACCTGCAGGGCTTCATTTTTAGCTCCCTGAGGAGTAATCTCTCCATGGAGATGTTTTCCACCGTTGACAACAAATGTGGCCATCAGCCCCTGTTGTATCCTTTTTTCTTTCCTGAATGTTTGTTTTGTTGCTTGCCGTGCTGTTTCCCCTGTGGCTTTTTCTTTTGCTGGGGCATAAGATCCCTTACCTCGAGTATCTTAACGCCTTCTGTAACCTTTAGTTTTCCACCTGAAAGATGCTGAAGGTCGTTAATTATCACCTCATCAGCCACCTGTCCCCTGTTCCATGTAATGTAGGATTTTTTCATCTGGTTCAGAAGCAGGGATGTAAGGTATTCTTTTTCCTCGCCTTCAGGCTTTTTAGAGACTTCCTCAATCAGCATCTGGACAATTTTACCATAGTGAAGGAACCTTATATTACCCTGGTTATATGCAATCTGGTGTGGTTTTTCCTGGAATTTTGATCTTTCAGGAGTTGGGTATGGCGATTTTATGTCAAGTTCAAAATCAGCAATAAGGGCAAGATGATCCCAGAGTTTATGCTTGAAGTCTCCGACATCGCGAAGATGTGGATTGAGATTTCCCATAATCTGGATTATGGTCCTGGCAGCATGGTTTCTCTCGTCAGTATCCTTGATCGACTTTATATGGTCGACCATCTTCTGAACATTCCTTCCATACTCCGGCAGGGCCATCCTCTTTCTTTGTGTATTATAATCGTAAGTCATCCGCCATTTATTAGATAGTGCAAAACTAATAATTAAAAGCCAATATTTCTATTTTTTGTTTGTAACTGCCTGTTAACTTTACATTATCATAAGATTGTCTGAGATGAAAACACTTCTGACACTACTGCTGCTCCTGACATTGCCCTGCATTGTAGTTAATGCCGGTGTGAACAAGCCAGGATCATTATTTGATATTAAGCACTATACATTCAGCATTAACATAAACGACACTACCGACCTTATTCGTTGTTCAGCGGTTATTGATCTCACTATTAAGGAAAATACAAATTCAATAAGCCTTGATCTGAAGAACCTTGACAGTAATGGCACCGGGATGGTTGTAAGCTCGGTAACTGTTGGCGGTTCAGCAGCTACATGGAAACACCAGTCTGACAGGCTTGAGATAATACCTTCTTCACCTTTTGTGCAGGGAAGTGATGCAGGGCTTGTGATCGAATACTCGGGGATTCCGCGCGATGGACTAATTATCTCAGTTAACAGGTTCGGTGAGCGAACATTCTTTTCAGATAACTGGCCCGACAGGGCTTCAAACTACCTGCCTGTTGTTGATCATCCCGCCGATAAAGCAACTGTGGATTTTATAATAACAGCCCCTGAGCATTATAAGGTTGTTGCAAACGGATATCTTATCGAAGAGAGTCGTCTCCCTGGAAACCTGGTTATTACGCACTGGAAAGAGGAGGTGCCACTCCCTGTAAAAGTTATGGCTTTTGCGGCAGCCCCCTTTGCAGTAAGGTTAGCCGGCAATGCCGGTACTGTACCGGTATGGACCTGGGTCTTTTCAGGTAACCGCGAGGAAGGATTCAGCGACTACTCGGTGGCTGTTAAACCTGTTGCATTTTACAGTTCCCTGATCGGCCCGTATCCATTCGAAAAACTTGCCAATGTGCAGTCGAAAACAATCTTTGGAGGTCTTGAAAACGCGGGTTGTATCTTTTATGCTGAGAACTCGGTTACAGGCCAGGGGAAGGCGGAAGGGCTGATAGCCCATGAAATTGCTCACCAGTGGTTCGGCAATTCAGTAACCGAAACTGAATGGTATCATATCTGGCTGAGCGAGGGTTTCGCCACCTATCTGACAAATGTCTATTTTGAAAAGACTTACGGTGAGAATGATTTCAGGGAGCGCATGGTGGCAGACAGGAACAGGGTGTTGCGGGGCAGGGGGAAAACCCCTGTGCCGGTTATTGACACTACTGTTACAAACCTGATGAGTTTGCTGAATCCGAGTACCTACCAGAAAGGAGGATGGGTTCTACATATGCTTAGAAACGATTTGGGCGATGATCTATTCTGGAAAGGGATGAGGCTTTTCTACTCCAGGTACCGGAACCGCAATGCAGGTACTTCAGACTTCCGGAAGGTGATGGAGGAGGTAAGCAAGAAAGACCTGTCAAAGTTCTTTTACCAGTGGTTATATATTCCCGGTGAGCCCGATCTGAAGATTTCAAGTTCCCCCGGTCCCGGAAGGGGAATGAGGAGGATAAGTATTGAGCAGACTCAGAATTACCTGTATACTTTCACCATCGATTTACGGGTGGAGGAAGCTGGCAAAACAAGGATCATCAGGGTTCCTGTAAAAGATAAGATAACTCATGTAGATGTTAAGGATGGCGGGAATTTCAGGATCACAGCTGACCCGGAAGTAAAACTGTTCTTCAGGGATATGGACAATCCGCCGCTTAATCAGAGACCAAGGAACTGAATCGCAATTCCTGAAAGGAGGATTATTGCACCGGCAATAACATGATTGTACTTTTCAACAGGCTTCAGGTTGAACCTGCTCAGCCCCAGTCTGAACGCCATTACAACAGCTGTCATCGTGACCAGTGTTACAACAGAAAAAAGGACAGAAACAATTATCACACCATGTACATTATTCCTTGATGCCGGGTACATAACAAGCGGTATCAGGGGCTCGCAGGGACCGAAAATAAAAATCAGGAAAAGAATCCAGGGCGTTGAGGAGATTACATCTCCCTCGTGAACATGAACATGCTGTTCATTGTGGCTGTGTTCATGGACATGCGATTTTCCTCCAAGGTGGAAATGCCTGTGGGTATGAATTCTTTTCCGGTACAGGTTACGGATGCTTATTGAGAGATATACAAGACCAAAAGCAATGAATAACCACCCGGCAATATTTCCCCTTAAAGATTCGATAGTAATAAGCTTGTTAAGCGAAATGCCGACTGCAATCCCAATAAGGCCGAGAACTATGGAACTTCCCACATGACCCAGCCCGCAAAGAAGTGTTATTACAAGCGTCTTGCGTGTACTCCATTGTTTCGACTGGCTAAGGACTATGAATGGCAGGTAATGATCCGGCCCCAGGATAGTATGGAGAAATCCCACTGAAATGGCCGTTGCCGAGAGTAAGAGCAGGGATGTTTCCATTTTTATTGTTTATCCTGGTTAAAGGCTGCCTGAATCATACAAATTTGATTTATTTACATGTCATATTCTGAAAAACTCAGAATAGCCCTCTGCCGGCTGTCTCATTGCAAGGGTATTAGGTCCGAAATCCCTGCATAAATAACCGTTGGATACCAGGTAATTCTTACATTCTTCCTTTAACTCATTTGAGAAATGAAGGTTCTCGTAAACTATCACCTCCGGTTTTGTAAAAGGGAGATTGAACATCTTGATTATTTCAAAGTCAAATCCTTCAGTATCGATCTGCAGCCAGTCGATTGACGTGAGTCCGAATCTCTTAACAAGCGAGTCAGTTGAAATGCATTCAACCTGCTCAACTGCTATAAAATCCTCTTTATTTGGGGGCAGGGGAGAACCCTCCTTGACAGCTTCCTTTTCAATGTAGCCGGATTTCACAGCTGCTTCAAGCACGCCCCTGTTGAAGCTAGAGAGGCCTGTTGCCCATCTCGATTCAGAAACGGCTACCTTGTAAATAGGTTTGAAACCGTCTTTAACATCGAGAGCGGCATTAAGCACGGTTATACCTTCAGTTCTTGCATAAAGGGGCTTAAGGAACTTCTCAAAAACGAATTTCTGAGGCTCAAGAAGCACTCCCTGCCAGTTGTCGCGTTTGATGAATTTGTGGATCGGATCATTATTGATCCCGTCGTTGGCCCCGATCTGAACCACTGTTACCTTACCCTTTTTTCTTGAATAAATGCTTGTAAATTCATCAATAGATCCCTTCGCAGGAGTATAAAAATGCCTGTAGAAAGATGTAAAAATGAAGTTGTTGGAAGCAGACATTGAAAAGACTAGATTCTTATAAAATGCCTTTGCCTTTGCCTTGAAGTTCATCGGGGTCTTAATGTTTAGGGTGGTAAAGATACATTTATTGTTATAAATTATTAACTTTGGCGGCTTTGTTGGATAATCTGTTCGATATAACAAATTGAACATGAACGGGTCGGAAAAGAAGCATCTTGATATACATAAATTATCCCTTGCAGGGGTCATAATAACCCTGGGTGTAGTCTACGGGGATCTCGGAACAAGTCCGCTTTATACAATGAATGCGATTATTCACGGGGGTGTTAAACCCGATGATAGTCTTCTTGTATTCGGTGGACTTTCCTGTATCTTCTGGACCCTTACCCTCCAGACAACAATAAAGTATATCCTTATAACCCTGAGGGCTGACAACAAGGGTGAGGGCGGGATCTTCGCACTTTTTGCCCTTATGAAGAAGAAGTCCTCATGGGCAGCGATTCTTACAATGATCGGTGCAGGCGCACTTCTCGCAGATGGGGTTATAACGCCATCAATCACGGTTACCTCCGCTGTTGAAGGGCTACGGCTTGTTTATCACGAAATTCCCGTAGTTCCTATTGTACTTGCCATATTTGCTATCCTGTTTTTTATCCAACAGTTTGGTACAAACTTCGTTGGAGGCTGGTTTGGCCCTCTTATGGTAGTATGGTTCACTATGCTGGCCGTACTCGGTTTATCCCAGCTGGTTTTATATCCCCAGATACTAAGTGCAATAAATCCCGAGTATGCATACAGGTTCCTGCTTGAATACCCGAAGGGATTTATCCTTCTGGGTGCTGTATTCCTTTGTACCACAGGAGCAGAAGCACTGTATTCCGACCTTGGACATTGTGGAAAAAAGAATATAAGGGTATCCTGGATATTTGTAAAAACAACCCTTCTGCTCAATTACTTCGGACAGGGAGCATGGATACTGCTCAACCATCCGCCTACCTCAGATGTAAATGTCTTTTTCATAATAATGCCGAAATGGTTCCTTATCCCTGGAGTTCTTATAGCAACTGCAGCCGCTGTTATTGCGAGCCAGGCTCTTATAAGCGGTTCCTATACTCTTATAAGCGAGGCTGTTTCACTGAATTTCTGGCCTAAGATAAGAATACTCCATCCAACACTGATTAAGGGACAGGTTTACCTTCCGTTTGTAAACTGGTTCCTGTGGATTGCCTGTACTCTTGTTGTACTTGGTTTCCAGGAGTCGACAAATATGGAGGCGGCTTACGGGCTGGCAATAACCATTACTATGATCATGACAACACTACTGCTGTCATTCTTCATGTACCAGCGTGGAGTAAGTCACCGGCTCGTTTTAATAATGCTTCTTGTCTATCTCACAATTGAAGGTTCATTCCTAATTGCCAATCTTCATAAATTTGCTGCCGGGGGATGGTTTACGCTCCTGCTGGCCTTCTTCTATTTCCTTGTGATGTTTGGCTGGTACTTCGGGAGGAAGATCAAGAACAGGTATATCACATTCTCAAACCTTGATGAGTATACGGAGCTCATAAAGGATCTTGTGAAGGATGAATCAGTACCTGTTTGTGCTACGAACCTCGTTTATGTGATTCATGCAAACAGGGTCGAACAGGTTGAATCAAAGGTTATTTATTCAATATTGAAAAAGCAGCCCAAGAGGGCAAAAACCTACTGGCTTCTCCATGTAAACATGGTAACAGAACCATTCACATTTGATTATAAAGTTACCCAGATAATACCCGGCATACTTATAAGGATAGATTTCAATATTGGTTTCAGGGTTGAGCCAAGGATTGACATGTATTTCTCAGAAGTTCTTGAAGATATGGTGAAAGCGGGAGAGATAAATCTCGAAAGCAGCTATGATTCACTCAAGAAGCATAACCTTCCGGGTGATTTCAAATTCATACTTATCGACAGGGTTATACCAAGGGATAATCCCCTTTCAAGTATTGACAATTTTATCCTTTCAATCCATAATCTTTCAAGGAAGCTTACAATTCCTGACGTTAAAGCCCTCCAGCTCGATTCAACAATAACTGTAGAGGAAAGCGTTCCTATAATGATTGACCAGCCCGACACAGATCGCATAAAAAGGCTGGAATAGATTTTACTTCAGCTTCGACAGCAGTTCCCTGTATCTTGAATTATCCCTGAATCTCGAGAAGACACTTTCCGATTCAATAGTTTTTCTTGAAGTCAGACCATGGCTGATTGCTGCTGAAAGGGCATCGAGAGTTTCTCCTGTTTTGCCCCAGGCAGCCAGTGATCTCGCATAGTTAAAGTAATTCTTTGGGTTTTCGCTGTCAGAGAGCATGCAGAATTCAAACATCTGGGCTGAGAGCGGATAAAGTTTTTCCCTGAACGACTGCGATCCCTGTTCCGAGCATAATATTGAAAGGTAATTAAGAAGTCTTGAAGCGAGCTGGCTGTTTGCCGCTTTGCCCTTGTCACGGGTCAGCTTCAGACCGAGGATCTCTTTTTTAAGCCATCCGGGCATTGTATCACCTTTTACAGAGTAGTATGATATTATGGTTACTGCACGTATGTAAAGGTCTTTCTTTGCCTGTTCCTCATTTGCAAGCTTGCTGAACCGGTTAACAGATTCTTTGAAAGCAGCCGATTTCTCGGTCTCCGTTCTCAGTCTGCCCATATCTGTGGCAAAAGTTGTTTCGGAAAAATCCCTTTCTGCAAACCGCATATGCATCACAGCATCAAGCAGGTCGCCGGAAGCTATTTCTGAATTGATAAGGTTTTTCATACCAGTCATCATTGTTTTCGAGGCTTCATTCCTTGAAACTTTCCCACCAGTCCATGATGATTTCATTATAATCCAGTTAACTGCTTCAGTCAGCAGTTCCTTTGGTGGCCATTCATGACTCCCCTCAAAAAACCTGACAAAAACTGTTATGCCCTGGTAGCCCGAAAGGTAACCTTCAATTCCCTGAATTTCCGGAAGGTTCATGTCACGGGTGCCGGCGATACCATAAAAGAGAAAAGACGACTTAATTGTCGGATAGTAGTTCCTGTCGTTCGGGAGGCCGGCTCCGCAGGCAATTACCCCGGTTATTGAACTGCCGCCTGTAGCAAGGGCCATTGCAAATCTTGCTCCCCCGGAAAATCCTGCAGCTATGATTTTATGTGAGTCGATTGAGTATCTTTTTCCAATATCATCGAGTAATGCCGAAGCAGCCTTGAAATTATCAGCCATCGGGCCATTGCGGGAATTATTTGAACATGCAAGTATGAAACCGTATTTGTCTGCAGCATCCCTGAACCCTTCAACTGCAAGCTTACCTCTTGCGGCCGGATCGAAGATCAGGATCAGCGGTAATGGACCGGATGAATTGTACCCGGCGGGAAGATATAACGCGTAGCTCTGACTTTTATCTGTCCTGCAGAATACCGAGTCAACAAACTGTCCGCCTACAGTTGCCTGCGGATAAGCATCAATGCAGGCCAGCCAGGGCAAGAGATAAATTATATACAGTAAAAGTTTTCTGGTCACAGTCAAATTATTACAACAGCTAATATAGGATTTTAAATCAGTAAAAATGAATTAGTCTCTTTTATGACCCCCGTCATTGCGTGGCTCCTGCATTATGTTAATTTTGTTTGAAGTAAAAATTACAAGCTCACCGATTATATGAATGCGATGCCGTTTGTGCTGGGTGCAATAGTTGTATTCGCACTTGCTTACCGGTTTTATTTCAGTTTTGTTGCCGCAAGGGTTGCAGTGCAGAAAGATATGGCTGAAACCCCGGCATACAGGTTATATGACGGACAGAACTACTACCCCATGAACAAGTGGGTATTATTCGGTCATCACTTTGCTGCTATTGCAGGAGCTGGTCCCCTTGTCGGACCGGTGCTGGCTGCCCAGTTCGGGTTCTACCCGGGCTTTATGTGGATGTTGCTGGGTGCCGTTCTTGCCGGTGCGGTACATGATTTTGTGATACTTACAGCCTCTGTTGAACATGACGCAAAGTCGCTGGCCCAGATAGCAAAAGTTGAGATAAACCGCATGAGCGGAGCCGCCACATCCTATGCAATTATTGTAATAATAATAGTTGCGATGGCCGGGCTTGGACTTGTTGTTGTTAATGCCCTTTCTGAAAGCGCCTGGGGTACCTTCACTATTGCATCAACAATACCGATAGCTTTAATAATGGGAGTATGGATGTTCAGGGTGAGGAAAGGAAAGATTGTCGAAGCAACCATTTTTGGCGTCATAATGCTGGTCCTTGCTGTGATATTCGGAAAAAACGTTCCTGATTCAGCAATTTCTGGCTGGTTTACTTTCGACCATAAGACACTGACCCTGCTTATCGCAGGCTATGGTTTCTTCGCATCTGTTCTCCCGGTATGGCTGCTTCTCTCACCGCGTGATTACCTGAGTTCCATAATGAAAGTATCTGTTATAGTCCTCCTTGCAATAGGTGTAATAATTGTTGCGCCTGAAATTAGGATGCCCGGATTTACATCATTCGGAAAGGGGGGAGGGCCTATTATTCCCGGGAAGATATTTCCCTACCTTTTCATAACGATTGCATGCGGTGCAATATCAGGGTTTCATTCCCTCGTTAGCTCAGGCACAACTCCTAAGATGATAATGAAGGAGAAGGATATGAAGCTGATTGCTGTTGGTTCCATGCTTACTGAAGGGGTGGTCAGTATACTTGCACTTGTTGCTGCCTGCAGCCTTCTTCCGCTTGATTATTTCCAGATAAATGTTCCTGTTGAAAAGTTCCAGGCTATTCTTCCAAAGCTTCACGAAATGGGATTTACCGAATCTAACCTGCCGCAATTATCAGCCGAAGTTGGTGAAAAGATAGCCGGCAGAACAGGAGGTGCGGTTTCGCTTGGTGTGGGGATGGCTTATATTTTCTCCTCTATCCCGGGTATGAAAAGCCTGATGTCGTACTGGTACCATTTTGCAATTATGTTCGAGGCGCTGTTTATCCTTACAACAATTGATGCCGGAACAAGAATAGGCAGGTTCATACTGCAGGATACAATTGGCAAGGTGTACAAACCATTTGCAAGGGCAAACTGGCTCCCCGGTAACCTTATTGCAAGCGGTCTGATAGTATTCGCTTGGGGATATTTTATCTATACCGGGACAGTCACAACAATCTGGCCAATGTTCGGCACCGCCAACCAGTTGCTCGCATGCATCGCACTTGTAATAGGTACCTCTTACATTATAAACAGGGGCAGGATAAAGTACGCCTGGGTGACAATAATTCCAATGGCATTTGTTGGAGTCACAACACTCACAGCAGGTTGCCTGAATATATTGAATATTTACCTCCCGCAGGCAGCCAACACCGCAACAAGGGTTCCTGGCCTGATAAATCTTATCCTGACACTCAGTATTATAATATGCCTTTTGATTATCCTCTTTAATTCGGTGCCAAAGTGGATAAAGACTTTTCGTGAAAGAAAAAATTCAACAAAATAGACCCCCATCCCGACCTTCCCCCAGGGGGGAAGGAGCTCAAAACACAAGCCTTTCCCCCTTGGGGGAAACGGGAAAGGGGGTAAAAAAGACAATTAAAAATCAGAAAGTACAATGTTAAATATTCCTGAATCAAACAGTAAAAGGGTAGTAATAGCCGGTTGCGGATTTGCAGGGCTTACATTTGCAAGGAAGCTTAAAAAATCGGGCTTCCAGGTTGTCCTTATCGACAAGCATAATTATCACCAGTTTCCGCCACTTTTTTACCAGGTGGCATCAGCAGGGCTTGAGGCCGCTTCAATCCTGTTCCCTATCAGGAAAATATTTCAGAAATACAAAAACTTCCACATAAGGAAAGCTGAGATAAAGTCCGTCGACAGGGAGAAAAACCTGCTGCATACTTCAGAGGGTGAGCTATTTTATGATTACCTGGTTATAGCCATGGGGGCAACCAATGCGTTTTTCGGATCAAAGGATATGGAGGAAAATGCAAACGGTATGAAGACTATTGCCGAGGTTCTTGACCTCAGGAATACCCTCCTTATGAATTTTGAGAAGGCTGTGATGACGTCTGATGCCACTGAAAGGTCAAAACATTTGAATATTGTAATCATAGGCGGCGGACCATCAGGAGTGGAAATTGCTGGTGCCCTATCAGAAATGAACAGGTACATACTCGCCAAGGATTACCCGGAACTGAGGGATACTCCGGCGAAAATCCATCTTGTTGAAGCAGCGCCAAGGGTACTCGCAGTGATGTCTGAGAAATCCTCCTCTAAGGCACAGTCCTTCCTGGAACGATCAGGTGTACATGTTCTTACAGGAACAAAAGTAACAGGATGCACCGCGGATGAGGTGACTCTATCCACAGGTGTGAAGATACCTGCCTCACTAATAATATGGACAGCAGGAATCCGTGGTAATAGTATAGGCGGATTCGATCCGGAAACTATCACAAAAACTGGCAGGCTGATGACAGACAGGTATAACAGGATACAGGGCTGCCGGAATATATTTGCCCTGGGTGATATAGCTTTCATGACAGAAGAGAAGTATCCGAAAGGGCATCCCCAGGTTGCACAGGTTGCTATCCAGCAGGCTGAACTTCTTGCCTCTAACCTGGTGCTCGCAGAGAAAGGAAAAGAAATGAAAGAGTTCTCATACAGGGATCTCGGAACTATGGCAACAGTTGGAAGGAACCTCGCTGTTGTTGAACTGCCATGGGTGCATTTTCACGGGATCTTCGCATGGTACGTCTGGATGTTCATACACCTGATGAGCATTGTCGGTGTCAGGAACAGGCTTATAATATTCATGAACTGGGCATGGAAATACCTTACATACGATCAGTCAACACGACTAATACTAAGGCCTAAAGGCCATAATTAATATTCTTATCATGAAAAAATCAACCCCCCTTATCGTTTTATTATTCCTCTCCCTGAATCTTATGTCACAAAACCTGCCGTGGAAAATTGCAGGTGATAAGATTTCAACAGAATGGGCATCAAAAGCAGATCCTGCAAATGTTTTACCGGAATACCCCCGGCCGCAGATGGTTCGAAATGACTGGAAAAGTCTCAACGGGCTGTGGGATTATTCTATTACAGATTCAAATACCGGGACCCCTGATAAATTCGACGGAAAAATTCTCGTTCCTTTTGCTCCTGAATCAGCACTGTCAGGAGTAATGAAGGATGTGGGGCCTGATAAAAAACTATGGTATCATACTGATTTCACTGTTCCTTCTGCTTTCAGGGGAAAGCGTGTACTGCTGCATTTTGATGCGGTCGACTGGGAATCTGAGATATGGGTTAACGGAGCACTCCTGTTTACCCACAAAGGCGGTTATGATCCTTTTACTGTTGATATTACAGATAACCTTAAAGCCGGTGCGGGAAACAGGCTGCTTGTGAAAGTTACTGATCCTGCCGATAAGGGTCCGCAGCCAAGAGGCAAACAGGTTCTGAGACCTGGTGGAATATGGTATACTTCAGTGACAGGCATATGGAGAAGTGTCTGGATTGAAGCAGTTCCCAAAACCTATATTGCTTCATACAGGCAGGTTCCTGATATTGATAAAGGGCAATTATCGGTAAATGTGAACATTCAGAATGCTGTGCCGGGAGATATTGTTAGGATTACAGCATTAAACGGATCTGCAGTAGTTTCATCAAAAGACGGAGAACCTGGTAAGGAAACAATAATACCTGTTCAGGAGCCGAGATTATGGTCGCCTGAAGATCCTTTTCTTTACGATCTTAAGATTGCTGTAATAAGGAAAGGCAAAGCAATCGATGAGGTTAAGGGATATTTCGGTATGAGGAAGATCTCCCTGGGCAAAGATGAAAACGGTACCCTCAGGATGCTTCTTAATAACAAATTTGTATTCCAGTACGGCCCGCTCGACCAGGGCTGGTGGCCAGACGGGCTCTATACCGCACCTACAGATGAAGCTCTTGCCTTTGACATACTTAAAACAAAAGCAATGGGCTTCAATATGATACGCAAGCATGTCAAGGTTGAACCCGCAAGATGGTACTACTGGTGCGACAAAATAGGGATGCTTGTATGGCAGGATATGCCAAGCGGCGACATGGGAGGAGGAAAGTGGGTTGACAGGCCCGGGATGGAGGGTGATCCTGACAAGACAAGAACCGAAGCCTCTGAAAAAATATACCGTACAGAGTGGAAAGCAATAATTGACTTCCTGTATAATTTCCCGTCAATAATTGTTTGGGTGCCCTTCAATGAAGGATGGGGCCAGTTCAAGACTGCTGAGATAACAGCATGGACTATGGAGATGGACAGGTCGAGACTTGTGAACAGCGCCAGTGGAGGCAGCTTCCATAATACCGGCCATATACTCGACCTTCATAATTACCCGGAACCAGTGATGCCCATACCTGAATTATTCGGGAAGACCCAGGCGATTGTGCTCGGAGAATTCGGCGGGCTCGGACTTCCGCTTGAAGGCCATACCTGGGTTAACAGGAACAACTGGGGATACAGGACCTTTCCCAACGCAGACACTCTTTATACTGCATATAAAAAATATGTTGAAGAGATAATTCCATTTATTGGCAGGGGTCTCTCTGCAGCGATCTATACCCAGACAACCGATTGCGAAATTGAGGTTAACGGGTTGCTTACCTACGACAGGAAAGTAATGAAGATACCTGAAGACAAGCTCAGGGAGGTTAGCTCAAAGCTGTATGATGCAGGCAAAAAGGTTGTGATCAGATAACAAGTATCAGACCCGGTACCAGCCCGAGCAGGAGGGTTAATATTGTCATTGCAATAAGCTGAACACGGTAGGCTGTTGTTACAGGAACCTGTGGCCAGGTACCCTCCTTCATGTACATTGCAATTATTGGCTTGAAATAGTAGATCGCACTTACTGCTGATCCCAGGAGTGCGATTACAACAAGCCAGAGATGTCCCTCTTTTATAGCTGAGGAAAAGATATAGTATTTTGCTGCAAAACCTGCGAGTGGCGGTATGCCAGTTAGAGACAACATCGCTATAGTAAGGGTTATTGCCATGTAAGGATTGGTTCTTGCAAGTCCATTGAATGTTTCAATATCATCATTATGCCTTGCCTCACGTACAAGAATTATTATCCCGAATGCAGCAATTGTAACTATTGAATATGCCGAAGTGTAAAGCAAGAGCGCACCGGCCGACATATCATTTGTAGAGATAATCGCGATAAGCATATAACCCGCATGTGAAATACTTGAGTATGCAAGCATCCTCTTCATGTTATTCTGGAAGATACCCGCAAGGTTTCCGAGTATGATTGTGGCAATCGAAAATACTATCAGTACAGTACTCCACATCGATTCAACATTGTGGAAGCATGAAATAAACAGCTTGTAGAATGCGGCAATACCGGCAGTTTTAACAACTGTCGACATATATGCAGTAATCAGTGTCGGTGATCCGTGGTATACATCAGGAGCCCAGAAATGAAAAGGTGCAACTGCGAGTTTGAATGACAGTCCTATCATAATAAGCAATATCCCTATCCTGAAATAGGGAGGGAGTGTTGCACTATTATTCCTCGTGAACTCAGCTATCCTGTTAAGGTCAAATGAAGCCGTTGTTCCGTACACAAGGGCAATCCCGAATAAAAGGAAACATGTGGCGAATGAGCCTGTAAGAAAGTACTTCATTGCAGCCTCATTCGAGGCAAGGTCGAACTTCTTGCTCCCTGCCAGGATGTACATTGAGATTGAAAGTATTTCTATACCAATGAAGAGCATTGCAATGTTGGAAAATGAGGTCATTACAACTGCACCCGACAGCGCGAAGAGCATAAGCGAGTAAATGTCCTCGAGGGGCCGCTCGACACTCCTGTAATAATCGCGTGCAAATATGAATACAAGGAAGGTTGTAAAAATCAGTACAGCGTTAAATGCAACGGCAAAATTGTCCACTATCATCATGTCCTTCGCATAGTGGATATCCCTGTTCCATTCGAGGAAGTTGAGCCCCAGCGATACAAGCAGCCCTGTGATGATTACAGGCAGAAGCCATCTTTTCTTCTCCATTATACCCAGGATCATTGCTATGATCCCGAGCGCAACCGTTGATACCAGGGCGTACATTTATTATTTTCAGTTTGTTAAGATGGATACAGAGTTTAATATGTTGTCAATTGCAGGCGACGAGAGATCCATCAATGGTCGAGGCCAAATACCTGTTACAATTATAATCAGTACAAGAATTACAAGCGCAACAGAATCACTGGTGCTTAGTTGGACGGGCTGAATTTTCTCATCCACAGGATTGCCAAGCATTACCTGCTGGTACATCCTTAGCATATACCATGCACCGAAAATTATTGTCAGACCGGCAACTCCCGCTATATAAGGATTAAAGCTGAATAACCCCAGAAGCATGGTGAACTCTCCGGCAAAACCGTTTGTAAGAGGAAGTGCTATCGTACCAAGAACAGTTAGAATAAAAAGGACCGATAGGGTCGGCATCTTGCGGGCGATCCCTCCAAGCTCACTTATATTCCTTGTGTTGAATCTCTTCTCAAGCAGGTCGACTATTATGAATAAGGCGATAATATTGACACCATGGGCAAGCATCTGGAAGACAGCACCCTGAAGGGCTATCCTGTTTACAGACAACACCGCAGCGGAGATAAGTCCCACGTGAGCAATTGATACCCAGGCAAGGAATTTTTTCAGATCATCCTGTTTTAACGCTATTATCGATGAATATATAATTCCTGCAGTTATAAGTATTAGAACCCAGATCCTGAGATCTTCGAGTGCAAGCGGGCACATCGGTATAAGGAACCTTATCATCCCGTATATACCCATCTTCAGCATTATACCGGCAAGGATCATGGATCCTGCAGGAGGTGAAACAGCATAGGTATCAGCCTGCCAGGTATGGAAAGGCACAAGGGGTATTTTTATTGCAAAAGCTGTGAAGAAAGCAGCAAAGAGCCAGATCTGCGATCCTTTTGTTGTTGCAGCAGCATAAAGGGCTGAAAAACTGAATGAATGCGGCTCTGGTGTTTTAAAATACACCCATATAAGTGCTGCAAGCATCATTAAGCTGCCTGTAAGAGTATAGATAAGGAATTTAAAGGTGATCCGTATCTTCCCTTCACCTCCCCATATTGCAACAATAAAATATACAGGGACAAGTGCAAGTTCCCAGAAGATATAGAATACAAGCCCGTTAAGTGCAGTGAATACCCCGATAAGAGCTGATTCTGAAATCAGTATAAGCCCGTAGAATATATTTGCCCTCCTCGACCTGAACGACCCTGAAGCAAGGATTATAATTACAATAAGCAGTGTGGTAAGGAGTACCATCAATAGACTCAGACCGTCTGTACCAAAGCTGAGTTTTAAGTCAAGGTTACTTATCCAGTTTATTGAGAAGATGTCTCCCCGGTGATCAGGACCTGAAGTGTGTTTAAGCAGGGCAATTACTGAAATTATGAATTCAGCTGTCGCTACGAACAGTGCATTTCTCCTTATAGCTCCCTCCTTAAGTGAGAACATCACGAAAACCGAACCTATGAGCGGAAGCAATATTAATATTCCTGTTATCATTCTTTTCCCGTCGTGCTACATGAATATTGTGAAGAACAACACTGCCAGTATGCTTATTACCATTGCAAAAAGGTAAAACCCGACATTCCCTGTCTGAATAAGCCTGATCTTATCACCTGCAAATATCACAACCCTGCCCACCCATTCAACAAAACCATCGATTACAAGCCTGTCAAAGGAGTGCAAAGATTTTGATAGTATACCAAGTGGCTTTGTAAAAAGCATATTATAAATTTCATCCAGATAGAACCTTTTCCTGATGATTCTTTCAAGCACCCCTTCCTTAATGCCATCTTCAGGGGGGATCTTTGACCTGTTTACGAAGAAGTACCTTGCAGTGAGTATTGAAGCTGTTATAAGTACGAGAACTATCAGCATTCCTGTATATACTGTTGACAGCGACTGGTGACTGGCCGGTTCACCCAATGAAAGAGCTTTGCTGAATACAGGTTCAAAGTATTTATCAATAAGGTTTTTTCCCATCCCCTCCGGAAGGCCGATCCATCCGCCGGCAACTGAAAGGAATGCAAGAATTACCAGGGGTACAAGCATCACAGACGGTGATTCATGTACATGACTGCTTTTTGCATTTTCAATTCTCAGGCTTCCCCTGAAGACAAGATAGAAGATCCTGAATATATAGAATGCAGTAAACACTGAAACAACGACAGCAGCAAACCAGAGCAAAGGACTGCTTTCATAACAGGCAGCAAGTATTTCGTCTTTAGAGAAGAATCCCGAGAATGGAGGTATTCCTGAAATTGCAAAGGCAGCTGCCAGGAAAACAAGGAAAGTGACAGGAAGATATTTTCTCAATCCGCCCATCCTTCTAAGGTCCTGTTCGCCACCAAGTGCATGGATTATGCTTCCCGCAGCGAGGAACAGCAGTGCCTTGAAGAATGCGTGTGTCATCAGGTGGAACAATGATGCCGCAAATGCCCCGGTTCCAATACCCAGGAACATCAGACCAAGCTGGCTTATTGTTGAATAGGCAAGGACCTTTTTTATATCATTCTGGTAAAGGGCAATCACAGCTCCAAGAAGGGCAGTCAGCAGGCCTGTTATGGCAACGACAGTCATTGATACCGGGGCCATCATGTACAAAACACCGGACCTTGCTACCATATAAACGCCTGCTGTTACCATTGTAGCGGCATGTATAAGAGCTGATACTGGGGTGGGACCGGCCATTGCATCAGGAAGCCAGGTGAGTAATGGTATCTGGGCGCTTTTCCCTGTTGCTCCTGCAAAAAGGAGCAGTGTAAGCACTGTAAGCACAGTACTGCCTTTTTCCATCCCGGCAGCTGAATTGAAAACAACACTGAAGCTCAGGCTCCCGAACATTGTGAACATCAGGAACATACCAAGGAGGAAGCCAAGGTCGCCAACCCGGTTCATAACGAATGCTTTTCTTGCGGCATTGTTGTACTCAGTGTTCCGATGCCAGAAACCTATAAGAAGATACGAACACAGCCCTACGCCTTCCCAGCCGACAAACATTATAAGATAATTTGCTCCGAGTACAAGAACAGTCATGAAAAACACGAACAGGTTCATATAGGAAAAGAACCTGTTGTATCCTTCATCACCATTCATATACCCGATTGAGTAAACATGTATAAGGAAGCCAACACCTGTGACTATAAGAAGCATAAAAACCGAAAGCCTGTCGACAAGGAACTCAACAGGCAATGAGATAGTGCCCGCCTTTATCCAGTCGCCGAGTGTTATTGTAACACCATTCTCCTCTTTTAGCCCTGTGAAAAGTATAATGCTGATCACGAATGACAGGAAGACGGCAAGGCTGGCGATAATCCCCGAATACTTAACAGGAATCCTCCGGCTCAGAAGACCGTTAACAAGGAATCCAGCAAAGGGGAGCAGCGGTATGAGCCACGCAAGTTTTACCATTTCAGCCTGTTAAGAAAGTTTATATCGATGCTGTGTGTATGCCTGTATACCATTACGACTATGGCAAGCCCGACAGCTATTTCAGCTGCAGCAACAACCATTACAAAGAATACGAAAATCTGTCCTGAAGGGTCATTATGATAAACAGAGAAGGCAACAAGCAGCAGGTTTACCGAGTTCAGCATCAGTTCGATGCTCATGAATATTACGAGGGCATTCCTTTTGATAAGCACCCCCACCAGCCCGATGGTGAACAGCAGTGTGCACAGCATCAGGTAGTACTGTATCGGGATTATTGTTATCGTCTGACTGAGGTTCTGCATGATTTTAATCTCCGGTTTTTTTACCAAGCATTACGGCACCTACCATAGCTGAGAGGAATAAAATTGACGAAACCTCAAAAGGAAGCCTGAAATCCCTGTACAACACCTCTCCGAGATTCTTTACGAGCCCAATCTGGCTATGGGCAGGGCTGAATCCCTGTGGCATTTCCATACCCTTTATTGCCCCCGTAATAGTCAGGAACAGCAATCCGCCTGAAATAATAGCTGTGAGTGTCACAATCAGCGATTTATTAAGCTCAGCCTTCACGTTAAGGTTAAGGAGCATTACTGTGAAAAGGAAGAGAACCATGATGGCCCCGGCATAGACAATAACATTTACAATCGCTATGAACTGGGCATTTAAAAGAATAAAATGTCCGGCAAGTGCAAGAAAAGTGAGTGTAAGATAAAGTACTGCGTGTATCGGTTTTTTCGACACGAGCACCATCACAGATGAAAAGATGGCCAGGACTGAAAAGAAGTAAAACAGTATCTTCATTGCCTGGTTGTCTTATTGTCTGTTTGTCTGACTGTCATAGTAGAATATGCTATTTGTTATGCCTTTGTGTTTTGTCTTTCTTGAATTCAATTACCGGGTCAGTCTGTCTTTTTGATACATCAATACGGTTATTTATATCCTCCACAAGAAGCTCTTTCCCATAGATGAACTTATCTCTTGCAAATTCTGCGTCAACAGTTCTTGTTGTAAGGAAGATTGCTTCTTTGGGGCATGCTTCTTCGCACAGACCGCAAAAGATGCATCGAAGCATATTAATCTCATATGTCTTTGCATATTTTTCCTCGCGATAGAGCTTCTCCTCACTAGGCTTCCTTTCGGCGGCAACCATAGTTATTGCCTCGGCAGGGCATGCCAGTGCACAAAGGCCGCAGGCCGTACAACGCTCGCGTCCCTCATCGTCTCTTTTCAACACATGCCAGCCCCTGTAAATCTCTGAGTAATCCCTTTTTACATCAGGGTATCTTACAGTGGTCTTCTTCATGAAGAAATGCTTCAGGGTGATTACCATTCCTGAAACAATGCCGGGCAGGTAGAGCCTCTCCAGCAGCGACATCTTCTTATTAGAAACAACCTTTGACCTTTTTGTAATCGCCATATTTTATACTCCGACTATTTTAATAACATGATAACCAGCCCGGTTGCAAGCATGTTCACTATAGCAAGCGGTATCATTTTTTTCCATCCAAGGTTCATAAGCTGATCATACTTGAACCTGGGCAGCGTCCATCTTATCCACATATAAAGAAATCCGAAGAAGCCTATCTTTATGAAAAGTACTATTGTGCCAATAATCCCGACCGCATTGACAGATAAGGCTGGACTATCCATGAATGGGAAATTATATCCTCCAAAATACAGTGTGGAGATCATTGCTGAAGAGATGAACATATTTATATACTCTGCGAAGAGATAAAAACCAAGCTTCATACTGCTGTATTCAGTATGGTATCCGCCTACAAGTTCAGTCTCACATTCCGGCAGGTCGAACGGCGACCTGTTACATTCGGCAAACGCACATACGAGGAAGATAATAAAGCCAAGGGGCTGGTACCATATATTCCAGTTAAAGCCATGCTGGTGTTCTACAATATCCTTCAGGCTGAGGGAGCCTGTCATCATAACGATTGCGATAATAGAGAGGCCCATGCTCAGTTCATAGCTAATCATCTGCGATGAAGCCCTTATTGCACCAAGCAATGAGAATTTGTTATTCGAAGCCCACCCACCGATCATTATGCCATAAACACCAATTGCAACAACTGCAAATGAATAGAGTACCCCGATATTTATGTCGGCAACCTGGAAATAATAATGAATACCTTTAATTGTAACACCGGGTCCCCATGGAATTATTGCACTCGTTAGCAGTGCCACGAGCATTGTAAGTGAAGGACCAAGCACATAAAGGAATTTGTCGGCGGTGTTCGGCATGAACTCCTCCTTAAAAAACAGTTTTATCCCGTCTGCTACCGGCTGGAGTATTCCCATTGGACCGGCCCTGTCGGGTCCGTACCTGTCCTGGAAAAAACCTGCTATCTTCCTCTCAAAAAGAGTGGAGTACATTGCTATGAGAAGGCTCACAAGCAGGATAGTAACGATCAATATAAGTTTGAATATCAGCATATAATTATTCCTGTGCTTCTGTTCTGCCTTCAAGCGGCAGAATTATGCTCTGTTTTTTCATTTTTTCATAGTGGTTCTGCGAAATTACAGAGTGCCTGCTCACTTTCCGGGGTCCTTCAATAACCCAGTCAGAAAGTTCTTTCTTGTCGAACCTGCATTCATTGCATATAAATTCTTCAAGTTCGCCATATTTGTCTTTTCTTCCCGTTACCCTGTAGATTTCATTACCTGACATCCAGACAGTAGCTTTCCCGCTGCATTTTGTGCAATTCCTGTGTGCGTCCATGGGCTTCATGAACCAGACCCTGCTTTTAAACCTGAAGGTTCTGTCTGTGAGAGCACCAACAGGGCAGACATCAATCATATTACCTGAAAAGTCATTGTCTATAGAGTTCTTTATGTAGGTTCCTATCTCAGCAGCATCGCCCCTGAATAATACCCCGTGAACCCTTTTGTCGGTTATCTGGTCGGCAGTATATACGCACCTGTAACAAAGAATGCATCTTGTCATATGCAGTTTGATGCTGTCGCCGATATCTATTGTGTTAAACTCCCGCCGTCCTTCTTCATACCTTGTACCATCGAGCCCGTGTTCGAAACTGAGGTCCTGGAGGTCACATTCCCCTGCCTGGTCGCAGACAGGACAGTCGAGAGGATGGTTGATAAGAAGAAATTCCACAATCGCTTTCCTGGTTTCGAGAACTTCAGGAGAAGTTATATTGGCAACCACCATACCGTCCTGCACTGGTGTGCTGCATGAAGCAACAAGTTTTTGTGAAGGCCTTGGATCTGCTGCCGAGTTTTTCTCAATCTTAACAAGACAGGTGCGGCATTTTCCACCCGAACCTTTAAGTTTCGAATAGTAACACATTGCCGGGGGAACAATCTCACCGCCAATCTTTCTTGCAGCATTGAGAATGGTGGTACCTTCCTCTACTTCAACAGTGATATTATCTATTGTGACCTTAACCATTTGTAACATTATTAATCACCGTTTCATATTTTTTCAGTGACCCATGATCCTTATTTATTATAATATGGGGATTCTTAACATGGAATTCAAATTCATCCCTGAAATGTCTCACAGCACTTTTTACAGGCCATGCTGCCGCATCACCAAGCGGGCAAATTGTTGTCCCATCAATCTTCGAAGCAACGCTGACAATAAGGTCAATATCCTTCTGCCTTCCATTTCCATGTTCTATCCTGTGCAGAACTCTCTCGAGCCAGCCTGTACCTTCACGGCACGGGGAACATTGCCCGCATGATTCGTGATGGTAAAACCTCGACAGGTTCCATGTGTTTCTAACGATACAATCGTCTTCATCATATACAATGAACCCGCCTGAGCCAAGCATTGAACCTGTCTCAGAACCTCCTTCAGCAAGTGATTCATATGTAATAAGGCGCTGCCTGCCGGCTGCACTTTTTACTATAAGTTCTGCCGGGAGGATATTAACAGAAGACCCACCAGGTATAACAGCTTTCAGCTTTTTATCACCACTGATTCCACCGCAATATTCATCAGAATATATAAACTCTTCAACAGGAAGTCCCATTTCAACTTCATACACACCCGGGCGTTTTACATGGCCACATGCAGACATCAGTTTTGTACCCGTGCTTTTACCGATACCTATTGCTGCATATGCTGTGCCACCCATGTTTATTACAGGTCCGACTGAAGCAAGGGTTTCAACATTATTTACAACTGTAGGGCAATCCCAAAGCCCGCGTGAGGCAGGGTAGGGGGGCTTGAGCCTTGGATTGCCGCGCTTCCCTTCGAGGGATTCAAGTAGTGCTGTCTCTTCACCGCATATATAGGCGCCTGCCCCGGGGTGAACATAAATATCGAGGCTATAGCCCGATTTAAGTATGTTCTTTCCAAGGAAGCCATTTGCATATGCCTCTTTGATAGCTTTATTGAGTATGCCGATTATGTATCTGAACTCACCCCTAACGTAAATATATGCTGTTGCCGCGCCGATTGCGTAGGATGAGATAATCATTCCTTCTATGAGGAGATGAGGTATTCTTTCCATCAGGAAGCGGTCCTTGAAGGTACCGGGTTCGCTCTCGTCGGCATTACATACAAGGTAATGAGGCTTTGCTGATTTTTTATCAATGAAACTCCACTTCATGCCCGTTGAGAATCCGGCACCGCCCCTTCCCCTGAGTCCTGAAGTCTTCACCTCATTAACGACCTGGTCGGGTGACATTTCCTTCAGTACTTTTTCGACTGAACGATAGCCACCCAGGCTTCTGAACACGTCAAAAGCCGCAATATTCGGTACGTCAATATGTTCTAAAATAATTTTTCTGCCCATACCGGTTTATCTTCCTTATCCCCCGCTTTTTCAGCCGAGAGGCTGTCAATTATCCTGTCTATCTTTTCTGTTGTAAGGTGTTCGTGAAACTCAGTGTTTACCTGCATTACAGGTGCGTTTCCGCACGCTCCAAGGCATTCAACTTCCATAAGTGTGAAGAGGCCGTCAGAAGTTGTTTCTCCGGGCTTTATATTCAGTCTTTTACTTAAGTGTTCCGAAATTTTCTCACCTCCGCATATTGCACACGGGCCTGTCCTGCAAACTTCTATAAGGTAGCGCCCCTTCTTTTCAAGCCAAAACTGTGTATAGAAGGTTGCAACCTCGTATACCTCAACAGGCTGAATACCAAGCAGCCCTGCAACATAGTTCATAACATCAACACCCAGGTAAGCTCCCAGTTCCTCCTGTGCCATATGCAGGACAGGGAGGAGGGCGGATTTCTGTTTGCCTTCAGGATATCTTTTAATAAGCTCGTCAATCTTCTTCAGTGTCTCCCTGCTGAAGCTGACAGGCTTTCCTTCTCCTGCATATTGTTTATGATTTACCCTGAATTCGTGCATCTCTTTACGCGTCTAGTTCTCCTGCAATAACATTCATGCTGCTCATTGTAAGTATCGCATCTGACAGGACACTACCACGGATCATCTCCGGGAATGCCTGGTAATATATAAAACATGGTCTCCTGAAATGAAGCCTGTATGGTGTTCTACCTCCGTCTGACACGATGTAGAATCCAAGTTCTCCATTGGCTCCCTCAACAGAATGGTATATTTCTCCTGCCGGAACGCCGATCTCACCCATTACTATTTTGAAGTGATATATAAGAGCTTCCATCTTACTGTAGACATCCTCTTTCGGAGGAAGAAAAACACCCGGAAGGTCGGCATGATGCTTGCCTTCAGGCATATTCTCAAGAGCATTTTCAACGAGTTTTATACTCTGCCAGAGCTCCTCTTCCCTTACGCAAAACCTGTCGTAAGTATCACCATTGGTCCCTACAGGAACTGTAAAATCGAAATCGGAGTAAGATGAATAGGGATTCATAACCCTGACATCATAATCTACACCTGCAGCCCTCAGGTTTGGACCAGTGAACCCGTAATTCAGGGCTAGTTCTGCTGAAATAGATCCTACATTTATGGTCCTGTCCATGAAGATCCGGTTTCTCATAAGGAGCTTTTCAAACTCACGGAGCACTTTGGGAAGTCTTTTCAGAAGCTCCCTCAGTTTTCTTATGGCTTCCGGTGAGAAATCCCTTTCAAATCCGCCAATCCTTCCCATGTTTGTTGTGAGCCTTGCACCGCACATCTCTTCGTAAATCTCGTAGATCGCTTCTCTCTCCTGGAATACATATGTGAAGCCTGTCAGGGCACCGCTGTCGACACCGATAACACTATTGCATATCAGGTGGTCAGCTATCCTGGCAAGCTCCATTATTATAATCCTCATATAATCGATCTTCTTGTTAACGCTTATGCCAAGAAGCTTTTCAACTGCCATGTCCCACCCTATGTTATTTATTGGCGAGGAGCAATAATTCATCCTGTCGGTGAGTGTTTTTATCTGGTACCAGGGTCTCCTTTCAGCAATTTTTTCAAAAGCCCTGTGTATGTAACCGATTGTCTGCTCGGCGTCGACAATTATCTCACCATCCATTGTCAGAATGTTCTGGAATATTCCGTGTGTTGCAGGATGGGTAGGGCCAAGGTTAAGCGTTGTATAGACCTTGTCGGTATCCTCGGGATGAATTATAATATGCGGATCATGCTTCTCCAATTCTTCTTATCTCTTTTTACTTTTACCTTCCAAAGTACCTGTCTTCCTTATCTTCCCTCGTTGGATCCTCAAGAGGTATTTCCTTCCGCATCGGGAAAAAATCGAGGTACTCGACATTAAGAATCCTCTTCAGGTTTGGATGACCATTAAATCTTATTCCGTAAAAATCGTATGCTTCCCTTTCCATCCAGTTTGCTGCCTTGAAAAGAGGAGTGATAGTATCTACAACAGGATCAGATTCTTTAACAAAAGTTTTTATCCTTATCCTCCTGTTTTCCTTCAGGTTATGCAAATGATATACAACCCCGAGCTGGAGTTCATTATCAGGATAATGTATGCCGCAGAGTGTTGTAAGGAAACCGTAGCTGAGTTCAGGGTCGTTTTTGAGGAAGCTGATTATGCTGAAAACAGCGGAAGAACTGACAGTGACAGTAAGCATGTCTGATGAAGTGTCAGCAACAAGCAGTTCCTTTCCTGCTTTCTCCCTGAGTTTTTCTATAATAATCCTATCATCCACGATGTAACTTATTTAATTCCGTATTTCAGGAGCAGTTCCCTGTATTCCGGTGAGTATCTTCTTCTAAGCGGTTCATTTGCCACGAGTTCCTGTATCTTCATAAACCCGTCGATAATCTGTTCAGGTCGTGGCGGACAGCCCGGCACATAAACGTCAACCGGCACGACCCTGTCAATGCCCTGCAGAACGCTGTAAGTGTCGAATATTCCACCCGATGAGGCGCATGCCCCAACAGCGATCACCCACCTAGGTTCAGCCATCTGTTCATAGATCTGGTGTACAATAGGTCCCATTTTCTTTGCGATTGTCCCCATTACCATAAGAAGGTCGGCCTGGCGTGGAGAGAAGCTGAGTCTTTCAGATCCGAACCTGCCAAGATCGTAGTGTGAGCCCATTGTTGCCATGAATTCAATACCGCAGCACGATGTTGCGAATGGCAGCGGCCATATTGAGTTGCTCCTGGCCAGACCTATCACTTTATCGAGCCGTGTGGCAAACATACCCGGCGCTGAGTAACCATCCGGAGGATCAACCTTATTATATTTTACCTGGGTATCCATGTTTAATCCCACTCAAGTGCCCCTTTTTTAGTTATATAAAAGAAACCGATCAGGAATAGGGAGAGGAATAGCAGCATATCGCCAAACCCGCTCCAGTCCATAGTTTTGAAGTTGGCAGCCCATGGATAAAGGAAAATAACCTCCACATCGAAAAGGACGAAAAGGATTGCCGTCAGGAAGTACCTGACAGTAAAGGGGAACCTCGCGTTACCTTTAACCTCTATACCACATTCGAAATTTTCATCCTTCCTCAGTGTCCTTATCTTCTTACGTTTGCTTCCGATGAAATGCGTTGCGAGCATAACAACAGCAACGAAAGCTGATGCAACGGCCGTCTGAAGAAGTATCGGCAGGTAATCATTCGGGAGAAACTCTTTTTCCATTCCGGGTCGCCTCTGTTAATTTATTCACAACTATTGACACAATACTAACGGGGAACTCAGAATAAAGTTCAATGACCGGGGTGTAAAATCCGGTATCATAATTATCATATTTTATTGTACCGGCTGGTATGTTCCTGATCTGCTATTCGATACCGGAATATAGTTTCATGAACTGTACCCTTTCGATAGCAGCAGGATTTTCCAGTCGGGACTTGCTGAGTTTTCCCCTGAAATCATCAACCTTGTCAAATCCATGGTTTTTCATCCAGGCTTTTGTCTCTTCAAGAACTGATGGGATAATACCGAATCCTTCAGTATAAAGAGCCGACGCCATCTGAACTGTTGTGGCTCCTGCAAGAAGTTGCTTTACAAATGCTTCCCATCCGTGAACGCCTGTTGATGCAGATATGTCACAACCAAGGTTGCCTGAAAGGATTGATACCCATCTCAGCGTATGATTATATTCGGAATCATTGCTGTAAATGCTGCCATGACTGACTTCGAGTTTTTCGATATCGAAGTCGGTATTGTATGGCCTGTTAAACAGGACAAGTCCCTTAATGCCCGTATTGGACAGTTTCTGAACAGCCTGGGCAAGCGAAGAGAAGTAGTAACCGATCTTAACAGCTATAGGCAGGTTAACATAATTCTTTACTTCATTAATTATGTCGTAATATACTTTTTCATTGTCTTCCGTATTTCTTCTCCAGTCGGAAGGAAGTATGTAAATGTTAAGTTCAAGTGCGTCGACACCGGTTTCCTCAATCCTTTTTGCAAATGAATGCCAGTCGTTGTTTGAGACGCAGTTTATACTGGCGATAAGCGGAACATCAACAGCCTTTTTAGCTTCCCTGAGCAGGTCGAGATATTTATTCAGGGTATGTGACTTTGCAAAGTCATAGATATAGTTATAAGCTTCATCATAATCATGAACCCTTCTGCCAAGGAGTCCGGAAGAGGCCCTTGTGAAAGTTTTTACATCGCCTTCCTCTGATTTTATAACCTTGTGTGTATCGAGGTTTATCTGCTCTTCAAATACTGATTTTACAACTATGGCCCCTACGCCATGTTTTGCAATCTCGCTTATATTATGAACTGAATTTGTAAGTCCGCAACTTCCGGCGATCAGGGGATTTTTCAGTTTAAGCCCCATGTAGGTTGTTTGTAGATCGGTCATTTTATTATGTATTTCCTGATTTGTATTTTAAATAATACCCATAAAGATAGTAAAATCCATTGCCCATTTTTATGACAATTGTTTTAAAAAAGCAATCTGTCTCAAACAAAATGTTGGTTATATTTGAACCTTTAAAAATCTGGCTGCATGGAGTTATTTCACTCACTTTTTGACTGGTACATGGCGAACCTGAACTACCTGACGGTAGCTCTGCTTATGGCAATTGAAAGCACCTTTCTTCCGTTGCCCTCAGAAGTTGTAATTCCTTTTGCTGCATATAAGGCAGCCCAGGGTGATCTGAATATATTTTTGGTTGTCCTTTTCGGCACCGTGGGAGCCCTCTGCGGGTCGCTTATAAATTATTTCCTTGCCAGGTACCTTGGCAGACCTATAGTTTATGCTTTTGCAGATTCTTATGTCGGGAGGTTATTCCTTTTATCGAAAGAGAAGGTACAGCATGCAGAAGATTATTTCGTGAGGAACGGGAAATCTTCAACATTTATAGGAAGGCTGGTCCCGGGTGTTCGTCATCTCATCTCAATTCCTGCAGGTCTTGCAAGAATGGAGCTTAAGAGTTTTATACTCTTCACCTTCATCGGAGCCGGCTTGTGGAATGTGATACTTGCAATAATAGGTTTCTACCTGTATGAGATACGTGAGCAGATCTTTCCATACGTTGGATACATCCTGCTCGCACTTGGTGCAGGTTTTGTAATTTACCTGGTTGTAAGGGAAAGGCGCAAAAGGAAATCGGAAAGTCAGTCCTGAGACCTGGTTTTCCTGTTTGCCCTTACAAAATATATAATAATCACACCGAAAGTCAATACAAGGAAAACAGGCAGGAAAAATGTGCCAAGTCCGCCTGCTGTACCCAGCGCTGTCTTAATAGTCATGTAACTTATGAACGTGAACATTATGAGGATTACAGTCTTAAGTATCCTCATCAGCCTTGTTGCAAGCCTGTATTGCGTTTCAGCATTCTCTGCTGTAATCTGTACCGGGTAGTTGAAAATATGAGGGAACCTTACGAGGATTGTTATCCCGATCCAGAGTATGAATCCTATTGCAGGCAGAAGCCACAGCGTTGATTTGCTTCCATAACCGTCGGGTGTACCTGACCCGTCAAAGTGAGTTGGTATTTTCTCAGGAAGAGATCCATAATACCTGAGAGGGATTACAATTAAAAAGATCAGAAATATTACAGAGACAAATTCAATTATCATGTCTAAAGAATCAGGCTCTATCCTGATCCGTGGTCTGAGGCTCTTATCAGTTAAGTCCATGGCGGAAAATTAGTTATCCCTGTTCACAATATCTGGTGAGAATGCCGGCAGGCATATTGCAATATATTCGGCGCCCCCTTCAAAGGGTGTGCTGTACTGGACCCATTCACCGGCCGATGTAAGTATGCCTTCACCCTCCTTAACAATTACTTCACCCGATTTTGTCATAATCCTGATTTTCCCCCTGAGCACGATAGTGTACTCATTAAATTTGGGACACTGACCAGGTTCTTCCCAGCCCTGCGGACTGTCCATTTTTGCAATGCTAACCTCACTCGTATTGCTGTTTACTCGGCCGAAGTATTCCTTAATGATCTTATGGCCTGTTCCTGCTGCTTCAATAATTGAAGGCTTATCAATCTTTTGAATCATATTATTGTTTTTAGTCTTCCAGGTATCCGAATTTCCCGTTATAATAGTCGTCAAATGCTTCCTGAATTTCAGATTGGGTATTCATTACAAATGGCCCGTAGGCTGCAATTGGTTCGTTTATTGGTGCTCCGCTGAGGATCAGTATCTTACTGTCTTTAACTGCCTCTATTTCTATCTCTGTTCCCTCATTCGCAAAAAGGATGAAAGAATCCTCACTGCCGTTCTTCTCATTATTAACTTTTATTTCGCCGGCAGTAACAAGAAATCCTGTATTGTATGAAGCAGGGAATGAAAATTTTGCCACTGCACCCTTTGAAAGGATAGCATTGAACATTGAGATGTCTGTAAAAGTCTGTGCCGGACCTTTTACTCCCATATATTCTCCTGCAATTACTTCAACAATGCCGCCGTCGAAACTGTATTTACCCATTGCCTTATTCTCAATAGCCTGGTACCTTGCCGGTGTCATCTTGTCTTTTGCAGGAAGGTTAACCCACAACTGCACCATCTGGAAGGGGCCTCCCATCTTTGAGAATTCTTTTTCGTGATATTCCTTGTGAAGGACGCCTTGCCCGGCAGTCATCCACTGTACGTCTCCCTGGTGAATAATACCACTGTTACCTGCGCTGTCATGGTGAGCAACACTCCCCTGGTATGCAATAGTTACAGTTTCGAAACCCCTGTGAGGATGTACACCAACACCTTTTGGCTTTTCAGATGGAGGAAGAATTCTTAATGCCCCGTAATCCATAAGGAAAAACGGGCTCATACCGTTCATGCCGATGAGGGGGCTGGATGGGAAAAAATTATGTACCCTGAACCCGTCGCCGACCATATGGGCCGGGGGAGGAGGGATAACTGATTTGATTTTGCGGATGCCTGTCATACCTTCTGTGTTTTTTAAGCCAGTGAATAAACTTCTTTCCTTATAAGTTCTGCCCATTCATTATGACTCTTCTCATTATCCAGGGACTCCCACTCAATTGGCTTGCCTATTGTTATGGTTACCAGTGAGTTTCCTTGTTTTATCATCTCACGGGGCAAAAGGATCGTTTCAATAAACATCTTTATACCCAGTAATGTTCTGAGACTGGCAACTGTATAAAAGAGTGAGGAGTTCCTTCCGCTGATATGAACAGGTATTATATCGCGTTTATGTTCAATCGCTTTGCTTATAAATGATTTCTGCCAGGGATTGTCTGAAATGACACCTTTCTTTCTTCTCGACACTTCACCGGCAGGAAAGATAAAGACAGGCCTGGGACCATTATAAAGTTCATTCAGTTTCACGGCTGTTTCACGCGATGTTTTCCCGAAAACATTCAGCCCGAATATCAGGGGCCGCATATTTGGAATGTGCCACAGCAATTCATTGGCCGGGGAAATAATATCCGGATAGACATCACCTATGGCTCCGAAAAATGACATTGCATCAATTCCTCCGACAGGATGGTTTGCCGCCAGTATTATCCTGCTGTCTGAAGGCAGGTTTTCCCTCCCTTTTATTATAACCTTAACATTCCATCCTTCAAGTACATTTTTAACGAAGGGGACACCTTCAAGATGACTGCTCCTGTTTATTGCATAGTTCATCTCATCTTCCCTCACGAGCCTTCTGAGCATCCTTATTGCAAAACCTGGAAGCGACCTGAGCAGTTTATTCTCAGAACCCCTGATAACCTTTTCAATATCAATTGTCTTTTCAGGAAATTCCATTTCCTTTTAACTGCTGATTATATCTCTGTATACCGGACATTTTCCTGCCCTCTGTGCCACTCTGTGAGCCTCTGTGAACCTCTGTGTAACAAGAAAATTCTTTCACAGAGGAAGAAGGAGAAGTCACAGAGTTACGCAGAGTAAGAAAGAAATATCATTCAACGATCTCGGCCTTGTCGAACCTGTCGTTATTCACGTGAACATGGGTATGGGTATGACGTACTCTCTTTACACCTTTGCCGCCAAAGAAACCCCATCCACCGCTGCCAAGAAGGAAGCCGAGTGCATATAGTCCCCCGTTGTTGTTCTGTGCGTACATAGTGATCTTGTGATCAAAAAGCATCGCAATGAAATCAAAAGGTGCGATGAATCCGTGCCATAATCCCCCGAAGAATCCGTATTGATGTCCTTTGAGGCATAGTTCAACATTCTCATTCTGGGCACAACCACTGAGGAACACAAGGGCCAGGACAGCAGTGCCGGCAAGAATATAACTGTATTTGTATTTTGTTTTCATAGCAATTAAATATCTGGTTGAAAGTTATTTTCAAAACATCTTAAGGGGAACCGCCTGACCACTGTGTGCCATTTCATGATCGATGAGCCATCTCTTTCTCCATAAACCGCCGCCATAACCTGTTAGGTGGCCATTTTCTCCTATCACCCTGTGGCACGGAACAACAATCGAGATTTTATTCATTCCATTTGCATTTGCCACTGCCCTCACGGAACTGACCCCGCCTACAGCTTCAGCCTGCTTCGAATATGACCTTGTTGTACCGTATGGAATCCTCAGGAGTTCATCCCAAACCTTTTTTTGAAATGGCGTGCCTGTGAAAACAAGGGGGGACCTGAAATTCTTAAGGGTGCCATCAAAAAACGATTCAAGTTCCTTCTCAAGAAGATCAATATGCCCGGAATCACCCTCAGAAAACTCTTCCCTGAGATATTTTGAGAGTATCCCGTATTCGGTATTAAGCATTTTCCGGTCTGTAAATTCAAGAAGACAAATGCCTTCAGATGTAGCCCCGGCTACCATATCACCAATGGGTGTCTTTATGATTCTTGTTATTATCATCCTTAGTTATTTACTGAACCTGTCGCTGGATGATTTTATATATCTTGAATTTCTGAATCTTAGCGCCGACCAGTCATCGTCGACCGAAACCTGCCTTACCGGGTGCATTCCACGGTCTATAAGCACTTCCCAGCCATGATCCCGGTATATGTCAGAACAGTATTTTCTTGAACTCTTCTTCGGATAAGCAAACCAAAGCGTGCCGTCAGCCGTTAGGTTATGCAGTGCCTGTGGTGCCATATTATCAATGTCTGCGACCCTCCTTACAAAAATAAGCATGAACTCATAGGGGAACCTTTGATCAATTACAGTATCGACTGTAATTTCAGGAAAAGTCCTGTAAACGGTTTCAACGAAACCCTCCTCACTTTCAAGAATTGCTATCCTTTTTTGTCCCTTATAGTTAAGCTTTGTAAGGAGCTTTTGCATCAGGCAGTTGTTTCAGGCTGCTAATTTACCAAAATAATTATGATGCTATTAATTATCATACTTAATATGGATTACAGAAAAAGCTGTTACCTTTGTTCAATCATTCAACGGGGTGCCTTAATATTACGGGCTGAGATCATACCCTTACACCTGATCCGGGTAATGCCGGCGGAGGGAAAGAAGAGTATCCATTAATTCAGCGCAGGCAGCACCCCGGAAAGGGTATAACTTGTTACTGAAGACTATGAAGTTGAAACCGGGGTTATTTGCAATCATTATTGTCCTGCTGTGCCATGGCATGGTTAGGGGACAAATAACAGGTGGAATTCTGTCAGGGAAGATCACCGACCAGGACGGTCAGCCGCTTGGCGGGGCTGTTATTAAAATCGAAAACTCTCTGCTCGGAACTTATTCAGGTGCAGATGGAAGCTACTCTCTGAAAGTACGCCAGCAGGGATCTGTAAAAGTCACATATTCTTTCACTGGTTACAGGAAAGAAACAAGGGAAATAAATATATCAGGTAATGTCACTGAGGACGTTATCCTGGGCAGGTCTGTTTTTATGACAGGGGAAATTGTTGTCAGTGCCACCAGGGCCGGTACAACAACACCAGTTGCTTATACAAGCTTACAGAGTGAGCAGGTAAGAAGTCAGAATAACGGGCAGGATATTCCATTCCTTCTGGCACTCACCCCTTCACTTGTTGAAACTTCTGAGGCAGGTGCCGGCATAGGTTATACGAACCTCAGGATCAGGGGTACAGATGCCAACAGGATAAATGTGACTATTGACGGTATCCCGCTTAACGACCCAGAATCGCAGCAGGTTTTCTGGGTCGACCTGCCGGACCTGGCATCCTCGGTTGAGGACATACAGGTCCAGAGGGGAGTGGGCACTTCATCAAACGGGGCCGGGGCTTTCGGTGCCTCAGTCAATATCCTCACAAAAAGCATTAGCAGTGAACCTTATGCTGATGTAAACACAACAGCGGGTTCATTCAATACTCTCAAAAATACAGTATCTGCAGGAACAGGTCTTCTTGGAGGCAAATTTGCGCTTCAGATGAGGTACTCGGATATAAAGAGTGATGGCTATATTAAAAGGACCGGGACCAATAACAGGTCGGGAGCTATTTCTGCTGTTTACAGGACCGGTAAGTCGATGCTGAAAGCTAACATAATTCTTGGGGAGGAGCACACGGGAATAAGCTGGTGGGGAGTCCCTTCCGACTCACTGTCAACCGACAGGCGATTTAATCCTGCAGGAATGTATACAGATGAAGCGGGAAACATTAAGTTTTATAATAATGAGACTGACAATTACTGGCAGAATCATTACCAGTTGATGTTTAACACAGAATTAGGATCCTCACTGAATCTTCACACTGCTTTCCATTATACAACAGGTAAAGGCTATTATGAGGAATACTGTGAAGATCAGAAATACGCTGATTACGGACTTGCCCCAGTCATTATCGGAGATTCGACACTCACTTCCACCGACCTTGTAAGGAGGAAGTGGATGTCAAATGATTTCTATGGTGTCGTCTATTCATTAAGCTACCGTAAAGGCAGGCTGGATGCAGTATTCGGAGGCGGGGCAAACATGTACAGGGGCAGGTATTACGGCAATATTACCTGGATGCAGTATGCCGGTTCCACACCAAAGGATTACCAGTGGAACTTCAACAGGTCATTTAAAGGTGAATACAGTTTTTATGCAAAGGCATACTACAGGATCAATGAAAGCCTTTCTGCATTCGGGGATATCCAGTACAGGTCCATCTCTTACAGGATGAACGGACCGGATGATGACCTGCGCGACATAACCCAGGACCATAAATATGGTTTTCTAAACCCGAAAGCCGGACTTTTCCTGAGAATCAATCCTGCACAGGATGCCTACCTTTCATTTTCAATTGCAAACAGGGAACCAACAAGGTCGGATTTCAAGGAGGCTGCCGGCGACCCTTTATCAACGCCAAGGTCAGAAACACTTTACGATGCCGAAGCCGGCTATAACATCAGGTCAGGAAGGATAAGCCTCGGACTTAATTTATATGGAATGTATTATAATGACCAGCTCATTCCGACCGGACAGCTTAGCGATGTTGGTTATCCCATTATGACAAATGTTAAGAAAAGCAGCCGTCTGGGGATTGAGATTGTTACAGAATGGAAACCTTTTGATATTGTTGACTGGAAAGGGAGCCTGACTTTAAGCAGGAATAAGATCCCGGGGTTCACCGGGTATTACACTGATTATAACACTTCTGACTGGAGTCAGGAATACAAGAGCATGAATTACGGCAGGGTCGATATCGCATACTCCCCGTCAGTTACAGCTGTAAGTGACCTTGGAATAAAATTGCCCGGGTACTTAAATATCCATTTTATAACCAAGCTTGTAGGGAAGCAGTATTTCGACAATACAATGAGCCAGTCGAGGAAAATAGATCCATATTGTGTCAATAACCTTGTTGTGAACTTAAACATTCCTTCAGGTAAAAACGGCGAATTCTATTCGAGTCTTTTCATAAATAACCTTCTGAATTCAAAATATGTAAGCAATGGCTATGGAGGATTATGGTATGAAGACGGTAATGAAAAAACATGGGCTTATTATTTTCCACAGGCAGGTATCAACTTCCTTCTGAAGATCGGATTCAGATTCTGAACATAAATGAAAGAATTACTATACTGGGCAGCAGCGCACTGGGTTGAAATTTTTGGTGCAGTAACAGGGATAATTTACGTTTTCCTGGAGATCAGGCAGAATATCTGGCTATGGCCTGTAGGTATTGTAACATCGGCGGTGTATATATGGGTCTTCTTCCATGATAAACTTTATGCGGATACCTGCCTCCAGGTATATTATCTTGTTATAAGCATTATTGGATGGTATTGGTGGGTGAAGGGCGGAGGCCTGCCCTCCGAAGCAATAGCGAAGGAGGGGCAGCTGGCAAAAGGCGAAGTGGAGAAAAAGGAAGAACTTAAGGTGACAAGGATAAAACTGAAACTGGCTTTTTTACTTACAGTAATATGGGCTGCTCTGTATTCTGCGATGTATTTTGTACTAAGCAGGCTTACAGATTCACCTGTCCCGGGTTTTGATGCATTTTTAACTTCCCTGTCAGTTGTTGCAACTTGGATGCTAGCAAGGAAAATTTACGAGCACTGGTTTCTCTGGATAATTGTAAACGCCACGGCATTTGGTCTTTTCATTTTCAGGGGACTATACCCGACAGCAATACTATATGCAGTGTATTGTATAATGTCATTCGGAGGTCTTCACGAATGGAGGAAGTCATTCATCTCTGATCAGGAGCATGTGCAGTAAACCGGCTCCGGTATCACCTGTGTGAGGTTCATTGTTTCGATCCTCTCCTTCCTTGGCAGGAAGCACGACCCGCAATCAGAAAAAAGTTCAAGGTCCCATGTATCTGCAAATACAAGACCTTTTCCCAGCTTTATACACTTTTCATGAACATATTCAAGTGATTTGAGCTTAGGGGGAGAGAAGTGCCCCTCATTCCGGAGTTTTTCCATTGCCCCGTTTCCACCCCTGACAGGCAGTATTGTGCATGATCCGGTACCCTGCTCAAATGCGAATTCTACAGATCTTATTGCCCATTCAATGCCTTCATTCTCCGACATGAATGGTGGTCTTAACAGGACGAAGGCACGGGATAGGATGTCATTATCGTTAAGGAACCTGACTGCAACTGAATAGTCAGCCATAGTCATTTTCTTGTTAAGCAATTTCAGTATATCCGGATTGGCTGATTCAAGTCCCATTGCCACCTCCAGGCGGGGTTCAAGCATCCTGCTGAATTCAGAAATTTTTTCGTTCACAAGCCTTGGATGGCATTCAACAACAACTCTTTCAAATCCTTTAAGCATATCCGCAATCCTTGAATAGTCGGATGCCGGTATTGCTTTAGTATCGAAAAAACTGCCGCTGTTATATAGCTTTATGTGTTTTACTGCCGGCATCCGCGACAGCGCATATTCTATCTGAGCAGGTATAGAACCCGCCTTAACCGGCTTATCGGTTGTGTTTTTCCACAGATCACACATCAGGCAGGTATAGGGGCACTCATTATTTGTAAGGAATATTATTCCCACATCCACAATCCCGCCTGATGGTGCAAGTTCCTTTTCAACAAGCCAGTAATAGGGTATCTGCTCAACTACAGTATTCTTACTGCCCCTGAGAGATCTTATCCAGTGGTCGTTTATTTCAACCCCTGTGCTGTTATTCATATTTTGAGAGAAACGCCTTCCTGTAAGCTATTTCCCTTTCAGGAAAGTGATTGTTGAAGCTGTCCCCTGAAGCTGCCCCATGCTGGAACCTTCTCTTCGGGAAGACGGGCATATCCATACCGGTGATCTTCCTGACACCGTGAGCAACAATAGTCCCTTTAAGATCATACAGTTTATTATGATCCCATCCTGTAAGTTCAATGAATGGAAGACCCTCGGAAACTTCTATGACTCCTGGAAGTGTATACGGGCTGAATGATTCGAAACCAAGCTGGTCACCCGGAGCCCAGGTTCTCATGAATCCCCTTGAGAGTCCGCCGGAGTAGGTAAGAGAATGTTTGATCGACTCAACGCCCCATCCTTCATGATAAAGCATCAGGTTGTTAAGTACGCTCTTTATAGTAAGTTCAGGATTTTCTTCAATTGGGTAGTCTTTCAGGTTCTCATCACCGCCGTCTCCGTCAATAATATACTTCCATTCAGGATAACGCGACCTTATTCCCTGAAGGAGTGCAAGGTTCATTGTTGCTGATTGTATATCCAATGGCTTGTAGTCTTCAACTATTTCAACTGCTTTCTTCCAGTCAAGTGCTTTGTAATCCAGCTCAACTGGTTCGAGGAAGAGGCCAAGGCCCAGGTCGTCAAGGAATTTCCTGGCCTGTACAAGATCTGCGCCGCCACCGTCGATAGAAAGTGTGAATGCCTTAAGCCTTGACGGGCTCTGTCCAAGTTCCCTGAGTGCATGGTAGGTGAGGATGAATACTGATCCGCTGTCGATACCTGCTGAAAAACTTACTCCAATGGGACCTGATGTTGCCCTGAATTTCAGCCATTTTTTTATCTCATCGTAGAGTGCACCGATATAAAGTTCTGCTGTTTTTTCAAGATCGCCTGCTGCGAATTTGTTTCTCTCAGGCTTGAAGAACCTTGTGTAAACCGGATTCGGATCGGGGCAACCCAGCAGCTCTATCTTAGTTATGTAATGTGCCGGGACCATCCTTGTATAAGATGGATGGAACTGGTCTTCAAGGCCTTCTTTTTTAAGGTAATCGAATATTGTATCAATTCTTTCAGCCACAACAAGATTTGGTCCGTCGGGCCTCTTTGCAATAAAATACCTCAATGGCCTGCCAATCGACCTTGCCATCCTTATTGTCTTACCTTCCACTGACACCAGTGAGAACTGACCGTCAATCTTTCTAACTGCTTCTGTATCTCCTGATTTTAAAATTTCAACTGCCTGCTCATGTGTCATATTATATATGACATTCTTCTCAGGGCTTGTAAGGTCAATCACCCTGCTCACATACTGGTTATTCATATTTCTGTATTTATATAATTTAACTTATTTCAAGATTACCTCATCCCCCGGCCCCTTCTCCCGAGGGAGAAGGGGGGGTAATTTGTTTTAAGTCCATCTCCCATGGGAGAGGGATTTAGGGTGAGGTTATCTATTTCAATATTCCTTTCCCTTCCTTAATCGTAAGGTACCTGTCTGCATCAATATCCCTGAATGTTTCAGTCGTTCCGTTACTCCACCTGATCTCAAGTGAGTCGATCTTTTTCACCCTGCCAAGCCCTATATGTAAACGGGGATCATTGTTTGAAAGGTATGTAGTGCCCCACTGGTTTACAAGAACCTGTTTCTTACCACCGGCATTTACAGTCACCTTTGCCCCGATGGCTGAAGAAGGTCCTTTTTCACCTTCGAGTTTCAGTCCAAGCCAGTGATTCATATTACCGCCGTCATTTCTCAGCAGTGATGGGATGCCTTTATTATCAAGGTGAGAAATAAAAATATCCATATCGCCATCATTGTCGTAATCGAATACGACAAGACCGCGTCCTGATCTCTTTACCTTGAAATAATTTGATAATGAGGCCCCTGTCTCCCTGAAGTTGCCCTTACCGTCATTTTCGAACAGCTGGGGATACTGCATTATAAACTCCTCTGCTGTTCCGTTGGCTGCAATTATATCAAGGTCACAGTCATTGTCAAAATCAAATAAAGCTGCTCCCCAGGTACCTTTTCCCGACATGGGTTTTGCCAGACCGCTACTTTCAATTATATCCCTGAAGAGCCCGTTGCCTGTATGCCTGTACAGGGCACCATATGTGAGATCTGGAACGAAAAGATCTATGAGCCCGTCTCCGTCAACATCCCCAATGGCACCATGCATGGATCCGGTCCCTTTACCTGCGCTGTTTGCTGCCACGCCTGCGTGAACAGCAGTTTCAGTATACCTGCCATTGTTGTTTCTGAACATGAAATTCAACTGGTGGTCATTTGCCTGGAAGATATCCAGGTCACCATCGTCATCATAGTCATATACTGTTATGCCCATGCACATTGAATTCGGGTAGAAAAGGCCGTTTTCTTTTGTCACATCCCTGAAGCTGCCATCTGGCATCTGTTCATAAAGCATGGAAGCCTGGCCTTTGTATTCTGATGGCTCAGGCATCATTTTGGGATTAGCAGGTGAAACATATGATGGATCAAAAGCAAGAAAATTGCCGACCATTACATCTGTCCTGCCATCATTATTATAATCCCAGAAGACCGCACCGATGCTCCATTTTACAAACCCGTTAAGAAGATCGGGACCTTTAAGTCCAAGCCTGGCAGTAATATCGGTAAAAGTGCCATTTCCATTATTATGGTAGAAAATATTGGGTCCGTAGTTGAGGAGGTAAAGATCCTGGAAACCGTCATTATCCAGATCGGTAGTTGCTGCTGCCATGCTCCACATGGCTCCTGCCAGCCCGGCTTTCGCTGTTACATCCGTGAATGTTCCGTCGCCGTTGTTCCTGTATAACGCATTCGATGAATTTGAGTACTTTTTCCCGCTTTCATCCGAGATACCCTTTAACCAGGTTCCGTTCATAACGAAAAGGTCCATTAAACCGTCGTTGTTATAATCAAAAACGGTTACACCCGACCCGCTGCTCTCAAGTATATTCACATATGAATCATCGCCGAAATTATACCTGAAGTCAATCCCGGCTTTTTTTGTTACATCAGTGAATTTTATGCTTTTTACCTGTGCTGACAGAGATACAGAAAGCACAAGTAAAATACCGGCACTTATAAAAAACGTTCTTTTCATACTCTCATTTTTTCCCTTTAACGGCATAGATGTATGCATCACCGTTAACCACCCTTGTATTGTACTCCTCGTTGTATCTCAAATGATCCTGGTCAGTGGGATAAACATCATTGGCTGAAGGCGGATAGCTTGACATCCCGTGGAAAGGAAGCGGTTCAACTGTCTTACCCATGGCCGTGTTTAAGTCGCCATCTTTTACCCATCCGACACTTCTTATAAGGAAATCCCTTTTCCAGCCCTGGGGCAGTTTCGGAAGTCCTGATGCATCGAAGGAAACAGCTGTTTCATCGCCTGCATTTGATATTATATACTTGCTGTCGGAGTCCTTAAGGAGTGGCAGTACATCGCCGTACCTTGTATATCTGCCTGTGAGGTCTCTCCAGCGGGGTTCTTTTGAAACAGACGCATAATCAAACCAGTGAGGTCCGTAGCGCCCGCCTTTTCTGAATTCAGCAGAGAATCCCCTGTAGTGCAGATCGGCTGATGAAGGTGAGAGGGTGCTAGTCTTTGCCAGCATACCCGGGAGTCTTTCACTGAAGAAGGCCTGGTCCCAGTATATTTCCATATTTGTACGGATCTTAACCCTGTGATCGGCAGACCTGAATTTTCCTCCAAGATTGACTATAACTGTTTTATTCTTACCCATTGGGAATCCTGCTGAAGGGATGACAGTTACCCATTTCCCGTTACCATCAGTAACCTGGATTTCAGGTGCAGTCACTTTTATTTCAGGTGATTGTGAAATTGCATAATTTATGCTGGCGTCTGTCGGGAATACCCATCCGCTAAGGAAGAGGTAAAGATTTCCCGTGTTTTTTATATTCCCGGGATCCAATATTAGTTCATGCATTGAGGTGATTCCCTGGTATTTTTCGGAATTGAAGCCTGAGACATACCTGTCATCCTTTTCCAGGAGGTTTGCCAGCTGGTCGTTTCCATCCCCGTCTGTTGCACTTAGAGGGAAGATCTTTTTACCTGTAGTGTATATTTCAAGTTTTGGGAAAGGCGGCGGGGTGAACTGTTCAGCCACCCAGATGTCTGTTGAGTCGGGATGATCTACGGCCTCTAGTTCAAGTTTGTCGAGGTAAATGGTTTCCCATAATTCGGAGGTAACCATCATCGAATACCTGTTATCCCTGGCTTTGAGGTTTTCACCGGGTATTTTCAGGTAATCGTCAGAAGCGTTTGCAAAAGCATAAGAAGTATTTCCGCCCATTATACCGAGGGGCATGCCAAGAGCACTTCTCCAGAGGATATCTTTTACGAACTTATATTCATTACCATCCCAGGTATATAGGAAGGGGCAGGAGCCTTTCAGAACCTGTGATTCAATGAGTGACTGGTTCGTTCCGGGCAGGAACATGTTCTGCGGAACACCATTGGTCCATGTAATTCTTATAATGTCGGCCCTCGGCCTGTTTCCAAGTCCCAGGAGGATGTCAGGTTCTTTTACAACCATTGTCTGGTAAAGATCCCCCGATCGGAGTTCAACTTTGGCCCCGATCCCGAAATAATTATTCTTCGAACTTCCGGTCCTTAAACCGACTAGCTTCATTTTTATGTAATGGTTGTTATTACCCCCGTCATTCCTTAGTAAGGTAATGCCACCTTTCAGCCCTGTTATAAGTATATCGGGGTCCCCGTCATCATTGTAGTCGAAAATAGTAAGCTTTCTTCCCGACTTAATCTCCTCAGGCAGGAGGGAACTTACGTCGGAAAATTTTCCTTTTCCATCATTCCTGAACAGGAAAAGCGACCTTGCATCCTGGTTATCAGGTTCACCTGTAACAAGCAGGTCGAGGTAGCCGTCATTATCAAAATCGAGGAATAAGGCATCAGTCCCTTTTGTATGCTTAAGCCTTTCAGTTATTTCAGGCGATGATTTGTCGATTGCGAAGGTTCCGTCGCGATGATTAATGAAAAGTGAGTACCCATCCGTACTTGAAGATGCGACAAACAGATCGAGGTACCCGTCGTTGTTGTAATCGCCAACAGTCACGGCAGAAATATTCTTAAGCCCTGCCAGTCCTGATTTTTCAGTGTCATCATTGAAGATGCCCTGTCTCTGGTTTGAATAGAGGCTTATGCCTTTGTCTACACCGGTGACTACCAGATCCAGGTCACCATCCTCATCAAAATCGCCGAAAGCAACATCAGTGCTTACGGTCTTCTCTCCCTGGAGACCCATTTTTGCCGCCATTTCAGTGAAGGTTCCATCACCATTGTTCCTGAAAAGAAGATTTCCTCCGTTTTTCAGTTCAAGTATATCCAGGTCACCATCCTGGTCGGCGTCAAAGGCTATGGCCTTAATTGCCCCTTTGGTACCCGCACCCGATTTCGAAGTAATGTCTTCAAAATTATCTTTTGATATATTCTTATAAAGGATGTCACCTGGTTCTCTTACTATGAACAGGTCAGGGAACCCGTCATTATCAAAGTCGGCTGACAGAGCGGAATTTTCTGTTCCTTTATGGGTGATACCTGCTGAAGCCGCAACGTCATGGAACCTTCCCATTTCATTGTTAAATAGGAAGTGATCGTATGAAGATGTTGAAGAGTTGAAGTTTCCTGCATAAATATCAATATCTCCATCCCCGTCATAATCCATGGCTTCAACATGGCTTTCAGACAATCCCGGGGCAGGGGAGGATGATGATACTGCAGCTGCTTCAAGACCTGCAGCTTCTGTGGCATCCGTAAACCTTATGCTTGTATAGCTTGTCTCCTCGTTTTTTGATGCGATCATCCCTGCCTGGGAGAATGAGATCAGGGGGAAGCCGATAAGTGATCCACCGGGTCCTTTAAGATCCACCATCCCTTCCTGGTATGGTGACGATACTTTCAGGTAATTATGGAAAATCGTGAATTGAATTATTGCGTTCTGTATATCTTTTTTTCTCAGCAGGTCAAGAGTTTTCCTGTAATACTCCATCGACTCTTTCGGGAACTCAGGGAATAACTTTTTAACAAGTTCAAGTTGTTCCAGTGCCAGGTCTGTTTCACCTTTTCTTATGTAGAGATCCGTAAGGTTCAGGTGGGGGACAAGGTTGGCAGGAGCCTTATCTGAAAGTTGGCGAAGGTAGCTTATTCTCTCATTTTCAGCAGTGTCGCCCTGGGCCGAAGATAGTAGCTCGGTAAGTGCATAAATAGTCTTTATATGGTCAGGTGACGATTCAATACCTTTCTTCATCTCGGCTATTGCCTGCTCCTTCTTATCTGTCATCTGGTACACGGTTGCCAGTATAAGCCTGATATCCGGATCCTTATCATCGAAACTTATGGCCTTCTTAAGCTGTTTTTCTGCTTCTGCATACTTTCCCATCCTGAGGTAGGTGAGACCAAGGTTGGCATAACCAAGTTTTTCATTGGGGGCAAGCTTAATAAGTTTTAAAAACTCCTTCTCGGCCTCATCAAGTTTAAACTCCTCGAGGTAACCGAGCCCCAGGCTCTTTGATGTCAGTATCTGGATGGCTTTCTGTTTTTCCTTTTCCTGCTTGTTACCGCATGAATGAAGGGCAGGCAGAAGAGCCAGCAGTATGAGAATCTTTATAATATTTTTCATATGTCAAAAGTAAATAAAATAAGGTTGAGAAGCCACTTTTCAGCGCCTGTGGGGAAATATGTCAGAAAGCTTTGTAAGTACAGTCTGAAATTTCCTGTTGCCTTTTTCATCGAACATTATTCTGCCGGTAACTCCATTGAAGTCAATTAAAGCTATTGCTTTCTGAATTTCTTCACGTTCTGAACTCCCTGCCTTACGGATAGCTTCTATAAGCAGGCAGGTTGCATCGTAGGAAAAGGATGCTGCGAAGCCAGGCTCACTGCCGTATTTATTAATGTATTTCGCCTTAAAATCTGAGAAATTATCTCTGTTCCATTTAAACATCGGCACGGAAATATTATGATAGAATGTATCAAGCGTCCTGCTGTTTACAAGGCTTTCATTAATGCTGTAGTGCGATGTAATTACAGGCAGGTTAACCCTGTTTTCTTTGATGAAGGCTGCAAACCTTAGTGTGTTGGAGGGGCTGCAGAGAAGTATTATTTCATCAGCTTCTTTCCTGCTAATTATGTCTTTAAGTTTTTTAAACCATGAATCATCTTTACCAATGTTTATTACAACCGGGTTTTTACCACCAGGTTTCTTCAATAAAAACATGAGGCTCTTAAGCAGTGATCCCGAGTCGTAGGTATCGTCGGGGATAATCACTGCCCGGGAATTCGTGGCATTAAGATTTTGAAAGATTGCTTCTGCCTGCTGGTTGTCGTTCGGAACGCAGTTAAAAAACCATGGGACAAAAGCCTGGGAGAGTGTGGGATCGCCTGCCCAGGCAGAGAGCATCACAACTCTTGATTTTGTAGCAGCCTGTTCGACCAGGTGAGCATTCCTGCCATCGTGAGAACCGATAAGGGCCCAGACATTCTTTCCGAAGATCAGATCCACAGCCTGTTTAGAGCCAGTTCCCCAGGGGCCTTCCATCGATTTTGTCAGGATTTCAAACCGGGCACCGGATTTTCCTGCTTTTTCGTTTGCCTCTGTTACTGCAAGTTCGGCACCATATTTTGCAGCGAGTGATGTTGAATCCTGGATAAGGAGTCCCAGCCTTATAATATTATTGCCGGGATTGCCCTGTGAAAAAACAAAAACTGACCCTGACAGCAACAGTGCGACCAGGATCAGTCTGTTTTTCATTATTTTAAATATATCTTTCATGGGAAGGGCTCATTTCTGAGGAGCCTTTATCAGGCCAGCCTGATCTCCCTGTCAACCGCAGAGGCAACCCTTCCAAGGTCTGTCATAAGCTTGCCGAATTCGTCGAGGCTTAGTGACTGGTATCCATCGCACAAAGCTTCTTCAGGCTTGTAGTGTACCTCGATAATCAGCCCGTCAGCGCCAACAGCGACTGCGGCTTTCGACAAGGAGGGAACCATCCATCGTATCCCTGTGCCGTGGCTGGGGTCAACAATTACCGGAAGATGACTCATTCTCTTAAGCATCGGTACCGCACTCAGATCAAGTGTGTTTCGGGTGGATGTCTCAAAGGTACGGATACCCCTTTCACAGAGTATTATTTTGTCATTGCCTGTATTCAGGATGTACTCGGCAGCAAGAAGAAATTCCTCGTTTGTTGCCATCATTCCCCTTTTGAGAAGAACAGGAAGTTTTGACTGGCCAACCTCCCTGAGCAGGGGATAGTTCTGCATGTTCCTTGATCCTACCTGGAGGACATCAGCGTATTTGGCAACGAGCTCGACCTGTCGTGTGTCCATCACTTCAGTAACAACGGGCAGCCCGGTTTCCTTCCTTATTTCTTTAAGCATTTTCAGGCCTTCCTCGCCGAGTCCCTGGAAGTTATAAGGGGAGGAGCGTGGTTTGAAAGCTCCGCCTCTTAACATCTTTGCACCACTCGCTTTTACAGACCTGGCAGTCTCAAATAGCTGTTCCCTGCTTTCAACCGCACATGGCCCTGCAATGACAATGATTTCATTGCCGCCAAATTTAAGTTTCCCTGCCGACACAGGCTTGGTTCCGTCAGACTGTTTCCTTCCGGCTTTCGGCGGGACTGAACAGCTGTCGCCTGCAGGGATCTTGTTAGTATCAGATTTCATCAGAAAAAATATTTTGTTCCTGTCTCTGTGCCTTTGTTATTTATAGGCCGGGGCAGGAGAGAATGCAAATTTACCATTTTTAACTTCCGCAAGAAAAACAGGGCGGATATTATTCCAGGTCTGGTCAAAAACTATTTTCCCTGTCACACCTTCATAGTTCTGGAATGTTTTAAGATCAGTAAGGCGATCGCGTATAAGTGCACGGTTAAGACCTGCTTTTTCAATAGCTTTTACAAGGATATTTGTTCCGTCGTATGCGAAAGCAGCAAATGCATCAGGTTCCATATTGAACCTTTTCATGTATTTGTTCTTGAACTCGATATATTTCGGATCTTTTGTATCCGGATCATACTGGCAGGTTGTTACAATGCCTTCAGCAAGGTTTCCGACTGCACTAAGGAATTCATTGCTTACGAGCCTGTCGCTTCCATATACGGGCTGATTTAGCCCTGCTTTGCGCAACTGCTGCAGTATCAGAGAGCATTCTTTTGCATTTCCCCACATGAGTATTGCATCGGGATTTGTTTGTTTTACCCTGCCTATCTGAGCACTGAAATCTGTTTCGCCGTCAAGAAATCTTTCTTCAATAACAACCGGGTTCCCAATTCTTGTTGCTGTCTTTGTAAAATGAAGTACACCAACCCTGCCATACCTGCTGTTTACCCTGATTACAGCAACTCTTTTATGCTTGTCGATTTTGAATATTTTTTCAACAAGTACATAGTTTGCCTGCCTGTCGTCGGGTATAACCCTTATGACCCAGGGTATATTTGTTTCGGTGAAAGTGGGATCGGGATCACCTGTGCAAACGTTGGGTATTTCAAGTTTAAGTGTGGCCCTGATTGCAACGTGTGAAACAAAGTCGTCGATTGAGCCTATCCATCCCCATACTTTTTCATCATCCATCTTCACAATCTCGTTTGCTGCAGCACCCCATGGGCCTACATCATTATGGATCATTAGTTTATAAGGAATGCCTTTATAGCCACCCTTGTTGTTCGCCTCCTCTATTGAGAGGATGGTACCCTGGAGCATCTGCTTGCCGAGGGGAAGAAGATTTGATCCTTCGAGCGGACCAAGAAATCCGATCCTGACTTCCTTAACATCTTTTGGTATTGGTATCTCACGTCCTGCTCCAAGGTATTCTATTGGCACCAGGAAGTGATACTTATATGCTTTCTGGTATTTATCATAAGCGACAAGCGCGCTGGGAATATTACCGTAGTTCTGATTTGTTTGCTGACCCAGTATATTGCCGGATAAAGCTGAGATCAGTACCAGTGATAAAAAAATAGATCTTTTAATTGTTTTCATAAAACGCTGATATTACTTCATTTTGCAAACTGCATAGACCTCTATTTCAATAAGTAAAGTTTCCCAGCACAGCCGCGCCTGTATGCCGGTACTGGCTGGAAGCGGATCCAAATTCATCCAGTGGTAAAAGGTTGTTCTTATCTTATTGAATTCGGCATAGTCTCTTTCGATATCCCTGAGATAGTTAGTGGTTCTGACAACATCATGCCACGACATACCTTCAGCTTTCAGAAGGTTTGTAATATTGACATAGGTCCTCCAGAGCTGGGCATTAAAATCACCTATATGTTCAGCTTTTCCTTCTTCATTGACACTAGCTGTTCCAGATATCAGTAATATTTTATAATCACCGATTTCAAGCTTAAGAGCCCTTGAAAAAGAAGATGGCTTTTTGTAGTCATAAGCTTCATTTATTACCTGGGGTGCATGAACAGCGAACTTTTCAATCGGCGGTCTGTCAGCATGCACTGCCGGGTATACAAAATCTTTAATACTGTTGCTATTATCAAGAATGCCAAGCTTCTTCATTTCAACCTTCTCACCCTCAGTAAGTCTCGCAAGGTCTATCAAAATATGATTCTTATCCATTATTTTTATTTTCTACTATTCAACACTTTTACTTTTTACTTTCGCCTTTCACCTTTGTCCTTTCGCCTTTACTTTTGCCTCACTCCATGGCTTACACCTTTTGAGGTGGCAACCCATACGTCATCGCCAACGGCATCCACATTAACAATAAAACTGTGGGATATGGATGGATTCTGTCTTATTTCCTTTACTTCCTTTCCCTTTGTTATAATTGCTGTACCAGCGGTGCCATTAGCATCCCTTTTGTAAGTTATCCAGGTTTCACTGTTAAAAGTTGAAAGACCTTTATCTGTGCACATATAAGCCACAGGACCTACTGCCCTGATGTTGTTTATGAAGTTGCTTGCAAGCCCGCTGTCGTGGTCAAAATAGCCTTTCCAGTTCTTGCCATCATACCTGCTCAGTCCAAAGTAGCTTGATATCCACAGCAGTCCGTTTGAATAAGATGTGCCTGTAGTTATATCATGAACCGGACCGTCATCGGGGAGGAGATCAATTTCCATAAACCCGTCGGGGTCGGTATAATCGCGGAAGTGTTTTGTTTTAAGGTCGTATTCTATTACCCCGCCGCCCCAGGCAGCTATGAATGCCTTACCGTTTCCTACAGATATGCCATAGGTCCACGGTTCGTGCATAGGGGCATTCTGTTCGGTGAATATTTCCCATTCCTTTGTGAAAGTGTGGTATAATCCTGCTCCGCCGCCAGTGGCAACCCATACATCATTATCGTCGCAGTATACCGAATAAACGAGGTCATTCGGAAGACCGCTGTTGAACTGGTTGAAATTTTCAAATTTACCACCCGACCACCTGCTGAGGCCACTGAGTGTGCCAATCCAGATATCACCTGAGGTTTTGCTATAGTCAATCGCAACTACGCCATTATGTGCAAGGCCATCTTTAGTTGTATAAATGTGCCACTTGCCCTTGTTATATACAGCCATTCCTTCATGGGTCCCGACAAGGACACTGTCACCAATAATCCTGACAGCATAGGTTTTATCAGAAGGGAGTCCGTTCTGAGATGTGAAATTCTGCCAGTTACCGTATAACGGCATCTGAGAATTGTCTGCAGGTTTACTGCTTTTAGCGGGTACTGAAGTTATATTTCCCGTCCCCGAATTTCTTACTGCCTGTCCGTTCAGGCTTATCGTGCACAATACTGAGCTTATCAAAAAACTTGCAGCAAACTTTGCAGCGAGATTGACAGAGGGTTTGATTTTCATTTTAATTCTCATGATATCTTTGTTTTAGTTCCTGTGAAGGTTCCTGGTTTAATTTGTTTGCCAATTCGTCCTTATAGGCCGGGTCCCTTAGCGACTTGAGGTATTCTATAAGATCGTTCAGCTGTATTTTTGAAAGGTCATTAATTACACCGTGATTGTCTGTACGCCCGTAAAGTGTCCATATCTCTTCAAGAGATGCAGCCCTTCCATCGTGAAGGTAAGGAGGCGATGACCAGATATTGTTAAGGAAAGGAGTGTCGAACTTTATTGAATCATCTGTAGCCGATATGGTTCCTACGTCCTCAAGCTTAAGGTTTGTGTAATACTTGCCTGAATGGCAGAATATGCATTGTCCTTTCTGTGGTATCGGGTTGCCTTTCATGTCCACGGTTCTTTCAAATATTTTCTTCCCGCGTTTCTGTTTTTCAGTAAGGCGGCCATCGGGGTTATAAGCGAGGTTGGGAGGATTTGGAACCCCGGTTGCTATATAGCAGACAAGAGCATCAAGATCAGGATAGCTGAAAGCCTCAGTCCTTGTAAGAACGGTTGAAAACCTCATACCGTCCTGCTTGTATATTGTCTGGTTCTTGCCATTCCATTTGAACGGTGGTGTATCACCGATATTTCTCAATGACTGGGTATTTGTTACGTTCCTTCCCATGTCGGTCGAAGCCATGTTGTATACAAGACCGTCTTCGTGAACATCCGGGTGGCAGGTGTAACAGGAATATTCATTCTGGAAAGTTCCGCCGGCATTGTTAAGAATTCTTCTTCCCTTTCTCGACATTGTTATCTTTGAAGGTCCGCCCAGGCTTATATCACCAGCATTCTCAAGGGTTTCCGTATTAATGATCCTGATATTGTCGTTAAGCATTTCGGCAACATAAAGGAGTTTTCCATCGGGTGACATTGCCATACCTTTCGGATTAGGCCCGGTACCAATTCTTTTAATAACATACCTGCTGCTCAGTCCGAGGTGATTGGCATATAACTCTGTTTTTTCAGGACTTATTTCTTTAATTACTGCCTTAACGGAATCCAGGTTAACAACGGTAATTGTATTTGTACCTGCACTCGAAATAAATGCTTTCTTACCGTCAGGGGTGATTGCAATATCAAAAGGATCGGAGTAGTATTTATTGGGTTCATCAAGAAGCAATTGGAAGGTTCTTCCGCCCGGTTTCTGTTCAATAATTCCGAGCCCTTCAGTCATCATCCAGCCACGTTCAACCTGGATAGCTGGTATAAGGTTCTTCGGCCTGATAAGGGGAGTTATTGCCAGGGCTCCATCGGGGGTAAAGGCAACATTCTCCATCAGGTAAGCTGATTCGATGTTTCTATGTTCTTTTATCAGGTTAAGATCAGCATTAAGAACAGTCATCTCTGTCATAAGTGTGCTGCCATAAGGTGCTATAAGCCCACGCCTGCTTGTTACATAAACTGTTGAACCGTCAGGAGAAATATTTGCGCCGGCTGGATTATTACCGGCGTCAAGTCTTTTAATTTCTTTAAGTGAGGAAAGATCAAAAACCGACACACTGTTCCCGAATGAATTTGAAACGTAGAGGTAAGCTCCATCCTTGCTGATAGTCAGCCCTGCCGGACCATTACCTGTTTTGATTGTGTCTGTTATACTAAGGTTATCGAGCTCAATACGGTAGATGTTGTCAGCCCACTGGTTCGATACATAGCAATACTTATCAGCCTTATCAATAACAACAGTGTTCGGTCTGTTCCCGACCTTTATTGACTTAACAAGCTTTTTTTCATTTGCATCGAGCACCATCAGTTCATTTGATTCCTGTGCAACGACAAGTATACGGTCGCCTTTTGATGTTACAGCAACTTTATATGGAGATTTATACTCGCGGTTCACCATTCTGAAAAAGACGTTATCCTTCTGGAGATACAAGTGGCATGAGAAGCAATCTATTGGATGATCATTTACAGCTGTCATATAGTCAACGTGTTGCCTTGACCATTTGAGGAAGAGAAATGTCGAGATTCCAAGAACTATAAACAGTGCGACAAAACCCCTTATTATTCTGTTTTTCTTTTTCATGTTATTCAAGGTCAACTTTCTTTTCTTTTACTTTATCTATATGCACCGGAACAATCACAGGTTTCTTTTTTACAGAAAGCGGTATCCTGTTTACGGGAGTAATTTCAGGATCTTCATGGCATCCCACACAGCCCCTTCTTTCATTGGGCCTGAGATAGATCCATGAACATGTTTCGCCTACAACCTTACCATCCTTGTCAAGTTTCCTTATCCTGAATGGTGTGTCTGCAATTGGTTTTAAATAGAAGGAACCATCTTCCTCAGCATTTACAATACCAAGTGATTTGTCAATACCGAGTAATTCAATTCTTGTCACTTTCGGCCCTTTTCCTTCATTATCATTTATTGAGCCAACTTCAAAATTGATGTCCTGGCACATAAGGAGTCCGGTTTTGACTTTCATATCAACCTCGCTCGGCAGCTTTCTCGGCCTTGTGTGGACAATATCCTCATTTACATCAATCAGGTTCCATTCCTTGTCTTCAGCAACAACATTCCCTGTAAGACCTGTTTGCGGGTCAAGTTCAACGATGCTGAACAGATCTGATGAAGATTTCCTGTAAGATGCAAGGTATTTCCCTGATTTAACCTGGCATACTTCAAGGAAGTCTCCTTCTTTGGCCATCAGGGTTTTTGTATGCAGGGGGCGGCTATAGTCAATAGATACAGGTCTTCCTCCTTCACTGTTACCTGTTGCTGATTCAATAAATATTACCTTGCCATCAGATGTTTCACGGCAGCGGCTGTAAATATCAGCTCCTTCAGGGGTATTATAGAAAAGTTCATTTTTTGTACCGTCGGGTCTGAGAACCATCAGCAGTTGTTTCCCTGTATCGGGGTAAACAGTCCTGGCTGCGGTGAGTATCCTTCCGTCGGCCAGCACATTGGATGCAAAATAAGTTGCAGGATTGAATGTAACCCTTCTCAGGTTTGAGCCATCGAGGTTGCATGTGAAGATTGAAAATCCCGCTTTTAATGAATCGTTGTCTGTGATTCTTGAAAATGTAAATCTGCCGGCGGGGAGGTATACAGGGTCGGCGCAATTTCCGCCTTCGGGAGAGACTGCACTGCTCTTAAGGTTTTTAAGGTCCATCTGCCAGATACGCCATGGATCACCTTTTTTTACCTGACCGGCGAAGAGCATAGAATTGCCGTCGTAAGAGATGTCTGGTGAACAGGCTGAGTAGAATCCTTCTGTAAGGACCACCGGGGCAGCCTTGCTGCCATCATTGCTGACTGCTATTATCTGTGCTTCCTCAGTGAATCTCCAGTTCTCACCATTTATGAAATTTGCTTTTCCTGGTATTGTCTTGATTCTTGTTATTATAAGTTTTCCTTCCTGGGAATTTTTCCCGCATGATACCAGAAGGAGAGGTACAAGGCAAATCAATAGTAGAATTGCCCGGGTGTTAAATCGCTGCATCGAGGCTGGTTATTTTGGTTCTGTTACTTTAACTATCTGGTTAGCTTTTATATTCTCAAGGACTTGTGTCTTTCCCGATGGCCATTTTATTTCAACTTTCTCAGCCATTTCGTTTTTCCCAAGACCGAAATGTACGCGCGGGTCACCCTGTGAAAGGTAGCCGGCAGTACCTTTTCTCCATCCCGTAAGCGTTTTTCCACCAGTGGTTACCTTGATTTTTGTTCCAAGGGCATCGCGATTGCTTGTTGTTCCTTCAAGACTGAAGAGCAGCCAGTTATTCTGGTTTCCCTTGTTATTACGAAGGAAAACTGCCTTGTCATTCAGGTTAATAATGAAGATATCCATATCGCCATCGTTGTCGTAATCGGCAATACAGGCTCCCCTGCCAACTAGTTCCCTCTGGAAATACCTCCCAAGGCTGAGGGAGACATCTGTGAATTTACCGTTTCCGTCGTTCTGGAACATCTGGTCTTCCTGCCCGTAAAGGTGCTTAAGGGCTCCGTTTGTTTTGAAAAGGTCTATAATCCCGTTATTGTCGAAATCGACAAAGGTCGACGACCATCCCACGAACTGTGCAGAAACCATTGCAATTCCGGCAGGATTTGCCTTGTCGACAAATACGCCACCTCCCTGGTTCTCATATAATGATGAATATGTATCATCCGATTTAAAAAGGTCGATAAGTCCGTCGCCGTTATAATCGGCAAAATCCACTGACATGCTTACTGTTGCTTCGCCTGCCTGGCTGAAGGCAGTTCCTGATTTGGTCCCTATATCGGTGAATTTCTTTCCACCTTCATTGTGCCACAGGTAATTAAGCGAATGGTCGTTTGCAACGAAGATATCCATGAACCCGTCGTCGTCAATATCTGCGGAACCGACACCCATTGCTCTTCCATCCTTGTCATTGATTCCCATTTGTTCTGTAACGTCTTCGAATGTGCCATCTTTTTTATTATGGTACAGAACATCAGGTTCGGGATCGTATGCCATAGGTCCGGGGAAACCGTCGGGCGCATAAAAGTATTTATAGTTGGGGTCAAAATTCAGGTAGTTCCCCACGTAAAGGTCGAGGAAGCCGTCATTATCATAATCAATCCATGTAGCGCCAACGCTGCAGCTCTGTTTACCGCCTACGCCGGCTTTCTTTGTAACATCGCTGAATGACCCGTCGCCGTCGTTTTTTAACAGTACATTAATTCCATAACAGCTCAGGTACAGGTCGGGATAGCCGTCGTTGTTATAATCACCGACTGTAGCACCCATTGTGTACCATGGACCGCCTGTGTGGGATTTTTCAGTTACATCCTCGAATGTACCGTTACCCAGGTTACGGAATAGCCGGTTATGACCGGGTACAGCAGGCTTATCGGACTTACTGAAGCCTTCAAGCCAGGTACCACTGCAGGCGTAGATATCCATATTTCCGTCGCGGTCGTAGTCAAGGAAGGCTGCTCCTCCGCCTGACGATTCGATTATGTTTTTAAGATCTTCTCCGCCAACAGACTGGGTAAAGTTTAGCCCTACACCATCCTCAATTTCCTGGAAGAAATTAGTGTCTGGAACAGGGGCTGTCAGTGCAGCGGTTTCTTTTGAACCTTTTGATGATGAATGTGAATTACATCCTGCTGAGAAAAATACCGGAAGAACGACGAGCATAATTGCAGTCGTAGTCTTCAGGATCGGGGGGCGGTTTTGTTTTGACATAGTTAAGTTTTTATTGCGGGGTTCAAAAATAAAATTATTTTGAAATATCCTCCACGTCCCGGCCTAATTGCATCACTTTCGCAGGTCTTACAAAAGAAAAACAGGCTCTCTACACCTGTTTCCCTTATAACTAACCTATTTTAAAATCTTGCGAAAGACCATGCTTATCGAATGCAAGTTTATTGCAACGCTATTAATCCGCAATTAAAATGAGATTAAAAAGTGATTAAAAATGAATCATGCAGGGAGAAGCCTACAAATCAAATAAAACAAAGGTTGTCTCAAAGATATTTGTAGTCGCAGTCATTTTCCATGAACTCATCCCCCTGTCCCCCTTCTCTAATTCTTAAAGAAGGGGGAGCCTCAGAATGATTATTCAAAAGTTTCCCCCTCTTTCCGCCACACGGTGGAGAGAGGGGGAGCAAGGGGGTGAGTTCATGAAGCACGGGGACTTAAGCCATGATTCTGTCTAACCAGGGTTTCCAGTATTGGGTTCAGGGGGCAACAGGCAGGGTGATTGTTACGTTTGTGCCTTTGTTTATCTCAGAGCTCATGTCGATTGAGCCTCCATGTATCTTAATTATCTGCCGTACAAGTGCCAGACCGATTCCTGTTCCCGGATAGGAGATAGTATTTGAACCCCTGTAGAAGGGTTCAAAAATTTTCGCCAGGTCCTCCTGTGAGATACCTATTCCGTGATCTGTGAATGAAAGGATAATTTTATTACCGTCTGAATCCAGCCTGGCATCGACCTGGTGATCGTTGGAGTATTTGCAGCCATTCTCTGCAATGTTGGTTATCGCAACTTTCAGCATATACTCTTCCCCAACTGTTATCATATGCTCGGATTCGGTAAGATTATCGGCCAGGTGAATGTTAACTGTATAGCCGGGATTATGTTTCATTATGTCCTCCCTCACCTGCCAGAGGATATCATCGAGACGTATGCTGCTGAATGTACTCATGTTATTCTGGGCGCTTGCTTTTGCCATAAGCAGAAGCCTGTTTGATATATCAATAAGCGACCTGATATCTTCAAGCACAGAATTCAGTGCAGCCTTGTAATCCTCCTTTGATCTTTCATTCATAAGAAGCACCTCAAGCTGGCCGTTTATTGAGGTCAGTGGTGTTCTAAGCTCATGCGATGCATTTGAAATAAAGTCCTTCTGCATCGAAAATGCAGTTTCAAGTCTTTCAAGCATATTATTAAATGTAATTGCCAGCCTGGCAATTTCGTCAGTGCCATTGCCTTCATCAACCCTCTTGTTAAGACTGGTGATAGAGATCTCTTCTACGCTTTTAATCACGTCGGAGATAGGTTTAAGGGCTCTTCCCGAATAAAACCAGCCGGCGACGAAGAACAGCACAAAGCTCAAAAGGCAAACAATAGTAAGGATGAGCAGCAGTTTTTCCTGTCGCCTTGATCCTTCGGTATCGACAGCAGCTGCAATTACGATAAAGCTCCCGAAGTTATTATAGTATATTGTGGCTATACCTTCAAAGGGTTTCTGCGTGAATGTCAGTATAAAACCATTTTGTACTTTTTCGAGGATTGAAGCTGTGATCTTCAATTCCCTTTTTATATCTGTGGTATAAACAATTTTTTCATTATCATAATTAAGGATTACTATTCTTTCGTTTGTAAGGCTGGATGGATTTTTCTTTTCTATCTCCAGCATTGTTTTTGCGTCGTTTGCGGTTGTATTCGACAGCATGTTCAGAGTTGTCCTTGCCTTATTAAGCAGGAGTTTCTGGAAGTCGTTTTTTCGCTGCCTCGATGAAGTAAGGTATATGGCTGAAGAAGAGATCAGCATAATCATTCCGCCAATAAGCAGGAACTGAAGGGTGAGTCTTGTCCTGATCTGCATTATACCTCCCCGAAGATATATCCAAAACCCACTTTGGTATGGATAAGTTTTTTATCAAAACCCTTGTCAATTTTTTTCCTGAGAAAATTGACATATACATCGACAACATTTGTGCCGAAATCAAAGCTGGCGTCCCAGACTTTTTCAGCAATGTCATTTCGTGAAAGTACCCTGCCGCTGTTCCTCATAAAGTATTCAAGAAGAGCGTATTCACGCGCTGTGAGTTCTATTTCGGTAGATCCTCGCTTTACCGACTTCCTGTCAAGGTCAAGTTCGATATCAGCGACAACAAGTTTTTTACCTGCTTCGAAATGGGCACCTGTTTTCCTGAGCAGTACTTTCACCCTTGCAAGAAGCTCCCTGAATTCGAAGGGTTTTACAAGGTAATCATCGGCGCCGGCGTCAAAACCCGAAAGCTTATCATCTGTGGTTCCAAGTGCGGTAAGCATAAGTACAGGTGTTTCGGGGAAAAGCGCTTTTAGCTGCTTGCATAGCTCCAGTCCGGTTATACCAGGGATGATTATATCCAGTATAAAAAGATCAAATTTATGGTTTACAGCAAGTTTACGTGCAGAAATTCCGTCATATGCGACCTCGGTCTCATAATTGCTTTCACTGAGACCTTTTTTCAGGAAGCTGGCGACTTTTGGTTCATCCTCAACAACTAAAATTCTCATCAGATTTAGAAAATGTAAAATTTACACTTATGACGTTATCCTACAGGCAAATTAAATCATTTTCCCTGAATAGGGGAAAGTGCTTTTAAAATTAATAATGATTCATTTCATTATAACCAGATATCTCAAAATATGGGTGGTTGCGTCGGGCGTGCTAATTTAGAATAATTTTAAAGTAACTGCTTCCAGCGGTCAAAAATAATGCAAGGTAGATATTTAGATTATTTATATTCAGGCATTTAAAGGACTTGATCAGGAAATTAACATTAGGCCGTGCAGAAAAGAGACCAAGGTGCATTGCTAATCAAATATTTTTTTTTATATCTTTGGTGGATATCGGGTGAGAACCTGATTATGAATTAACCCAATTATAACTAACTATCTAACTAACCTGTTAAAAAAACGATTGACTATGCAAATTTTTACGAATGTACGGCGCATAGCGCTGTTTATGCTCAGCATGGTTCTTTCAGTAGGCATTATTTTTGCCCAGGAAAGAACTATCACCGGGAAGGTTACTGCTGAAGGAGAAGGAGCTTTACCCGGAGTGAACGTTGTAGTACAGGGAACAACAATCGGTGCAATCACCGATGCAAATGGTACTTATTCACTCAAAGTACCGGGCGCAGGCGCAGTCCTTGTTTTCTCATCAATTGGCTACACTACACAAACTGCTACCGTTGGAGCACAATCAGTTATTGATGTGGTACTGGTATCTGATACCAAAGCCCTGTCAGAGGTTGTTGTTACCGGTTATACACAGCAGAAAAGAAGGGACCTCACCGGCGCTATCGGCGTTGTTGAGCCTACAAAACTTACTGCATTACCAGTAGCAAACGTAAGTAACCAGTTGCAGGGACGTACTTCAGGCGTAACTGTTATTGGTTCAGGTGTACCTGGTGAAACATCAAAAGTAAGGATCAGGGGTTTCAGCTCCTTTGAAAACAACGATCCTCTTTATGTAGTTGATGGTGTTCCTACACAGGACATTTCCTCACTGAACCCGAACGACGTTGCATCGATGTCTGTACTTAAGGACGCTGGTGCTGCTTCAATTTACGGTTCTAGAGCATCAAACGGTGTTATCATCGTAACAACCAAAAAAGGTACACAGGGAACAAAAGTTACCTATGACATGTATTATGGCTATCAGCTCCCGGGCGACGGACCAAAAGGTCTTCTCGATGCACAGGGATATGCTGACCTGCAGTGGCTTGTTTACAAGAACGACTCACTGAACGGTGTAAAATATGACAAAGATGGCAAGCTTATTTATGAAGTCCATCCTGTTTATGGTGACAACCGTAACGCAACTCCAACAATGCCGGCATGGGCAGCAAATACAAACTGGTATAAGGCTATTACCCGCAATGCTCCGATAACAAACCACGACTTAACACTGTCAGGTGGTAATGAAAATGCAAAATTCTTTGCAGGTATCGGTATTTTCCAGCAGAAAGGTATTATCATCTACACAGATGCTAATAAATATACCGGTCGTTTCAACTCGGAATTCACATTCCTGAAAGGCCGCGTTAAAGTTGGCGAAAACCTTACAATGGCTTATCGTACAGGTCATGGAGTAAGCAACCTTGGAGAAGGCAGCCCGATCCAGCAGGCATCTTACAGGAGCCAACCTATCATTCCTATTATATGGTCTGCAGGAAGCTATGCTGGCTTGACACATACATATGAGAACGGTGACTGGGGTGGTACTGGTATTGCTGCAAGGCTTGGCCAGGCTGAAAACGAAGTTGCTTCCCTTACAAGAGGAAAAGACAACAGCAGCTGGAACATGCACCTTATTGGTAGCGGTTACCTCGATGTTAAAATCCTCCAGGGACTTAATTTCAAATCAACCCTTGGCGGTACCTTCGATAACGGTTACTGGACATCTTATTCATATAAGACATACGAAAGGTCAGAAAACAACTCCACTAACAGTTTCAGTGAAGGAGCATATTATGGTAATGACTGGGTATGGACCAACACTCTTACCTTCGACAAAACCTTTGGTCAGCACAAGATCCTGGCAGTTGGTGGTTACGAAGCTGTTAAATATGGTGTAGGACGCAGCGTTTCAGGAAACCGTGCAGGTTACTTCAGCGATGACGTACTCTATCGTACACTCAGCAACGGTGCAAACATCGTTAATGCAAGTTCATCACTAAATACATTCACAACACTTGTATCACAGTTTGTCAGAGCTGACTACGCTTTCATGGAAAGATATATGGTGAGCGCAACTGTACGCCGCGACGGTTCATCAAGGTTTGGTAAGGACACACGTTATGGTATCTTCCCATCATTCTCAGTTGGATGGCGTTTAAGTGACGAACCATGGTTCAAAGGTATCAGCTTTATAAATGACCTGAAACTCAGGGGTTCTTATGGTACAATGGGTAACCAGCTTGCTGTATCACCTTACAACCAGTACTACTCCTATGGTGGTGACGCCGCTTATTCATTCTATGATATTAAAGGTTCTTTCACCTCATCAGTTCAGGGTTTTGCCCCAACACGTATAGGTAACCCCGATGCAAAATGGGAAACAAACGAAACCATTGACATAGGTTTTGAAGGAAGCATTCTCAACAATAAGATTGGTATCAAGTTCGACTGGTACCAGAAGAAAACAAAAGACCTTCTGTTTAACCCGGAACTTCCAGGTACCTCAGGTGTTGCATCTGCTCCTTATGTTAACATAGCTCAGATGACAAACAAAGGTATCGATGCTGAACTTTCTTATAAGGATAAATTCGGAGATCTTGGCTTAGATGCCAGCTTCATTATTACCACTTATAATAACACAATTGACAAGATTGCTCCTCCTATCACATTCTTTGACTGGGGCGGTGGTACAACAAGGATTGGTGCAGCCAACAGGAACGAAGTAGGACACCCGATGTCAGCATTCTACGGCTACAAGGTTATTGGTCTCTTCCAGAGTGCAGCTGATGTTGCTTCTTCCCCAACACAGGACGGAGCTAAACCTGGCTTCCTGAAATTCCAGGATACTAACCCTGACGGCAAGATAACACCTGAAGACAGGGTATACATTGGCAACCCGAACCCGAAATTCACTTACGGTCTCAACCTTGGTCTTACATATAAGAATTTTGACCTCAGTGGTTTCGTATATGGATCTTATGGTAACGACATTTTCAACTGGAACTCATGGTGGGTTGATTTCTGGCCATCATTCCAGGGACAGAAGAGCGAGAAGCTTCTCAACGAAAGCTGGCTGCCAACAAGGACCAACACAAATGTTCCTATGGCTACAAACACCTCTAACTTCTCAACAAACACACAGGTTACCAGCTACTATATTGAAAAAGGATCTTTCGCAAGACTTAAGAACCTGCAGCTTGGCTATACACTTCCTGAAAGCCTTACAAGCAAAGTTAACATCAGCCGCCTGAGAGTATATGTACAGGCTGTTAACCTCTTCACAATTACAAAGTACTCGGGACTTGATCCTGAACTTGGTGGTGATGACAGAGCTTTCGGATCTGACACAGGTAACTACCCGCTGGTTAAGCAGATGATCTTTGGTCTTAATCTTAATTTCTAATTGTAAATAATTCGTTGATATGAAAAGGAAATATATAGTTTTTACCTTAGCACTTGCGGTTCTCGTAACCTGGAGTTCCTGCAAGCAAAGCTTTTTGGATGTTAAGCCTGCCGGAGGATTGGACCAGAACATTCTTGCTAACAAGAACGGTCTCGACGCTCTTCTGGTTGGTGCTTATTCAATGCTTCCGGGTACAAAAACATGGAACTGGACATGGGAGGCATCCTCATCGAACTGGGTATTTGGTTCTATCCGTGGTATGGAAGCCAACAAGGGTACAGACTCTGGCGACCAGCCTGATATTAACCCGATACAGACTTTCTCTGAAACAGCTACAAACCCATACCTGAACCTCAGGTGGAGAGCTATCTATGAAGGCGTATCAAGGTGCAACAACCTGATAACCGTTACAAACAAAGCTCTTACCGAAGGCGCAATCACACAGGATGAAGCTGATTCTTATATTGCACAGGCAAGAGTTCTCAGAGGCTGGTATCACTTCGAGGCATGGAGAATGTGGGAGAAGATACCTTATGTTGATGAGAATACCGACCCGAAAACTGTGAAAAACGATGTTGATGCAAGACCTCTTATCATAGCTGACCTGCAAGAAGGTGTCAACCTTCCTAAGGACATGGGTGCAGTTGGTAAATTCAACAAAACCGTTGCACAGGTTATCCTTGGCAAAGCCATGATGCAGATGAATCATGATTATGCTGGTGCACTTCCTATCCTCCAGGATGCCGCTACAAACGGAACTAACCCTGCCGGAAAACCGATCGGCCTTATGTATAAGTATGGTGATATTTTTGACATTATTCACCGTAACGATTCAGAAGCTATCTATACAGTTCAGTATTCAGTAAACGACGGTTCAGGTGCGAAGAACGGCGGCGACGGTGAAGTTCTTAACTTCCCGTACAAAGGGGGTGGATCACCAGGCGGTTGCTGCGGTTTCTTTAACCCGACACAGGACTTTGTTAACTCATTCAGGACATCAGGCGGTCTTCCTCTTCTTGACGACAGCTATGATGTAGGCGCTAACGTGGTTAAAAATGACTTTGGTGTACCTGCAACTATTGAATGGAAGAACAACGTAGCGTATAAGAAAGACGCTGTTGTTGCCATCATCCATGCTGACCTCAGAACCACCGACTTCTACAAGTGTCTCGTAACAAAGGATAGTGCAAATAACCCGGCCTTAACCCCTGCTTCATGGTCATTCATGCAGACATGGGCTCCGGATGCAGGTAAACTTGACCCGCGTCTCGACTGGAGCGTCGGAAGAAAAGGTATTCCTTACTGGGATTGGGGAATTCACACAGGTGCTGACTGGATCCGCGACCAGACTTACTCAGGTCCTTACAGCCCGAAAAAACAGGTTTACAAGAAATCACAGGAAGGTACCTATACCGAAGTTGGTAACTGGACATCAGGATGGACAGCTAATGGTTATCGTATGATCCGCTATGCAGACCTCCTTCTCCTTATCGCTGAGTGCCAGGCTAAAACAGGTGCAAACCAGGCAGCTCTCGATAATATCAACAAGGTAAGGGCCAGGGCAGCTCACCAGGCAGGATGGATTACAATGTCGGATGGCAGTTTTGCTGCTGACTATGACATTGCTCTCTACCCGACTTATGGAACAGCTCCTGTTGCAACAAACGCCGACGTACTGAAAGCCCTGTACATGGAGAGAAAACTCGAACTTGGCCAGGAAGGTCACAGGTATTTCGACCTTAACAGGTGGGGTACTACTGTTACAGAACTTTCAAGGCTTCTTGGTTATGAGAAAACAAACCCATGGGGTGGTTCTCTCTATGGTAGTGCTTCTGTAGGTGCTGAAGATGTTACTTATCCTATCCCACAGAGACAGATTGACCTCAGCGTAGGCAACCTCGTACAGAACAGATAATAGTTTAGATACTTAATTTAAAGTGGACTGCCTTATGACAGTCCACTTTTTTTTTTATTTTTGGTGGATTCAGTTTTAATTCGGATCGCTTGTTATTATTACTTAATCAAAAGGTGTTTATGAAGATTAGAATATATATATTCTTCGTTGTCGCAATGTTTCTTGCCTCCTGCTCAAAGACTACAAGGTTTGAATTGCAGGATCCGGGAAAAACCGGAATCAACTTTGCAAATACAATCTCAGAAAGCGACAGCTTTAACCTTATGAAATATGAGTATATATATAATGGTGCCGGCGTCGGGGTAGGAGACCTTAACAGGGATGGTCTCCAGGATCTTATATTTGCAGGGAACCAGGTCTCCTCACGTATATACCTGAACGAGGGTAATTTCAAATTCAGGGATATAACCGCCAACTTTGAAGGCCTTACAAACAGCCAGTGGTTCAGTGGTGTCACTGTTGTGGATATAAACAGCGATGGATGGCCCGATGTCTATCTGACCTCGACTTCAAACAAAAACCCGGATAAAAGAATTAACAGGCTGTGGATCAACAGTGGCTGCGAGAAGGGGCAGGATCCACACTTTAAGGAAATGGCTGCAGCATTCGGAATTGCTGATACGTGCTGGTCTGTAAACGCCACATTTCTCGATTACGACCTCGACGGAAATATCGACCTGTATATTCTCAATAATACTGTCAACTCGAGGATGAACACAAACTACAGGAAGAAAATCACTGATGGCACTGCCGTCAATAACGACAGGCTCTATCATAATAATGGTGATGGTACATTTACTGATGTGACAAAAAAGGCTGGAATAGTATACGAGGGATTCGGTCTGGGTCTTGCTGTTGGAGATGTAAACAGGGATGGCTATCCTGATATTTACGTATCTAACGACTTTGTTTCAAACGATCTTTTATACATAAACCAGAAAGACGGCACTTTCAAAAATGAAATTTCAAAGTACCTGTCATACCAGTCCCGCTCCTCTATGGGAGATGATATGGCCGACGTCAATAACGATGGTTTTCCGGATATCTATACAATGGATATGCTGCCGGAGAGCAACTATAAAAAGAAACAAACAATTAATGGTTACAGCTATATATACTATTATAACGATTATAAATATGGCTTTGAACACCAGTATGTAAGGAATATGCTTCACCTTAATAACGGGCTTCTTAAGGGTGAACTCCTTCCTTTCAGTGAAGTGGGACAGATGATGGGCATCTCAGCCACCGACTGGAGCTGGTCTCCTCTTTTTGCAGACTATGACAATGACGGTAAAAAGGATCTCATTGTAAGCAATGGCTTCCCGAAAGATGAAACAGACAAGGACTGGACGAGGTTCAGAGCAGAGGCCGGAGGTGCCTACGCATCTGACCGCCTGCTGATTGAGATGGCTCCGTCAATTAAAATTCCAAACCTTGCATTTAAAAACACCGGCAAAACATTTACCGAAGTATCTGACTGGCTGCCCAAGGTGCCTTCATATTCTTACGGTGCGGCATTTGTGGATCTCGATAACGACGGGGATCTGGACTATGTTGTAAATAACCTTAATGACAAGGCATTCGTTCTCAGGAACACCACTGTTGAAAAGGACAGGAAAAACTCAAACTTTCTAAGGATTAAACTGAAAGGAAAGGAAGGAAATACAATGGCGATAGGGGCAAAGGTTGAAATATGGGCAGGTTCTGGCTACCAGTACATGGAAAACTTTCCTACACGCGGCTATGCTTCATCTGTTGATCCGGTTTTACACTTCGGACTCGGAAGCGATACCCGGGTTGACTCCCTCAAGGTTACCTGGCCGGCATCAGGACATATATCTATTCTCAGGAACCAGGATGCCGATAAACTGCTTGAGATAAATGAAAATGAGAGTGCATCACCGGTGAATCAGCCCACGAATGTTCAAAAAGATCTTTTATTCAGCAAGCTTGATTCCGGCATTTTTAATTACAGGCATCTGCAGAGGGATTTCGTTGACTTTAATCTTAACCAGGCACTGATACCACATAAATTCTCGCAGACCGGACCATGCATGGCAAAAGGTGATCTGAATGGTGACGGCATGGAGGATATTATAACAGGAGCGTCTGACATCCTTCCTACAATGGTCTATTTAAGAAAAGGCAGGGGTTTTGTCAGTTCCGGTGTTTCGGGAATCACAACAAGTAAACCATTCACTGAAGGTGATATTGTGATTGCGGATTTTAATAACGACGGCGCAAATGATATTATAGCTGTAGCCGGTGGTTATATGAATAAGAATGAGGATGAATACGAACATTATTACTATCAGAACAATAATGGGTCATTCATGGGAAAGAAACTGCCTGTCCCTTCTTTCCCATCGACTGTTGTAAGGGTATGCGACTACGATCATGATGGTTTTAAGGATGTTTTCATTGGTGCAAGGGTGAAGAAAGGAATGTTCCCGTACTCAAATCACTCATGGCTGCTTCATAATGAAAAAGGATCATTTACAGAATCAGGATGTTCAAAAATTGATCTTGGCATGGTTACTGATGCTGTATGGTGTGATTATGATACTGATGGATGGGAGGATCTGATTGTTACAAGGGAGTATAATTCAGTGGCAATCCTTAAGAACATGAATGGTAAAGGGCTTGTTCCACAGACAATACCGGAAATAGAAAAGATGCACGGTATATGGTTCTCAATAAATGCCGCGGACCTGAACAAGGATGGATATCCCGATTTCATAGTAGGAAACCTTGGAGAAAACAACCGCTTCAGCTGCAGTGATAAATATCCCCTGAACCTTTATGCAATAAACCTCGACAATGACGGTAATCTTGACCCCATTCTTACAGCATTCTGGCCGGATAAGGAGGGGAGGATGAAGGAATATACACTTAATTACCTTGACGAGCTCTGGTCACAATCGAAGTATTTCGAGAACAAGTTCAATGAATATGCAAAATTCAGCGTTGTGACAGTGCCGGAGATGTTTGATGCCAATACAATGAAAAGGCTGGAATTCAAATTGTACGTAAATTCTACAAGCAGCTACATTCTCTGGAATAATAAGGGCAGGTTTAGCTGGGAGAAACTCCCCCAGGAACTCCAGACTTCCCCGATAAAGAAGACTGTGATTGACGATTTCAACAATGATGGTTTTCCCGATGCGATAATTGGCGGAAATGATTATTCTTACGAGATTGGAACCGGTTATTACGACGCCCTTAAAGGGATAGTTTTAATGAACACTTGCAAAAAGGATGAGAATGGCAGGGTAACCTTTTCACTTCTGCCACCATCACAGAGCGGATTGCTATTACAGGGAATGCTTGAGTCGCTGATTTATCTTAAAGGAGATACCTCTCTTTTAATTTCAGGATTCAACAGGGATAGGGCCGGAGTTTTCAGACATATTAATAAGAAATAACTATAAAGAATATTTGTAAGCCATGAATAAATTATTTTTTACGGTACTGATTTCATTTCTATGGCATTGTTCATATGGTCAGTATGTTACAGATATTGATGGGAACAGGTATCCTGCAATAAGGATTAAAAACCAGGTATGGATGGGAGAGAACCTTAAGACTACAAGGTTCAACGACGGCAAACCAATTCCGCTTGTAGTAACTGACAAAGCCTGGAAGACTCTTGAAAAACCTGCTTATTGCTGGCTTTATAACGATACGGCAAATAAGGAGAAGTATGGGGCACTCTATAACTGGTATGCAGTTAATACAAAGAAACTTTGTCCGCAGGGTTGGCACGTACCATCACTCCAGGACTGGGAGGATCTTTCTCTTGCAGCAGGAGGGGAAAGAATTGCCGGGGCTAAATTAAAGGAGAAGGGTTATGAGCACTGGAAAAACAATATGCTTATTTCAACGGATGAATACGGCTTTACAGCGCTTCCTTCAGGGAAGAGATCAATGGAAGGAAATTTTCCTTCCGACATAGATGAGTATGCTGTATGGTGGTCTGCAACCGAAGTATCAGCAATTCTATCGTATAATACAGGCGTTTATTTCGGATCTAATGCCCTTTTCAACGGGAATGACAATAAGAAAAACGGGTTTTCGGTGAGATGTGTGAAAGACAAATAAATCCTGAGCTCAGGACTAAGTAGCAGCCTATTGTATCTCTTTTAAATCACCGTCGGAAAAGTGGTATTTCTTTACTTCCGTACAAACGGGGCAATCGTGAAGAGGATTGTTAACCGGATGGGTTGGAACATCGGCGGATATGATCCGGTCTTTTATTGATATAATCTTCATGTCCGACTCAATCGATTTGATCATCAGGAGTTTGTCATTAATATTCAGTATGATTAGATGTTCACTGAGTATCCTGCCCGTTCTTTCCATGGAAGTCACGGGAACAATACCATCGACTGAATTATCACCGTCGATAAGTCCGGTGCGGATTCCAGAGGGCTGAATGAAGTATCTTTTTGTTGAATCTCCTACCATGATTGTGCTGTCCTGGAGAATCCTTGTTTCAGGATTTCTGAGCTGGGCCGAAACATAGTCTTTTGCTACTTTTACCAGCCCATCTTTTACCTGATTCTCAGAGGAAGAACATCCTGAAGAGATAGCCACAAAAATTAAAAAAATTGAAATCAAGGCTGGAAAGAAAGAAGTTTTCATTTCAGACATTTTAATGTCTTTTAAAAGTATTCAAATATTCGAATCTCAGATATTTTTACTGATTAAAAAGTTCATAATTATTATTCTGAAGGCCTTCTGACGGAAACTTTGTAAATTTCGGGCATGAAGATCAGGGAAGATAATCTGACAGTAATTCTCGCTGATGGCGATTTCCCACGCCATCATATCCCGCTTGAAATCCTTGCAAAAGCTTCAAGGATAGTATGCTGCGACGGTGCATCCCGTTCGTTGATTGCAAACGGGTATGAGCCCCTTGCAATTGTGGGTGATTGTGATTCCGTTCCTCCTGAAATTGTCTCAAAGTATGCCGACAGGATTTTCAGGTCCGAAGAACAGGAGACAAATGATCTTTCAAAGTCGGTTAAGTGGTGTGTGGAAAAAGGATTTAATGAGATTACAATACTGGGAGCTACGGGAAAGAGGGAAGATCATACACTTGGTAACATCTCGCTACTGGCAGAATATGCAAAAGAAAGTGTTGTGAAAATGGTTACAGATACCGGTGTTTTTTACCCCTTGCTTAAGAGTGGTGAATTCAATTCAAGCCCTGGCCAGCAGGTTTCTGTTTTCTCAATTGATCCCCGGACAGAAATAACTTCAACCGGTCTGAAATATAGTCTCACCAGGATGAGGCTCAGTAACTGGTGGCAGGCAACTCTCAATGAGGCAACTTCTGATAAATTCACCCTCGATTTTATAGGTGGACCACTTATAGTATTCATGGCCTTTACTTAGTATTACCCCCGGTCTGCCTTTGGCAGACCTGCCCCCTGAAGCAAAGAACCCCCGGTCTGCCTTTGGGCAGACCTGCCCCCTGAAGGGGGCATTGAGCCTGATATGATTCTCTTTTGGTTCTAAATTAAGCCCCCTTTAGGGGGTGCCCCGGTTTACCGGGGCGGGGGTCATCTCCCCTTCAGGGGAGAAGCCGCGAAGCGGCAGAGGGGCTCTTACTCTCCTTTACAAGATTTATAAGCTGCGCCCTGCTTCTTACATTGGTCTTAATATAGATCCTGTGAGTGTGATCCTTAACAGTCTGTAAAGTGATAAAAAGCTTGTCGGAGATTTCCTTGTTGCTCAAACCGTTGCAAACCTCCCTTATAATTTCAGATTCACGCGGTGTTATCTCGAATACCTTGCAGAAATCGTCAAAGGTAATGTCCTTTTCAGCCTCCGACATAAAAAGAGACAGTACCATCCCATAATTCATATATACTGGCAGGAAGCTGTTTCCTGCGAAGTAAAGGAATATGAATGCAAGTCCGGAGTAGAACTCCACGCTGTAGAATAGAAGTGCTATTGACTGAACTGCTGCAAGTAATACAAGCCCTGCAGATATTATCCTTCTTTCATATTTGTGAAGACTGCATTTCCTCCTTCCTGCGAAAACAAGCGTAGAGGCGGCAATTATAGAATATGAAATGGATAGAACGAAGAAATACAACCTTAACATCTTCTGTATATCTGTTTCTCCCCTTGTTGCAAGAAGGTAACCTATAACAAAAAGCAGGGCAAAGTTTATAACGAGGAATGACACTGTATATAAACCTGTCCTTGTACGGCCGGTTATTTCCCTTGCGAACCTTGTAAGCATAAGCCCGCCGAAGATCAGGAAAGGAAGCCCGAGTATCGAAGAAACATTTGTAAGGCGGACAAGAACTTCAGCAGCTACTATGTCCTTGAGAAAATAACTCAGCAGGACATGTCCCCATATTCCATAGAATCCGAACATGTAAACAAAGACCTGCTGGTAAAGAAGTGCGTTAAAATAAGATGCCTGGTAACGGTTCCTGAGCCTTGTGGAAAGTATAATGCTTCCTGCGGCAAAAGCAACGGATAAAATAAAGAGAATGTAGACAAGGATCGTAATCATGGTTTAAAGTTATTGAAAATTGCCTCACAAATAGCATGTTACCATTGAGTAAGTGAATAAATACTTAAGTAGTGTTTTTAAAAATCACTACAATGGTATTAAGTGTTAGTGAAAATCAGGGTTTAATTTTGCTTCAGAAACTTATTTCAAATTTTAATTCTGGAAAAATGGAAACAGTAAAAAGACAGTACAGGTTAATTCCAACCTTTGGTGATAGTTTTGGCACAGGATGGAATGCAATGATGGATAATTTTCTCAGGCTATTCCTGCTTGTTATTATCCTCAGTATTATTGCCGCCCCTATGAAGGGCTTTCACTTCAATTTCAACCCTGAGAATATTAACTGGCATCATTTTGATGCAGAAGATTTTTTCACATGGGGCACCTTCGGAATAATGGCAGCATTTTATGGAATGCTTGCGTTACTTTACAGTATGCTTGTTGCCCCGGTATTCAAGTTTGGCGGGGACATGATGTTCCTCCAGGCAGTGAGGCAGGAAAAGCCCGATTTTGAATGGCTTATAAAAGGGTTCAGGGAAAACTACCTGTCAATAATTCTCGCAAACCTTCTTGTCACTGCCCTTATCCTGATAGGCTTTATCGCCCTTCTTGTACCGGGCATTATAATAGCCTGCAGGCTTGTGTTTGTCTCTTTCCTGGTAATGGACAAGAAACTTGATCCTATTGAAGCCGTTGAGACAAGCTGGCGCATGACAAGAGGTTACGGATGGACAATATTCTTTATGGGAATAGTATCTTTTTTCATTATTATTTTCGGACTTATTTTATTGATAATAGGGATATTCCCTGCAATAATGTGGATCGGGGGAGCATTCGCTTCACTTTACGAATCAATACTCAGGTCAAATGAAAAACCTGCAGAGCCTGCAACCGAATAACTGGTATTCTGATTGATAAAATTGTAAAATCCTGCCGGTAACTTTACGGCAGGATTTTTGTTTAATTATTTAAGGACTAACAACCCGGTCACTTAAAAAATACTAATTTTAGGTCATAAAATCATTTTTACCATGAAAACAAGAACACTCATACTTGCAGTTATTATTCTGGCTATGCCGGCTGTATCAAATGCACAGCTTGGCGGAATGCTTAAAAAAGGAGCCAACAAGGTACTGAACACTATTGGGAAAGAGGCTAACAAGGAAGCAAACAGGCAGGCCGATTCAATTGCCCAGGAAAAAGCAAGAAATGCGATAAATAATGCAAATGAAAACCAGGTCCAGAATAATGAACAGCCTGAGCAGAATGATAATTCTGCAAACCAGAGAAGAGGTGGTGGACTGAGGCTTGGTAATATGCTTGGTGGTGCCGACATAAAGCACTCAGAGGAGTACACCTTTGACGGAAGAATGTATATGCAGATGGAAAGTCATGACAAGAAGGATGTGATGAAGTCTGACTATTATATATACTTCAACCAGACAACTGCAAACGCAGGTATTGAGTTCAAGGCTGTTGCAAAGGAAGGTGATAACAGTGTTCCCATCTCGACAGTAATGGTCTATGATAATGAGAACAAGTGCTTTATGATGCTCATTGACAAGGAAGGACAGAAAACAGGAATCATATCCACAATTCCGAATGATTCCGTTATGAAGGCACGTAACGCACAGATGCAGAATACCGATTCAAAACCACCGGTTATTACAAAGACCGGCAGATCAAGGGTTATTGCAGGATATAAATGCGATGAGTATAAGATTGTCGAACAGGATAAAAAAGAATATGCTCTTGTATGGATGACAAAGGATCTGAAACTCAAAGCCGACAGGAGCAACTGGGGCAAAGCAGGTATTCCTTCTTACTATGGTTATGCAGGCTTTGAAAACAGCGCCATGCTTGCAATGGAATCATATGATGATGCAAACACTCTCAAGATCAAAATGGAAACTATCGAGATCAACGAGCACTTTTCACATAAAATTTCTGTTGCAGGGTTCACCTTTATAAAGATGAACTTTAACCAGATGGGCGGCAACCAGAAGAAATAAGACGATAAATATCCGGATACAGAAGGGACATTGCATGCAATGTCCCTTCTGTTTTTATACCTTTTTCAGTTTTGCGAAACGGAGCAGCAGTTTTTTGCTTCCATGATCTTCAAATTCAACTAGAGCCGTTGAGTTAGGAGCCTCACCTTCAATACTTATGATTACACCGCTCCCGAAACGTTCGTGGATGACGCTGTCTCCTTCTGAAAAAGTATAGACTGCTTCCCCCGGAACAGCATGATAACCGGCTGAATTTTTATCAGGCACTTTATTCATTTTTCTAAGGTGCTGGGGAACCTTGTACTCTGCCTTCTCTTCTCTTGCAGATGATGATCCCTGTCCCTGAACTTTCGGTGTAGCAGTACCTCTTGTTGCCGCCTGTGGGTATTCAATATACCGTGTGTCGAGTTCCTTCAGGAACCTGCTTGGCCTGCTTATCTCAAGGTTGCCCCATTTATACCTGTTGAGAGCATAGGTAAGGGTTGCCATCTTTTCTGCCCTTGTAATTGCAACATAGAAAAGTCTTCTTTCCTCTTCAAGCTCCCTCGGGTTGGATGATGACATCGGAGAAGGAAATAAGGTATCCTCCATCCCGGTAATATAAACATAGCTGAATTCAAGACCCTTTGCAGAGTGCATTGTCATCAGGGTAACCTTATCCCTGTCCGTCTCATCTTCATTATCCTGGTCTGTGAGCAATGCAACATTCTGCAGGTATGCCTCAAGTGAAGCAGGCTCCCCGTTTGTGATTGCTGCATCTGTGAATTCCTTTATCCCATTCATTAGTTCCTCGAAGTTCTCGAACCTGCTTACCTCCTCCGGGGTATTTCCTTCGCGCAGGTCTCTCATAACACCGGAAACAGCGGATATGTCCCTGGCAGTTTCGTATGCATCAGATTCCAGGTGCTTTTGCGCGATTGCTTTTATCATATCCCTGAAGTCTGAAAGCTTCTTTCTCGTTCCGGCGTTGAAATGCTGCTGGAAGAGATCAATTCTTTCAAGAATTTCCCATGGGGAAAGTTCAGAGGCCAGCGCAAGTTCGAATATCTTACCAACAGTTGTATCACCAATACCCCTCTTTGGATAATTAATAGTCCTTTTTAATGCCTCTTCATCTTCATGGTTTATTACTATCCTGAAGTAAGCCAGGATATCCTTGATTTCCTTCCTCTCATAGAATGATAAACCTCCATAGATCTTGTAAGGAATATTCTTCTTCCGGAGAGTCTCTTCAAATATCCTTGATTGTGCATTAGTCCTGTATAGAATTGCGAAATCTGACCAGTTTAGCTGCCGTGAGTATCTTGAATCAAAAATATCGGAAGAGACAATGAAGCCTTCCTCTGTGTCGGTCATCGCCTGGATTATCCTTATTTTCTCACCTTCCTCTTTTTTTGAATAGACCACTTTCTCAATCCTGTTCGAATTGTTTGATATTATGGCATTTGCTGCATTAACTATAGTCTGGGTTGACCTGTAATTCTGCTCAAGTTTAAATAGCTTAAACTCCGGGTAATCATTCCTGAATTCAAGTATGTTTTCAATCCTTGCACCCCTGAAAGAATAGATACTCTGGGCATCGTCACCAACAACGCAGATGTTCTTGTGCCTTGCTGCTAGTTTCTTTACGATTAGATACTGGGAATAATTTGTATCCTGGTATTCATCTACAAGGATATAATCGAAACGGTTCTGGTATTCCGCAAGTGCATCGGGAAAATCCCTGAAAAGGATGTTTGTATTCAGGAGCAGATCGTCGAAATCCATTGCATTGGACCTGAAACAGTGAGATGCATACTGCCTGTAGATATCGCCGAGCAGTGGCATCCGTGAAGCCTTGTCAGCCTCGTTAAGCTCTGCACTGGCGGCGTACATGTTTGCCGTTATCAGGTTATTCTTCGCATTTGATATCCTTGCTGCGATTGCCCCGGGTTTATATACTTCGTCGTTAAGGTTAAGTTCCTTTATAATTGATCTTATCAGGCTTTTTGAATCAGCTGAGTCATAAATGGTGTAGGTTGGTTTATACCCCAGCCTTTCACTTTCAATTCTCAGTATCCGGGCAAAGATTGAATGGAAAGTACCCATCCACAGGTACCTTGCTGTATCGGCACCCGCGATATCTGCTATCCTCTTCTTCATTTCACCGGCAGCTTTATTGGTGAAAGTGAGGGCAAGTATCCTGCTTGCCTTTACCCCGTTCTGAAGAAGATAGGCGATCCGGTAGGTAAGCACCCTTGTCTTGCCCGATCCGGCACCGGCAATAACGAGGGTGGGCCCGTCAGTATTGACTACTGCCTCTCGCTGTGCGTCATTCAGTTCATTTAAAAAGCTGTCTGTCATTATATTACGACTTGTCCTGAAATTGGACAAGCGCAAATTTAACAATTACCTTTATTACGGTTTAAAGGATGAGTATTTTCTTCGCCTTTTTTTTATTAACAGGTTTCAGCAGGCCGGAAGGCTTGATTTTATTTCGGGGGATTTTCTTATTATTGTGTAATTATATACCAAAGGATTTTACATCCCGTTTTAGAAAAAACCTGGACCTGTTGCGTTACATTTTTTTAATATTGTCATTGCTCCTCACTTCTGACCTTCTTGCTCAGCTTACAGCTCCGCTGGCTAATGATGAGAAGCCGACTGCTTACCCGGTTTCTACAGGGAGAACCGATAAGATTTTTATCTTTTGCAACAGTTCAGGGACGACAAAGGGTTCAATCCAGGCAGATAGTCCCGGAGGCACAGCACCGTATAATTTTACATGGTTCAGGTGGGACAATAACCTGAAAAGCTTTACAGATTCAATCACGAGGTTCACTGCAACATTATCATCCACATTAACTGGCCTGGATGAGGGTGGATACAGGGTGCACATAACAGATGGTGGTGGCTATGATACAAATCTCTATGCATGGGTTCATCTCGATTCCCCGTTTTCTGAAGCCAAACTGCAGAATTTCACCTGCTACTATGTTGCCCTTGCCGGGAAAGCCTATGCCGATACCTTCTATTATTATGACCCCTCAGGCGGGGTAGCTGTGAAACTCAGGAATGGAGTGGATTTCCTATGGTCATCTGACCCTGTTTCTGCAATACCTAATCCTGGGCAGCTGCTTAACCCGATTACTTTTTCACCACCTCTTGAAGATGTTATCTATAACCTGCAGGTTACTGATAGTTTCGGATGCACGGTTGGCTCATCATTTCCATATACGTCGATACACGTAAAGGCAGATTTTACACCTGATCCTGTTAATGGGGAGGCACCGTTGCATGTAGGATTTACAAATAAATCTATACACGGCGAGACATATACCTGGGAATTCGGAGATGACTCAATATCACACCTGAAAGACCCCGGTGAGCATATTTACTACAGACCTGGTGAGTATGAAATCAAACTCACTGTTGAGAGTACCTTGCACTGCGTAGACTCATTCAGATATATAAAGATAGTTGTCGATCCTTCCGAACTCAATGTGCCTAATGTATTCACACCCGACGGTGATGGAATTAACGACAATTTCATTGTTGAATCAAAGTCGTTGAGAAGCATAAATGTTGAGATATATTCCCAGAGCGGAATAATGGTATACAGCTTCTCTGGTGAAGGGCAGGCCCTTTCAGAATGGACAGGCTGGGATGGAAATGTAAACAAATCCTCCCGTAAAGCTGCGCCTGGTGTTTATTACTACCTTATCAGGGCACTTGGCTGGGATGACAGGGTATTCGGAGGAAAGCTTTACAGGGGATTCCTTTATCTATACAGGTAAGAAGGCTGTAAACGCAATAGAGGCTTTAAAGGCTATAGATGCCAGTAAATGAGGTACAAGTTCGGCTTTCTCTACTGCATTGCTCCAATGATCACTCCCATGATTGACAGGCTGATCACAGAATAGCCGGCATTAATCAGGAATAGTTTCAGGCTTCTTCTCTCAAAAAGATAAATTACTCCAAGGAAGGTAAATACCCAGCCAAGCCCGGCGAGAAAACCTGCCATAAGACCGAAATGGATACCTGCACCTTTGCCTATAAACATCGCCAGGTTGAATGCCGCGAAAAGCATAAGAAGAAATGCTCCGCCGAATATTTTAAGCATATTGGCCCCTTTGTTATGATCATCAGTAAAACCATTTTCCTTTGCCCAGGTTTTAGGAAAAAGAATTGAATACCATAGAAATCCAAGTACAAAAGTGCTAACTGCGGCAATTACTATACCGATCCAGTTAAGATTCTGAAAAGCATTCTGCATGTTCATGTTGAGTATTTTTATATACTAACAACAGAAATTGGATTTGGTTTTAAAAAGTCGCCTGGACTTAACCTGGAAGGTTCTTTTCAAGGAAGTTTATCCAGTTATCTGACATTATATTCCTGATATCCTGTTCTGAGTAACACTTTTGTTTTAATAGTTGTGGTATCTTCTGAAGGTCCGCAATCGTGTCGACTTCAACCGGCCCCTGCTCCGTTCCGAAGGCGCCATCAAGATCGGAACCTATTGCAGCATGTTTTGAGTTACCGGCGAGCTGGCATACATGGTCAATATTGTTGACAACCTGTTCGAGTGACACACCTCTTTTCCCAGGGTCCGATTCCCCGTTTATCCAATCAGGTACAAGCATCCATGCATCAAGGGCAGATCCAATAACAGCGTTACGGGATATCAATTCCATAATTTGGCTGTCAGTGAACTGACGGGGATGGTTTACAAAGGTTCTGCAGTTATTATGACTAGCCCATACAGGCCCATGGTAAAGGTCAAGTGCTTCCCTGAAACTCTCATCGCTCAGATGGGTGGCATCGAGTATCAAGCCCAGATCTTCAATTTCCTTTATAAGCATTCTCCCTTTTGGTCCCAGTCCGCCTGAATAACCTGTTCCATGCGCATATGTGCCCGGGCCGAAATGAGCGGGACCAATTGCCCTGAGTCCATATTCAAATGCCCTGTGCAGGTGGTCTATTGATACGATAGAATCTGCGCCTTCAAGGCTAAGAACAAAACCTACAGGAGTCTTTTCAGGATCAGTATCCCACGACTGGATGTGTTTCTTAAGTTCTGACCTGTTCCTTATCATCCTCATCTCACCGGCCTCTTCCATAGTCCTGTACCATGAAAGCTGGCCCTGGGTCTGTGCCCAGGCTTGCTCGGGCGAGTTCCAGCCTGGTAATTTGTTCCCCTGTTTTACATACCTGCCTATCTGTGTTGCAACGCAAAGCAGGATGTTGCCTTTTCTCATTGCATCAAAACTGACAGTCCCTCTTCCGCGGTCGGGTTTGTCTGTCATTCCGGCTTCCATTGATCTTATTTCGCTCACTGTGAAGCGAAGGTCCCGGTTCCACTCCATTGCATTCATGGACAGGTCGAGATGGCCGTCAACAATCCTGTATTTTTCAGTCATAAAGTTCAAATATTGCTTCAATCTCCACTGCAATGTTATTCGGGAGTATCATACCAACAGCGCTTCTTGCACCTATCCCGTTGTCTGGTCCGAAAATTTCGGCCATCAGTTCACTGAAGCCGTTAATTACAGCTGGTTGCTGATCAAAGTCAGGAGAACTGTTTACCATCCCAAGGGTCTTAACGAGTCTTTTGATCCTGCCAGGATCACCAAAGTGGGCATTTATAGTTGAAAGCATTGTCAATCCTACCTGCCTTGCAGCTGCTTTTGCTTCTTCAACCGAGAGATCAGTCCCGGCTTTACCTTTAATAAGGGTGCCATCATTTTTTAAAGGTCCCTGGCCTGAAACAAATAGCAGGTTGCCTGTAATAACCACAGGTTTGTAGACTCCTCCGGCTTTAGGAACCGGTGGAAGTACAATGCCAAGATCAGAGAGTTTCTTTTCGAAATCTGTCATCTGAATTATTTTTTAAATGAAAATATTAAGAATAAGGACACCGGCAAGACCGATTATGCTAACGAGTGTCTCCATCACAGTCCATGTCAGGAATGTTTCTTTTACGGTAAGATTGAAATATTCCTTGTACATCCAGAAGCCGCCATCATTTACATGGGAAAGAGTCAGGCTTCCCGCACCGATTGCGAGTACCATAAGTTCTTTATTAACCATTCCGCCCGTGGCAAGGGGAAGAACTATCCCGGCAGTTGTCAGCCCTGCAACAGTAGCTGATCCTATACAGACGCGAAGCAGAGCCGCAATAAGCCAGCCCAGCAGGAGAGGAGAGAGGCTTGAGCGCTGCATGATGCCTGCAATCTCATTGCTTATTCCACTGTCGATAAGTACCTGTTTAAATCCTCCCGCACCAGCAATAATAAACAACACCATTGTTATACTACTCACTGATCCGGCTATCGAATCCATCAGTTCCCCGGCTTTCCTTCCTCTTGCAATTCCAAGGAACCATATTGCAAGGAGAACTGACAGAAGCATTGCAATAACAGGATCACCAATGAACCTCGAGATTCTGCCTGGCAGCTCATCCTGTGGCAGGAATAGTGAGAGTATTGATGCAAGACCTATTAATATAACAGGCATCAGGGTGATAACGATACTTGTTATTGCCGGTGGTGTTTCTGAATCACCAATTACCCTGGTGTTCACAAACTCCTTTATAGGTGTGGCTTTTATGTTTTTAAGTAATCTTGAGAAGAGCGGACCGGCAATGATTATTGATGGTATGGCTACTATGGTTCCATATATAAGTGTTTTACCAATGTCGGCGCCGAACATTGAAGCAATAGCTGAAGGTGATGGATGAGGCGGTAGAAATCCATGTGTAACGGAAAGAGAGGCAAGTATCGGTATACCCACATAAAGAAGAGGAAGCCCGGTCGAAGCTGCGACGGTAAAAACAAGAGGTATAAGCACTACAAAACCAACATTATAAAACATCGGAATTCCGACAATGAACCCGGTAAGTACCATTGCCCATTGAATATTTCCGACCCCGAAAGCTTTCACGAGAAGTGAGGTAATCTTCTGTGCAGCCCCGCTGTCTGCGACAAGTTTACCAAGCATGGCCCCGAAGCCAAGTATCATTACAAGCGATCCAAGTGTCTCGCCTATCCCTTTCTGTATTGAGCCGGCAACATTTTCCACAGGTATGCCTGCGACCACTCCAAGCAATACAGAGACGAGGATGAAGGAGATGAATGCATTGAGTTTAAAAGCAATGATCAATAAAAGCAGGAAGACAATTGCAGCTACAACATAAATGACTGACATAATTTAACAGTATTAGAATAGAAGTTCCGCCCTGAAAATTGTTTTTGCCGTACCCGATATCTCAACCCTGTCACCTTTCAGGCTTACCCTTAATATTCCTTCTCTTTTTGAAACCTGGTGAGAGTTAAATTCTGTTTTGCCTGACTTTCGGTTCCAGAAAGGTGCAAGTGCACAATGTGCAGATCCGGTTACCGGGTCTTCATTTATGCCGACAGCCGGTGCAAAGCATCTTACACAGAAATCAAAACCTGGATCAGCAGAAGGTGCAGTAACAATGAGATCTCCAAACGGTGAGTTTTTCATTGCTGTGAAATCCGGGAAAAGTGATCTTACCTGGTTCTCATTTTCCAGCAAGGCCAGTGTCCAGCCAAAGCCGGCCGAGTAAAGCTCAAGAGGCTCAATGCCGACGAGTTTTGAAAAAACTGCAGGAATATCCATCCGCTCTACCGGATAGACCGGGAAGTTCATTGTAATCCAGTCCCCGTTCTTTCTTATAGTCAGTAAACCGGCTTTTGATAAGAGTTCTATTTTTTCGCCTGGCTTAAACATGCCGGTTTCATAAAGTATGTGTGCTGATGATAGTGTAGCATGACCACAAAGCTTCATTTCTGCTTCGGGTGTAAAGAACCTGATATTCAGTCCTGATTCACCCTTGAATACATAAGCTGTTTCTGACAGGTTCATCTCCATTGCCATATCCTGCATCCACTTTTCTTCAGGTTCTTTTCCCGTTATACATACGCCGGCAGGATTTCCGTGGAATGGTTTGTCTGTAAACGCATCTACCTGGTAGATCAGTTGTTTCATAGATTGTTTATGTTATTTATGAAATTATAAATTTATTAAATTTCTGTTCATGAAAAACCCCTCTGTCACTGCGTGACATCTCCCCTCAAGGGGAGATAACCCCCGCCCCGGTAAACCGTGGCGCCCCCTTAAGGGGGTTTAATTTAAATCCTGAATAGTTTATGAAATCGGTATTAAAGCCCCCTTCAGGGGGCAGGTCTGCCCTAAGGCAGACCGGGGGTTCTTTGCTTCAGGGGGCAGGTCTGCCAAAGGCAGGCCGGGGATTCTTTCTCCGTTCACCGGCAGGAATCGATGGTTCACAGAATAATGTCGAAATTCAGCATATAAAACTTTGTAAACTAAAAAAGTTTTCTCATTTTTGCCGCGAAATTGATTTGGAATGGATAACAGGGATAGGATAATAGAAGGTTCAGCTGAGTTGTTCAGGACGTTCGGAATCAAAGCTGTTACAATGGATCAGATTGCAGCACACCTCGGAATGTCGAAGAGAACGATCTATGAAATATTTGCTGATAAGGATGAGCTTCTGATAGGGGTACTGAATTCAATGGCCCAGAGGCAGAAAGATCTTGTGAAGAAAGTCATTGAAGAAGCAGACAATGCGATTGTTGCGATATTCAGGCTTCTTGAATTCAACCGCGATCACATGCAGAATATAAGCCCTTCCTTCCAGGCTGATATGAAGCGATTTCACCAGGAAGTGCTTATGAAAAAAGCCGACAAGTGTGAAATGCCTGATTATAAAAGTAACCAGCAGGTAATTGAAAAAGGTATCAGGGAAAAACTGTTCCGGAAGGACATTGACGCGGATCTTGTAAACAGGTGCCTGCACCTGTTATTCATGGCGGCAATGAACAGCGAACTCTTCCCGTTTGACTCATTTACACGCAGGGAGGTGATGAGGCAGGGAGTGCTTAATTACCTGAGGGGCATATCAACCACTGAGGGTATAGACCTGATCAATAAACTAGAAAAGAAATTCTGAAAAAAACTGAAAAGAAAAAGGTAATATTTAATTCATTATGAAAAGAAAAACACTTAACACTCTTTTGCTAATCCTCCTCTCCGGAGGTATCCTGTCAGGACAGTCAACGACAGGAAGCAGTGAAATGAAACTTACAGTCAGGGAAGCCCAGGACTTTGCCGTGAAGAACAACAAGGCAGTAAAGGGCGCAAGACTGGATTACGAGGCATCGCGGATTGCTCTATGGACTTCAATATCCAACATACTTCCCCAGGTAAATGCTTCAGCTTCATTTAACGACAACCTCAAGCTGATGACAACTTTGTTGCCAGGTCAGTTTTTTGGCGATACAACCGGTAAAAAATACCCTGTCAGATTTGGTTCTCAGTTCAATACAGGTGCAAGCGTGCAGGCCTCAATGGTGATTTTCAATGCTCCCGCCCTTCTGGGAATTGAAACAACAAAACTCGCCAGCCAGCTAAGTAAAGACAATCTTACAAGATCCGAGCAGGATATAAAGGAATCAGTAAGTTCAATCTATTACCTGATACTGGTGACCGAGAAATCACTTGATATCGTCGGCAAAAATATTCAGAACCTGAACGAAACACTGAAATCGACCAAGGCCATGCTATCAGCAGGAATGGCTGAGCAGACAGATGTTGACCAGATGCAGGCAAATGTTACAATGGTTGAAAACAGCAGGAGTAACCTTGAAAGGACAAATGAGGTCAATTACAACCTTTTAAGACTACAGCTTGGCGTTTCAATAGATACAAAAATTATCCTGAGCGAAAACCTTGATGACCTTGTAAAAACAGTAAATGTTGAAAGTCTCCTTGCCCAGAAATTCGACTATAATGAAAATATAAACTTTAAACTTGTTTATGGCCAGGAACAGCTTTCAAGTCTTGCACTGAAAACACAGAAGGCAACTGTTTTGCCCTCTCTCGCAGCTTTTTATTCCTATGGAAAAACAGGGATGGGCGACAAGGTGAAAAGCCAGCAGTGGTTTCCAAACTCAGTAACAGGTCTGCAACTTTCTGTGCCTATTTTTGCAAGTGGGCAGAGATATACAAATATTAAAAGGGCACAGATCAACCTGAATAAGGCACGCCTCACAAAAGAGATGCTGACAGATCAGCTTGAAATGCAGGAAAAACAGCTGAGATATAACCTTGTCAATGCAAACCTCCAGTACACAAGCCAGAAGGCCAATGTTGAAGTTGCAAACAGGGTTTATACAAGTACTGAGAACAAGTTCAAGCACGGTATGGCATCAAGTCTCGACCTGACACAGGCTAACCAGATCTACCTGCAGGCTGAAAATAATTATGTTTCGGCACTTATGAACCTCCTGCAGTCAAAACTCTCACTTGATAAACTTTTAAATAATTTCTGATAAACTGTAACCTTTTTAAAATTAATTATAATGAACTACTTAAGAACATTTTCAGCAATCACGATAGTAGCACTGATCTTATCAGGATGTTCGTCCAAGGCTCCTAAAACTACTACCGGCAGTGCCGACAGTACATCAGCAACTTCCGTTGTTAAAAGTGCTGTTCCTGTAAAAGTAATGACTATTGCAAAGTCCAAAATTTCAAGGACGATTGACTATACTGCCACAGTGCTCCCATACGAGGAAGTTAATATGGCACCGTCAACTCCAGGACGTATCGAGAAAATATATGTCGAAGTGGGAGACTATGTAAATAAAGGAGACAAGCTTTTCCTTATGGACCGTACACAGCTCTACCAACTCAAGCTTCAGCTCAGCAGTCTTGAGAAAGACCTGAACAGGCTCGATACCCTTCTGAAAGTCGGAAGTGCAAGACAGCAGGCTTATGACCAGATGAAAACTCAATACGACGTTACAAAGACCAACGTTGAATTCATGGAACAGAACACCCTGCTGAAGGCCCCTTTCAGTGGTGTAATAACAGGTAAATATTACGAAGATGGTGAGATGTATTCAGGAGCACCTTCCGGGATGACAGGCAAAGCAGCTGTTGTTACAGTTCAGCAGGTGAATCCATTAAAAGTTAACCTCAATATCTCAGAACAATATTATCCAATGATAAAGAAAGGACTGAAAGCTGAAGTTAACGCTGACGTTTATAAAACTGACAAATTCACTGCAACCGTGTTCAGGATCGCTCCGACAATCAACACGGCAACCAGGTCGTTTGTGACCGAGATGGAACTCCAGAACAGGAACAATATGCTTAAACCAGGTATGTTCGTCCGCGTTTCACTTAACCTTGGAGAAGTGGAAACCTTTGTTGTACCAGCAAGCAACGTACTTGTCCAGGAAGGTACTAATGTAAGGTATGTATTCCGTGATAACAACGGTACCGCCGAAAGGGTAGAGGTTACACTCGGTAAAAGATTTGACGATAAGGTTGAGATTGTTTCAGATATGATAAAGGAAGGCGATAAAATCGTTTCTGACGGCCAGTCAAGACTTATTAATGGTGATAAAATTGAAGTTAGTAACTAACGCACATAATAATATAATATGAGCATTTACAGTGCATCCGTAAAAAGGCCCGTTACAACTATCCTGATCTTCGTTGGTCTGATAGTGATGGGTCTCTATTCACTGACGCAGTTGCCGGTGGACCTCTATCCCGAGATGGAGCTTCCATACGTGGTTATTTACACCACCTACCCGGGCGCCAGTGCTTCAGATATTGAATCCAATGTTACAAAAACGCTTGAGAATACACTTAACTCGGTCAGCAAGCTGAAAGAGATCACATCAAGGTCAAGCGACGCCGTGTCAATTATATTCATGAACTTCGAATACGGGACCAATCTCGATGAGGCTTCCAACGATATCCGAAGTGCCCTGAGCATGGTTGAAAGGTATCTTCCTGACGGTTGTGAGAAACCGACAATCATCAAGTTCAACACAAACGCAATGCCGATCATCTTCTATTCCGTCACAGCAAATGAAAGCTATGCCGGTCTTGAGAAGATACTCGACCAGAACGTTGTAAACCCTCTTAACAGGATAGAAGGAGTGGGTTCAGTTGCACTTTCAGGTGTACCGGGCCGTAAGGTCTATATTGATATCGATCCGCAGAAAATGGAGGCTTATAACCTTACAATTGAACAGATCGGAAATATCCTCAGGGCTGAAAACATGAACCTGCCCGCCGGTTATATCGAGATGGGAAAAACTGATTATCCTCTGCGTATACAGGGTGAATTCCCCGAGAGTGATGTTCTGAGCAATATAGTTGTCACAAGCTTCAACGGTTCGAGTATATACCTGAAAGATATTGCTGAAATCAGGGATACAATAAGGGAATCAAAGCTTGACGTGAAGATCAATGGCGCCAAGGGTATGGGTATGTATATCCAGAAACAGTCAGGCGGTAACACAGTTAAGGTGACAAAGAAAGTTGATGCCGCCCTTGCCGAACTCGTTAAGACTCTGCCATCAGACGTGAAGATCGTTAAGCTGTTCGACAGTGCATCATTCATAAGGGGCTCTATTGGAAACCTTACGGAGACACTTATGTATGCTGCGATCTTTGTTGTACTTGTTGTTCTCTTCTTCCTGGGGAGGTGGAGGGCCACTTTCATTATTATTCTTACAATTCCAATATCACTCATCGTCGCATTCATATACCTTTTTGTATCTGATGCCTCGATCAATATTATATCTCTCACCTCGCTCTCCATTGCGATCGGGATGGTTGTGGACGACGCCATCGTTGTGCTTGAGAACATAACAAAGCACATAGAGAGAGGAAGTCGTCCGAGGGAAGCTGCAATCTATGCAACGAACGAAGTCTGGCTTGCAGTTATCGTTACAACACTTACTGTTGTAGCAGTGTTCTTCCCGCTTACATTTGTCAAAGGTCTCACCGGTGTACTGTTCAAGCAGCTTGGTATGAGCGTTACAATAACGATCGTTACTTCGGTGTTCGCTGCAATCACCCTGACCCCGACTCTCAGTGCAATGCTTCTTAAATGGTACCCGATCAGGAAGGATGCTCCTTTCTGGACCTACGACGGAAGTATCAGAAAAGGACTTGATGCATTTGACCTCTTCTATGAGAAGACCCTGAGATGGGCTCTCAATCATAAAAGATTAACAGCCGGCATTGCCACGCTTGTGTTTATTGCATCAATGTTCCTCTTTAAAGTTATCGCAACCGAATTCTTCCCTGAGTCTGACCAGTCGAGGATTACCCAGACAATCAAACTTCAGACCGGGACAAGGGTTAACGAAACAGTAAGGGTTGCTGATATGCTCACAAACCAGATCAAGTCAAAATATCCCGAGGTGGAGATCATTTCAGCTACAAGCGGTTCTGACGACCAGGGAGGCTTTGCTTCTATATTTACCTCGCAGGGAACCCATACGATTACATTAAGTCTGCACCTGGTGCCTATTGAAGCCAGGAAGAAGTCGGTGTTTGAAATTGCAGAGGAGATGAGAAAGGACCTGTCAAAGGTGCCTGAAGTAATCGACTATAAAGTCTCTACATCAGACAATATGGGAAGCTTCGGAGGAAGTACAGTTGATGTTGAAGTTTACGGTTATGATATTTCAGCAAGTAACCTTGTTGCAGAACAGCTTGCAGAGAAGATAAAGAAGATACCCGGAGCAAAAGACGTTGCAATAAGCCGCGACCAATCGAAACCCGAACTTCAGATAATCTTCGACCAGAACAAGATGATTGCAAACGGTCTTAATACTGCAATGGTTTCAACTGCGATAAAGAACAGGGTGGACGGGCTTACAGCAACCAAGCTGCGCCAGTTCGGTGATGAGTACGATATCGTTGTGAGGTTCAAGAGAAGCTCAACAACAACACTTACAGATATCGAGAACATCGGTATTCCAAATATGCAGGGCCAGCTTGTAAGGCTTGGAGAGATTGCTCAGATTAAGGAATACTGGGCACCTCCTACAATTGAGCATAAACGCAAGGAAAGGATAGTGACAGTATCGTTCACTCCATACAAAGAGTCACTTACCGTTTTGCAGGCTAAGGTGCAGAGTGCTATTGATGAACTTGTACTGCCTGCCGGCGTAATGGTCCAGATATCGGGTGCCATTAAGGACCAGATGGAATCTTTCATGGACATTGCACTCCTGATGCTTATAAGCTTAATACTTGTATATCTTATAATGGCTTCACAGTTTGAATCCCTGAAGATGCCTTTCATCATAATGTTCTCAATACCATTTGCATTCTCCGGGGTTGCGATAGCGCTGTATCTTACGCACACCGCTCTTAGCGTGATCTCAGGCATTGGTGCCGTTATGCTTATAGGTATTGTTGTTAAGAACGCGATCGTGCTTGTTGACTTCATAAATCTTATGAGGGAGAGAGGCCACGAGCTTTACGAGGCAATAGCAATTTCGGGGAGATCGAGGCTGAGACCGGTTATCATGACATCCGCAACAACGATTCTTGGTATGCTTCCGCTTGCGATGAGTAAGGGAACAGGTTCTGAGATGTGGAGCCCGATGGGTGTTGCAGTTATTGGTGGTCTTGTATTCTCTACAATGGTAACACTTATTATAGTGCCGGTTGTTTATGCAGTATTCGCAAAACGTGGTGAAAGGAACAAGAACCTGGCTATCTATAGTGAGATGGATGCCCTTATCGGTAATGGAAGCAATAAATAGTTCAAAAAGAATAAGCAGATTATGAAAGCAGTAATGATAATATACAACCAGGCCCACACTGAAAAGGTGGAATACATGCTTGACAAGCTTGGCATCAAAGGATACTCTCTCTGGGAGAATGTACAGGGAAGAGGATCAGCGACGGGGGTTCCTCACCTTGGAACCCACGCCTGGCCTGAGATCAATAAAAGCCTCCTTTCAATTATGGAGGATAACCAGGTAGACCAGGTGCTTGATGTAATAAAAAAGATAGACACCATAAATGAAGAGGTTGGTATCAGAGCCTTCGTCTGGGATGTTCTGAAATCAGTTTAACCTCACCCTGAATCCCTCTCCCGGGGGAGAGGGACAGAAAGAATTAAAGGTTATCTATAATGATAACCTTTTTTCATTTATTATAAAATAAAAACCCCTTCTCCCGTGGGAGAAGGGGCAGGGGATGAGGTAAATAAATATCTTATTCTTCTTCCTGTTCCTCGGCGTAAGCCTTGATAACTGAATCCTGTACATCGCCCGGAACCGGTGCATATTCTGCAAATTTCATCGTGTAGAATGCACGGCCTCCTGTTATTGAGCTGAGAGCTGTAGAATATTTGTTCATTTCAGCAAGAGGTACCTTGGCTTTGATAACCTCGAACCTCTTTTCGCTCGACATACCGAGAACCATACCGCGACGGCCCTGGAGATCACTTATAACGTCACCCATCCTGTCGGAAGGAACGTAGATCTCTACATCATAAATTGGCTCGAGAATTTTTGCACCAGCGGCCTTGAAAGCCTGGCTGAAAGCATTACGGCCGGCAAGACGGAAAGAAATTTCGTTTGAGTCAACCGGGTGCATCTTACCATCATAAACATAAACCCTGATATCCCTTGCATAGGATCCTGTAAGCGGGCCAACTTCCATTTTCTCCATTATACCTTTAAGAATGGCAGGCATGAAACGTGCGTCGATAGAACCACCGACTATACAGTTTACATAGATCAGTTTGCCACCCCAGTCGAGATCTATCTCGTCTTTTCCCCTTACAGAAAGTTTATATTCTTTTCCGCCGAGTTTCATCATTCCTGATTCAGATGATCCTTCCTCGTATGGTTCAATAATCATGTGTACTTCGCCAAACTGGCCTGCACCACCCGACTGCTTCTTGTGACGGTAGTCTGCCTGTGCAGCTTTTGTTATTGTTTCGCGGTAAGGAATCCTTGGAGGGTTATAGTTTGTCGGTATCTTGTAGATATTGTCAAGGTGCCACTTCATAATGTTCAGGTGGTATTCACCCTGGCCATGAACTATAATCTGCTTGAGTTCCTTTGAGTATTCAATTGTGATTGTAGGATCTTCAAGGTGGATCTTGTTAAGAGCTTCACCAAGTTTTTCATCATCACTCTCACTCTGTGCCTTGATTGCTGTCCTGTATTTAGGAGCCGGATACTGTACACCTGCATAGGTCCAGTCATTGCCCGGGGCGTTAAGAGTATGTCCTACTTTTGTGTTCTTAAGTTTTACGAAGGCACCGATATCACCTGCACTCATCTCAGGTACTCTTGTCCTGTTCTTTCCTGCAGAAACATAAATCTGTGAAAGTCTTTCCTTTGTGCCGTTTGTTGTGTTGATAACGTCGAGGTTCTCAGTTACTTTTCCAGAGTACACCCTGAAGAAGTTGATCTCACCGATATGTTCCTCGATAGCTGTTTTGAAGACGTATACTGATGCAGGACCGGCAGGATTTGGTTTAATCTCAACGCCTTTGTTATTCTTGATAACAGGCATATCGGTAAACGAAGGAGCTTCGGAGATTATAAATTCCATAAGATCGTCAACACCGATATTGTTTTTTGCGGAGATACAGAAAACAGGGAACATACCCCTTGTGAGGAGCCCTTTGGCAATACCCTTCCTGATTTCAACTTCTGAAAGGTTATCGTTTGCAAAGAAAAGTTCCATTAATGATTCATCGCTTTCAGCAGCTTTCTCAACGAGTGCGGAATGCAGTTCTGCAGCCCTGTCGGCCTGGTCGGCGGGAATATCAAGAACTTCTGCTTTACCACCATCCTTCGAGTACTTCAGCATTTTCATCCTGAGTACGTCGATAGTGGCGTTAAAGCCTGTACCTTCATTAACAGGGTACTGGACGATTGCGATGTTTGAACTAAGGCGTTCCCTCATCATCTCTATCGACTTCTCGAAGTTTGACTTCTCGTGGTCGAGACCGTTTATAACGAGGATAAGAGGTTTCTGAGCCTGTTCAGCATGACGGAAGTGGATCTCAGTTCCAACCTCAACGCCGTTCTGAACGTTGATTGTCATTACAACACAGTCGGTAGCGAATAAAGATGAAATAACTCCACCGCTGAAATCATCAAGGCCAGGTGTGTCGAGAATGTTTATTTTTTTGTTCTGTATTTCAGTGTAAAGCACTGTTGAATATATCGAGTTACCGTTTTCATGTTCAATGGGGCGGTAATCCGATGCGGTGTTTTTCCCGTCGATGGTTCCTCTTCGTTCAATAACACCGCCATTAAAAAGCATCGCTTCGGCAAGGGTCGTTTTTCCCGAACCCGAGTTGCCAAGAAGAGCTATGCTTTTAACCTGGTCAGTCTGGTAAGTTTTCATCTTGGAGTTGTTATTATTTTGTTATACAATTATTATATATCTCATTCAGAGCGGACAAAAATAACAAATTTTTAAAAACTGATTGAGAAAGATATGTGAATTAAAAAATTTTTCTTTTCTTTGCAGCGGTTTTTTAAAATACAGGAGTACCGGTTTTTCTTTCAAATGTAAGTTTACAAAAGAAATACTGCGGGAAAAGTCGGGAAGGAACCTGTTTATAACTTACGATCTAAGGGATAAACATATTTTGAAAGCCTTAATTAAGTGCCTGAAATTTCAGGTCTTTAGGTGTTTTTAGCCATATATTGGATGTGTTGTAAAATATTTGTACTTCATATTTGGAAATTAATAAATTAAATCAATATCTTTGCAAACCCTTTTTTAGGGTAAAAATTAATGCTAAATAATTGTATTTATGCCAACAATTCAGCAGTTAGTAAGAAAAGGCAGGAAGAAACTTATTGATAAGAGTAAGGCTCCTGCTCTGGACTCATGCCCTCAGAGAAGAGGTGTTTGTGTACGAGTTTACACAACAACACCAAAGAAACCAAACTCAGCAATGAGAAAAGTAGCCAGGGTAAGGCTTACAAACCAGAAAGAGGTTAACGCTTATATACCAGGTGAGGGTCATAATCTGCAGGAACACTCAATCGTCCTTTTAAGAGGCGGCAGGGTTAAAGACCTTCCGGGCGTACGTTATCACCTTGTTCGTGGTGCTCTCGATACATCAGGAGTTGATGGCCGTACCCAGCGCAGATCAAAATATGGTGCAAAAAGACCAAAGAAGTAACGGTTTAAAGATATAATACAATGAGAAAGTCAAGACCAAAGAAGAGGATACTTTTACCGGATCCGAAATACAAGGACCCGTATGTAACCCGGTTTGTAAACAACCTTATGTACAGTGGTAAGAAAACCGTTGCCTACCAGATTTTCTATGATTCTCTTGATATAGTAAGTGAGAAACTTAAAATTGAAGGAAAATCACCGCTTGAAATCTGGAAACAGGCTCTTGATAATATCACACCCCAGGTTGAAGTAAAAAGCCGCAGGGTTGGTGGTGCAACATTCCAGGTTCCTATGGAGATACGTGCCGACAGGAAAGTTAGTATAAGCATGAAGAACCTTATTCTTTATGCACGTAAGAGACCGGGTCACTCAATGGCAGAAAAACTTGCAGGAGAGGTGATGGCAGCTTACAACCAGGAAGGTGCAGCATTCAAGAAAAAAGAAGATACACACAAGATGGCTGAAGCCAACAAGGCTTTTGCTCATTTCAGATTCTGATAAAACAGTAAAGGAGAAGGCAGACGAATGGATAAAAACCTGAAATATACCAGGAACATCGGGATCATGGCTCACATAGATGCCGGTAAGACCACTACGACAGAACGTATTCTGTTCTATACTGGTCGTACCCATCGCATGGGTGAGGTACATGACGGTAATGCCCAGATGGACTGGATGATTCAGGAGCAGGAGAGAGGTATTACTATTACTTCTGCTGCCACAACTACTTACTGGAAATACGAAAACCAGGAATATAAGATAAACATAATCGATACCCCGGGTCATGTCGATTTCACTGTTGAAGTGGAGCGTTCATTAAGGGTACTCGATGGAGCCGTTGCCGTATTCTGTGCCGTTGGAGGCGTTGAGCCCCAGTCGGAGACAGTATGGCGCCAGGCTAATAAATATGGTGTTCCGAGGATTGCTTTCATAAACAAGATGGACAGGGCCGGTGCCGATTTCTTCGGTGTCGTTCAGCAGATCCAGGACAAGCTTGGAGCCAAGCCTGTTCCCATTCAGATCCCGATAGGTGCCGAGGAAAATTTCAGAGGGCTTATTGATCTGATTAACATGAAAGCTGTTATCTGGTACGAAGACCCTGCCCAGGGTTCAAGATTTGAACTCGAGAAGATACCTGCAGAAATGCTTGATGAGGCTGAAGAGTGGAGAGGCAAAATGATCGAATCACTTGCCGAGGTTGATGATACTCTTCTTGAAAGGTATATCGAGGATCATGAATCCATTACCCACGAAGAGGTGATGGCTGCTATGAGAAAAACTACTGTGGGCGGGATAGCTGTACCTGTAATTTGTGGCGCTGCATTCAAGAATAAAGGCGTTCAGAGCCTTCTCGATGCTGCAGTAGCCTTCCTTCCTTCTCCACTCGATAAGGGGGCAGTTGAAGGAACAGATCCAAGGAGCGAGGAAAAGATCAGCCGTGAACCTGATGATGAGGAACCACTGGCTGCTCTTGCATTTAAAATAGCAACAGATCCCTATGTTGGAAGGCTTGTATTTATAAGGGTCTATTCAGGCACTCTCCGTGCCGGCGATACGGTCCTCAATACCCGTAACGGTAAACGCGACAGGGTTAACAGGCTTTTCAGGATGCATGCAAACAAACAGCAGGCTGTTGAAAGTGTTTCAGCAGGTGATATTTGTGCAGGCGTCGGCTTCAAGGATCTGAAAACAGGTGATACATTATGTGCTATCCATAAACCGATAGCGCTTGAATCAATGGATTTCCCGGAACCGGTTATCGGTGTTGCAGTTGAGCCTAAAACTCAGGCAGATATCGACAAGATGTCTATTGCACTCAATAAACTGGCAGAAGAAGATCCCACATTCCAGGTAAAAGTCGATCCGGACAGTGGCCAGACTATTATCCAGGGTATGGGTGAACTTCACCTCGAGATCCTTATTGACCGTCTGAAGAGGGAATTTAAGGTTGAATGTAACCAGGGTGCACCCCAGGTTGCATACAAGGAGGCTATCACAACCTCTGCCGAGTTCCGCGAGGTCTTCAAGAAACAAACCGGAGGAAGGGGCAAATTCGCCGACATTACTGTCGAGATCATGCCTGCTGATGAAGGTGTAAGAGGACTTCAGTTCGTGAACGAGATCAGGGGAGGAAATGTTCCCAAGGAATACATTCCTGCCGTTGAGAAGGGATTCAATGAAGCGATGCTTAACGGCCCGCTCGCAGGATTCCAGCTCGACAGTCTCAAAGTTGTTCTCAAGGACGGTTCGTACCATCCGGTTGACTCCGATGCCCTCTCATTTGAAATCGCAGCCAAGCAGGCCTTCAGGCATGCTGCGGCAAAATGCAAACCGGTGCTGCTTGAGCCGATCATGGCAGCAGAGGTTGTGACTCCCGAAGAATATGTCGGTGACGTCATCAGCGATTTCAACAGGAGAAGAGGCAAGGTGGAAGGTATGGAATCGAAAGCAGGTGCAAGGGTCATTAAAGCAAAAGTACCTCTGGCAGAGAAATTCGGCTATGTTACAGTACTCAGGACCATTACCTCGGGTAGGGCTACTTCAACAATGGAGTTTTCGCACTACGATCAGGTGCCTGCAGAAATTGCAAACAAAATTGTAGAAATTACTAAAGGAAAAATTCTTTAAAAGATGAGTCAGAAAATTCGTATTAAACTGAAATCTTACGATCACAACCTGGTGGATAAATCTGCCGAGAAGATTGTAAAGACAGTGAAATCCACTGGTGCAGTTGTAAGCGGTCCTATTCCTCTTCCAACACACAAAAAGATTTATACGGTTCTTCGTTCAACTTTCGTGAACAAGAAATCGAGGGAGCAGTTCCAGCTCTCATCCTATAAGAGATTGCTTGACATCTACAGTTCAACTCCTAAGACAATTGATGCTCTTATGAAACTCGAACTGCCAAGCGGAGTAGAAGTTGAAATTAAAGTGTGAAACCGGTAATAGTATAATAATATGCAGGGATTAATTGGAAAAAAGGTAGGAATGACTTCCGTCTACGATGAGAGCGGAAAGAATATTCCTTGTACAGTACTGCAGGCCGGTCCATGTGTTGTCACACAGATCAAAACAGTGGAAAAAGACGGATACTTTGCTGTACAGCTCGGCTTTGACGATAAAAAGGAAAAGCATACAACAAAAGCTGAAATGGGTCATTTCAAGAAAGTTAACTCAACCCCCAAACGCAAGCTTATCGAATTTACAGGCTTTGTTGAAGGTCAGGTTAAAGAGGGTGAGGTCATTACAGCTGAACTTTTCAGACCCGACAACTGGGTTGATGTAAGGGGCTGGACAAAAGGTAAAGGCTTCCAGGGTGTTGTTAAACGTCACGGCTTCGGCGGTGTTGGCGGACAGACCCACGGTCAGCATAACAGGGGCAGAGCTCCCGGTTCACTTGGCGCATCTTCTTTCCCTTCAAGAGTACTCCCGGGTATGAGAATGGGCGGAAGAATGGGTAATAACAAAGTAATGGGCGTCAGCCTCAGGGTTCTTAAACTGATGCCGGAAGAGAATATAATTATTGTGAAAGGATCGGTTCCAGGTCCGAAAGGTGGTTACGTAATAATTACAAAGTAATGGAATTAAAAGTACTTAATATTCAGGGTAACGAAACCGGTAGAAAAGTCAAACTCGACGATTCTATCTTCGGTATAGAGCCTAATGATCATGCCATTTACCTCGATTCAAAACAGTTTATGGCACATCAGAGGCAGGGAACTGCAAAAGCCAAGCACCGCGGAGAAGTTTCCGGTAGCACAAGGAAACTGAAAAGACAGAAAGGTACCGGTACTGCACGTTATGGCAGCATCAAGAGTCCTCTTATGCGTGGTGGTGGTCGTATGTTTGGTCCGGAACCAAGGTTCTACGGGTTCAAACTCAATAAGAAGGTAAAACAACTTGCAAGAAAATCAGCCCTTTCATATAAGGCTTCTTCAAACAATATTATTGTACTCGAAGACTTCAATATTGAAGCCCCAAAAACAAAGGAGTTCATCAAAATAGGTAACAACCTGAAAATTGAGAACAAAAAATCGCTTTTTGTTTTATCGGAACAAAATAAAAATATATATTTGTCCTCTCGTAATTTGCAAGGAGTGGAAGTTATAACCACCAGTGAGTTAAGCACTTACAAGATAATGAATGCTTCAACTCTTATACTTGCTGAGAGCGCAGTTGACGTTTTGCAGGCAACTTTTGAAAACTAGAACGAGATGAGCATCTTAATTAAACCGATTGTAACGGAAAAAATGACGGGCCAGGGCGATAAATTTAACCGCTATGGTTTTATTGTTGCCAGGAACGCCAACAAAATCGAGATCAAAAAAGCCGTTGAGGACCTGTACGGGGTTACAGTTGAGTCAGTTAACACAATGCGTTATGGCGGTAAAGTAAAAACCCGCTATACCAAATCAGGTGTACTGTCAGGCAAAAGCCCTTCAACAAAGAAAGCAGTGGTTACTCTCGCGGCTGGTAATTCAATAGACTTCTATAGTAATATATAAAATGGCAGTACGTAAGATCAAACCTGTAACACCAGGACAGAGACACAAGATCATCAGTGCTTTTGATAACATCACAAGCGCTGTGCCGGAGAAATCCTTGCTCAGACCGCTGAGAAAATCAGGAGGAAGGAATGTTAACGGCAAAAGGACTATGAGGTACATCGGCGGCGGTCATAAGAAGATGTACAGGGTTATTGACTTCCTCAGGAACAAAGACGGTATGGCTGCAACAGTCAAATCTCTTGAGTACGATCCAAACCGTTCTTCAAGAATTGCCCTTGTTACCTACGAGGATGGTGAAAAAAGATATATAGTGGCTCCGACAGGGCTGCAGGTAGGACAGAAGATCTACTCCGGCAGGGAAATTGCCCCGGAAGTAGGTAATACTCTTTTCCTGTCTGACATTCCAATGGGTACTGTTGTACACAACATTGAACTGAAACCTGGTAAAGGTGCAGCAATGGCACGCAGTGCCGGTTCTTACGGTCAGCTTATCGCCCGCGAAGGAAAATATGCTACAATAAAGCTTCCTTCAGGTGAAACAAGACTTGTTCTTACAACATGCCGCGCAACAATCGGTACAGTTTCTAATGCAGACCATAACCTCGAGAAATCAGGTAAGGCTGGTCGTACACGCTGGCAGGGTCGCCGTCCGAGAGTTAGAGGCGTTGCAATGAACCCGGTCGATCATCCAATGGGTGGTGGTGAAGGTAAAGCTTCCGGTGGTCACCCAAGGTCACGTAAAGGTGTTCCTGCTAAAGGTTACAAGACCAGGGATAAGAAGAAATACTCTGCAAAATACATTGTTGAAAGAAGGAAGAAATAACTGATATATTATGAGCAGATCTATTAAAAAAGGCCCCTTTATCGATTTCAAACTCGAAAAACGAGTTCTCGAAATGAACGACAGCGGCAAGAAGACAGTTCTCAAGACCTGGTCAAGAAGATCAGTCATATCACCCGATTTTGTCGGGCATACTATCGCAGTTCATAACGGTAACAAATTCATACCTGTTTATGTGACAGAGAATATGGTAGGTCATAAACTTGGTGAATTTGCCCCGACCCGTACCTTCAGGGGACACGCTGGTAATAAATAGTATGTTAAGTAATCTCTAAAATTAACAGAAATGGGTGCAAGAAAAAGAATAACAGCCGAAGCTAAGAAAGAGGCTGCAAAAACGAGATACCAGGCGGTTCTGAAAAACGTTCCGACTTCCCCGAGGAAGATGAGGCTTGTTACAGATCTCATCAGCGGAATGGATGTAAACAGGGCACTCAGCGTGCTTAAGTACAGTCCGCAGGAAGCATCAAGGAAAGTTGAAAAACTCCTCCTCTCAGCCATTGCCAACTGGCAGGCTAAGAATGAAGGTGTAAGGGTTGAAGACAGTAACCTGTATGTTAAGGAAGTACACGTGGATGGCGGCCGTGCTCTGAAAAGACTTCAGACTGCTCCACAGGGAAGAGCCTATCGTATAAGGAAAAGATCAAACCACGTTACACTGGTTCTCGACAGTAAAGTTCAGGAAGTAGAAAACAGTTCAAAGTAAGATAAATGGGACAAAAAGTTAATCCGGTAGGCAACAGGCTCGGTATAATCAAAGGCTGGGATTCAAACTGGTACGGCGGAAAAGATTTTTCAGGCAAACTGGTTGAAGATACCAAGATAAGGGAATACCTCAACGCCAGGCTTGCAAAGGCAAGTATCTCGAAGATAGTTATCGAGAGAACTCTGAAACTTATTACTGTTACTGTAAATACTGCCAGGCCAGGTATCATAATCGGAAAAGGTGGCCAGGAAGTAGACAAACTGAAGGAAGAGCTCAAGAAAATTACCAAGAAGGAGGTTCAGATAAATATTTTCGAGGTTAAACGTCCCGAACTCGACGCCAGCATCGTTGGAAATAATATCGCACGCCAGATTGAAGGTAAGATTTCTTACCGCCGTGCCATCAAGATGTCAATCGCATCTACAATGAGAATGGGCGCCGAAGGTATTAAAGTTCTTATATCCGGTCGTCTGGGTGGAGCCGAAATGGCAAGAACCGAGACTTACAAGGAGGGCAGAATTCCTCTCCATACATTCCGTGCCGACATTGACTACGCGCTTTCAGAAGCTCATACCAAGGTTGGTCTTATAGGTATCAAAGTATGGATATGCAACGGTGAAGTTTACGGGAAGAGAGATCTCAGCCCGAACATCGGAGCCAGGAACGCCAAAAACAAAAGCCTCAAGAGAAAGGCTAACAAGAAGTAATCTCTCAAGCTGATAATAACATTTTAACATATTTGAGTAATGTTACAACCGAAAAAGACCAAATTCAGGAGAGCCCAGAAGGGCAGGATGAAAGGCAATGCGCAAAGGGGCAACCAGTTGTCATTCGGTTCATTTGGAATTAAAGCCCTCGAGTCGGCCTGGATCACAGGAAGACAGATCGAGGCAGCACGTCAGGCAGTCACACGTCATATGAAACGTGAAGGACAGCTCTGGATACGCGTGTTCCCCGATAAACCCATAACAAAGAAACCTGCTGAGGTTCGTATGGGTAAAGGTAAAGGATCACCGGAAGGTTTCGTAGTTCCCGTTACACCGGGCAGGATCATCCTCGAAGCTGAAGGAGTTCCCTTTGAAGTTGCAAAGGAAGCTCTCCGTCTCGGAGCACAGAAACTTCCTATAACAACCAAATTTGTTGTAAGACGCGATTACGTTCAGGAATAAAACAAGGGAAAGATGAAAATTTCAGAAATAAAGGAGTTAAGCACCTCCGATCTTCAGGAGCGCATCGATACCGAGAAAACTATGCTCGTGCGCTTGAAACTCAACCATGCGATCTCCCCGCTCGATAACCCACAGAAAATCAAGCAGGCAAGGAAGACTATCGCAAGGCTTATGACAGAATTGCGCGGCAGGCAGAAGACTCAAAACACAAACAGCTAATATCAGCAGCAATGGAAAGGAATTTCAGAAAGGAACGTATCGGTATTGTCGTCAGCAATAAAATGGACAAATCCATCGTCGTCGCTGTTAAAAGAAAAGTTAAGCATCCCATCTACGGGAAGTTTATAAACAAGACAAAGAAGCTGATGGCCCATGATGAGGAAAACACATGCAACATCGGCGATACAGTCCGTATCTCGGAGACCAGGCCTCTGAGCAAGAATAAAACCTGGAGATTGGTCGAAATAATCGAAAGAGCTAAGTAGTCATGATACAGCAGGAAAGCAGGCTCTCAGTAGCCGATAACTCTGGCGCCAAGGAAGTATTATGCATCCGGGTGCTTGGCGGTAGCAAGAAAAGATATGCTACTGTAGGCGATAAAATCGTTGTAAGCGTAAAAAGCGCACTTCCTTCAGGTGAAGCAAAAAAAGGAATGGTGAGCAAGGCAGTTGTTGTAAGAACCAAAAAAGAGATCCGTCGCCAGGATGGTTCCTATATAAGGTTCGACGATAACGCAGTCGTTCTTCTCAATAACCTCGACGAAGTCCGCGGTACACGTATCTTCGGGCCCGTCGCCAGGGAACTTCGCGAAAAATACATGAAGATCGTTTCACTTGCCCCTGAGGTGTTATAATATATAGGAGACAAAACGATGCAGAAGAAAATTCATATTAAGAAGGGCGACACCGTAATGGCTATTTCCGGTGAATCGAAAGGTCAGAAAGGACGTGTCCTCGAAGTTGACAGGGTCAAGAACAGGGCTCTCGTAGAAGGTATGAACATGGTATCAAAACATACCAAACCAAATGCCAAAGCCCCACAGGGTGGTATCCTTAAAAAGGAAGCCCCGATCCATATCTCAAACCTGATGCTCGTCGACCCTACTTCAGGGAAACCGACCCGCGTTGGGAGAAAACTAAATGAGAAAAACAAGTTAGTTCGTTATTCAAAAAAATCAGGAGAGGAGATTAAGTAATGTACAGGCCTGAATTAGAAAAAAAGTATAAGGAGGAGATAGTTCCTTCTCTTATGAAGGAATTCAGTTACTCAACTGTAATGCAGGTTCCCCGTCTTCAGAAAATAGTTATAAACCAGGGAGTTGGACAGGCAATCGCTGACAAGAAACTTCTTGAGTTTGGTCTGAAGGAAATAAGCGATATCGCAGGACAGAAAGCTGTTCAGACATATTCTTCAAAGGATATATCAAACTTCAAGCTTAGAAAGAATATGCCGATCGGTATAATGGTTACCCTTCGTAAAGAGAGAATGTACGAGTTTCTTGAGAGACTTATTTCAGTAGCTCTTCCAAGGATCCGCGACTTCAAAGGCATCAGTGCCAAACTCGACGGAAAAGGAAACTATACCCTGGGTATCACCGAGCAGATTATCTTCCCCGAGATCGACCTCGATAAGATTGCGAAGATAATGGGTCTTCAGATCACCTTCGTGACTACCGCAAAAAGTGACGAAGAAGCTCTGGCTCTTCTCAAGCATTTTGGTTTACCATTTAAAACTTCAAAAAACTAAGATATGGCAAAGGAATCAATGAAGGCCCGCGAAGTTAAGCGCGCCAAGCTTGTTCAGAAATACGCTGCCAAAAGAGCCCAGCTTAAAGCTGACGGTGATTATGTCGGTCTGAGCCGCATACCAAGAAACTCAAATCCAAACCGTCTGAGAAACCGCTGCAAACTTACAGGCAGGCCAAGAGGTTATATGAGACAGTTCGGGATCAGCAGGATCACATTCAGGGAAATGGCTTCAACAGGTCTTATCCCGGGTATTAAGAAAGCCAGCTGGTAACAGGAAAGGAATACAAACTATTTTAACAATAATAAGAGATGACTGATCCAATTGCAGATTTACTGACCAGAATAAGGAATGCCATCCTGGCAGGTCATAAGGTTGTTGAGGCACCTGCATCCAATCTTAAGAAAGAGATTGCAAGGATTCTTTACGAAAAAGGTTATATACTGAGCTATAAGGTAGTTGACGGGGAAGGTCCTGTTAAAGTGCTGAAAATAGCCCTCAAGTATAACCAGAAGAGCAAGAAACCTGCTATCAAATCTATCCAGAGAGTTAGCCGTCCGGGTCTTCGCCGCTATGTTGGCGCTGAGGAAATGCCGAGGGTACTCAACGGATTGGGTGTTGCCATTCTTTCAACCTCTAAAGGTCTTATGACCGATAAGGAGGCAAAGAAGGAAAACATTGGTGGTGAAGTATTATGTTACGTTTACTAAAAAGGAGGAAAACTTAATGTCACGTATAGGAAAATTACCTGTAAACCTGCCCGCTGGTGTTACCATTACGGTATCAGCCACCAACGAGGTTAGTGTGAAAGGACCACTGGGTACTCTTACCCAGGCGGTTGATAAAGACATCAAGGTGGAGGTGGAGAACAATCAGGTGTTTGTTACCAGGCCATCTGAATCAAAAACCCATAAGTCACTTCATGGTCTTTACCGTGCGTTGATAGCCAATATGGTTGAGGGTGTATCAAAAGGATACAAAAAAGAACTTGAACTTGTTGGTGTTGGTTACCGTGCTGAAGCAAAAGGACCTAATCTCCTTGAACTCAGCCTCGGTTATTCCCACGATATCATGCTTCAGCTTCCGGGCGAAGTAAAAGTGGAAACAAAAACAGAGAGAAGGAGCAACCCGGTCATAACACTCACATGCATCGATAAACAGCTTATCGGTCATGTTGCAGCTAAGATCAGATCGCTTCGTCCGCCTGAACCTTACAAAGGAAAAGGTATCAAGTTCGTTGGCGAACAGTTAAGAAGGAAAGCTGGTAAGTCGGCTAGTGTTTAATAAGGTAATAAAGATATATCATGGCCTTAACTAAGTTGGAAAGAAGGACTAGGATCAGAATGAGGATCCGTAAGAAAATAAGCGGAACTGCCGACAAACCAAGGGTAGCGGTTTTCCGTAGCAATAATCAGATATATGCCCAGGTAATTGACGACCTGAGCGGAGTTACACTTCTATCGGCATCATCTAAGGAAAAAGAGATTGCTTCGAAGAAAGGTATCAAAAAAACAGAACAGGCTGCCTTCGTTGGAAAACTTCTTGCTTCAAAATGCAAGGAGAAAGGCATTGAAACTGTCACATTCGACAGGGGCGGTTATAAATATCATGGCAGAGTAAAATCATTGGCAGACGCAGCACGCGAAGGCGGATTAAAATTCTAGAGAATTATGGCAAACGGAATAAGAAAGGTAAAAACCAGCGATATCGAGCTTAAAGACAGGCTTGTCAGTATCCAGAGAGTAACAAAAGTTACAAAAGGAGGTCGTACATTCAGCTTCTCCGCTATCGTAGTTGTAGGAAATGAGGACGGTATAGTAGGACACGGACTCGGAAAAGCCAGTGAGGTTACGACAGCTATTTCAAAAGGTATTGAAGATGCAAAGAAAAACCTTATAAAGGTGCCTGTCATCAACGGAACAATTCCCCACGAGCAGGTTGCAAAGTTTGGAGGTGCAAGCGTACTTATCAAACCAGCTTCTGAAGGTACCGGGGTTAAGGCAGGTGGTGCTATGCGTGCCGTGCTTGAGAGCGTGGGCGTGAAAAACGTGCTTGCAAAATCAAAGGGCTCTTCAAACCCTCACAACCTTGTGAAAGCCACTATGGCCGCACTTCTCGAACTGCGCGATGCCTATACAATCGGCGAACACAGGAGTATTACAATGGAAAAAGTTTTTAACGGCTAGAACAACTACTGAAATGGCAAAAATCCGCATAACCCAGATCAAAAGCAAGAACGGAATGCCCGAGAGGCAGAAAAGGACTCTTGAAGCACTTGGACTCCGTAAGATGCACCAGAGTGTAGATCACAATGCAACTCCACAGATTCTCGGAATGGTAGAGAAAGTTCGTCACCTGGTTAAAACAGAAGAAATTTAAGGTATTAACAATATTACATTATAAAGATGGATCTCAGTAACTTAAAACCTGCCAAAGGTTCGGTAAAAAGAAATAAGCGCCTAGGACGTGGACAGGGTTCCGGCAAAGGTGGTACCTCCACCAGGGGACATAAAGGTGCAAAACAGAGGTCGGGTTACAAGAAAAAGGTAGGCTTCGAAGGTGGTCAGATGCCACTCCAGAGACGTCTTCCAAAGTTTGGTTTCAAGAACGTTAACCGTGTTGAATATAAGGCTATCAATATCAGTACTCTCCAGGTACTTGCTGAAGAACTGAATATCGAAAAGATAGATTTCCAGACTCTTGTTTCGGCCGGACTGGTTTCCAAAAATGCTCTCGTTAAAATTCTGGGCGGCGGCGAACTTGAAAAGAAACTCGAAGTACACGCCCACGCTTTCAGCAAAACTGCTGCTAAAGCAATAGAAGCCAAAGAAGGAACCGTCGTAATAATTTAGATCCATGAGATTCATTCAGACCATAAAGAATATCTTTAAGATAGAAGACCTGCGGGCCAGGCTTCTCTATACTTTTGGTATTATTCTTATTTACAGGCTTGGTAAATATATTACCCTTCCTGGAATAGATCCATCGCAGCTCACCCAGCTTAAAAGCCAGACTGCAACAGGTATCATGGGTCTGCTTGATATGTTTTCCGGTGGTGCATTCTCCCAGGCGTCAATATTCGCACTAGGTGTAATGCCCTACATCTCGGCATCAATCGTGGTACAGCTTCTCGGTATAGTTTTCCCTTATTTCCAGAAACTCCAGAAGGAAGGCGAAAGCGGAAGACGCAAAATGAACCAGTACACACGTTACCTTACAGTTATAATCCTTATACTGCAGGGTCCAACCTACCTTTATAACCTTACAAGAACACTTCCTTCAACAGCATTCATACTTCACGGAACCTTCTTTACGGTTTCTTCAGTTGTAATGCTTACTGCCGGAACGATCTTCGTTATGTGGCTTGGTGAAAAGATCACCGACAAGGGAATCGGAAATGGTATATCACTTATAATTATGATAGGGATCATTGCCCGCATGCCTGCCAACTTCGTCTTTGAACTTGGTTCGAGGATGAATGGTGCCGGTGGTGCAATCGCCCTCGTTGTTGAAATAGTAATACTGTTCGTAATTATCCTTGGAGTTATCCTGCTCGTTCAGGGTACAAGAAGGGTACCGGTACAGTACGCGAGAAGAATAGTTGGTAACAAACAGTACGGCGGTGTACGTCAGTACATTCCTCTTAAGGTTAATGCTGCCGGCGTTATGCCAATCATCTTCGCCCAGGCTATTATGATGCTGCCTGTTATCATTGCCGGTTATTCAAACTCATCATCGGCATTTGTTGTAGCTTTCTCAAATATGTACGGATTCTGGTATAACCTTGTAACAGGTTTACTTATAGTAGTCTTTACATATTTCTATACAGCCATTACAATTAACCCTGTTCAGATGGCTGAGGATATGAAGAAGAACGGAGGCTTTATCCCGGGTATCAAACCAGGAAGGAAAACAGTTGAATTCATCGATACTATTATGTCGAGGATCACCCTTCCGGGATCTATCTTCCTTGCTATTATCGCTATTCTGCCTTCAATTGCCGTTAAGGCAGGCGTATCGCAGAACTTTGCGCAGTTTTATGGCGGGACATCCCTCCTGATTCTTGTTGGAGTTGTACTCGATACCCTCCAGCAGATTGAAAGTCACCTGCTGATGCGTCATTACGATGGTCTGATGAAATCAGGCCGCGTTAAAGGCAGATCAGGTGCAGTGTCGGCATATTAGACACTTAACGTTCTTTGATGTTGTATACCAGGACTATTGAAGAGGTAGAACTGCTGAGAAAAAGCAATCAGCTGGTTTCGAAGACCCTTGCTGAACTTGCTTCACTCATCAGGCCGGGAATAACAACTTTGAGCCTTGATAAGGTTGCAGAAACCTTTATCCGTGATAACGGGGCAATACCAGGGTTCAAAGGATATAACGGGTTCCCGAATACACTCTGTACATCTGTAAATGACGAAGTGGTCCATGGCATTCCTTCAACGTATGTACTGAAGGAGGGAGACATTATCTCGATCGACTGCGGTGTGGTGCTGAACGGTTATTATGGCGACAGCGCATTCACCTTCCCCGTCGGAGAAATAAGTGAAGATGTGAAGAGGTTGCTCGAATTCACAAGAGCTTCACTTGAAGAAGGAGTAAGGGAGGCAATCGCAGGCAACAGGATTGGTGATATCTCATTTGCAGTACAGGCCAAAGCCGAAAGCGGCGGATATTCAGTTGTGAGGGAACTGGTCGGACATGGTCTGGGAACACGGCTTCACGAAGCTCCTGAAGTCCCGAATTACGGGAGAAGGGGATCGGGGCCAAAGATGACAAAAGGACTGGTGATCTGTATAGAACCCATGATAAACATGGGTAGCAGGGAGACAATCCAGATGAAAGACGGCTGGACTATTAAAACAGCCGACGGAAAACCATCAGCGCATTTTGAATACGCTGTTGCAGTGGATAAGGGAAAGGCAGATGTTTTGACGACTTTTGAATACATAGAAGAAGTTCTAAATAAAAAATAAAACGAATGGCCAAACAACCATCAATTGAGCAGGATGGAACTATCATCGAAGCCCTTTCCAATGCGATGTTCAGGGTTGAGCTCGAAAACGGACACGTTATCACAGCCCATATATCGGGAAAGATGAGGATGCACTATATTAAGATCCTCCCCGGTGATAAGGTAAAAGTGGAAATGTCGCCGTACGATTTGACAAAAGGAAGAATAACATTCAGGTATAAATAGAAATATTAAGGCAATGAAAGTAAGAGCATCTGTAAAAAAGCGCAGCGCCGACTGTAAAATAGTCAGGAGGAAAGGGCGCATTTACATTATTAACAAGAAAAATCCCAAGTTCAAGCAGAGACAGGGATAATTTAACTAATTTTGCACACTATTTAAAAAAGATATATGGCACGTATTGTTGGTGTAGATTTACCGAGACATAAAAGGGGCGAAGTAGGCCTTACTTACATCTACGGGGTAGGAAGAAGCATAGCGCAGAGAGTCCTTGATGAGGCTGGCGTTGACAGGAACGCAAAGGTTGAAGAATGGACTGATGACCAGATTAATGCTATCCGCCGCATACTGAACGAGAACTACAAACTGGAAGGTGAACTTCGTTCGGAAACTCAGCTTAACATAAAAAGGCTGATGGATATCGGTTGTTACCGTGGTGTCCGTCATCGTCTTGGTCTGCCTGTAAGGGGACAGAGCACGAAGAACAATGCCCGTACCCGTAAAGGAAGGAAGAAAACCGTTGCTAACAAGAAAAAAGCTACTAAATAATTAGAATATGGCAAAGAAGACTGGAGCATTAAAGAAGAAAGTAGTTAAGGTTGAACCGACAGGCCAGGCTCACGTTCATTCTTCATTCAATAATATTATTGTGACCATTACAAATAATTCCGGACAGGTCATTTCATGGGCATCAGCAGGTAAGATGGGATTTAAGGGTTCCAAGAAGAACACACCATATGCTGCCCAGATGGCTGCCGAAGATTGCGGTAGGGTTGCTTTCGACCTTGGACTGAGGAAAGTGAAAGTGTATGTTAAAGGCCCGGGCGCTGGTCGTGAATCGGCTATCCGTTCACTATCAAATACAGGTATAGAGGTTACTGAAATCGTCGACGTAACCCCGATGCCTCACAACGGTTGCCGTGCACCTGGCAGAAGGAGAGTCTAATTATTACCTAGTTTAAGAATTTAATCAACATAATCAATGGCAAGATATACAGGCCCAAAATCGAGAGTGGCAAGAAAATTCGGGGACCCTATCTTCGGTCCTGACAAACACCTTGAAAGGAAAAATTATCCTCCGGGACAGCATGGGATGAACAAGAAAAGGAAGAAGACTTCCGAATATGGCATCCAGCTCAGGGAAAAGATGAAAGCCAAGTATACCTATGGCCTGCTTGAAAGGCAGTTCAGGAATACTTTTGAAAAAGCTTCAAGCAGTAAGGGAGTTACAGGTGAAGTCCTTCTCCAGATGCTCGAATCAAGGCTCGACAATACTGTTTACCGTCTTGGCATAGCTCCTACAAGGGCTTCATCACGTCAGCTCGTTTCTCACAGGCATATTACTGTTAACGGCAACGTTGTGAACATACCTTCATTCCAGCTTAAGCCAGGTGACATAATCGGTGTTCGCGAAAAATCAAAATCACTCGAGGTTATTACAGAATCTCTTTCAGGCCGCCGCAATTCAAAGCTGCCCTGGCTCGAGTGGGACGAAGCTCAGATGGCAGGAAAATACATGTCAGTGCCACAGCGTTCTGATATCCCCGAGGATATTAAGGAACAGTTAATCGTCGAATTGTATTCAAAATAATAATCTAAGATAATTCCTATGGCCATATTAGCATTCCAGAAGCCCGATAAAGTCATAATGCTTGAAGCTGATGACAAGTACGGAAAATTTGAATTCCGTCCTCTTGAACCCGGCTATGGCATTACGGTCGGCAATGCATTGAGAAGGATACTTCTCTCTTCCCTGGAGGGTTTTGCCATCACAACTGTCAAAATCGAGGGAATTGACCATGAATTCTCCACCATTACCGGTGTTATGGAGGATGTTACAGAGATTATTCTTAATCTCAAGCAGATCCGCTTCAAAAGAACCGTAGATGATGTTGATCATGAGAAAGTTGCTGTGAAAATTAGCGGGCAGGAAGTACTTAAGGCTGGTAACCTTAAAAACTCACTAAGCGGCTTCGAGGTCCTTAACCCGGAACTCGTTATCTGCAGGATGGAAACAGATGTTAAGCTTCAGATGGAGCTTACTATCAGCAAAGGCAGAGGATATGTACCAGCAGAGGAAAATGAACCTGTCGACAGCGAATTCGGTCTCATAGCCATCGATTCAATCTTCACACCTATAAGGAATGTGAAATATGCAGTCGAGAATTATCGCGTTGAACAGAAAACCGACTACGAGAAACTTGTTCTTGAAATCGAAACTGACGGTTCAATACACCCGAAAGAAGCACTTAAGGAAGCAGCCAAAATACTTATTTATCACTTCATGCTCTTCTCAGATGAAAAGATAACCCTCGATTCTGAAGACAAGATGGCAAATGAAGAGTTCGATGAGGAAGTACTGCACATGAGACAGCTTCTTAAGACAAAACTCGTCGACCTTGATCTTTCTGTAAGGGCACTCAACTGCCTTAAAGCAGCAGAGGTCGATACACTTGGCGACCTTGTCAAGTTCAATAAGAATGACCTTCTCAAATTCAGGAATTTTGGAAAGAAATCACTCACAGAGCTTGATGAACTTCTTGAATCCATGAGTCTTTCATTTGGCATGGACGTAAGTAAGTATAAGCTTGAAAAAGAATAATTTGTAACAGGATAAGGATTAAGAGAAATGCGACATCAGAGAGTAATAAACCATTTAGGCCGTACAAGCTCACACAGGAAGGCACTTCTTGCAAATATGGCTTCTTCGCTCATCCTTCATAAAAGGATATCGACAACTACAGCCAAAGCAAAAGCACTCCGTACATATATTGAGCCGCTTATTACAAAATCAAAAGAAGACTCAACTCATTCACGCAGGGTTGTATTCAGCTACCTCCAGGATAAAAATGCTGTTGCTGAACTTTTCAGGGAAGTTTCCCCGAAGATTGCAGAAAGACCGGGTGGATATACAAGGATTCTTAAGACTGGTAACAGGCTTGGCGATAACGCGGAAATGTGCATACTTGAGCTTGTTGACTTCAACGAGGCTCTTCTTGGAAAAGAAACAGGAAAAGCAAAATCAACAAGAAGGAGAAGGGCTACATCGAAAAAAGCCGAAACTGAAGCAGCTTCACATGCAGCTCCGAAAGCAGCCAAGGCAGCTAAGGAAGAAGCCCATGAGGCTCCTGCTGAAGAAGCTGAAGGTAAAGAATAAGCATACCAATCACATATTTAAAAGGGTACCATTACGGCACCCTTTTTTATTTGCTTAGTTTTTTAACTATTTATTTTTCCCGTTCGTATTTAACCCCTTCCCAGCCTTCCCCCACTGGGGGAAGGAGTTGGAATAAAGAAGCTTTTGCCCCCATTGGGGGAAAATACAAAAGGGGGCTTGATACATCCCTTTTTATTCGTATATTGCATGATTGTTTAATATTTAAATAAAAATTTATGAGTCAAATAGTTAGTGTTCATGCTCGTGAAATTCTCGATTCACGTGGAAATCCCACCATCGAAGTTGAAGTGACAACAGAAAGCGGCTATTTCGGTCGCGCTGCAGTTCCGTCAGGAGCATCAACAGGCGAAAATGAGGCCCTTGAACTCAGGGATGGCGACAAGAGCCGCTACCTTGGAAAAGGAGTTCTGAAAGCTGTTAATAATGTCAATAATGTCATCGCTGAGGAAATTATAGGAATGGAAGTAACCGACCAGGCAGGGATAGACAAGAAGATGATAGAACTTGATGGTACAAGCACTAAGAGTAATCTTGGAGCAAACGCAATTCTCGGCGTTTCTCTGGCAGTAGCCAAAGCAGCAGCCCAGTTGCATGGCCTGCCGTTGTTCAGGTACATTGGCGGTGTTAATACTGTTACACTTCCTGTCCCTATGATGAACATTATAAACGGTGGTTCACATTCAGATGCGCCTATTGCATTCCAGGAATTCATGATACGCCCGATCGGTGCCCCGAACTTCAAGGAAGGTCTTAGAATGGGTGCAGAGGTGTTCCATGCTCTTAAGAAAGTGCTTAAGGAACGCGGCCTTAGTACAGCAGTAGGAGACGAGGGTGGTTTCGCACCCGTTCTCGGCGGTACTGAAGATGCCCTCGAAACAATACTTAAAGCAATTTCTGCTGCAGGATACAAGCCAGGATCTGATGTTACAATAGCACTCGACTGCGCTGCATCTGAATTCTATAAGGATGGCATTTATAACTATTCAAAATTTGAAGGTCCTAAAGGATCAAGAAGAACATCCAAGGAACAGGTAGATTTCCTCGAGCAGCTTGTTAACAAATACCCTATTGACTCTGTTGAGGACGGTATGTCGGAAAATGACTGGGACGGCTGGAAGATGCTTACAGACAGGATCGGTAAGAAGGTTCAGCTTGTTGGCGACGACCTTTTCGTAACTAATGTTGAATACCTGAGCAAGGGTATTAAGATGGGTTGCGCAAACTCTATCCTTATAAAAGTTAACCAGATAGGTTCTCTTACCGAGACTCTCAATGCAATAGAGATGGCTCATCGTGCCGGTTATACTACAGTAACTTCACACAGATCGGGAGAAACCGAAGACGCAACTATCTCTGATATTGCAGTTGCTACAAATTCGGGTCAGATCAAAACAGGATCACTTAGCCGTACCGACAGGATAGCAAAATACAACCAGCTTCTCAGAATAGAAGAGATGCTCGGTGATAAGGCTGTCTACGGATATAAAAAGTAAAAATACGACACGAACTCACCCCCTTTTCCCCCTCTCTACTACGTAAAGAGGGGGATTTTTTTAAGACCAATTCTAGCCCATCTCCGGGTTAACAGAAAGGAGGCATGTGGGTGAGTTTATGAAAGTTAACTGTTTTTAATAGCTCACTCATTCTTAATCTCCGACGTTATTAACAGTTGTTGATAACCACTGTTCAAATCGGGTGTACAACAACGAATCCAAAAACTTGCATCCGGGCTCATCCGGGGTTAAATTTGATATATCAGGTGAGCGATAAAAGGCTGCTTGAAAGATGTGGGACCGGAAACGACTACTTAAATGAAGCACGAACGGGCCGGTCAGACCTCCGGGTCTGCGCATCAGGAGAGCCGAAGTCTGAGCCTACCGGGAGAGGTCCCAGACCACTAACGGGTGTTCAGCAGGTCGACGAAACCGGAAACGATCTTTCAAAGACTGGGTCACAGGGAATCAGGAAACAGACGGGCTTCGGCCCCGAATTGAACTGATAGTTGCAGGAACCCTCCGGGGCCACTGACGCGAATGCCTGAATGACACTTCGTCCCCGAATCCCGACTCGTCGGGAGAAAGGACAGCAAGATGGTTCTGCCATAAAAAGCAGGGCCGGAAAGCCAGGGGTTGCAGGAAATCTGCTCAGGCAGACAGATCGCAGCCGGCCGGAATAACAGTAACCTGACGCCGATAGCGGCCTCGGTTGCAATCGGTGAATGGGAACTAATCATAACGACTAGTTCCCATTATTGTTTTTACCCCCCCTCTTGATACCGACAATCATTAACATTCTCCCTTATTTGGTATCTTTGCATGTGAAAAACAATGCGCAATGCCATATCACGGTCTTAACAGCTTTATTAAAAAACTAGAGGAATCAGGAGAACTTATCAGGATAAGGGAATACTTCAGCCCTGATCTTGAAATAACGGATATGGCCGACAGGATAACAAAATCCGGTGGCCCTGCATTGCTCTTTGAAAATAACGGCACAGCCTTCCCGCTTCTCATAAATACATTCGGATCAGAAAAACGCATGGCCCTTTCACTGGGCAGAGATACTCTCGATGATCCGTCTGAGGAGATTGAAAAACTGTTTACTAAACTTACCTCACCTCCTGGCGGTATGCTGGATAAATTGCGTACCCTGCCAGCTCTTGCCAGGCTCTCAGGCTTTATGCCTAAAAGGTTGAAATCGAAAGGAAAGTGCCAGCAGGTGGTAAATAAAAATCCTGATCTTTCCGAATTGCCAGTACTTAAATGCTGGCCATATGATGGTGGAAAATTTATAACACTTCCTGTTGTAAATACATATCACCCTGTAACACTAAGGACCAATGCAGGAATGTACAGGATGCAGATACTAGATAAGAATACAACAGGTATGCACTGGCAGCTTCACAAGACAGGAGCAAACCATTTCAACGCCTGGAAAAATGAAGGGAAAAAAATGCCTGTATCTGTAATCCTCGGAGGTGATCCTGTATATACATATGCAGCTACCGCCCCCCTTCCCGAGAATATCGACGAATACATGCTTGCCGGTTTCCTGCGTCACAAGCGGGTTGAACTTGTAAAATGCATTACAAACGATATTTATGTTCCATCAGATGCCGATATTGTGATCGAAGGCTATGTCGATCCTGCTGAAGATCCGGTATGGGAAGGTCCCTTTGGTGACCATACAGGTTTCTATTCGCTTGCCGACTGGTACCCGAAATTTCACGTTACCTGTATAACCCATTCAATCCATGCTGTTTACCCTGCAACAATAGTAGGCATTCCTCCAATGGAAGATGCCTGGCTCGCAAAAGCGACTGAGAAAATATTCCTGGCACCTATAAAACTTACACTTCAGCCTGAGATAGAAGACCTTCATATGCCGGATGCAGGGGTTGCACATAACCTCGCTATAGTTAAGATCCGGAAAAGCTATCCCGGGCAGGGGATGAAGGTTATAAATTCTCTCCTTGGAGCCGGACAGATGATGTTTACAAAATATCTAGTCGTTGTGAGCGGCGATGTCAATATCCGCGATTATCACAGCCTTTTTGAGACTATATTCTCCAATACAGACCTTTCAAAGGACCTTGTATTCCTCCGTGGCCCGCTTGATGTCCTGGATCATTCATCCGACACATTTGCATCGGGTGGCAAACTTGGAATAGATGCAACCTCGAAAATGTCCGGCGAACAGCCTGACAATAAAATTAACACACCGCACGACAGTGGAAGTAATTCCCAGTTCTCAGGAATTCTTTCTGACAGCGGGCTGATTAAATCAATGAATAAGGTTGGTTTTAAATGGGGTGACATATTCATTATATCAATAAACCAGGAGAACGACAGCAGGGCTGTTCACAAAGTGGCAGAAATTCTTGGAAAGTCATCGGACGCTGCCCGATCTGCTGTTGTCCTTGCTGTTGATCATACTGTTGATGTAAAAGATCTTCAAACTGTTGCATGGCAGGTCCTTGGAAATTCAGATCCACAGCGCGATCATTTTTATGCAGGGAAAAACATAATTATGATCGATGGTACAATAAAATACTTCAGGGAAGGCGGGTTCAGCAGGAGATGGCCCAACGTTGTTTGTTCCGATGAATCGACTGTCAGATCCGTTGATGGGAAATACCTGGAAATTTTCGGTAATCCCCTGTTGCCTTCTCCTTCGCTGAAATATATGGAGCTTAAAAGAGATGGAAGGGAAGAAATTGGTCAGAAATGATTTACCTGGCAGAATTTGTGGTCGTTAATCTATGGATATCCGGTGTGATCAGTGCATTGGGGGAAGAGGCACACATGGGTAGTTCAGCCTGGCGGTATATATTTTATTCGGTGCTTGCGCTTTCAGTGGTTATCCTGGTAATCCGCTTGCAGGCATGGCTGCTGATTAAGACCCGGTTACAGCTGAAGGAAACGGAAGCAGCACTCCAGCTGCTCGAGAACCAGAGAGATATTCTAGAAATAAAGAACAGGAATATTACAGAGAGCCTTAATTATGCCCAGCGCATCCAGGAAGCGCTTCTGCCAACAGAGGACCTTATTAAAAATTCATTCAGCAGTGCTTTTATACTGAACAGGCCAAGGGATATTGTCAGCGGTGATTTTTACTGGCTTGGGGGTACAGGTGAAAGGCGATACATTGTTGTAGCCGACTGTACAGGGCACGGAGTACCTGGTGCGCTTATTTCTATGATTGGTCATGACCTGCTCGATAAGATTATCAATACTGAGAGCGACGAGCATCCCGGAACCATACTCGACCGGATGAATAAAGCACTGTCAGAAACATTCAGGAGGGGCAAGGAATCCGGTACAATAATCCGCGATGGGATGGATATCGGCATTTGTGTAGTTGATATGAAGAAAAAGAAAATCGAGTTTGCCGGGGCGTTTATTCCTATGTTTTTAATCCGTGAGAACAGGCTACTTGAAGTAAAGGGTGACAAGTATGTTCTTGGAATGCTTCCACCGGGTGCATCATATTCAAAGAATGAATTTGACCTGATGGATAATGATATAATCTATCTTTTCTCAGACGGGTATGTTGACCAGTTTGGAGGGGAGGACAATAAGAAATTCATGATGAGACGATTCAGATACCTTCTAATGACTATACATACTTTCCCGCTTCCCGATCAGAAGGTAATACTTGATGAAAATATAAAAACCTGGAGTGGTACGAATCCCCAGGTTGACGATATCCTTGTTATAGGAATCAAACCCTGACAGGCAGGAAAATTATACGTATTTCTTAATCTTCTCTATAAGGGCAGCAGGCTGGAATGGTTTGCTAATATAATCGTCCATACCCGAAGAGAGACATCTTTCCTTATCCCCAAGCATTGCATTGGCGGTGATCGCTATAATGGGAACATGGGTGTTTGTACTTGCTTCAAGAGCCCTGATTTTCTCGGCTGCCATGAGGCCGCTCATTACAGGCATCTGGATATCCATGAGTATCAGATCGTAATTTGATGTACCGAACTTATCAAGAGCTTCTTTACCATTTGTTGCTGTATCTATATTATTTACAAGTGGTTTAAGTGTAAGAAGAGTTATCTTCTGGTTAATTGTATTATCCTCAACAAGAAGAATATTTACATCTTTCAGCTCTTTCTTTGGTAAATCTTTTGGCCTTAGTTCATCGATCTTCGGAGTAGCAATTGTTTTTCGGGTGTCGTGAATCACATTGCTGAACGGCATGCTGAAATCGAGTATTGTAAGGTTATTTCCGAATTCCTGGTGGAAATAACCACGCCCGGCAACAATAAGTTTGGAGGCCAGGTTACCGGGTAAGCCTTTTTCATCAATCAGTATAATATCCTTGTTTGTCTGAATCCTGAAACTGACATAGCTTTCGGTGCCAGAATCCCTTGTTTTCTTGAGACTTATATTCACAATTGTTGTGCTGCTGTGGCTCTGGCTTTCTATAGTATTGAAAAGGTCAAGGAAGATCTGTTTCAGTATAATCGGATCACCTGTGATTTCAAACTGGCTGCTGTCTTTATTATTCAGTATAAAATCGAGATTAGCCACGTCTTTCATATTGAAAAGATCGATGGTATTCTGTATGGTCGAGATGAGGTTAAACCTTATTCTTTTACGTTCTTCATAGCTGAGACTGCCTGCACTCTGCATAGTAAGTTCGTTTACTGTATCAACCATGTTGTTTGTTGATGCAATAAAAGTCTCTAGCAACTCTTTTTGTTTTTTCTGGAGCCCTGATTCAATGAGCAGATCGCCAATGATTACCAGATTGTTAAGCGGTTCCCTTATCCTGTGTGAGAAATCGGTTATTACGTCATCCTTTTTCTCGCTCGAGCTGGAAGCTTCATAAAGTGAATCGCCTACCTGCCTTATAAGCCTTAATGCCTTCCTTACTAAAAGCACCCCGATTGCAGCCGTAACTAGCAGAAAACACCCGGCTATCAGTTTTAAATCGAAAGTAAGCAGGATGACTGATACAATAATGCTTCCCAGGGCAATTAGTGAAAACCTCTCAATTAGCCTTCTTTCAGTCTCATACTCAGTAAGCGGATATTTTTCATTCTCCACTTCAGGGTTGTTTTCTTTTGCAGCTGTCATTTCCCCATTATTGAAACTACTGTAAAAATAGGAATAAAAATCCGTTATATTTACAGTTGAAAATGACAGATATGTCATTATTTTGGGGTTAAGCGGTATAATATTTGAGAGGTTGAGGAAAAAAGCATACAAGATGAGAATTTACTTCTCCAGGTACCTGGCGGTAACGGTTACAGCCATTGTACTATTAAGTTTGCCTGCGTTTTCCCAGGACGATAAGGTGATGTACACCCCTGATTTCAGGTTTAAGGATGGTATTTACCTCAATTTTGACCAGGTAAAGGCCAACAGCCCTGTGCCGAAAGCCAGGATTCTTACATCGGCTGATTTTAATGACAGGGATTTTTTCACTAAGGTGCTGGCAGCTGAAAAGATCTATTTCTATGACGATATGGGCCTCAGGCAGGAGGTTGAGAAAAATAATATTTGGGGACTTGCAAGGAACGGTATCCTGTACGTTCTTATTCAGGGTTCACCTAACAGGATAACATTTTTTGGCAATATCTGTCATTTTGTTGCCGATATCACAACTTACGATAACAGGAATTACTATTCATCCCCGTATGGATATTACGATCCATATTATTATTCACCCTACAGCTATTATGGAGGAGGATATTATCCTTATGGCGCTTATTCTTACCCTTCACGCACAACAAGGACTGAATTAAAACAGTATATCTTCGACTTTGAGACAGGTAAGGTAATGGAGTTTAACGTCAACAATGTCGAACTGATGATAATGAGGGATCAGTCTTTATACGAGGAGTATATGAAGCTTCCAGCAAAAAGGAAGAAAGAACTTATGATAGTTTATATTCGCAAATTCAACGAGAAGAACCCGGTATATTTACCCAAATAGCATCTGAATTATGAAGAGAATATTATTGCCCCTGCTGTTTCTGTTACTTGGCATTAATTTAAGTGCCCAGGCTCCTTTTCCATCGAAGGAAGAGATAGGTCAGTTCATGGCTTCAAAAACGTGTATTGTCCTTGAGGATGATCCGTTTTCTTCATTCAATGCCTTTGTCAAGGAGGCTGTCAATTCATTCTGGACAATAACCCCATTCGAATTCATTAGTATTGTTGAGTTTAACAGGCGTCGCACCGACCCGGCATATTCATTCATAGTGCTTACCCAGACCAACTTCGAAAAGGACAAGACGGGAGGGCTGTTTAATTTTATAAATCTGATCCTTGGAAAGAAGGTCAAATCACTAGGAGAGAATCCTGAGATTTGTGCAGTTCCATTGTCATTTGCTGGTGAAGATGATATTGAGTACGGGTATAAATTAGGCATTATACTTGCTTTTATGCAGAAGCATGCAAGGCTTATTTCGGAGGATCCTTCAAAAACCGGGAGAAAATACCTGAAATACTATAATGAAAATGCCCCGGAAGTAGTAAAGAAGACTATTCTTGTTAAGGAGGAAGACCTTGATCCGGAGTTCAATACCGCCGATCAGATTAAATCAGTATACCCATTTGCCGTGAAGATCGTTCCGGAAGATGATATTATTAAGGCAATTAAGGAAAAAACTCCTAATACACTGATCCTTCACAAGGTAGGGCCGGTTGGTGAGGATAAATCGGGTTATTGCTTTAAAATGCTCATCGGGGTTGATGATTCACAGATGTATTATTTCAATCAGCATATTGCCAGTTCAAGGAAGGCAAACGGTTTTATCGAGGCAGACTGGAGCAGGCTTGCCAGGTATAAATGATGCAGCATCCTAAATGTTTTGCCGTCTTTATCAAAAAACTGGGAACAAATGAGAGAGATCAGGGTGTTATCGGAAACTGAAAGAAACTGGGCGATGTTCTGTCACCTGGCAGCTTTCGCTGGATTTTTTATCCCATTTGGAGGAATCATCGGTCCTCTTGTAATCTGGATGTCAAAACGCGATGAATCAACATGGGTGAGAGAGAACGGAAAGAACTCACTCAACTTCCAGCTTTCAATCCTTATGTACATGGTCCTTGTTTTCCCGCTTTGCTTTATAATTGTAGGAATTCCGTTGATGATAGTACTTTTCATAATGAAGATAGTCTTTGTAGTTGTAGCCAGTATAAAGGCGTCAAAAGGGGAGGAGTTCAAATATCCGCTCTCAATTCCGTTCATTCAATAGAATAAATTGAGACAATAACAAATAGGGTGTTTCAATAACCCTCATTTTAAAAATCGACCCCTAAATCCCCCAAGGGGGACTTTCTCATTTGTTGAGATGTACGCCCCCCCTGGGGGGCCGAGGGGTGAAAAATACTTTATTCAACCTCTTTCTGATCTGGTTCCTGAATCAGACGGAAAGACTTATTTGTACAGTGACTTTCAGCACAAAAATTTCATTTAGAAATAAAAAGTATGTAATTTTCGATAAATCAAATAACCATACCTATGGCAGAAAAGAATAAAAAGAAGGACGTCAAAGTCAAAAAAGAGAAATTTGACAAGGGTGAACTTTACCATGATATTGAAGACGAAAAGCATAAGAAGCTAAAGAAAAAGCGCTATTTCAAGGAACTTAGAAAACTTGAGATAGAGCTAATTAAGCTCCAGGAATGGGTTAAAGCCAAAAAACTGAAGGTGGTGGTGATCTTCGAAGGAAGGGATGCTGCCGGCAAGGGTGGCGTTATAAAAACGATATCCGGCTGTCTTAATCCACGCGTCTGCAGGGTAGTTGCTCTTGGCACACCAACAGAGAAGGAAAAATCGCAATGGTATTTCCAGCGTTATGTACCTCATCTTCCTGCAGGAGGGGAGATGGTGCTCTTTGACCGCAGCTGGTATAACAGGGCCGGTGTTGAAAAAGTAATGGGTTTCTGCTCTAATGAAGAATACGAAGAGTTCCTGAGATCCTGCCCTGAGTATGAAAAAATGCTTATCAGGTCGGGAATTGTTCTCGTTAAATACTGGTTTTCTGTCAGTGATCATGAGCAGGAAAAACGTTTCCAGGACAGGATAAATGATCCTACAAAGCGCTGGAAAATAAGCCCGATGGATGTTGAATCACGCGATAAGTGGGTTGAGTATTCGATGGCTAAAGACAAAATGTTTTCATACACCGATACTAAACAGGCACCATGGTATGTAGTGGAAGGTGATGACAAGAAGCGGGCAAGACTTAATTGCATAAGCCACCTGCTGTCGCTTATCCCTTACGAGGATCTTACTCCAAAACCATTTAAGCTTCCTCCATTAAAGCATGACAGGGCTTACGTGAGACCACCGAAAACAGACCAGACTCACGTCCCGGAAAAATACTGAAGAAGGCATAAGAAGGCTTTAGATGCTTTATAAGGCTTTAGAGGCTGTAGTGGCAGGAATCAAATATTATCCTGTCATCACAGCCTTTCTGGCATCTAATGCCTCTATGGCATCTATAGCATCTGCAGCCTTTTTTTAGTACTTTTGTCTTCTAATTATATTTTTGATTTTGATCATGTCGAAACCATCAATACCAAAGGGTACCCGCGACTTTACTCCTTCTGAAGTAAACAGGAGAGACCATATATTCAATACAATACGGCAGGTTTTCCGACTTTACGGCTATCAGCCTATTGAAACACCGGCAATGGAGAACCTCTCTACCCTGCTTGGTAAATATGGAGAAGAGGGCGACAAACTTATCTTCAGGATACTTAATTCCGGTGATTTCCTGTCTGAACTTAATCCCGGTGAACTTCAGAACGCCGAATACAATAAGTTACAGTCCAGGATATCGGAAAAGGGCCTGAGGTACGACCTTACTGTACCGTTTGCAAGGTTCGTTGTACAGCATCAGAACGAGATAACCTTTCCATTCAAACGATACCAGATACAGCCGGTTTGGAGAGCCGACCGTCCACAGAAAGGACGGTATCGTGAGTTTTACCAGTGCGATGTTGATGTCATCGGGAGTGATTCACTCCTGAATGAATTTGAACTTTTAAGGATAATTAATGAGGTCTTCAGGAGACTTAATATTAAGGTCCTTGTAAAAATAAATAACAGGAAGATCCTTACTGGCATAGCCGAAGTTATTGGTGAGCCGTCGAGGATAACTGATATAACGGTTGCAATAGATAAGATTGAAAAGATTGGTTTTGATGCAGTAATCGGGGAACTGCTCCAGAAAGGACTTTCACCCGGGGCCGTCGATAAGCTTAAGCCCGTACTTGATGTTACAGGCTCATCAGAACAGAAGGCTGATAAGCTGCAGCAAATACTTTCTTCATCAGAAACAGGGATGAAGGGTATTGAAGAGATTAGGACACTGCTTGGTTATATAAGTAACACTAAGCTTACCTGTGCCACAGAACTCGATCTTACACTTGCGAGGGGATTGAACTACTACACAGGTGCAATCATAGAGGTTAAATCGGTGGATGTTGCAATAGGCAGTATTTGCGGTGGTGGAAGATATGATAACCTTACGGGTATTTTTGGACTGGAAGGTGTCTCAGGTGTTGGCGTATCCTTTGGTGCTGACAGGATTTATGATGTGATGAGCTCACTTAATCTTTTCGATGACAACCTGGGTCATTCATCTACTGCCCTTGTAGTCAATTTTGGCGAAAATGAACTCTCCTATGCCCTGGATATAGTTGACAGGCTTCATAAGGCAGGTATAAGTGCGGAACTTTATCCGGAGCCAGCCAAGCTAAAGAAACAGTTCGCCTTCGCAGATTCCATGAAAATACCATGGGTTATTATTGCCGGTGATGATGAGATAAAATCCGGGGAACTTACCCTTAAAAACATGAAGACCGGGGAGCAGTTGAGGAAAAGTGCAGAAGATGCCCTCAGCATTCTTATGCAATGAAATCCCTAGTTTTCTACTATCCCGTCGAGACCGGGGTCCTTCTTCAGGTTATTTTTTAATTGTGGGTTCTGTCGCAGTTCCTGCAGAAGCTGGAGCCTGTACTGGTTTTCTGCCTGGTACAGTTTAAGCACTTTGGCCGGCGGCAGGATGCTCATGAATACCTTGTGATATTCCTGTATCAGACCCGACTGGGTAAGCTCCAGGCCTATGTATTTATTTCCCAGTTCTGTCATCTCCTTATCGCTGAGAGAAGCTTCATTCTGGTTGAAGTACCTGCTTAGTTTGAGCTTTTCAAGCTGGATCTGGTTTTTCTTTTCCTGGAACTCGTTATAGACCGGCCAGAATTTCTCAGCCTCCTTTGGAGTCAGGTTCAGTTTCTTCGTGAAGAATGCCACCCTGTATGCAGCAAGTCTTTCACCCGGCCTTTCCTGTCCTTTTATTGATATTGATATTAATATCGTAAGTGCTACTGTTAAGAAAATTGTCCTTTTCATGATTTTTCCTGTTAAAGCTGTTCAGTTATCTCAAGTATGCTTATATCATCAGATATCAGAAAATCAATTATTTCATTGCCGGGGATGGTGCCTGCCTGTTCCAATGAGGTATTTGAAGCCAGGTTTTCCTCGAGTGTTGCAATATCGAATTCATTCATATATACGCTGTCATAGACTGCAGACGCTGACTGAAGCCCGGCCCCTTTATTCTCACTATGAGCCATGGTTTTCATTACAGCATAACCAGCCACAAACAGCAGGGCGGCTGATGCTGCTGCCAACAAGAAAGGCCTGAGCCGGAACACAGGCTTATCCTTGCTTTCAATCTTCCCGACAGTACCCGGGATTGAATTCAGCCTGGATCCTAATTCACCGAAATATTCTTCGGGAACTCTGAACGGGTTTCCCCCTTTTATTTTTTTCTCCTCCTTCATCAACATATTAGATTAGGTTTCTTGCTTTTGGTTTAATCCTGAGAAAGAAAATCTTCTATTTTATTTACAGCATGATGATATGAAGCCTTGAGTGCACCCGTTGAGGTTCCCAGTACTTTACTCATCTCTTCGTATGGCATCTCGTCATAATATCTCAGGTTAAATACAATTCTCTGCTTTTCAGGCAGTTTGAGTATGGCGTTCTGGAGTTTTCTTTCTGCTTCGTCACCGTCAAACCAGGTGTCGCCTTCAACTGATGAGGCAAACCAGTCGCCCAGGTCATCGAAAGATAAAGATGAGTTTTTCTTCTTTTTATTGATTATGGCGAGGGCTTCGTTGGTAGCGATCGTGTAAATCCACGTATATAGTGTACTTTCATTCCTGAATCCCTTAAGGTTCTTCCAGATATTTATAAATGTATTCTGGAGTGCATCATCTGCATCCTCATGAATTATAACAATCCTCCTGATATGCCAATAGAGCTTTCTCCCGTACAGTTCAATTATCTTATTGAAGCCTTTCTCCGGGCTCGTTTCAAGGATGCTCAGGACATCAGAATCAGGATGCATGCAATCTCTGGTAGTTTACTCTTAGATGTGGGAAGCCGTCAAAGGTTTAAAGATAGGCAAAAGAAAGAAAGGGAGTTGCGGATGAGGCCGGAAGAGGAGAAATTGTAACTTTACTGCGGATTCTTAAGGATCTTTTTAATTCAGTAAAATATTTTAAATAGTGTGAAATGGCTCTTCAGTGTGGAATAATCGGAATTACAAATGTTGGGAAAACAACAATTTTTAACTGTATCTCGAATACAAGGGGTGAGACAAATGCTTTTGCTTTCAGCGCAACAAAATCGAACATAGGGATAGTCCAGGTTCCTGACAGGAGACTGTATGAACTGGAAAAATTCCAGGAGACTAAGAAAATAGTTCATACAACGGTTGAGATAGTCGATATTCCAGGGCTGGCCCGTGGTGCAAATAAAGGGGAGGGTGTAGGTAATAAATTCCTTGCCGACATTCGGAATACAGACGCCCTGATTCATGTATTAAGATGTTTCGACGATGAATCCCTGCCGCATATAGATGGTTCAGTTGATCCTGTTCGTGACCTGGAGACTGTAGACCTTGAGTTACAGGTAAAAGACCTTGAATCGGTTGAAAAGAAGATTCAGAGACTTGAAAAACTTTTAAGGTCGGGAGATAAAGATGCGAAACATGGAATGGAAGTACTGGCCCGGTTTAAGGAACATTTTGAGGGTTTTAACAATGCACGTACACTACAGCTCAAGGACGATGAGAAGAAATATGTCGACGATCTTTTTCTCCTTACAATGAAACCTGTCATCTACGTTTGTAACGTCGATGAAAAATCAGCACAGTCTGGTAACAAGCATGTTGAAAGGGTCAGGGAAGCTCTCAGGGGAAAGGATGCGGAGATACTTATAATTGCCGGAAAGACTGAAGCTGAGATCGCCGAACTTGAAAGTGCTGAGGACAGGGCTGCTTTTCTAAAGGATGCAGGTCTGGAGGAACCAGGAGTTGATAAGCTTGTGAGGGCGGCATACAGGATGCTCAATCTTCAGACTTTTTTTACAGTCGGTCCGATGGAAATAAGAGCCTGGACAATAAAAATCGGGATGACAGCACCACTTGCAGCCGGGGTTATTCACAGTGACCTTGAACGAGGATTTATAAGGGCTGAAGTAATGAAGTATAACGATTTTGTTACACTTGGTTCAGAGCATGCCTGCAAGGAAGCCGGTAAGTTCTATATAGAAGGTAAGACCTATGTTGTGGAGGATGGCGATATCCTCCATATCAGGTTTAATGTCTGATAAATATGAAGAAAGGACGCCCGGTATTAATACTGTTGTTATTCGTACTTTCGTTATCCGTCGCCGGTCAGCCGGTAAATGATGACAGGTACCTTTCCGGTCTTGTTCAAAATCACGGGCAGGCAGATGTCAGTATTCCTTTTACCGGTATGCAGGACCTGATGCAGTTCCCGAAGTCGCTTTCAGTTACCTCCGTCAAAAATGGAAGGATCTATATTAATCTCTCCCCCAGGACATTAGGATGGTTCCTTGGTCAGAAGTTCAATTATACAATTATCCCTTCTGAAGGAACAAAAGGAATTGCCGTTTCAGAAAGCACACAGCAGGCAATGAACTGGCAAAGTTATCCAACCTACAGGCAGTACCTCGAGATAATGAAATCCTTTGCAGATAACTATCCGTCTATTTGCAGGCTCGATACAATCGGTAACAGCGTAAGAGGGCAAAAAGTACTGGTCCTGAAAATATCTGATAATGTTGCTGCAGAGGAGGATGAACCTGAAGTCTTTTATTCTTCTACAATTCACGGGGACGAGCTGGGTGGATTTATACTTATGATGCGTCTTGCAGACTCACTTCTTTCATCATACAATTCAAGTCAGAGGATAAAGTCCCTCATCGACAACCTGCAGATTTATATAAACCCGCTTTCGAATCCTGATGGCACTTACAATAACGATTCAACTGTGTCAAATTGCATACGGTATAATGCACATTCCTATGATCTTAACCGTAATTTTCCAGATCCTGTCTATCCATACAATGCCGGTAACGTTCAGCAGAAGGAAGTGACTGACATGGTTAAGTTCATTGACAATCACAGGTTTGTAATATCAGCAAATTTTCATGCAGGGATGGAGATAGTTAATTATCCATGGGATTATCCTGATAACAAATCGAGGCCCCGGCATGCAGATAACAACTGGTTTGTTCATGTTAGCAGGATGTATGCAGATACTGTCCATTTATCATCTCCTTCAAATTATATGTATGAATATGATAATGGGATTGTACTGGGTTATGTGTGGTACCCGGTAAACGGAGGCCGCCAGGATTACGTTACCTGGTACCGTCATGGCAGGGAGGTGACAATTGAACTCGATTATACTAAAGAGACATCATCTTCAAATCTTGATTCACTCTGGAAATATAACAGGAGATCACTCATTGACTACCTGGGAAATGCAATGTACGGCATTCATGGTCATGTTAAGGATTCAGTAACGCTTAAACCGGTTGAGGCTTTGGTATTCATTAAGGGGCATGATTGTGACAGTTCCCAGGTATATTCAGATTCCCAAAGGGGGAGCTTCACCAGACTTATTATGCCGGGAACCTGGGATCTTACATTCTCGGCAAATGGTTATTACGATACCACTGTTACCTGTGTCGTTGCAAGTGATACTGTTCCGGTCAGTCTGACAGTTTTTCTTGTACCACGTCCTGTTAACATCGATACCGTTCGACCTCATTCGCCTTATATATGGCCAAATCCCTCAACATTAAATCCAAGATTCGCTCTTCCGCCTTCTGTTTTCGGCAATATTACTGTGACCATTGTGGATATGTCGGGAAGGAAAGTGAAGGAATATGAGACTGTCTATTACCAGGGTGGATCTAATGAACTTGATGTTTCAGGAGTCTCCCGCGGATCATATTTCGTTATTTTCAGGAATATGGCTACCGGAGCAATATCAACAGGTCGGGTCATACTTTCTGACAGTAAGTATTGAAATCATCTGCTGATCCCCTTTATTACACTGCTTCATTTGTGTGTGAGATCAAAAGAACTATTTTTGCACGGATGTATATGTGAAAAATCAATTAACACTTTTCTGATGGATAATAGTGCTGCCCTGAAAATCTCGTTTCTTTCTATAGTCTTTGCTGTCATTTTTACTTTCAGGGCAAGCCCGCAGGGAGCTTACATTCCACCCGATAAGCCGAGGCTTGTTGTTGGTATCGTAGTCGACCAGATGAGGTATGATCAGCTTGAAAGACTGCGTGACAGGTTTGGTGAGAACGGTATACGCCGACTTCTGAATGAAGGTACTTATTATAAAAATGCCGGTTATGATTATATGCTTACTCAATCTGCGCCCGGGCATGCAACGATTGCTACAGGGAGTGAACCTTCACTTCACGGTATTACTTCCGACAGCTGGTATGTTCTGTTGAAGAATGAGATGCTTTACTGCACACAGGACAATACAGTAAATCCTGTTGGCGGAAGTTATGAATCTGGTATGCACTCTCCGGTAAATCTTCTTTCTTCAACATTTTCGGATGAACTGGCGATTGCTTCGGGGGGTAAAGCCAGGATATATTCAATTGGTATGAGGGAAAGCTCAGCCATCCTGTCGGGAGGACATTCTGCAAAAGGCGCCTACTGGTATGATAATACAACCGGTACATGGATGTCAAGTACATGGTATGGTGACAGCCTGCCTGCCTGGGTGAATGATTTTAATGCACTAAAATATCCGGAATCACTTCTTAACAGTATATGGACTCCTCTAAAAGATCCTTCAAACTACGCAGACTGTTTACCGGATTCAAACAACTTCGAACAGGGGTTTAATGGGCGAAACTATTTCCCTTACGATCTTAAAAAGATGAGCACAAAAGGATTCCTGAATTCGAAGAAGGATTATGCACTATTAAGGGAAACTCCATATGGAAACAGCTACACTGCTGATTTTGCAATAAGGCTTATGAAGGAAGAGGGCCTTGGAAAGGATGATGTTACAGATTTTCTCTCAATCAGTTTCTCGGCAACCGATAATATCGGTCACAGGTTTGGACCTACTTCAGTTGAAGCTGCTGATGCAATCTACAGGCTTGATGAGGATATTGCAAGGATATTAAAGTATCTGAATGACAGTCTCGGGAAAAAGAATGTCCTTGTATATTTTACTGCTGCACACGGTGTATCTGAAATTCCGGCTATTCTTGAGAAGAACCGTATTTCTGCAGGTTACTTCAGGCAGAACCAGGCGCTTCAGCTTTTGAAAAGTTACCTTAATGCTGTTTATGGCCAGGGTGACTGGGTGAAAGGCTATTTCGAAAAGCAGGTTTTTCTCAACAGGGTACTTATTGAGGATGCCAAGATACCTTTGGAGGAGATACAGAAAAAGGTAGCAAGATTTCTTGTTCAGTTCTCAGGTGTGGCATCAGCTTATCCTTATTCGGCATTTGAGGCAAATGATTTTGGGAATGGCCACTTAAAGAGGATAGTAAACAATTTCACACCACAGCGATCCGGAGATGTTATAATAACACTTAACCCGGGCTGGGTTGAGAAGAATGATTATGTGACAGATCATAACTCACCATACGAATATGATTCGCATGTTCCTTTGATCTGGTATGGCTGGGCTGTAAACAGGGCAACAGTAACACGCAAGGTAAACATCACGGATATTGCCGCAACTTTGTCTTCGCTTTGCAAGGTTCCGTTTCCAAACGCCTGTACAGGTGAGCCTATGAGTGAATTGATGAGGTAATTATTTCGATTTTTTCCTCGCCATGTCGCGTTCCCTGCATCCTTCAGCAAGAAGGTCGGGATTCTTTTCGCATCCGTTCCCAAGTATTATGAGATCAGCCCCGGCATTATATGCACGCCTGATATCTTCTTTTGATCTCAGGCCGCCGCCGACTGCCAGGGGAACTGAAATATTCTTTTTAACTGCCTCTATAGTTTCTGCCGGCACCGGTGAAGTAGCACCGCTTCCACCTTCAAGATATATCATGCTCAGGCCGAGCATTTCACCTGCGAGAGCTGTTGCAACAACAATTTCATGTTTGTCGCATGGGATGGCTTCAGTCTGGCTCATGTACTCAACAGAGGTCCTTCCCCCGCAGTTTATCAGTATGTAACCTACTGATGTTATCCTGTCGCGCACTTCCTTAAGAAAGGGTGCGGCAATAACATGATTTCCAATAAGCAATTCGGGGTTTCTGCCGGAGATCAGGGAAAGCAATAATATCCTGTCTGCCTTTGCTGTAAGTTGAAGGAGGTTTCCCGGGAATAAAACGACAGGAGCTGAGCATCTCTTCCTTATCCTTTCAATTACCTCGTCAATACCGTTGAATGTGATACTCCCGCCAGTAAGGATATAATCTACAGAACATTTTTCGGCAACAGAGAGCAACCTTTCGAGCGAAGCTTCACCGGCTTTATCCGGATCAATCAGCAGTGCAATACTCTTTTCACGTGGGAAACTCTCTTTTTTCATATTGTTTTCTTTTTGGTCCACACGATCGAATAATTGTCATACCTGGTATAGAAGAGTTCGAATCCTTCCTTTATCTTCTCGCTATGCACTTTACCCTTTATTTCACCTGAGTCATTGAGATCGAATGGTTCTATTGTGATATTATTCCTTATGCTGATACCCTCTTTGTCACAAATCTTGTAAAGCGCTTCCTTTGCACACCAGTGTACATACAGGTGGTACTTTTTCTTCTCCGGATCCTTTGTGATCCTCTCTTTCCTGTTCATGTATTTTGAAGAGAATGCGGATATGTTTGAACTCATGTATTCAAGATCAATTCCTACTTTTTCATTAGTGCTCAGCAATATTGCTGTGAGCCGGTGAGAGTGGGAAATGCTAATGAAATGTGAACCGCTCTTCAGAAATGGCTTGTTATTCTTGTTATAAACGATCTTTGCTTCTTTCCCAAGGAGTTCAGCAAGAAGAGCCCTTACACTTAGAAACTCAAGTTTCCTTGATGTGCTTCTGAAGCTTTTGTATTTTTTCTTTTCTTCCTGGTCGAGAACAACAAGACTGAGCAGGGAAGGAAGATCTTCTTCAATTTTCCATACCCCAAGTACAGAGTATTCATTAAGATAATGTTTTGAAATGCATCCCATACTCTTACTTTCTGTCAGTTCCCTTCCATCTCAGGGTTTCGATAAGGTGGATAATATCTTCCCTGTAAAATTTTATAACAGGGGCAAGTGAATCTTCATTCGGAACGGAGCTGAAGTACAAAGCTCCTCTAAGGAAGTTCTTCGTACTGTCTGTCATTACAAACTGTACGGATGAAGCAGCATTACCTTTTATCTCGTATAGAATTCCAAACACCCTTTTTTCTGCATTTATGAATGGCTGTTCAGTAATTGCGTCTGCTTTTATTGAATGGCTGTATGCGAATTCATGGGATTCATTCAACACCGCTTCAAGGTCACCATTTAGTTGCGCGTAGCTAAGGTGAAGTTTTGCCCTGTTACCTGGAAATTCAATATTAAACCAGCATGGATGCTTTACTTTTCCGATGTCATAGGAGATGTTTCCGTATACGGGATATTCGAATGAAAAAGGGCATGTTGTATCATACAGCCTGTAGCTTTTTGCAGGCATGTCTATCCTGAAATAACCGACTGGTTTCGGGAAAGTGTGATTCCTGCAACCGGCGAGCATAATTAATGCAGCAGCAAGAAGCAGGCAGCTATATCTTTTCTTTTTTATCATTGTCATCAGCAGTACTGACCCTTATTTCCTTAATCCTTCTTTTATCTGATGATTCTATTGTAAAGTGAAACTTGTGATGTTTCAGAACCTGTCCTTTTAAAGGTATCTCGCCTGTAAGTTCGAGGATAAGACCTGCAAGGGTCTCCGATTCTCCCCTGATATCCTCAAAAGTGTCGTCGTCAATCCCCATGATCCTGTAAAAATCATTAAGCAGTATCTTGCCTTCAAATATATATGAGTTATCGTCCATCTTCCTGAACAGTGGTTTATCATCATCGCTCTCATCACTTATTTCACCAACTATCTCTTCAAGTATATCTTCGAGGGTAACTATACCGGAGGTTCCGCCATACTCATCGATCACAACTGCCATGTGTATCTTTTTAAGCTGGAATTCCTTAAGAAGTTCATTTATCTTCTTCGTTTCCGGAACAAAATATGGTGGCCGGAGGAGCGCCTGCCATTTGAACGAGTCGGGATTTGCAGAATAGGGGAGAACATCCTTTGCATAAAGTATTCCTGTGATATTATCTGAGGAGCCTGAGAATACGGGTATTCTTGAAAAACCGGAGTCGATTATTGTTTTTATCACTCCTTTAAATCCTTCCCTTATATCTATAACAGTCACATCCACGCGCGGACACATAATAGCACTTACATTGATGTTTCCGAAATTCACTATGCCTTTTAGTATCTTTTCTTCTTCGTGCAGTTCCTCCGAAGTAAGTTCGAGGGCGTCTGAAAGGTCGTCCATGCTAAGGTTTGTCTGTCTCGGACCTGTGCTTTTCTTAACAATTGCAGAGGAAAGAACCAGGATGGATGTTACAGGGTAAAAGATTTTTTCGAGCGCAGTAAGGGGGCGCGCCATAAAAAGTGCAACCTTGATCTGATTCTTTGTTGCATAAACTTTTGGCATTATCTCGCCAAAAAGAAGTATCAGGAAAGTGATTATCACAACCTCAATAATGAATCCGAGTACAGGGGTTGCTGAGAAATCGAAAAGCCTGTTACTTAAAAATGAAGCCAGGATGATAACGGCAACATTTACCAGGTTGTTACCGACAAGTATTGTACTCAGCAGTCTTTCAGGGTTGTTAAAGAGTCTGAGAGTAATAGTTGCTTTTTTTGACTTTCCGGCCTTAATCCTGCTTATTTCGCCGGGGCCGAGTGAAAAGTAAGCCACTTCGGAAGCAGACAGCAGTGCTGATGAAAACAAAAGGCAAATAAGTATGAATAGCCCTGTGAGAGTTTTAATGTCAGGGGTGTTAATTGTGGCACCGGTAAATGGGACCAGATATGTGAGAAGGTAAACCTGTTCCAATTGCATAAAGTTTTATTTTGCACTAGAACGGGAGGTCGTCCTCATTCTTCCCCTGTGGGATACCGTCATCGAAAGGATAGCCCGATTTTGGAGGTTCACTTACATGGCCCTGGTTGTTACCCGGTTCATTTTGATGATAGCCCTGGGCTGGGCTGGCTGGCCTTGAACCGCCGGAGCTTCGCTGGCTGTTTTCACTCCAGTCATTGGGCTGGTTGCCTGCAGGAGCTCCTTGTTTCTTCTCAAGAACCATCATGGCGTCGGCAAGAATCTCGGTTATATACTTGTTATTGCCATCCTTATCAACATATGACCTTGTTTTTATCTTTCCGACAATATATACCTGGCTTCCCTTTTTAACTGTTTTTTCGGCGACTTCGGCCAGGGATCTCCATAATACTATATTGTGCCATTCGGTGGATGTTATTGTTTCACCCTGCTGGTTAGTGTAGGATTCGCTTGTTGCAAGCGGGAAAGTGGCCTTAGCAACCCCTTTATCGAAGTACCTTACAACAGGATCCTTACCAACATTACCTTCTAGAATGACTTTATTGACAGACATGCTTTAAAATATTATAAAATGAATGTAAAGTTAGCAAAAAAAAGCAACCCGGTTTAGTGCTAAAGTTACAATTCATAACAGGTATGATACCACTCACCTATTTCATTGTATTTAAGGCTATAATATTCCCCGAAAAAATAAAAAATTGTGTAAGTGTTTCTATTTAAACAAATAATATTTCTATATTTGCAGGGTTGAAAAAAAACATACTCAAAATAATTTGTTGAATAATTTTAAACTTCACTAAAATGACTAAAGCAGACATTGTTAACGAAATTGCCAAGAACACTGGTATTGAAAAAGTTACTGTTCAGAAAACTGTTGAGGCTTTCATGGATACCGTAAAGCATTCTATGGTTAGCGGTAATAACGTTTATCTCAGAGGTTTCGGTAGCTTCATCGTTAAGAAAAGGGCAAAGAAGACTGCTAGGAATATTTCAAAGAACACCACTATTATAATCCCGGCTCACAATATTCCTGCCTTCAAACCAGCAAAAACATTTATCACAAAAGTTAAATCACACGTTAAGAAATAATTGACATGCCAAGCGGTAAGAAGAGAAAAAGACATAAGATGGCGACCCACAAACGTAAAAAGCGTTTGCGGAAAAACAGACATAAGAAGAAATAAGATCGGTCTTGGTCGACTCAAGTAATATATTAAACCTAAAGATCTGGCGGTCTTTAGGTTTATTATATTTATAAGGTTTATCCTATACACATATTAACTCAGATTCATTCAGTTAAGTGGCAAGCAAAGACTTAATCATCGATGCAGGTGATACAGAGGTCTCTTTGGCTTTGTTGGAAGACAAGCAATTAATTGAGTTAAATAAGGAGAAGCGTAACATCCAGTTCTCGGTAGGTGATATTTACCTGGGTAAGGTAAAGAAGATCATGCCGGGGCTTAATGCCGCATTCATTAATGTAGGCTACGAGCGTGACGCTTTTCTTCATTATCTCGATCTGGGGGCTCAGTTCAGGTCACTGCATAAATATTACGGTGCCGCGGTCCAGAAAAGGGGAAGGGTTAACCCTGTCAGCAAATTCAAGCAGGAGCCCGACATCGATAAAGATGGAAAAATATCAGACGTACTTACAGCCGGACAGACTGTAATTGTACAGATTACAAAAGAGCCGATATCAACAAAAGGCCCGAGGCTGGCATCCGAAATATCGATTGCCGGAAGAAACCTTGTGCTTATGCCTTTCTCCGATAAAGTATCTATATCCTCAAAGATAGAGAGCTCGGAGGAAAAAAGCCGGCTCCGCACACTCATTCAGAGTATCAGACCCAGGAACTATGGCGTGATCGTCAGGACTGTCGCCGAAGGCAAGAAAGTTGCCGTACTCGATGCTGAACTCAGGGACCTCGTTAATAAATGGGAAACTGCATTCCAGGCTATAAGGAAGGAGATAAAATCACCCCGCCTTTTCATAGGGGAGCTTAACAGGACTTCAACTATCCTCCGCGATATGCTTAATGTTTCCTTCAACAGTATCCATATCAATGACGAGATTCTTGCAGATGATATAAGAAGATACATCAGGGAGATCGCCCCGGAAAAGGAAAAGATCGTCAAGCTCTATAAAGGCATAATTCCGATATTCGATCACTTCGCGATCAGCAAGCAGATAAAGGCACTCTTTGGCCGGACTGTTTCCTTCAAGCATGGAGCTTACCTCATTATTGAGCATACAGAAGCACTTCATGTAATTGATGTTAACAGCGGTAACCGCTCGCGTAGTGGGCACGACCAGGAAACAAATGCACTTGAAGTAAACCTGGAAGCAGCCGCTGAGATCGCACGGCAACTCAGGCTCAGGGATATGGGAGGCATTATCGTAATTGATTTCATTGACATGCAATCATCCGAGAACAAACAGAAAGTGTTCGACAGGATGCGTGAGGTGATGTCGGGTGACCGTACAAAGCATAACATACTTCCCCTTACGAAATTTGGTCTTATGCAGATTACCAGGCAACGGGTAAGACCGGAAATGAATATCCTTACTGATGAAAAATGCCCGGCCTGCAACGGCACAGGAGAAGTAAGACCTTCAATACTCCTTACTGATGATATTGAACGCACACTCGCCTTTGTTGTGGAAAGAATCAAAACAAAAAAACTAGTTCTTAATGTTCATCCTTTTGTTGCGGCTTACCTTACAAAAGGACTTATTCCATACTATACAAAATTCAACAGGAAATACGGGATCAGCCTTAAGGTACAGGCCGTGCCCTCATACCATATGCTGGAATTTCATTTCTTCGACAGGTATGAAAACGAGATTGATCTTGCATGATAATGAATTATTGTGTTAACCTACAATAAATTAACTCATGAGAAAGTATACAGTTGCACTGCTTTTCATCCTACTATCAATAAATTCAAAAGGACAGGTAAATGATCCTGTTGCCTGGAACTTCGGGTACGAAAAAAAGGGCGGATCGGCTTATGAAATTATATTTAATGCTTCAATAGAGGACGGGTGGCACATATATTCAATAGATGTTCCCAAAAACGGACCGATTGCGACAGTGTTCAGGTTCGACTCAATCCCTGGCGTGACTTTCGAAGGAAAACCTTTTGAACCTGTTGCCGCCGAGGAAAAATTTGATGAGGCTTTTGGTTTCAAAATCAAGACTTTCAGTAAAAATGCCCAGTTCAGGCAGAAGATTGTAGTAAAAAATATGCCTGTAACTATCAAAGGAACACTTACTTATGGTGCATGCAATAATTCAACCTGCACTCCTCCGCAGGATGTGGATTTTACAGTCGAAGTAGGGGAGACCGTAAAACAATCGGTTGTACCTGCTCCATCCACCCCGGTAAGTGGAAGCAAAGGATTACTGAGCTTCTTCCTAGGATCATTCCTGCTTGGCCTGCTTGGTGTTATCACACCTTGTGTTTACCCTATGATACCAATGACGGTTGCATTCTTCTCACGTGGTGTTGAGAACAGGTCAAAGGCAGTCATGAATGCAATTGTTTTTGGACTATCCATTGTTGTAATCTACACATCACCAGGCCTGATAATTTCCCTTACCGGTGCAGGCGCCGGTTTTGCGAACACACTAAGCACCCACTGGCTTCCAAACGTCATATTCTTCCTGCTGTTTGTTCTCTTTGCAAGTTCATTCTTTGGAGCATTTGAGATAGTATTACCAGGCAAGTGGTCAAGCAGTACGGACTCAAGGGTGGATAAGGGAGGTATACTGGGAGCTTTTTTCATGGCACTAACGACAGTTATTGTATCTTTCTCATGCACCGGACCTATAGTTGCCTCATTGCTCGTTGAAGCAAGCCGTGGCGATGTGCTAAGGCCAACATTGGGTATGTTTGCATTCGGACTTGCTTTTGCACTTCCATTCACAATATTCGCTCTGTTCCCAGCTGTGCTCAGCAAGCTGCCAAAGTCAGGAGGCTGGCTCAACTCAGTAAAAGTGGTGCTCGCTTTCCTGATGCTCGCCTTCAGCATGAAATTCTTAATGACAATCGACAGTGTCTATAACCTGAAAATCCTGACACGTGACATCTACCTGTCAGTCTGGATAGTGATCTTTACACTTACGGGACTTTACCTTCTTGGAAAGATAAAATTCAGTCATGACAGTGATGTACAGCATATTGGTGTCTTCCGACTCCTGCTCGTGATTATCGTATTTTCATTTGTTGTATATCTTATTCCAGGTATGTTCGGATCACCTCTTAAAGGTATATCCTCACTTCTCCCGTCACAGGGGACATCGGAGCTTAATATACCTGCGATGATAAACAGTAATGGCAACAGGACGATACAGGTCAATGACCAGGCAGTTGCCAAAAGCCAGCTTTGCAGCACGCCAAAATTCGGGGATATCTTTGAGATGCCACTCGGGCTTACCGGTTATTATGAGCTTAAGCAGGGTTTGAGCTGTGCAAAGGAACAGGGTAAGCCGGTATTCCTTGATTTCAAGGGACATGCCTGTGCAAACTGCAAGCTTATGGAGGCAAAAGTATTTTCAGATCCAAGGGTGCTTGAAAGGCTCAGAAACAAGTTTGTGATTATTGCTCTTTATGCCGATGACCGTACTGAACTTCCGGAAAGTGAATGGGTGAAATCGACAATTGACGGAAAACTCAAGAAGACAATCGGGAAGGTAAATGAAGACATAGAAATATCAATGTTCGGGTCAAATGCCCTCCCTTTATATGTTATCACTGATTACAACGGGAAGCCATTGAATAATCCTATGCCGACAAACCTTAATGTAGATGAGTATATAAAATGGCTTGATGAAGGCTATTCGAAATTTAAGAACGAATAAGTCTAATTACCTGATATATACCCGGCCCCTGTTGGCTTCTATTTTTACTGTTTTCTGACCCTGGCCCCTGCCCACCTTGCCATAGGTTATATATTCGCCGCGGTCTTCATTGACGGCTTTTTTCTCAAGCGATGCATTGGTCTCAGGGACCATTATGCTCGTGTTTGTATGTCTCAGGTCAAGTGTATATGAGGCTGATGATTCGAATTTGAGATCTATGTCAGAAAAGCCGGAATTGAGACTGAAATTGCTGAATCCTTTTTCTATCAATTCTATATCAAGGCTGCCATATTTTGAAAGAAGGTCGAGATCGCCTGTGAGCTTTTCTATGCGGAAATCGGTAAAATATGCATCTCCTTTCAGTGATCCAAGGGAACCTATAAAAAACTTATCGCGCTTTGAATCTGTATTTATTTTTCCTGCATTTTTGAAATCGAACCTGGATGAAACAGATGAGATCCTTGCAGAACCGATATCAGAAATCTTAATCTCTGAAAATGAAAGGTCGAGTGTGGCATCAGGTAATTTCTCGATGTTGGCATCACAGAAGCTCAGATCGAGATCAACCTTCTTTTCGAGCTCACCTGCCCTCAATGAACCGTTTGATAGGCTTACATAAACATCCCCGGAACAGTTTTCCATAATAACATCTCCGTACTTGTTATCAATCCTAAGATCCATGTATTCGGGGGCTGTAATGAAGTAGTTGATAACTATCCGCGAATCGTACTGGATTAGCTTGTTTGTAAGACCCTTGAAGTCTTCGAAGATCTGGGTTATAGATTCGGTGAACTGTGTCTGTGCTATCACAAGGTTATCAGCCTGGGTTATATTGATATTGATTCCCGAGAGCATCTTTGATGTTTTCTCATGGTTTGAAGCATTTGCCTCTATTTCAACAACAACCTTAACCGAGTCATTCCTGGAAGGTGACAGGTGTATGGTTCCATACTTGTTCCTTATATCAAGGCTGGTCTGCCTGTTTACCTTAACTGCCTGCCTGTAAGTTCTCTTTTCTGTGAAATTCTGTGCCAGCACAGAAGAACCGGCAAGCAGTATTAATGCTGAAATAATCAGGTATTTATAATTCATGGCTTTTGCTTTTATTTTCATTTTTTTCATTCTGGTCGATTACACCCAGCATGTCTTCCAGCAATTTTATCTTGATCCTGTAATTTCTTACCAGGGCTTCAATTACTTCCCTGTTTGCAACATTGTCCTTCAGATCTTTTTTAAGATCGCTGCATATGCTGTCGATCTGGGCTGCCCCTTCTTTCAGTTCTTTCTCTATATCAGGCTGGCCGGTAAGTTTTGGCTTAGCTTCATTGTACATGCTTTTGTAAAGAGCATTATAATACATTTCAGTTTCTCTCAGTTCCTGCACAGGTGAGCTGACAGCCTGAGCTTGTCTTGCAGGCCTGACAGAAGTGACATAAATAATTGTAATACCTGTTACCAGTATAATAATTACAGCAGCTGCTATCCTGTAAAGCATACCGGTTTTTCTCCTGCCGGTTTTATTCCTGATCCGGTCCCATGAACCCTCAGGGGCCTCATACCTGTCGAGGTCGGCCCTGTTTTCGTTTATGAATTTTTCAAGATTGTCCATAACTCTTCCTGATAAGGTTTCTCAATTTTTCCTTTGCTCTTGAATATTGTGACTTTGATGTCGACTCTGTTATTCCTAGGATCTGTGCAATTTCTGCATGATCATATCCTTCAAGTAGATACAGGGTCAATATTACCCTGTAACCATCCGGAAGGCTTTCAATGCACCTGAAAATTACACCCGTTTCATATTCAGGTTCGGGTTCTTCGTGGGATGCCTGGTCGGGCAGATTGTCGAGGAGGATCAGTTCTACCTTTTTCTTTCTCAGGAGGTTTATACTCCTGTTTACAATGATTGATTTAAGCCATGCCCCGAATGTCGATTCGAAGCGGAAAGAGGAGAGGTTGCGGAAACACTCAATGAAAGCCTCCTGCAACATATCTTCGGCATCTTCCCTGTTGCCTGTTATCCTGTATGCCAGGTTGAACATGGCTTTTGAATAAAGTTTATAAAGCCTGTACTGGGCTTCACTGCTGCCCTGCCTGCAGGCATCAATCAGTTCTGAATTTATATATAGGTCTTTCTGCTCCACAAATTACTTTTCAGTTATAAAGACAATGCAGTTACTCTGAAGTTGCATACCGGGCGAAATTATATTGTTTAAGGCTTATTTTCCTAAAGATAGGGAATGAAGTTCACAGAAAGAAAATCAATCATGAAAAACAGGTTTATCATACAGATAGACAGGTTCGTCCCATGTTTTTCCACACTCATGAAAATGAACAAATAATAATTGTTTTTTGTTATAAATATGCATAATTTTACCAATGGAATCTGATCAAGCCTAATACTATAGAAATATGAGAAGGAACCTTCTGATCGCAATAATGTTGCTATTTTCTTTAGCTGCAATGTCACAATCGATAAAGCAGCAGGTAATAGCAAGTGCCGGCGGATATAACTACAATGGAGGTATATCAATAAGCTGGACGCTGGGCGAGACCATTATTCCGACATTTACCTCGTCAGACGGGACGCTGATCCTGACGCATGGATTTCAGCAGAAGCTGATAATCACTGCTATAGAGGAGAATATGAATTCCGAAGTTAAGGTAAAGATTTACCCTAACCCGGCGACTGAAATAATCAATATCCAGTTTGATGCTGCAACTGACAAAGAAATTTTATTATATTTGCTTGACGGAAATGGTAAACTGGTTAAAACAGACCGGATCGAAGAATCATCAGTTGAGAAGAATATAAATGTGGAAGACCTTCCGTCGGGGCTCTACTTTATGAAAATGGTTAAAGGTAAACTTGTAAACGTATATAAAGTTGTAAAACTTTAAAGAAGCTTTTTACTGTCCAAAAGCAATTTTTCCATTCTTTTCATGGCTGCCCCTGACCTCCAAGTCAGGGGCTTTCGCTTTTTATGTGTTGTAGAATAGCAATAAAAAGGTCACCCTCTTATTCAATTTTAATATATTAGTATCTCAAAACACTCAATTATGAAATCCATACTCATTGTATCTTTTGTTTTCCTTGCAGTGCTGGGATGCCGCCCGGGAGAAGATCAGCTCAGGAAAAAGGCGGATAAGATTCATGCAGCAATTCTTACGGTAGATACCCATTGCGATACACCTATGGATATATATAGCTCAGGACTTGACCTTGGTGTCAGGCATGAGGATGGATGTGTAGATTTTCCGAGGATGAAGGAAGGCGGACTCGATGCAGAATTTTTTGCAGTATTCACAGGGCAGGGGCCAAGAGACGATTCTTCGTTCAACAAGGTTCATAAAACAGCTCTAGGTGTCTTCAAAGCGATACATGACAATATTGATAAAAACAGCGCGATGGCCGGAATAGCCCTCACCCCGGATGATGCCTACAGGCTCAAGAAGGAAGGTAAGATAGCTGCTTTCATAGGGGTTGAAAATGGCTACCCAATAGGGAAGGATATTACAAGAATTAAGCAATACTATGACCTTGGAGCCAGGTATATTACACTTGCTCATACAAAGAACAACGATATTTGCGATTCATCGACCGATCCGAAAGGTCCTGAGTATGAAGGCTTGTCTGAGTTTGGTAAGCAGGTTGTTGCAGAGATGAACAGGCTTGGTATGATGATAGATGTTTCTCATATATCCGACAAGTCGTTCTATGAAGTGATTAAGCTGTCAAAAGCACCTGTTATAGCTTCCCATTCATCCTGCCGTGCACTATGTGAGAGTCCAAGGAACCTAGATGATAATATGCTGATAGCTCTTAAGCAGAACGGTGGTGTGATACAGATTTGCATCCTGAGCGACTACCTGAGGGTACCTGAGAAAAATCCTGAAATGGATGCAAAACTGGCTGAACTCAGGAAGCAGTTCGGAGATTATAATTCGCTTCCCGAGGACAAGAAAAAACTTATGAGGGAGGAATTCGGAAGAATAAGGGATAAATATGCCAAACTTGCAACTGTAAAAGACGTTGTCGATCATATTGATCATGTAGTACAGGTGATTGGTGTAGACTATGTGGGAATAGGCACTGATTTCGACGGGGGAGGAGGGGTCAGTGACTGTAAGAATGTTTCACAGATGAAAAACATTACAATAGAGCTTCTTCGCCGGGGCTATTCGAAAAGCGAGATTGCTAAAATATGGGGTGGCAACGTTATGCGAGTACTTCGAAAAACAGAGGAACTCGCCGGTAAATAACCGGCTCAGTTCTTACTGTGTCTCCTTTTATAAATTAGCCGTTTTTACCCTTGAGAACCTGAGTGTTTTAAGCATCCAACCGGGAAGGTTCTTACGGGGATCCCTTTTCCTAAGGTCGATATACCATCCGAGCTTTTTCAGGATCGGAACCTTATGAGTCTCGACAAATTCTATGAGCGTTCCGTCAGAATCTTCAATGTACGCAAAATGTCCTGCTGCCTCACCCATATCGAAACTGTTTCCTTCCATCGTCTTCATCGTGTCAACAGTGAATGGATGTCCTTTTGCCTTGCAGACTTCCCTTAGATTTGCAAAACCGGATATGTCAAAGCATAGGTGAATGAATCCCGGGTCACCCCAGAAACGGCCTTCAAAGATCTTTCTTCCACCTTTACCTGTATCTTCAATAAGTTCAATCTCACTGCTTCCCATAAGCTTTGCGAAAGCCCCCTCACCATTCGAGTTTCTCCTTAATAAAACCCTTCTCAGAATTGTCTTGCCACCGGGGAGCGAACTGAGATCAGCAAAAGATGAAGTTTCATCATATACAACCTGGTCGTACCCGAGGATACCGGAATAAACAACCCTTGCCTTATCAATGTCGGACACACCGATAATTGCTCCGTATGCCCCTCCTGTAGGCTTATTCAGGTTGATGAACCAGTCCTTACCTTCAACCATCTGGAAAATATTCCCAAACGGGTCATTCACGAAGAATGTTCTTCTTCCTGAAGGATCAGCAGACGGAGAGTTAAGGACTTTAACACCTTTTCCGGATAGGAACTTATATGCTTCATCTATATTCTTAACCTTTATCTTACCTGCAAATATACCCAGGTCACCGGCTTTAATTTCCCAGTTTATTGCCTGCGGGGTTCTGCTTTTATACTGCCATACCTCGAAGCCGCCGCCACCCTGGAGGTTATATACAAGGACAGCGTTCCTTAGCCTCGGTTCTCCACCGGTATATGGAAGCATGAACTTTGCCTCTGCCTCTTCGCCGAATATGGGGCAGTCCATTCCAAAATGTTCGATATACCAGTTCCATGCCGGGGCAAGTTCCTTCACGCCAACTCCAAGTTGTTGTATTCCGCTGATTATATAACCATTCATTTGTCAGATTTCTTATGTTGATTTTATTTTATCCGCTATTCTGAAGAACAGGTATGGAAAATACCTTCTTATATGCAACATCATCAGTTCACTGCTCCCGACGAGAATTTCTCGCTTGTTGCGTACAATACCACGTATAATCTGTTGTGCCGCTTTTTCAGGTGTTATACCTGCGGCCTGGCCATCGTCCATTTTCCCGTGTTCCTTTCCGTCGTTGTTGAGGGCATGAAAGGAGATCATCGTCCTGACCCTTCCCGGGATAATGGCTGAACCTCTTATATTGTTTTTCTTATTCTCAAGATGGAGAGTTTCAATAAATCCATGGAGTGCCTGCTTTGACGCAGAATATGCTGCCCTTAGGGGGAACCCGAAGCGTCCGGAAATGCTGCTTGTAACAAGGATATGCCCGGATTGCTGTTTGATCATGTGGGGCAGGACAGCCTTGGAAAGGGCAATGGTTCCAAAATAATTGATCTCCATTATCTTCCTGTCAAGCCACAAAGGGGTCTCCTCTATGGTGGCTCTCTGGCTTATGCCACCTATATTAAGCAGGTAATCAATCCTTCCTGACCTTGCCACCTGCTGGTCTACTATAGTTGAGATTGAAGCTGTATCAGAAAGATCAAATGGAACACAGGTGATCGTTTGGCCCGATGAAATACAGTTATTTTTAACTCTTTCAAGTTCATCAGGCTGGTTTGATGAGGCAATTACGTTTGCCCCCATTGATACAAATGAATATACAAGTGCTTCACCTATGCCCGATGACGCCCCTGTGATCCAGATAGTTTTTCCTCTGAAAATATTCTTCACAGGTTGATGTGTTTTGAAACAAGTGACTGGAGTTCATCGTAGCTTGCCCTGAGGTCCGAATAGCTGCTGTCGTGCTTCTTCATATAATTTCTTATCCGCAAACCACCTTTTATCCTTTCGAAGAGAAGATGGTAGTTCCATGCGAATATGCCCGAGAATGGGATTGTTATATAAACTGCAAGCGCAAGCCACCACGGATGAATAAAGACAAGGGCAAGTACAAGGTAAAGCGGGAATATCACAAAAGCGACAAACAGGGAAAGTCCATACCTGATTGAGGAATGAAATTGTATGTCCCTTATGTTTTTAAGAGGAATATTTGGAATCGAAACAAGAAAATAATTAAAGATCAGCCCATACAGGAATAAGGGGAATGTTATGATCAGAGCAAGTACACCTCCGATCATACCTGCAAGTGTATGCTTTTTCTTTTCAAGAAGCCTGTAATCAGTTTTAAGGTTCCTGGCTCCGTTTTTGATTTTCAGACTGAGTTCACAGATTCTCCTGTATGTTTCTTCGGATGTTGTACGCAGCCTGTTGAGGCTGTTGATAAGCATCCTGTCCCTGAAGAGTTTTGGAGTATGAATATCGTCAGAGTACTTGCCATTCAGAATACTTCTCAGTTCATCAATAGCTTCATAGTCTTCCACAGATTCGATGTGAACGATAAGCTTCTGCATCTCCTCTGATAGTCTTTCCCTGAGTTCATTCATTGCCCTTTCGGGCTTCAGCTTGTAAGCTTCATGGAACTCGCTTACCTCTATCGGTTTGCCGTAAACTACTGTAAGAACCTGTCTTACCCTTGAATAGTTCGAGAACTCCAGTCCGACAGGGATTATCTTGATTTTCATTGAGAAATCAAGCGCTTCATCAGCCTGGAATGCTATTCTGCAGATACCTTTTTTAAGTTGTCTTAGCCGTCGGAAGCCTTCATGGTTACCCTCGGGAAGGATTACAAGGCCGTTCTTATTCTTTATTACATCGATAGTCTTGTTGAATACCCAGTCATTGCTTTTAAGATTCTCATATCCATCCCTTATCCTGTAAACAGGAAGTATTTTTATTGTATAAAGAAGTGCGGCCAGGAATTTTTTCTTGAATATATCGGCTCTTGCAAGAAAGATCAGCTGTCCCTTGGTTGTGAAAAGAACAGCAAGGGCATCCATGAGCGCGTTCTGATGATTGGGCGCAAAGATCAGGTGTCCTTCAGGATCAATGTTCTCTTTCCCTACTACAATGACCCTCCTGTAGAAGAACTTATTGTGCCACAGGTTTGCAATATACTTGAGTACTGCATAAAATGCGGAATACTTTTCTATGTTATCCTTACCCATTGAATGATCAAAATGTGCCCCCGCCGTAATTCAGGCAAAATAAAAATTAACCATGCAATATAAATAAAATGAAATGCGATTGGGCTCTGAGCTTGAATAAATGTTAAGCTGGGGCAGTATAATAAGTATTTATACCACCTTTTCAGAAATCGATATTTGAGTCACTCAGCCTGTCGAGTGATCTCCTGTCCTTTTTTGTTGGCCGGCCGAGGCCTCTTGGACGTATCCCGAAACCTGTGTTCCTTGCAACAACCAGTTTATTCTTTTCCTCTTCAGGGGTAATATCGCGAATATGATTTTCAACAAGGCTGGCTGACACCCTGTTCTCAATTGGCTGCAAGACCTCATAAGTGTAAATAACAGGAAGTTTCTTTACTGTAACTACTTCACCTGTAGAGATGTTGCGCGATGGTTTAACTGCGATTCCATTAACGGCGATCCTTCCTTTCCTGCACTCTTCAGAAGCCTGGCTCCGTGTCTTATAAAGTCTTACGGCCCAGAGGAATTTGTCGATCCTGATATCAACGGAAGCCGGCATATGTATTATAGTTTAAAACTCAGGATTTCTTTTGTCCGTTGTCACTGCTTTCTTTCGCAGAATCTGTCTTTCCTATCTTATTGAAGGCAGTCATTGTGAGTCCGGTTCCGATTGTTCCGAACGATTTGATCATTTCAACAACGATCTTTATCTTTTCATTTATGAGGTTTTCTTCCTCGGCTGTCCACTTGCCCAGGACATAATTTTTCTGGCCGCCTCTTTTGAAATCGCTGCCGATACCTATCCTTATCCTTGCATATTCCTCGGTTCCGAGGATTGTATTTATATGGGAGAGCCCGTTATGACCGCCGGCGCTTCCTTTTGGCTTCATCCTTATGCTTCCCAGGGGCAGGGCGAGATCATCAACTATTACAAGCATGTCAGATATTTGAATCTTTTCCTTATTCAGCCAGTAGTTTACCGCATTGCCGCTCAGGTTCATATAGGTCGAAGGTTTGAGGAGGATGAATTCCCTGCCCTTATATTTCAGTGAAGTAACAGCTCCGTAACGTCGGTCTGTAAAAACAGCATTGGATGCCTCAGCTAAGGCATCCAATACCATAAATCCAATATTATGACGAGTATTCCGGTACTCTTCTCCAATATTTCCCAGGCCAACTATGAGGTATTTCACTTTGCCTGTGCTTTAACCGGAAATTACTATTTGCTTTCTTCAGCTTCGCCTTCAGTGGTTGCAGCTGCAGCAGCACCTTCAGCAGGAGTTTCCTCCTCCTTCTGGGCAACCCTTGAAGTTGCAATTGTAAGAATCATCGATTTCTTCGGATCGACCAGTTCAATATTCTCGAAACTCAGGTCACCAACTTTTACGGACTGGTGTATCTTCAGTTCAGTAATATCGATAGGGAGAAATTCAGGAATGTTAACAGCCAGCCCTTTGACGAGAAGGCTTCTTCTTCTTACTCTCAGTTTACCACCTGCTTTAACACCTGCTGAATCTCCAGATATTTTGACAGGAATAGAAATTGTAATTGGTTTGTTAGCATGTACTTCGGTGAAATCGATGTGCATGATCTTGTCAGTCACCGGGTGAAACTGGATCTCCTTAAGAACTGCATCATAAACTTTACCTTCGAGGTTAAGTTTTACAAGATGTGCATCAGGAGTATAAATTAGTTTTGAAAAGTCATTCTCATGAGCATAGAAATGAAGGTTCTCTTTTCCTCCATAGAGTACACAGGGTACATTATTCGATTTCCTGAGATCTTTTGAACTTTTCTTTCCGAGTTCCTGTCTTACCGAGCCGTTGATGTCGAAAGTTTTCATTGTCTTTAAATTGTTGTGCTACTCAAGGTTATGTGCCAGATAACCTCCCATCACACGTTTGACATTAGTTTTAAAAATTTGGCCCGCAAATATAAGACAAAGGAATCAGAATACAAAATTGGTGCTTATCGAAAGATTCATGTTGACGGCCTGGACCGTTTTTGCGAAAATATCAGAGATAGAGAGCACCTTTATTTTTTCTGATGTGTTTTTAAAAGGAATAGAGTCTGTAACTACAAGTTCAAGTATCGGTGATTTATCAATTCTTTCTATGGCATTGCCTGAAAGTACAGGATGAGTTGCGAAAGCCCTGATACTTTTGGCTCCCCGGTCCATCATCATTGTCGCAGCAAGGCAGAGGGTCCCGGCTGTATCAACCATATCGTCAATAATAACTACATTCCTCCCTTCAACGTCACCTATTATAGACATTTCCTCAACCACGTTTGGTTTCTTTCTGAGTTTATAGCACAGAACCATTTCCGACTGAAGGTGCCTGGCATAGGCGTTAGCCCTTTTGGATCCTCCCATATCAGGTGCTGATACGCAAAGGTTTTCAAGTCCTAGTTTTTCAATATACGGTGCAAAGATGGCTGATCCAAACAGATGATCGACTGGTACATCGAAGAATCCCTGAATCTGGTCGGCATGAAGATCCATTGTAATGACCCTGTCAACACCGGCAGCAGTAAGAAGGTCAGCAGATAGTTTTGACCCGATTGAAACCCTTGGCCTGTCTTTCCTGTCCTGCCTTGCAAAACCATAATATGGTATAACGGCTATTACCTTATACGCCGATGCCCGTTTTGCAGCATCGATCATGAGGAGCAGTTCAAAAAGGTTCTCGGCAGGCGGGTTTGTAGACTGAACAATGAAGACCATACAACCCCTTACAGATTCATCGTAGCAAGGCTGGAATTCCCCGTCGCTGAATTCTGTTACAGAACTTTTACCCAGTTCAATACCAAGATCTTCCGAGATTCTCAGGGCCAGTGCCCTCGATGATCTGCAGGAGAATAATTTCATAGGTGCCTTGCCAAACATTTTCTTGAGTTTTTGCTGTCAATGATCAGGTTGAGTGCCGTTACAAAAATAAAAAATCCGGCTATATTTTTCCCGGATTTTTGAAATTGTTAATAGAATGTTCAATAAAGTCGAGGAGCTCTTCCCGTCCACCTCTTTTTGCCGAGGAAGTAATGAATGTCGGTGGCAGTTCTTCCCAGGCTTCGAGCATCCTGTTATCGTATTGCCTTATTGCGCTTGAGAGTTCATTTGCCCGGAGTTTGTCTGATTTTGTAAACACCCTTGCGAAGGGAACCTGCTTCAGTCCAAGCATCTCCATGAATTCAAGATCTGCATTCTGTGGTGGTATTCTTGAATCGAGGAGTACAAACAGGCAGACAAGATTGATCCTTTTTAATATATAGTTCTCTGTCTCCTTCCACCAGGCTTCCCTCTGTTTCTGTGAAACCTTTGCGTAGCCATATCCCGGCAAGTCTGCAATCAGCCAGTAATCATTTATTATAAAGTGATTTATTGTCCTTGTCTTACCCGGAGTCTGGGAAACCTTTGCAAGGCCATTGAAACCGGTCAGCATGTTGATGAGTGAGGACTTGCCTACATTGGACCTACCTATGAATGCAAATTCAGGAGCTGATGAAGCAGGACATTGCTTCAGGCTCATACTGCTTTTGACGAATGTAGCCGTCTTTATTATCATTTTGATCCTGTTAGTTCAGATCGTTGTAGGGTAGACTGATCTTCTTTACTTCTATATGTTTATTCCCCAGTGCTGTTGAGATCTCGGCTATTATTGTCAGTGAATTACCGGTTACTGTCTGTCCTTTCCTGAGCTTAAGGATAGCTTCAGTTTCAGATCCACCGATTTTTTTAAGCTGAGCAGGCATGAAAAGGCCCTCAGGAGTCAGATCACCCCTGTAGAAAGTTACTGGAACCCCTGGCTTGTCAAGCCTTAATACAATATTGTAAACCCCGTTCGTTTTATAGTTGTCGGTAATCTGTTCAGTTATTGAAGGATAGCTGGTTATCTTATTCCCTTCTTTTGTAAACTCCTCAAGATCAGACATCCTTGAACCATTTATGAATTTCAGCCTTGCCCTGAGTTCACCTGTCCTGTAGTACTGGATCTGTATACCATCCATTGAGTCGTGCCTGAAAGGGGTCTTTCTGAATACCTGGCCCTCCTCATAGAACCATGTTGCTGTATCTTCCTTTAAGCCCTTTTTATACATGAACACCTGTCTCGGTTTTCCGCTTGGATAAAACGTAGTCTGTTTGCCCTCCCTTATGCCATTAATAAGCGTTACTTCATTAACAAGGAACCTTCCGCTGAAGTACCTCCTTATTCCTGTATACCCGGTATCTGCAACTGTCTGCGTATCGGCCTGGGCCACCTCTGCCTGCCTTGTTCCTGATCCATGTGAACAGGAGATAAACATAATTGCTGATAAGAAGATGGGAGAGATATACTTTTTCATATTATTATTTTGAAACGGGATAACTGTTAATAAAAACTTCCAATACCCTTGCTTCTGGCCTGGGTTCAAGAATTACATCGGGCAGCATTGCCGGAAGCAGGACTGTTTCTCCTTTTTTTACAACTTCAGTTCCTTTTTCCCAGTGAATTGAAAACTCACCGCCTGTACATATAAAGATAACAAATGAGTCAAAAAGATTATAATCTTTCTGGAGGGGATTGCTGAACTGCAGGAAATTTGTAACAAAATAGTCGCAACTGACAAGGTTCACAGTCCCGTCCATTACCGGCTCCTTCCTTGTAACTGAATTGCCAAATGCATTATAGTCAATGGCGTCTGTGGCAAGTTCGGTGTGAAGTTCCCTCGCTGTTCCATCAGGGTTTTTCCTGTTCCAGTCGAAAATACGATACGTAACATCGGAAGATTGCTGAATTTCCGCAAGAATATTTCCGGAGCCGATAGCATGTATCCTTCCTGAGGGAGTAAAAAATACATCACCAGGCTTACTAATTTCCGCGTTCATTAGTTCTTCCAGCGTTCCGTTTGCTACTGCCTCAAGGTATTCTGATTTGGTTACAGGTTTTGAGAAACCAGAATATATCTTTGCTCCATTATCGGATTCAAGAATATACCACATTTCTGTTTTCCCGTTTGTTTTATGCCTTTCCCTTGCCATTTCATCGCCAGGGTGCACCTGGATTGAAAGATCATCGCGGGCTTCAATGAGTTTAATAAGCAGCGGAAATTCTGAACCAAATTTTTCAAAAACAGCCTCGCCTGTAATATCTCCCATGTAAACTTCGATAAGCTCCTGCAGGTTATTACCTGCAAGAAAACCGTTGCTGACAACAGATATATTCCCGGGAACACCGGATATTTCCCAGCTTTCCCCGATTTTCCTGTCGTGACCGGCTGTTTTTCCCCACCTCGATGCAAGCGAGGTCCCTCCCCAGATTTTTTCAACCAGGATCGGCTCAAACTTAAGCGGATAAATCTCTGTCATATAAATCAGAATTCGTAGTCTACCAAAGCCTTCTCCCTTGCAATGCCGGAGGTCTTCCTTATAGATTCAAGATGTTCCTCACTATGCTGGTACTTTTCAAGGTCGCTCCTCGAAGCGAACACTGAATCGATCACAAAATCCCAGGCATGTCCCGCCTCCGTTGTGTTAATTCCGGTACGGTATTCAACAATATAAGGAAGTTTTTCGCCTAAAACAGAAAAACTGTCTTCCATAAGCTTCAGCTGTTTCCTCTTGTCTTCCATATCCTTATAGTTTGTCAGCCTGAAGATTATGATGTGTTTTACCATGAGCTTTAAATTATTACATTTGATCTTTCAAACTTCACAAAAATAGAAAAATATGCTCATTGTTGGAATTGCAGGAGGTACCGGGTCGGGCAAAACTACAGTTGTTAACAAGGTTGTCGAGGAATTTCATCGCGACCAGGTTATTGTTCTTCCGCAGGATGCTTACTACAGGGATAACATAGAGCTTCCGCTTGAGGAAAGGCAGAAGATCAATTTTGACCATCCGGATTCTGTTGAATTTCCCCTTCTTATTGAACAGTTAAAAATGCTCAGGTCGGGATCCGACGTAGAGATGCCTATATATTCCTATCTCACCTGCCTAAGGTCGAAAGAGACAATTAATGTCAGGCCTGCCAGGGTCGCCATTGTTGAAGGAATACTTATACTTACCGACCCCGGATTACGGAATATGCTCGATATAAAGGTGTTTGTTGATGCAGATGCCGACGACAGGCTTGGAAGGGTAATAAAAAGAGATATAGAGGAAAGAGGCAGGGATGTTCACATGGTCCTCGATCGCTATCATAAAACTGTTAAACCATCTCATCTCCAGTTTATTGAACCATCAAAAAGGTATGCCGATATTATTATTCCAGGGGGAGGGGAGAACCAGGTTGGAATCGGCGTTCTGATTTCAATCATAAGGCAGCATCTTCAAAACGAAAATTAAAACATATGCTTGAAAATATCAGGCTCGAGGACATACTGTTCATCGATATAGAGACAGTTCCGGTTGTCCCTTCACTTGAAGGCTTTTCACCTCACATGCAGGCATTATGGGATAAGAAGTCCTCCGGGTTCAGGAAACCTGAAGAGGATCCTGCTGCAGTATTTGACCGTGCCGGGATATATTCAGAATTCGGAAAGATAATTTGCATTTCTGCCGGTTTTATCAGGGATAAGAATCCATATGGCTTCAGGCTGAAATCTTTTTATGGTGATGATGAGAAGGAGATACTTAACGGGTTTTCGGATATGCTCTTCAAGACCTCTCGCGGGAGAGAACTTCTACTTTGTGCTCATAACGGTAAGGAATTTGATTATCCCTATATGGCCAGGAGAATGGTAATAAACGGCCTGCACATCCCCGATCTTCTAAACAATGCAGGAAAGAAACCATGGGAAGTCAAACTTCTTGATACAATGGAATTATGGAAATTCGGGGACTTCAAGTCATACACATCACTCGATTTACTCACAACAGTACTCGGAATACCAACACCAAAGGATGATATAGACGGAAGTATGGTAGCTTCTGTATACTGGAAAGAGCACGATATTGAAAGGATCGTTCAATACTGTGAGAAAGATGTACTTGCTGTTGCACAGGTGCTTATGCGGATGATGAATCTTCCTCTCATCGATCCAGAGAAAGTGGAGTCAGTGACTTTTGTTAAATAAAGCTAATTCAATATACTCCTTATCGCAGATTCTGTCAAGGCAGGATTATCTGAATGGATCCAGTGTCCGGCCCCGGGTATAGTAATGAATTCTGCCGCAGGAAAATGGTATTCAATTCCGGGCCTGTCGGTTTCAGTCAGGTAACCTGATTGCTCTCCTTTAACGAAGATTACAGGAAATCCTGTGATTCGGATACCCGGATTACCCCTTTCAATAACACCACCGGTTATTTCGTCGAGGTTGGCAAGGAGGGCAGGTATATTGAGCTTCCAACCAAGTTTTCCGTCAGCATCCCTTTTAATGTTCTTCATAATGAAACTCCTTGTTTTTTCAGATGAGATACTGCCTGACAGGTAAATATCTATTTCCTCCCTTTTTTTGAAATCAGCAGGCTCGACTCCGGATATCGCCTCAAGTATTGTCCTGTGTTCTTTGTAAAACGGATTATCTGTGTTTCCTGTTCCAAATGGCGATATATCCAGTATAATAAGGCCATTTAGTTTTTCTGGCCAGGCAGAGGCAAATTTAATCGCAACCTTTCCACCCATGCTGTGACCAGCCAGGAAAATCCTGTCATAGCCACAATCTTTTATAAGTTCAGCAATATCATTTGCCATTTCCTCATAATTGTGAGTCTGGCTGTGAGGCGATTGTCCGTGATTCCTGAGGTCGGGGAGAATAACAGTAAAAGTATCAGATAGTTTCCCCGCTACAGATACCCAGTTATCCGATGATCCGTATAATCCATGCAGAATAACGAGCGGTGGACCGCTTCCGTATTTCCTGTGAAAAAGTTTCATTAAATGATCAGATAAGGAGTCGTTTATACATCCCTATTGTGTTCTGGAGACCAAAGTAAAGGGCATCTGAGATAAGGGCATGCCCGATCGAGACCTCTTTCAGCCATGGGATTGACTTACTGAAAAATCCAAGGTTCTGCAGGTTAAGATCATGGCCGGCATTCAGTTCAAGCCCGCAGTCTCTTGCTGCCTCAGCGGCCCTGATGAATGGTTCGACTGCAAGCGCCGGGTCAGACGGGAAATGGCTTGCATAAGGTTCTGTATAGAGTTCAACTCTTTCGGTTCCTGTAAGAGGGGCGTTCGTAATATTTTTTATATCTGTGTCGATGAATACAGATGTTCTTATGCCTTTTTCCCTGAACCTTCCAATCACCTTTTTAAGAAATTCAAGATTACTGATTGTGTTCCAGCCGGCATTTGATGTAACAGCGTCAGGCGGGTCGGGTACAAGAGTTACCTGGTGAGGTTTTACTTTCAGTACCAGCTTAATAAATTCCTCTGAAGGATAACCTTCTATGTTGAATTCTGTTGTTATTATTTCTTTAATCTCAAAAACATCTTTGTAAGTTATATGCCTTTCATCCGGTCTTGGATGAACTGTTATACCGTCGGCACCAAACAACTGGCAGTTCACGGCCGCAAGTTTCACATCGGGTATGTTGCCGCCCCGGGCATTCCGGATAGTGGCTATTTTGTTAATATTTACGCTTAATTTTGTCATTAAGTGGTTTTCTGATATTTCGGCACTCTTATTGAGATGCAAAAATACAACAACCGGAGTTTTTTTTTGTTATTTTAGTTGAAAAATAGAATTTCCCTTTGTGATGCAGGCAAAAGACTTAATATCTGAAATCATACCTTCACTGAAGACGTCCGATACAGGGCAGACTGCACTGAACTGGATGGAGATTTTCAGAATTGCCCATCTTCCTATAGTTAATAACCAGGATTTTCTTGGACTAATTTCGGATGCTGATATCTATGATATGAACCAGCCCGACGAGGCCATTGGCAATCATAAGCTTACCCTCTTCAAAGCCTATGTAAAGCTTGAGGATCATCTTTTTGATGTAATAGGCCTTGCATCGCGACTTAAACTCTCCGTTATTCCTGTACTTGATGAGAATAATCATTACAAGGGAGTTATTACATCAGCCGATTTGCTGAGGTATGTAGCTTCAATATCTGCCCTTGAGCAGCCGGGAGGCATAATTGTACTTGAACTCCTTGAGAGAGACTATTCGCTTTCCCAGATCGCGCAGATAGTTGAGAGCAATAACCTTAAGGTGCTTAGCATGTACATAACCTCACCGCCGGATTCTACACGGCTTGAACTTACTCTTAAGGTAAATTCGGGTGACCTCACATCGGTTATTCGAACTTTCGAAAGGTACAGTTATGATGTGAAGAGCTGGGTGGCAAATGACGATAATCTCGACAGGTTCTATACCGAGAGGCTCGATATGCTTATTAAATATCTGAATATCTGATGTTGCAGCGGGTAGCTATATACAGTTCAGGCGACAGTGAGAAAACAAGGCTTGTTATAATCAGGCTTATTAACGATCTGTGCAGGCGCGGTATCAGGACACAGATATATGAAAAAGCTGGAGCACCGGCACTATGCCCGGGAGGTATGGAAATAGAAAGATTTTCAGAACTTTCGGAGTTATCGGGACTCCCTGATATTGTTCTGAGTGTTGGCGGAGACGGGACCTTTCTCGAGACAATGATTAAAGTCAAGGACCTTGGAATACCTGTCGCAGGAATTAATACAGGACGACTAGGTTTTCTTGCAAATATTTCAGAGGATGAGATAAGTAATTCACTCGATCATATTTTTTCAGGAGAGTATTCGATCATAGAAAGGAGCCTGCTCTCGATTTCAGAACCTGATTTACTTCAAGGCAATGAGCCACCAGTTGCCCTGAATGAAATAACGATCCAGAAGATCGATCCCAGCATGATTACTATAAATGTGTTTGTGGATGATGTCCATCTTAACACGTACTGGTCCGACGGGCTAATCCTATCAACAGCAACTGGTTCTACAGCTTATAACCTGAGTGTCGGAGGACCGATTTTATCGCCGGAAGATGAGAGCATAATAAT
>JAXLTT010000005.1:0-202002 GCA_046329875.1 Bacteroidales bacterium
CAAAGGTACCTGCAGTATGGGCGGTTAACAAAGATCCCGACAAGAAGGAGCAGTGCCCCGAAGATTATCATTGTATAAGGGGCGTTAAGCCTGAAGATACCCACGAATGGGTCATACCTGCAAATAATAAACTGGCTTCCTGTAGCCGAGTACAGGATTGCGAGGGCCAGGTAGATGAATGGTATCGACGCCAGTACTGCCTCCACGCTCTTATGTATTTTGACTGGTCTGAACCCTGTAAGCTCCTGGATGGCGCCAAGGGGGCAAACACCGGCACAGAACACCCTCCCGTAAAGCAGTGCAAATACGAGTGGTATTATAAAAAAGAGCAAGGCGGGCAGGGGCAGGCTGTATGAATCGTTGAAGAGGGCAAGTGATATGTTCTGTACAGATCCTACCGAGCATATGCAGCCCTGCCTGTAAAAACCGAAATAGGCAAGTGAAAAGACCGACATCCAGAGTAGACCCTGCCTGGATCTTTTTTTGATCGCAAGCCACGAGGTGACAGAGAGAGCAGCTATCAGTACCGCCACGTCCATGTACTCCCACATTGGTCCTCTCTGGTTGAGAAGCTGGTGAGTGGGTGTTACATATCCCGATTCAAACTCGGGCCTGGGAAACCTGTGTGGATTAACCTTCTCCTGGGCAAACAGAACCGTGTGCCAGATAAGCATGATCAGCAGGAGAATATATGGAATGTATTTTTTCATTGTCTTGGGGAGTCGCGGGGTCCGGGTTTGGATTTATGATCTTTCGAGGTATGGTTTATCAGCTGGTACCCTGATAACCGCATTTGAAGGGCAGGTCCTGGCAATTGAACACTCGTTGCAGTTTACGCAGATATCATGCCTGATCTGCATGTAAAGAGAGCCGTTGCCAAAATCGACACACCCTTTAACACACTTGGCACACCCGTCGCATAGTTTTTCGTCTATCGAATACTCAAAATAAGGTTCCTCTATGAACTTCCTTTTTATGGCACCGGTAGGACACATCTGGTTCTCAGCGCCGGTTCCAATAACTTTTGTACCCTGCCTGAGGTAGCCTCCGCAGAGGTCACAGTAGCCGCACATTTTATATGCATGGGTGCATTTTGAAGCAGATGGTGTAAGTACGCAGTTCGTCTTGCACTGACCGCACATTGTGCATTTATTCGGATCTATCTGCCAGACATAACCCTTCACATTTGTCTTCTTTGCCAGGTAGACAGGTATGATCACAAGCGGAGAAGCCACTATTATCCGGCCTGCAGCCCTTACAAAATCGCGCCTTGACTGGTACTTGTTTTTACCTTGTTCCATTGTCTTTTTTAAGGAAGGTTGAACAATCATTTTCACCGCGGCAGATACCATTACCCGGGCATGAACGACAGTCCTGGCTTGCGGTAATCCTTGAACCTGTCGCCAGAGCAATGGCTGCAAGAATCCCGTATAAAAGGTATCTTACCGATCTTTTTAAGAATTCATTCCTGTCCATAGTATTCAAATCAGAATTATTTTCTTACAAAAACGAAAACTTTTGAATCGGGCTGGTAGGCACCATAAACAATTTTCCCGTCCGCTGAGGCGACATCCAGAGGTGCTGACTTCACAAATTCATTTACTGAGGAGATGAACTCCACAAATTTTCCATCCCGTGAAAGTATCTTAATGCGGTTAATTCCTTTTTCGGCAGTGATTATTCCACCTGGTATAAGCGTGAAATGGGCCGGGTTACAACAGCCTGCAAAGAGCTCAGGAGCAGTGCCAGGTTCACCGAACATTGAAATAACAGTACCATCAGTTTTTCTTTTCTCCATGCGATGGCGCCCTGTATTGGCAACATAAATATAATTATCCTGGTCAATTGCAACATCGAAATAGGGGCTTGGCAGTATGAATGGTTCACCGCTTTTGCCTAGCATTTCTTTCAGGTTGCCTTTCTTATCAAGCAACATAAGTACTTTATTATGTGCATCTGCAAAAACGACATATGAATTATTCACAGCAACTGAGGTTATCATTGCGCTGTCTTCATATGGTCCCCATTCCGCAAATTGCTTACCATCAATGTTAAAGAGAAGAATTGTCTCAGTGGTGGCTGCAAAAATTGTATCACCGGATGTGGCTATTGAGCTTACCTCTTTCCCTGTCTGGATATTCCTGAGCATTTTTGAGGCAGGATCATAACATGCAAGGAAGGAGTCACCTCCGATTATGACATTGCCGTTTCTCATTACACCCACAGCTTTAACCTTTCCGGAGGCAGGATCAATAGTGGCAGATACTCTCCAGTTGTCAGGAATTTCAGGACTGACAGCCGGTGAAGTCTCTGTTCTGGCCGGTTCTTTCCTGAAAGCCACATCATAGACAATGTAACACACAAAGAGTAGCATGACCCCGATAATGAGAATTGTAGCCGTTTTCCTGTTCATTCTATTCGGTTTTTGTTCCAATATCAAGACATAACAGATTCCTCGAATCTCTCATTAAAAGGTATCTGCCTGCGATTGCCATAGGGCCCCAGGCCTCTATCCCGTTAATAATTGATTTTGATGATACGAGTGTTGCAGAGCTTCCGTCTATTTTGTAAAGGGAAAGCTTCCCATCATCATCAAGAACATAAAGCTTGTTTCCGCTTATAATGTATGGGCCAAGTCCCCGGCCAAACCTGTTTTCCTTTCCGCTTGTCCAAACTGGATGGAGAAGATCGCGTGATGAAAAGCAGGCAAGTTGCTTTTTAAGTGCTCCTGCAGTTTCAGGCATTACTACCCATATATTGCCATCCTTCAGAATAGGTGTCTGCTGGTCGCTTGCTATCCCTTCTGTTGCTTTATGAACATCAACAACAGATGCCTCTATACCAGATGCTGTCTGTTTAAGTATTATCCTGGCACCGCCTGCGCCATAACTTCCGAATACAGCAATATCACCCTCGCCAAGCAAAAGTGGTGATGCCGCAACAGTGGCAGGGCTCCATTCAAGGGTTTTCCAGAGGAGTTTTCCTTCTTCTCCGGGTTCTGCTGAAACACCGCATACACCGCCAACTGCATTATAAACATACATCCTCTTTCCGAAGATAGTCATTGGCATTATTGAGGTATGAGACATCCTTAGTGAATCAGGATTGGGGGTTGTCCACAATACCTTTCCCGTTGAACATGAGATCCCGGCCATAAGGGCTTTGCCTCCAGGCGCAATTACAGCAACGTCGTTATCAATCAGTGGACACTGCCCTGTGAAGAAATCAGGAGTAATCCTTCCTTTTGCACTGCCGGGTATCCCATATTCTTTTTCGAGGTCATGTGTCCATAGCAGTTTGCCTGTGATTGCATCCACGCACATCACATGAGATCTTGGTCCGATTGTGACAACGTATTTTTCTGTTACTGAAGGTATCGTTCTGGAGTACCCGTGGTTTCTCTTCATTTCGACCCTGTACCACCTTCGCCATATCTCGTTCCCGGAGGCAAGCGATATACATCTCAGCATATCGGCTTTTCTCTTCTCATTATAATCGAGAATATATACACGACCGTTGAGAATTGCGGGCCCTGCATAACCTTCTCCGAGCGTGACTGTCCATTTTACAGGAGGACCCGAAGTATCCCATTTTTCGGCGAGCGGTGTCGGATCGGTGCTTATATTGTCATAACCCGGCCCCCTGAAGTGTGGCCAGCTGCCCGTGACAATATTATCCATGCTGCCAAGAGAGTCAAAATTCTGACCTATCAATACAGAGTCGGAGAGAGGTTTAACAGGAGGCCTGTTATCCATCCCGGGGCCCCTGAACTCTGTACTATATGTCGGCCTTGCAAGTATCCACCAGGCGAAGATTGCGAGAAAAAGCACAATGGTGCCTGGTAGTATGATTCTTGACCTGCTCATAAAGTTCCTGTTCCAGCTATTAATCCTGTTGTAAAATTAATTGTTTGTTTAACCCCTTTACAGCCACCAGATTTTTGTTTTAAAAATACAACTATTCACACTTAAAAGACACCCTGTATATCCAATAACATAATCTTAAATATCATAAAAGATAGCTGACTTTTGATTGGCAGAGCCATTAAAAAGAAAAATTGAGCCTTAAAGGGAGGAAATACAGGCAGATCCGGAATTACGTTTCATATAAGATCCAGCCTGAAAACAGCTTACCTGGCTTATTCTAAAGCCGGAATGTATGAACGTACTTAACTGTCAGAATCTTGCTTAGATAAGGCGGGGCATCAGTCAGGTTTGTCCATCGGCCCATACCCCTGTAATCGTTGTAAACAAGGTAAAGATCATTTCCCTCCTTTGGGTTATACCTTATCCTGAAATTGGTAATAAGGTCCTTTTCAGTATTGGAGTACTGGGTCATTATTGTGGCAGAGAACTTCGTGCTCAGCATTATAAGTGCTGTAAGATTGAGCGAATGGATATACAGGGTGTTGTTTGTAGTCTTGTGGGGGAAGAATATCGCATTGAAAGTATAGGCCAGGTTTATATTGAAGCTTGAAGAAATATTGTAAATAAGGTTAGTCATTGTAGATACACCCCTGCCATCGTAGAACTGACCTGCTCCAAGGTTTCCCATTACCGATATCTTTTTTGAACCAGGAGTGCCTGCCCATAGCATAAGTGTTGTAAACCTGTAATCGCGTGCACTTATCACCACGCTGTCGGAAAGGTTGAAATCTTCCCGGACGCCTTCTTTCTGAATCTGGAGAGAAAGGTTGTAGAAAAATCCCTTTTTAGTTATCATCTGGAAGCCGGGAAAGATCCTGCCTGATTCAATCTTCCCATCCGACAGCCTGTTATATTGCTCGGCGCTCAGGCTTATATTATAATTAAGCAACCTTGATTCATTTCCCGGTATCCAGCCATAAAGTACCTTTCCGAAAGCTCCCTGTACATCGCCCCGCATCATGAATCCTGAAGCAGGGTTAAACTGTTCACCATAGTAATTATAATCAAATTTATAGGCAAAACCCTTCTGTGACCTCCTTTCCCAGTCGAGAAGAATGAATGAGGGTTTCAGTGAAACCATGTTGTTCTTCAGGCTGTTATCGTAGGTCTGGGCCCATTTTATGTTCAGGTAATCTTCGCCAATAATCCTGATAAGGCCGTCAAGACCATAGGCAATGTTCTGGTGGCCATTTGCCCCGATCCTTGTGGTTATTATGCCACCAACATAGCTATTCTGGTTTATTACCTGTTTTCTCAGTCGAAGTACCCCGAAGTTTTCAGATGGTAACGTGTCGGCAGCGCCGGTCTGCATCTCCAGAAAGCCTATGTCTGTTTTTCCCATCCTTCCTGTAATTCTTGCGCCGCCGTAAATTTTTGTCGGCACGCCATTAGCAATGCCGATTGTCCTGCTGTAGAAAAGATTATCAAACTGGCCGCCAAGAGAAAAATCGAAGAGGCTTGTCCTCTCCTGGAAGAATTTCCTTTTCTCGGGGTAGAAGAGGTTATATCTTGTCATGTTTACCTGGAGGATATCCGATTCAACCTGTGAAAAATCGGTATTTGCAGTCAGGTCCAGGGTTAAATTGCTGTTTATGTTGTATTTAACATCCAGCCCCGCATTATAGTCCGGCTTGTTGTCTTTTGTATATTTTGTTTCGGTCTCGTTCAGCAGGTAATCACTTGAATAGCCACCAAGGATATATGGTGAGATGTAAACCGGTCTTTTAGGTTTGACTCCTTCGAAGCTTACCGATGCGGCCTGTGAAGGCTTGTACGGCGAGAAATATCCATAATCGGGACGTATGGCAGGGTAGGTGTCCATCTCGGTATTTGATCCTATGCTCCTGCTAATTATGATCCCCATTGTTGAAACATCCCCGTCGGGTTTGAATTTAAGGCTTGAGAACGGAATTCTCATCTCAACATACCAGCCTTTATCATCATGTGTGGTTTTTACATCCCAGAATGTGTTCCAGCTGAAGTTAAGGATTGATCTCATGCCCATCGGTCCCTTTGTCACAGCATCATTTGATATTGTATAATCGACCCTGATCCCGGTTGGGGCGGTGAAGAAAGCAAGACCGTTCTCGTTGTCGTTGTAAGTATCGATTATCACCCCGAAAGCATCGAAGCCAAAGAACTCCTCATCACGTTTCTTTGATACATAATTGATTTTCGAAACATTGTCCATGAAGAGTCTTGCACCGATCCAGACTGACTCATCATCATAACAGATCATGACCTCAGTTTTTTGGGAAGGGGCTGATCCGTTGTCGGGCTTGTGCATTGTAAGCTGAAAAGGTGAAGCGCCGGACCAGGCTTCCTCGTCGGGCCTGCCGTCAAATGCAATAGTGCCTTCTATCCTCCTGATCTTAACGGTTTCCTGGCCCCTGGAATAAGTGAAACCTGCAAGAATAAAGAACATTAAAAAAAAGAGAGTACGGGGGCTGGGCATCAGTAAAAAATTTCAATTAGTGCAAATATGATTAATTTACGAATATGTATAATACCAGGCAGTCTGAAAAGGTATTATACGCTGATGAAAAAGAAACTGCCGAAGACAAAAAAGGGCAGGAAATAATTTCCCGCCCTTCTTTATGCTTAAGAAATATATTTCTTATTTCGAAACTTTAACGCATATCATCCTGTTATGGTCCCTTATGAGCAACTTATCTCCTGAGAGTGCAATAGGAGCCCAGTTCTGGTTAGGGTTACCACCCTTAAGAAGCTCTGCAGTAGCGAGTGGTTTGAACGCTGTACCATCTGGTTGGATAAGGTACAGTTTTGTTCTTCCGTCAGTTGCAAGCATTACTCCATCAACAATGATGCATCCTCCTTTGTCGAACAGTGGGTTTCTCCCGGTTTTCCATCTTACTTTTCCATCCATTCCCATGCATACGAGTCCGTCTTTCCTTTCATTTGTGGTATACTGGGCATAGAAAAATCCGTTATAGAGTACAGGAGGCTGAGTGTGCGTGCCGAAATCAGGATTTTTGAAGAGTTCTGTGACATTGTAACTGCCATCACCTTTCTTCTCAACCTTTATCATTGCAGAACCAGCCTGGTAACCACCTGAAATGAGCATTGTACCGTTCCCGGCGTCAACAACATTCGGGATTGGTATACCACAGGTCCAGTTTGCATACTCCCAGAGTTTCTTTCCGGTTTTCGGATCAAGGCCGTCTACCTTGCTTGGTTTTGCACTTGATCCCCAGCCATCAGATGCTGTTATCATTATTACATGATCCTCACCGCTAATCTTTATTATTGCCGGGCTTACATATCCTACAGGACCAAGTGACGGAGTTGCCCATCTTACTTTTCCTGTAAGTTTCTCATAAGCTACAACTCCGGCATTGGGAGCCTGTGAAGCTACAAGAAGCAGGTCGCCGTAAACAACGGGGCACTGGGTAAGGGCCCATTTAGGGATTTCACCACCGCCAAAATCTTTCCACAGATTCTTGTTCCACACTGCCTTGTGTGTATTTATATCAATGCAATATAATTCACCATTAAGGCCGCAGGTATAAATCATATTGCCATCAATTGTCGGTACGCTTCTCGATCCGGGAAACTGAACTTCTCCAGGTGATGAGTATGCGAAGCTCCATAATTCCTTACCGGAAGAAAGATCCAGGCATCTGAGTTTGTCTCCAACCTTGTCATCACGATCAAGCAGGTAGACCTTGCCGTCTTTAATTACGGGTCCGCCATAGCCTATTCCTACATTAACTGTCCACAATACTTCAGGTCCGGTTGCCGGCCAGCTTTTAAGTATTCCTTTTTCTTTTGAAATACCGTTCCTGTCAGGTCCGAAATACTGGGGCCAATCCTGGGCATATACTGCCATCCCAGAGAGCAGAATTAAAACTGCCAGAGCTAATTTATTGATATTCTTCATATTGAATTGGGTTGCTTTGTTTTTATTTCGCTGAAAGATAATGCAGATTTTTTAATTTTAATAGCTGGCTGTTGCACAACACTGTAAAATATAAGTTGGAATCAGGTCTAATTTCGAAATAAATCAGATATGCAGAACCGGTTCTCCTGAACTGGAAAAACAAGAACGGATAGCATAGGAAAAAATTACTTTCCTATACAGAAGTTTTTGAAAATGTTTCCGAGGATTTCATCTGTAGTGATTTCACCTGTAATTTCGCCAAGATAATGAATGGCCTGGCGTATGTCAACGGCCAGCAGGTCTTCAGCAAGGCCGGTTTTCAGTCCTTCCTCAACTCTCGAAAGACTTGCTGATACATTGTTAAGAGCCTGGTAATGCCTGATATTTGTAATTACTATGTCTTCCTCGTATTTACCCCTGATATCAACAATATTCCGAAGAACCGACCTGAGATTATCAATTCCTTCACCTTTCAATGCAGAAATGAATAACAATTCCTCACCTTCTTTTTTACGGATTCCGGCATTTAGATTCAGAAGGTAATCTTCTTTTACGAGGTCACTTTTGTTGATAACAAGGATAAGCTTCTTTTCCGGGTCAGCTATTATATCCCTTATCTGGCTGATCCTGTTATTAATAACTTCCGGAGAATCGCCGGCTTCCTCAACAAGAAGTACAACAGAGGACTGGGCTATCTTCTCTTTTGTCTTTTCTATGCCAAGCGATTCAATAAGGTCTTCAGTTTCCCTGAGCCCGGCAGTATCAATAAACCTGTACCTGATACTATCTATAACCATTGTATCTTCAATGAAGTCCCTTGTGGTACCGGGAATGTCTGATACAATAGCCCTTTCTTCCTTCAGCAGGAGATTCAGCAGTGTTGATTTTCCCGAATTAGGCCTGCCGGTGATGGCTACCGGGATTCCATTTTTAATTGCATTGCCAAGAATGAACGAGGTGGCAAGCCTGCCTGTTATTGATCTTACATTTGTTATTATACCGAGCAACTCGTTCCTGTCAGCAAATTCAACATCCTCTTCACCGAAATCAAGTTCAAGTTCTATCAGCGACACAAAATTCAGCAGTTCGGCCCTTAGCAATGAGATCTCAGTAGAAAAACCACCTTTCATCTGCTTTATTGCAAGCCTGTGCGATGCTTCTGACGACGAGGCGATAAGGTCAGCTACGGCTTCAGCCTGCGACAGGTCGAGCCTGCCATTCATGAAAGCCCTCTGGGTGAATTCACCGGGCTGGGCGGCAATAGCCCCGTTATCAATAAGCAGTTTCAGTATCCTCTGGCGGATAAAGGAGGAGGCGTGACATGATATCTCAACTGAATCTTCGCCTGTGTATGAATTTGGCGAACGGAAGACGCTTAAAAGGACTTCATCGACAGTATCATCATAATCAACAATTTCACCATGGATTATTGTATATCCTTTTGCTTCAGTTAGGTTCTTACCTTTAACGGAAGGCTGGAATATACTGCTGCAGATATTTATGCTGTTGGAACCGCTGACCCTTATAACTGAGATAGCTCCTCCTTCGCCTGTGGCTGGTGCGCATATAGTTTCACTTCTCCTGTCCATCCCTGAAAATTGTGATCTCCAAATTTAACAAACTTCCATGAAAGGGTTGTCAGATATACTTCATATCCACTGTAACTGAACTGTTACCTCCCTTGAAAACGAAGGATGTTATGCTGAATGGTGGTGCTTTGCGCGACCTGACCGGAGGGTTGTTTGAAAAGCCGAAACCTTCTTTGGGCATTATGCCGAAAATGAAATCCATTTTTCCGTTTGCATTCTCGTCATCGAGGACACTTATCGCAACTGAACCTTGTTTAGTTATAGGTATAAATATCCTTAGCGAGTTGTTGTTTAATAGTATCCTTTGCAAGGGAGAAACCGATTGCAGGTGAATCGGGGTAGCCTTTCTCGTCCATGAAAACACCAATACGCATCAATCCTGTCTTGTTCCTGATGTTATTGATAGTAAGAAAGATTCCTTCTTTTTTTGTTTTATCCTGCTGTGCGATGGTTATAGATTGAAAAAATACAGATGCAAGCAGTGTGACAATCAATATTTTAATTTTCATCAGGACTCAGTGCGTTAGGCCCTTAAAATTATAAAAATTTGAGATATTGTCTTGCAGTCTTGCATTGGCAACCGTAGCCTTGGCGAAGGTTGGCAGTCTTGCGGTCATGCAGTCATGCAGTCTTGCGGTCTTGCAGTCGCACTCTTTTATGATTCTCTGTGTCACTCTGTGAACCTCTGTGTCCCTCTGTGTAAGTTCTTAAATCTCTCTTAGATATTATTTTTCAAGGTTTTGCAGGGTGAAAACCGAATCTTCTATCTTCTGGTTCATCCCAATATTATTGAACTTTATTTCAGAGTTCCTTCCGTTCAGGATATTTTCAGCATACATATCTTTAATAAGGTAACTCCCATTTTTCCCTGGCTCGACAGCTCTCACCTCGATTCTTTTGTAAAGCCTGTTTTCGAAATTGTAGAACTCTATTTTTTTCAATACATAGGTATCCTCTTCAACATACGAGACTTTTCTTGAGAATCCGTATTCACTTGCTTTTTCATCATTTACAGGCCTGCTTTCGATTATCCAGACTTTTGAGTTCCCTGAGCCCTCAAGGTGACTGTTATTGAAGTCGGCAGGGGAGGGCGAGGTGAAATCAGCATTTGTAAATTCTGAACTCATGAAACTTTTGCCTTTCTCGCTGCTGACTATCCTCCGCGTTTTCTTAAGGGCAGGCAGGTATATCCACATTTCATCGGCCTTGTCTTTATTATCGTAAATGAGCATCGAAGTCCCTTTTACATCAGCTGGTTCGACAAACCTTATAAGGCGTTTTTCAGAACCGTCGGCAAAACTCTTTGTTGTCATCGAAATAGTCCGTTTCCGGATGCTCCCGTTTTTTTCAGTTATGCTTAGTGAGACAGATGCGCTCATAGATCCTGTAAGGGTAAGGTCGCGGGTGCGGTTCATAATCGCTGTGGCGTCGGGTTGCTGAGCCAGCATGACACTTAAAGGCAGTGCCAGCAGTATTAAGTTAAATATCAGTTTCATTGTGTTGCTTTTTTTGGTGAAAGATCTTTTTCAATAAATGATGGTCTGAATTTTAAAAGGAAGGCCGGTATTACAACCAGGGCCCCGATCAGGCATGCCCCGATTGATATTATGACCAGGTAGCCAAAAAACCTGATTGAAGTGAATCCTGACAGTATCAGTGCTGAAAAGCCGGCCATTACGCTGAAGGCGTTTATAATTATACTTCTCCCGATTGTTGATACCGATGCTTTAGTGGCCTCCTCGTAGCTTTGACCTTTTCGCAGCTCTGTATTGAAACACCACATATACTGGATTGTAAAGTCCACACCAACTCCGATCATTATAGACGACAGGAGAGCGGTTGCGGCATCGAGAGCTATACCACTGAATCCCATGAATCCAAACAGGATAAGAATTGAAGCCGCAAGCGGGATAGTCCCGGTAAGCCCGCCCCTGGCTGACCTGAATATAATTGCAAGCAGAATGAATACAGTAATTACAGCGAACAGCAGCGACATAACCTGTCCTTTTATTATTGATACCGCAAAGTCAGACATTATAAGGGCATATCCGCCAACAGTTACTTCGCATGGTATTTTTGCAGTTGAGGTGCTGACTATACTTTTTATATTATCAATAACCTTGTTGTCAGGGTCAGTAAGCCTTACAAGTATGTGAGCCTTTGTATTTTCAAGATTCATCAGCTGGTCAAAATCACCTTCGTCACCGCTCATATTGTACAGTTCAAAGAGCTGTGCAATACCATTCGACGAATCAGGTATCCTGTCGTAACCTTCTTCACCTTTTGTAAAAACAGCCTTGGTCATCTCCCTGACAACCTGTGATATCGAAAAAACTTTTCCAACCCCTTTTTCAGATCCGATCTTCACTGTCAGGTCGTCAATGCTTTTCATTACAACCGGGTTCTTTATATCCCCGGAAATCATTATTGATATGGTCTGGGAACCTCCAAATTTTGTATTTATCAGCTCTGACGCCTTTCTCACAGGATGATTCTTGGAAAAGAAGTTTTCCTGGTTAGTTTCTATCCTCAGCAGGATCATTCCCACCGAAACCAGGATTGTAAAGAGGAGGGAACATGCAAGTATCCTTGAAGGGTGCTTTACAAGAAGCCTGCTTAGCCAGCCAAGCAGCCTGTTGAAAATGAGAATGTTGAACCTGTCTTTCCTGATCTCCTTTTTAACGGTGCCATTCATGAAAAGCAATGCCGGGATGAATACCAGGCTCATAATAAGCGCAAGGGTAACCCCGGTTGAAGCAAGAATGCCAACCTGTTTCGCCGGAATTATTGTGTGTGTAAGAAGCCCTAGAATCCCGGCTATGGTTGTGAGCCCGCTGAACAAAATTGGCATATTGAGTGATCCGGTGAGTCTGTGAATCATTTCTGTCCTGGTCCCGGACCATTCAGCACCTATTTCCTGTTGTCTGGCAACCAGGTATATGCCATAGTTGTTTGCCACTGCAACAAGTATTATAGGTACAAGAAGTGTGAGTATTGATATTTTCCAGCCAAGGAGGGTGATAAGCCCCATGCTTATTCCTGTTGAAAGAACAACTACAGTGAATGGCATGAAAACACTTTTCCAGTCACCAAGTGTAAGTTTCAGAATCACAAGCATTATAAGCAGGGCCATTGGGACAATGAATACCGCGTCTGTCCTTACATCTTTCATTATGAACCTTCTTATATAAGGCAGCCCGCCGGTCCTGATACTTGCAGGGCCCTTTGATTTAGAGAGCACTGAATCAATTTTTTGCAGGGTTGCAACTTCACTGTCAGATCCCTTTATTGTTGCCGTAATTGCAGCAGTCGTGAAGTCATTTGAAAACGCCACGCTTCCCGAAAGGAGATTTTCCTGTATCCTCTTTTTTAGTGACTCCTTTCCTGCATAATCCTCAGGAATTGATTTTATCAGCCTTTCGGCCGTCATCATTCCCTCGTCTCCCTTAATCGTCTTTATCGTGAAAGGCGAGATACGTCTTGATATACCACTGATCCTCGACAATCCGTCATCAACAGCTTTTATCTGTACAAGGTCTTCCTTATCCAGTATGCTGCTGTCGCTGAACAGTATTATCACAATGTCCTGTGTGCCGAATTCCTTTTCGATCAGGTCTGTCTTTTTCCTGGATTCAAGAGTCCCCGGCACATAGTTCCTTATTTCCGGGTCAGTCTTTGAAAATGGAATAAGTGCTGCGAATCCAATACCCAGGAGGATGCAGAAGATGATTATAAACCATCTGAGTCTGATTATAAGGCTTGTCATGTTCAGAAGTCAATTTTTATACCGGCGTAAATACCTGTCATGTAGTTTTTTACAATATCATAAAGTGAACCCGATGGTCCGTTGTATATTTCTGCGCCTAAAACAATTGTCAGGCCGTCCTTCGGTTTGAGTTTAATTTCCGGGATTACAAGTAATTCTTTTGTAGTGAAGTTGTACATTGTGAATACTGAAGGGGTTAACCTGCTGTAAGCCAGGTCACCTTCAATCCGGAGTCCTGCGGAATGGTAGTATCTTTCAAGCTGGTAGTTGTATAACCGGTTGAATGCACCAACCTGTTGCCTTACATATTCGTGAAGATCAAAGCCGGGTGTGGCGAGAAGTTCTGCAAGCTTTACATAATCGGGCTCAGTGCCTATTATTGGATCGACTGGTGAAGCTTCAAAGCCCGGCATTGTCTTTCCCGTGTATTCCCCTGTAATCCTCCAGTTGCCCAGGGATATATCGGCCCCAAACACCCATTTGATTTCCCTTAACGGAACATATTCGAAGTTCTTCCACGATGCCACCGGGGCTGACAGTGCTGTTTCACCCCTGATTCCAACAATTCCCGCTGAGGTTTCAAAGTCCAGCCCGGCCACGCGTGTCCTGTAGGGTACCATGCTCATCCCTGAACTTATTACAGGAACAGGTCCCGAGAAATCGGCATTGAAATTTGTAAGCCTTATACCAGTCATGGGGTCATAGCCCTGGAACCATGAGGCACCAATATCAATTCCCCGAAGATGGAAGTCTCCTTTGATACCGTAGCTCCATAATTTCTGGTCGGTAACGATTGTATTCATCTGTGTTATCGTTACGTTTTCAGGCAATGGGATTGGATCTACAAGCAAAACAGACGACCTGTAGAATGGCACCCCGGCAACCTGCAGGGAGAACCATGAAGACGGCGTCCACGCTGCTTCTGCAATCAGATTTCCCATATCCATATCTTCCCGTTCAGGGGAGCGGGATACATAGTTTTGAGGATTAAGCTTTGATGTCGGATTTGTGAAGTCGGCACGGCCCCATTTTATAATTTTCTGACCTGCGCTTAAAGTAAATTTGCCGGCTGTATACTCAGTCCAGGCTTCCCTTACTGTAAGGCTGTTTACAGCATCATGAAACTCTGAGCCATACCTGAAGCGTAAATCTGAATAGGCTCTTAAACCATCACTAAGCCTGGCATCCAGTCGAAGATCGATGTCTGTCCAGGCACTCGAAATGAATGGTAAGGGAGAATTATTATGCAGGTCACCATAGGCCCCTGCTCTGACAAAGCCATTAACCGAAAGCCTTTCTTCGTTCCTTGTAGAATCTTCCTGGGCACTTACCCTGATGCACAGCATGATTCCTGATAAAATGAACAGGTGGATAAGACTCCTCATATCTTTTTTCAGACAAAGGAAAGATATAGGGGAACGCTGGTCGTCTTAGCCGCGTGTACCGTACATTCTGATTCTGAAAATGTGGTGCCAGCCGTCAGGTTCGTACCTTGTTCAGCTCTTTATTCCTGTTAGTTTTTCCCTGTAATCACTGGGAGTCTGACCTGTATGGGCTTTGAAGATTGAGTTGAAGGTCGTCTTTGAATTGAACCCGGCATCAAATGCCACGGCGAGTATTGTGTAATGATTGAACCTGGGATCAGAAAACATGGCGATAACCTCATTCACCCGGTATTCATTTATAAAAGTGAAGAAGTTCCTTCCGTATTTTTCATTCAGAACCTGTGTGATATAGTGCCTGGGTATCCCTGTTTGCTCTGCAAGGTCATGAATGCTCAGGTCACGGTCGAGGTAGGGCTTTTTCTTTTCCATGTAGCTGATAAGCTCTTTCAGGTATTCTTCAGCCTGGTCGTCCCTGAGTCCGCTGCGCAGGTACTTTTCAGTCTCTTTCTTTTCATCAGGGACAAGCTTGACCTGGTCACCGAATATAACAGGCTGCTTGATGCCATAAAAACTGTAGACAAATGAGAAGAAGGCGATGAAAAAGTAAATTATGAAATACGGATCGAATGGAATATAGTTGCCAATCATGTTCAGTCCGCCAAGTATGAACAGAATGAAATATGCAAGATAAAAGCTTATAGAAATGATTTTCAGCCAGTTGAGTGTGAGTGTTGCCGAAGTGAATGAAATCAGGTTCTTAAGGTTTTTCTGATGCCTCCATATCTCGACGAAAGCAAGAGTGCTGTAGATTGTTATTGAAAGGAAGAAACAAATACCATAAATAATCCTTAGTGAGATCAGGTCATCCTGGACAAAAAAGGTCTGGAGATTCCTTTCGAAATGATTTGACCTGAAAATTACGGATACAACAAAAAACGCTGCAAATGGAATGAAATGGAGAAGGGCAAGCCAGTTAAACCGCCGTTCCGGATTTGTCATGAACTTAACATAAAGGTAAAGCAGCGGGCCGTAGGTAAATGAAATGAACTGGAATGAGTACATTTCAAGTACTGAACTGTTTATAAGGGCGAGTACCAGTTCAGTAAATATCATGAACATCCAGGTAGCCATGAGCCTGTTTGCAATCGTTGCAGGTTTCTTTGTTGCAATAAGCAAGCCGGCAAAGAATGACTGTGAGATACCAATATACAGTACAGGTTCTATGTTTTGCATCGATTGCATTACAACTGTTTTAACAAGCGGAAGATGATGATAAATACAATAATCAGTAAAGATAACCAAAACCAAGGAATATTTATTGTATTTTTGGGAAAGACCACAAGCCTCATGCTTGATGTCTCTTGCAGGTAAGTTGTTAATTTACATATTATTATGAGCGTATTACTTAACAAGGATTCAAAGGTTATTGTACAGGGCTTCACTGGAAGTGAAGGTACCTTTCATGCAACGCAGATGATAGAATATGGCACGAGGGTAGTCGGGGGAGTCACACCTGGAAAAGGCGGAACCACGCACCTGGGGCTGCCTGTGTTCAATACGGTAAGGGATGCCGTAAGGGACGCCGGGGCTGATGTTTCAGTGATTTTTGTTCCACCGGCCTTTGCAGCCGATGCCATTATGGAAGCCGCTGAAGCAGGGATCAAACTCATTGTTGCAATAACGGAAGGGATACCTGTGAATGATATGGTGAAGGTTAAAGACTATATAAAATCATATGATTGCAGGCTTATTGGTCCTAACTGCCCGGGTGTGATAACGCCAGGGGAAGCAAAGGCGGGTATCATGCCAGGCTTTATTCACAGGAAAGGTCATGTTGGAATTATCTCGCGTTCAGGTACCCTGACTTATGAAGCGGTTGACCAGGTTACAAAGCTTGGAATGGGCCAGTCGACATGTATTGGTATTGGCGGGGATCCGATTGTAGGAACCACAACCCTCGAAGCCGTTAAACTTCTGATGGCAGACAGTGAAACTGAAGCTATAATAATAATAGGCGAGATTGGTGGCAATATGGAAACTGATGCCGCCCGCTGGGTAAAGGAAAATGGTACTAAACCGGTAATTGGTTTTATTGCAGGGCAGACAGCGCCAAAAGGCAGAAGGATGGGCCATGCAGGCGCTATTATCGGAGGAAAGGCAGACACAGCCGCAGCCAAGATGGAGATTATGGCAAAATGCGGAATACATGTTGTGCTGTCTCCTGCCGAGATCGGTGCTACTGTTGCTAAGGCACTAAAGATGAAGAGGCCCTAGATGCTGTAGATGCTGTAGATGCTGTAGATGCCTTATAGACTAATAGCCTTTAAAGCCTTTAAAGCCTCTAAAGCATCTAAAGCCTTTTTAATATATTTGCGGAAATTTAATAAAGCTAATATGAAATTACTTGAGGGAAAAACAGCACTGATTACCGGCGCTTCACGCGGGATAGGGAAGGAGATAGCTCTTCGTTTTGCACGTGAAGGTGCAAATATTGCTATAACAAATATCGCAGATGATGATGAATTCAAATCTGCGGTCAGTGAGATCGGATCTCTTGGTGTGAAGGCTAAAGGATATGTATTTAATGTTGCGAACTTCGCCGACTCGCAGAAATTTGTCGATGAAATTATTAAGGATTTTACAAGGATCGATATCCTTGTTAATAATGCGGGTATAACAAGGGACACCCTTCTTATGAGGATGACAGAAGACCAGTGGGACGCAGTAATTGCAGTTAACCTGAAATCTGTTTTCAATCTTACCAAGGCTGTACTCAACCCGATGCTCAAGCAGAGAGGCGGATCTATTATAAATATGAGCTCAGTCGTTGGCGTTTCAGGCAATGCAGGCCAGAGTAATTATTCAGCTTCAAAAGCAGGTATAATCGGCTTTACAAAAAGTGTTGCAAAAGAAGTTGGATCGAGAAATATAAGGGTAAATGCAATCGCCCCTGGCTTTATTATTACCGAAATGACAGATAAACTACCGGAGGATGTCAAGAAAGAATGGATCGACAAGATACCTCTTAAGAGAGGCGGTACACCGGCAGATGTAGCAAATACAGCCCTTTACCTTGCATGTGATCTGTCGTCTTATGTATCCGGTCAGACAATTCATGTTTGCGGAGGTATGCTAACATAAAATAATTTATTATATTTACGACATCGCAGGGTGCCAATCCTTTTAGCACGATGAAATGCAGCGAGACATATTTATTCCACACTATTTTAAAATGGCACCCTGCTTCTTTTTTTAGTACTCCCTTATAAAATGGCTCATACACTGTTCATTATCATTCTTGTTATCCCTATTGCCGGCTACCTGACAGAAAGGTACCTTGAGTACCTCAACAGGAAAATGTGGTCGCCTGACCTCCCGGATTCACTAAAAGGGATCTGTGATGAAGAAGAATACAGGAAAAGCCAGCTGTATTACAGGGAAAACAAGTCATTATCATTCTGGTCTTCCACTTTTAATATCGCGCTGATAATAGCTATGATAGGTTTCGGTGGTTTTGCACTTGCCGACATTGCTGCAAGATCGCTGAGCGCAAACCTTGTGCTCGTTGCACTCGCCTTTTTCGGCATCATAGGACTCGGATCAGACCTTGTAAACATTCCATTCAGCATATACGATACCTTCGTCATAGAAAAGAAATTCGGCTTTAATACGATGAGTGTCCGGACTTTCATCACCGATCATCTGAAATCCTGGTTCCTGGCGCTGATTGTTGGTGGGCCGGTACTGGCACTAATAACCTGGGTATATTACCGTACCGGGAGTAATTTCTGGATCTATGCCTGGATACTGATAACGGCCTTCTCTGTTGTGATAAACCTGTTTTATTCTGAGCTTATTGTTCCACTTTTCAATAAGCAGGTGCCACTTGAGGAAGGGGAACTCAGGCAGTTGATCGGCGAATTTGCTTCAACAACAGGGTTTAAACTGAAGGATATATATGTTATTGACGGTTCAAAGCGCAGTACGAAGGCAAATGCCTATTTCTCAGGCTTTGGTCCGAAGAAAAGGATAGTGCTGTACGACACCCTGATGAAGGAATTCAGTAATGAGGAAATCGTAGCAGTTCTCGCACATGAGATAGGTCATTACAAGCGCAGGCATGTTCTTAAAGGGCTGATCTCATCTGTTTTTCTTACCGGGCTGATGCTCTTCCTCTTCTCGCTTGTTGTTGATAATCCATTACTCTCGGAAGCACTCGGAGCAAAACAGGCTGGTTTTCACCTTGGACTTGTGGTTTTCGGAATTCTTTATAGTCCACTGTCACTTGTGATAGGACTTGTATCTAACTATATATCAAGAAAGAATGAATTTGAAGCCGACCGGTTTGTGAAGGATAATTATAAGCCGGAGTTACTTGCAGGAGCGCTTAAAAAGCTTTCTGTTAAGAACCTTTCAAATCTGAATCCGCATCCTGTTTACGTGTTTTTCCATTATTCCCATCCGACGCTCCTTGACCGGCTGGAGAGACTACAGGCATGAGAAGGCTGTAGAAGCTTTAAAGGCTTTATAGGCTTTATAGGCTTTAAAGGTTTTATAGGCAGTGCCTGGAGTATTCAGGATTAGCATCTATAGCCTTTACAGCCTCTACAGCATTTAAAGCTTTTTACTATATTCGCACAGAATTTTATGTATTGCCTCCTTAGCTCAGTGGTAGAGCAGCTCACTCGTAATGAGCAGGTCGCGGGTTCAACTCCCGTGGGAGGCTCTCGGTAATCATGAAAGGTGATCTTGGATTGAAGATTTTTTATATTTTTGCATCCGGATCTGAAAACGGTTCATGATTTTAATGCGGGAGTAGCTCAGTGGTAGAGCATCAGCTTCCCAAGCTGAGGGTCGCGGGTTCGACCCCCGTTTCCCGCTCAAACCCTCCAAAACTTTAGCGATGGAGGGTTTTTTATACCTGGTCAGCAGACCTGTTCCCAAGTTCCCATTCCTGGTAAAACTGCTCGAGGAACTTTTCAAGGTAAAGGTGCCTCTCTGCAGCCAGCAAACGCCCGGTGTCTGTATTCATAAGATCCTTAAGCTTCAGAAGCTTCTCGTAGAAATGGGCTATTGTTGATTGATTATTTCCGGTAGGGTCAAATATCCTGTTATTTATGAAGCCGCCGTAATTAAAGGCCCTGGCAATTCCAATTGCACCTATTGCATCGAGCCTGTCGGCATCCTGGACAATCATGAACTCATCAGAGACCTCATCCGGGCGTTTGCCTTTGCTGAATGACAGGTTCCTGTTTATAAATATAACCTCTTCGATTATCCTCTCGTCAAGCTCAAGCCCCGACAGGAATCCGTACAGCAGGTCTTCCGTAGCCTGCCCGTCCTTCCTGAATTTCCTGTCACCTACATCGTGCAGCAAGGCAGCTATTTCAACTATCGCGGGATCGCCTTTTTTCTCGCATTCCATTATATGAAAGGCAGTATTCCTTACACGCTCAAGATGCCACCAGTCATGACCCCCGTCATTGCTTACAAGATGACTCTTTGCAAATTCCTCGACCTGTTTAATTTCAAAGCTGCTGCTCATAATGTTTTACAGTTAATTGGCTTTTGAACTTACAAAATATATTTTTGTAATCCCTTTTAAAAGGAGAAAATATGAAGGCGATTATTATATCAATAGGCGATGAGCTGCTTATCGGGCAGACAATTAACACCAATGCTGCCTGGATGGGTTCTGAAATGAGCAGGCTTGGCTTTTCAATCGTCAGAACAGTTGCAGTATCCGATAAGCGTGAAGACATCCTTCAGATACTTGGTGAATCAGAAGGTAATGCCGATGTTGTACTTATTACCGGAGGACTGGGTCCAACAAGCGATGATATTACAAAACCTGTACTTTGCGAGTTTTTCGGAACCAGGCTTGTGGAGAACAGTGAGGTACTTGAGATGATTAAGGAAATGATCTCAAGGAGAAATGGTGTACTGAACGAGAAAAACAGGAAACAGGCCGAGGTTCCCGAGTCGTGCAGGGTGCTTTTTAATGCAGCAGGTACAGCACCCGGTATGTGGTTTGAAAAAGCGGGAACAATCTTTATTTCGATGCCTGGCGTTCCGGGTGAAATGAAACATCTCATGTCGGTCCAGGTTTTGCCGGAACTTTCAAAGAGGTTTACAACACAGGTTATAATTCACAGGAATATCATGCTCTATGGTGAAGCTGAAGCCAGGCTGGCTGAAAGACTCACTTCATTCGAAGCAGGTCTGCCTGAATCCGTTAAACTTGCCTACCTTCCATCTTATGGAATTATTAAACTTAGGCTCACAGCAACCGGGAAGGAGAGGATTGAAGTAGAAAAAATTGTGGATAAACAGGTTGAGAAACTTTCTGCCATAATCCCTGAACTTATATATTCATTTGAGGAAGAGGGCCTTGAAACTACTGTGGGAAAGTTGCTTATGGAAAGAAAAGCGACCCTCTGCACCGCCGAAAGCTGTACCGGCGGAAACATCGCGAGGCTGATAACTTCCGTGGCAGGAAGCTCAAGGTATTTCCTCGGATCAGTTGTGGCTTACGACAATAGTGTAAAGATCAGTCAGCTTAAGGTTCCGGTTGAAATGATTGTTGAACACGGAGCGGTAAGCAAAGAAGTTGCAGTTGCAATGTCAGAAGGAGCAAGAAAACTGTTCGGTGCCTCTTATGCCATCGCCGTGACAGGGATAGCCGGACCCGATGGTGGGACAGCTGAAAAGCCTGTCGGAACAGTCTGTATTTCTGTTAGTTCTCCCTCAAGGACAATTTCTTCAAAGCTTGTCTTTGGAAGCGACAGGCTCATAAATATTTCAAGGTTCTCGACTGCAGCACTCGACATGCTGCGCAGGGCAATTATCGAAGACGGAACAGCCTCAGGTAATTAACTTGAAAAAAAATGGGCAGTTTATTTGGTTAATAAGATTAAAATCACGTAATTTGCGCTTCGATTTTTAAAGGTATATTTCAGTAACAGGATTAAAACCAGAACCGATGTCAAAAGTTTGTCAGGTAACAGGGAAGAGGGCAATGAATGGAAATAACGTATCCCATTCAAAAAGAAGGACAAAAAGGAAATTCTTACCAAATCTTTTTGATAAAAAGTATTATCTGCCCGAGGAAAAAAGGTGGATCACACTCAAAGTATCAGCAGCAGGTATCCGTCTTATCAACAAGAAAGGTCTGGCCAGCACATTGAAAGAAGCTAAGGAAAAAGGTTATATCGTCAATTATTAACAGGTAGAGGAAATGGCAAAGAAGGCTAAAGGAAACAGGCAGCAGGTAATCCTGGAATGCACAGAGCATAAGGAAAGTGGTCAGCCTGGAACATCAAGGTATATTACCACAAAGAACAGGAAGAACACCCCTGATCGTATTGAAAGGATGAAATATAATCCCATCCTTAAGAAACATACACTTCATAGAGAAATCAAGTAAACAAGGTGAACAATGGCAAAGAAAGTAGTAGCATCCCTTAAGACAGGAGCAGGCAGAACTTTCACCAAGTGTATTAAAATGGTGAAGTCAGACAAATCAGGAGCATATGTCTTCAAAGAAGAGATAGTTCATAACGATCATATTAAGGACTTCTTTACAAAGAAGTAACATACTGATCAGCAAAATATAAGGAGCTTTCTTCTTGGGGAGGAAAGCTTTTTTTATAATATTACGGTAAAAACCAGGGAAATGGCATTCTTCGGACTCACAGGTAAAGAGAAAAAGGAAAATCTCGACAGGGGACTAACAAAATCCAGGGAGAGTGTCTTTTCAAAACTCTCAAGAGTCGTTGTCGGGAAATCAAAGATAGACGACGATGTTCTTGATAACCTCGAAGAGGTGCTCGTATCATCCGATGTAGGGGTAGAAACAACACTCCGGATTATAAAAAGGATAGAGGCGAGGGTTTCACGGGACAAGTACCTCGGTACCGGTGAACTTAATACAATACTCAAGGAGGAAACAGCAGCACTTCTCGAGGAAAATAAATCGGGCAACGCAACAGATTTCAACGCTCCCTTACCTGTAAAGCCATACGTGATTATGATTGTCGGGGTAAACGGCGTGGGGAAGACAACCACAATCGCAAAACTTGCATGGCATTTTAAGAATGCAGGAAAAAAGGTTATCCTCGGCGCGGCAGATACATTCAGGGCAGCGGCAATTGACCAGCTGCAGGTATGGGCCGACCGGGTTGAGGTTCCGCTCGTAAAACAGCAGATGGGTTCAGATCCGGCCTCAGTGGCTTATGATACAGTGAGGTCAGCCATATCGACAGATGCAGATGTTGTAATAATCGACACTGCCGGTAGACTTCATAATAAGATAAACCTTATGAATGAACTGTCGAAGATCAAGCGTGTTGTTGAAAAAGTAGTTCCGGATGCTCCTCACGATGTGATGCTTATACTCGATGGTTCGACCGGGCAAAATGCCTTTGAACAGGCAAAGCAGTTCACTTCTTCGGCCGGGATCACATCAATGGCCATCACCAAACTCGACGGCACAGCAAAAGGAGGAGTCGTTCTTGGCATCTCCGACCAGTTCAAAATTCCGGTCAGGTATATCGGTATCGGTGAAAAAATGGAAGACCTCCAGGTCTTCGACAGGTTCGAATTCGTAGAGGCTCTGTTCACGGCAAAGTGAACATCCTGATTCACAATGAAGAATAAGAAAATCAATATTGTTACTCTCGGCTGCTCCAAGAATACAGTCGATTCTGAGAAACTTCTCCGCCAGATCTCACGTGGCGGCTACCTTGTTAAACACGATGCTGATGATACCTCATCGGGCACAGTAATAATCAATACCTGCGGCTTTATAAACGACGCAAAAGAGGAAAGCATTGATACCATACTGAAGTTTGTAAGGGCCAAACAGGCAGGAAAGATCAGGAATCTCTACGTAATGGGCTGCCTGTCAGAAAGGTACAGTGATGCCCTCAGGTCAGAGATACCTGAAGTGGACAACTATTTTGGTGTAAATGATATAACTGCAATTCTTACTGGTCTCGGCATAACTCCCGACAGGGATTCGGCAAATGAAAGGGAACTGACCGGTCCGGGTCATTATGCCTACCTGAAAGTTTCAGAAGGTTGCGACCGTACCTGTGCCTTCTGCGCTATCCCGCTGATAAGGGGAAAGTGTATTTCACGTCCAATTGAAGAGCTTGAGGATGAAGCAGGGAAACTTGCATCTGCAGGCGTTAAGGAGCTAATACTGATTGCCCAGGATCTTAGTTACTACGGACTGGATCTGTATAAGAGACAGGTACTTCCGGAGCTGACAAGGAAACTTGTTGCTTCCGGGAACTTTGAATGGCTGAGGCTGCATTACCTTTATCCTGCAAATTTCCCGCTTGAGATGCTCGATATTATTGCTGAAAATGAATCGATCTGCAAATACATAGATATCCCGGTCCAGCATATTACTGATAACATGCTTCTCAAAATGAGGAGGTCGCATGACAGGAAATCCACTGAAAAACTGCTTATGCAGATACGTGAACGGCTTCCGGAGGCAGCAATCAGGACAACTCTTATCGTTGGTCACCCGGGTGAGACTGAAAAAGACTATGAACAGTTGAAGAGGTTTGTTACAGACTTCAGGTTTGACCGTCTTGGCGTATTCCCGTATTCACATGAGGAAGGAACTCATGCAGGAATAAATTATACGGATGATGTGCCTGAAGAACTTAAGCAGGAGAGGGTTGCAGAACTGATGGAGATTCAGCAGGGTATCTCTGAAAAACTCAACCAGGAAAAGGTTGACACTATTCATAAAGTACTGATCGACAGGAAGGAGGGAAGCTGGTTTGTTGGAAGAACCCAGTTCGACAGTCCTGAGGTTGACCAGGAGGTTCTGATTTCTGATACTTATTCTCTCACCACAGGTGCTTTCTATAATATCCGGATAGACCGTGCTGAGGAATTTGACCTGTACGGGTACCCGGTTAAATAAACCACCCCGTCGCGAATTCTCGCGACACCCCTCCTTTAAAAAGGAGGGGAAATAGATTCTAAAAATATTTGATTTTTTCTCCTCCTCTTCAGAGGAGGAGTACTCCCGACTTGTCGGGAGGGAGGTGGTGTTCTATTCTTCCTGGTCTTCAGTTTCCCCTCCGGTTGATTCCGGGAGCTCAGCTTTCTTCTTGACGATCTTGATTTTGATCTCGTCCTTTGTATTGTTAAGCCCCACATTCACATAATCACCTTCAGAGAGCTTTGCCTTTATCATTACCTCAGCCATAGGGTCTTCGAGATATTTCTGAATTGCCCTTTTAAGCGGACGTGCACCATAGTTGGCATCAAAGCCTTTTTCAGCAATGAAATCACGTGCCGGGCTTGATATCTTGAGTTCATAGCCAAGAGATCTTACCCTTTCGTAAAGACCTTTCAGTTCTATATCGATTATCTTGTTAATGTCTTCCTTTGTAAGGGTGTTGAACATAACAACATCATCGATCCTGTTAAGGAACTCGGGTGCAAAGGTTTTCTGGAGAGCTTTCTGGAGTATGCTTTTCTGTTGCTCATCCCTTGTGGCCTTCTTGGCTGTTGTGTCAAAGCCTATGCCATGTCCGAATTCCGAAATCTGCCTTGTTCCTATGTTTGAAGTAAGTATTACAATTGTATTCCTGAAATCCACCCTTCTTCCTAGGCTGTCTGTCAGCTGTCCTTCATCCAGTACCTGAAGGAGAATATGGAAGACATCGGGGTGGGCTTTCTCAATCTCATCGAGAAGCACCACTGAATAAGGCTTCCTTCTTACTTTCTCAGTAAGCTGCCCGCCTTCCTCATAACCAACGTATCCCGGAGGCGCTCCAACGAGGCGTGATACGGAGAATTTCTCCATGTATTCGCTCATGTCTATCCTCACGAGGTTATCAGTTGTGTCGAATAGGAATTTGGCTAGTACTTTTGCAAGCTGGGTTTTACCTACACCTGTAGGGCCAAGGAATATAAAGGTTCCTATTGGCTTGTTAGGATCCTTAAGGCCGGCCCTGTTGCGCTGTATTGCCTTTACCACCTTTAATATAGCTTCATCCTGACCGACAACACTGCCCTTCAGCTCGTCAGCCATCTTAAGCAGCCTGGTGCCTTCTGTCTGTGCAATTCTCTGAACAGGGACACCTGTCATCATTGCAACAACCTCAGCAACTTTTTCCGCATCAACAACTTCACGGTTAAGTGCCAGTTCCTTTTCCCATTTTTTCTTTTCCTGTTCAATCAGGTCGAGAAGATCTTTTTCCCTGTCGCGGAAACTTGCAGCTTTTTCGAAATTCTGGTTCTTTACAGCTGACATTTTTTCCTTTTTTGTCTCCTCGAGCTGTTTTTCAAGTGACAGGATTTTCTCCGGTACGACAATATTTGAAATATGGACACGAGATCCCGATTCATCGAGAGCGTCAATGGCCTTGTCGGGGAGGTGCCTGTCGGAGATATAACGGTTTGTCAGTTTCACGCAGGCTTCTATAGCGTCTTCAGTATAGAATACGTTGTGATGTTCCTCGTACCTTTCCTTTATATTGTTAAGGATATGAATAGTCTCATCTATGGACGTTGGTTCAACAAGAACTTTCTGGAACCTTCTTTCGAGGGCACCGTCTTTTTCTATGTGCTGGCGGTATTCATCAAGAGTAGTTGCACCTATGCACTGGATTTCACCCCTTGCGAGGGCAGGTTTCAGCATGTTTGCAGCATCCAGTGATCCTGTGGCACCACCTGCACCGACTATAGTGTGGATCTCATCTATGAATAGAATTATGTTGTCGTTCTTTGACAGCTCATTCAGGATGGCTTTCATCCTTTCCTCGAACTGGCCACGGTATTTTGTTCCAGCCACTATCGACGCCAGGTCGAGTGCTACAACTCTTTTATTGAAGAGGACCCTCGAAACGTTTTTCTTTATAATTCTGAGGGCAAGACCTTCTGCTATTGCCGATTTACCGACACCCGGCTCACCAATGAGCACTGGATTATTTTTCTTCCTCCTTGAAAGTATCTGTGCAAGGCGTTCTATCTCACGTTCCCTTCCTACTATAGGGTCGAGCCTGCCTTCCTCAGCTGCTTTTGTGAGGTCTATACCGAAGTTATCTAGTACAGGAGTCTCAGATGACGGCTTGGATGAAGCTGGCTGTGACTGGCCTTTTCCTGCACCGCTGCCTCCACCGAATCCTGCACCTTCGTCATCATCCTCCCTCGGAAAATCAGCTTTTGCTGAAGGACCTTCTGCTTCAACATACTTTCTTACTGCCTGGTAATCAATATCAAGTTCAGAAAGGAACCTGGTGACAAGCGCATTCTCATCCTTCAGTATGGCAAGGAGAAGATGTTCAGTATCAATTGTAGTACTCTTGAGGGCTTTGGCCTCGAGATAAACAAGCTTCAGTATCCGCTCTGTACTTCTAAGAAGCGGAATTACAGTATGATCTGCCACAGGTACCGGGTTTTCTACTTTAATGCTTTTTTCGATAGAACCTTTCAGTACCAGTAGATCAACACCGGAGTTAATTAATATATCAACAGCTACACCTTCTCCGTCGCGCAGTATGCCAAGGAAAAGATGTTCAGGACTTATGTGACTGTTTCCCAGCCTTATAGCCTCCTCTTTGCTGTAACTGAGGATATCCCTAACACGTTGTGAAAATTGTGAATCCATAAGTTTATTTTCGTATGCCTTACCTGTATCTCCCCGCTTAAGCCATTATGTCAGACTTCACACGACAAATGTACAGGTTTTAGCGTTTTCAAAGTTACTTTTTAACGATTATTGATATGGCAATTATCATGCCCAATTATGAACAGTAGTTGTTTAAAATTCGCCATTTATTTAGATCAAAAATAGCCAAATAATGACTATTTTCGTAGCTCAAATAAGTCAGGAAAAAATTTCTGTATAAGTGTTTAATTAATAGAATTTTATAGTGGAGAGAGAGAGGATTATTCAGGTAAATATAGAAGAGGAGATGAAATCTGCCTACATCGATTATTCGATGTCGGTAATTGTATCCCGTGCCCTTCCGGATGTGAGAGACGGTTTAAAACCTGTTCACAGGAGGGTTCTGTTTGGAATGTCGGAGCTTGGAGTCTTCTCCAACCGGCCTTATAAAAAGTCAGCAAGGATAGTGGGAGAGGTGCTTGGTAAGTACCATCCTCACGGTGATTCTTCCGTTTATGAAGCTATGGTAAGGATGGCACAGGAGTGGTCGCTCCGATATCCTTTAATAGACGGACAGGGAAACTTCGGGTCTGTCGACGGTGACAGCCCTGCGGCAATGAGGTATACCGAGGCAAGGCTCAGGAAGATTGCCGAAGAGACACTGGCCGATATAGAGAAGAATACTGTTGATTTCCAGCTTAACTTCGACGATTCACTCGAAGAGCCTACAGTTCTTCCGACAAGGATACCCAACCTTCTTGTAAACGGGGCTTCAGGTATTGCTGTCGGTATGGCTACAAACATGCCGCCTCACAACCTCTCCGAGATTGTTGACGCAACAATAGCTTTTATTGAGAATAACGAAATAACTTCTGATGAACTGCTTCAGTACATTAAAGGTCCGGACTTCCCGACTGGAGGCATTATATATGGCCAGCAGGGTATAAAGGATGCTCTCGAAACAGGCAGGGGAAGGATTGTAGTAAGGGCCAAAACTGAGATTGAACATACGGCATCGGGCAGGGAATGCATTATTGTAAATGAAATTCCATACATGGTCAATAAGGCAGAGATGATAAAGAAAATCGCTGACCTTATAAACGACAAGAAGCTTGATGGCATCTCATATATAAATGATGAGTCGGACCGTAACGGTATGAGGGTTGTAATAATTCTTAAGAAAGACGCAACAGCGAGCGTTGTTCTGAATAACCTTTACAAGTACTCACAGCTCCAGACCACATTTAACGTAAATAACATCGCCCTTGTAAAAGGCAGGCCCAAGATGCTGAATACAAAGGATCTGATAGATAACTTTGTAAAGCACAGGCACGAGATAATACTCCGCAGGGCAAGATTTGACCTTGACCAGGCTGAAAAACGGGCTCATATCCTGGAAGGTCTTATTATAGCAAGCGATAACATTGATGAAGTTATAGCGATAATCAGATCCTCCCAGACTCCCGATATGGCCAGGGAGAGGCTTATGGAAAGGTTCAGCCTGTCTGAGATCCAGGCAAGGGCAATCGTGGAGATGCGACTGAGGCAGCTCACAGGACTTGAGCAGGATAAGCTCAGGGCCGAATACAAGGAGGTAATGGAACTCATCGAGTACCTGAACAAGGTACTCAGCAGTGTTGAACTGCAGATGAAGATAATCAAGGATGAGTTGCTGGAAGTCAAGGAGAAATACGGCGATGAACGCAGGACTGAAATAGTGCCAAATGCCGAAGAATTCAACCCCGAGGATTTCTATGCCGACGATGAGATGGTTATCACAATCTCACACATGGGTTATATAAAAAGGACCCCGCTCACAGAATTCCGCAGGCAGAACAGGGGAGGTGTCGGATCAAAAGGCAGCACAACGCGTGACGAGGACTTTATAGAACATCTGTATATAGCCACCATGCATAACACAATGCTTTTCTTCACAAGCAAGGGTAAGTGCTACTGGCTGAAGGTTTACGCTATCCCTGAAGGGTCGAGAACCTCCAAGGGAAGGGCAATTCAGAACATAATCGCCCTTGAACCGGATGATAATGTAAGGGCATTTATAAATGTGAAGAACCTGAATGACGAGGAGTATATTAATAATAATTATATAGTCCTGTGCACAACAAAGGGGATCATCAAAAAAACCTCACTGGAGGCTTATTCGAGGCCGCGCTCAAACGGTGTTAATGCTATTACTGTAAGGGAAGGCGATGAATTGCTGGAGGCCAGGATGACAAACGGTAACCACCAGATAATGATGGCAGTAAAATCAGGCCGTGCAATAAGGTTCCCCGAGAATGTCGTAAGACCGATGGGAAGGACAGCATCAGGTGTGAGAGGTATAAGGCTTGCCACGGAGGCTGACATTGTTGTTGGCATGATTACTGTAGAGAACAAGGAAAAGGATATCCTTGTAGTAAGTGAAAAAGGTTATGGCAAGAGATCCGATATCGACGGTTACAGGATTACAAACAGGGGTGGCAAAGGTGTGAAAACAATCAACATCACTGATAAAACCGGTACTTTAATTGCCCTTAAGGATGTGGTTGATAAAGATGATCTTATGATTATCACACAGTCTGGAAATATCCTAAGGATCCCTGTAGCTTCTCTAAGGGTGATGGGAAGAGCAACCCAGGGGGTAAGGCTTATAAATCTGAAGGAGAGCGATTCAATTGCATCTGTTGCCTGTGTGGAGGTAAATGAGGAGGAGGATGGCGAAGTGAAAATAGCCGGTGATGAAAATCTTCCTGCCGTCGATGAAAATGGCAAAGAATTTGAAGATTAATAAGTAATATTTATAAATTTGGCAAAAATTTAATTTAATCAAGTAATTTCTTATATCATGAAAAAATTATTTTCTCTCTTCTTAGCAATATGTTTTTCTCTTGGCGCTTTTGCCCAGATGGGAAAGGTTACAGCTGCTCTCGGCTATATGGACCAGGGTCTGCTCGACAAGGCAAAAGAAGCACTTGATGTAGCACTCGTGAACGAGAAATCAAAAGACAATCCCAAAACCTACATGGCGAAAGGAAGGCTCTGCCAGGAAGTTTTCAAGACTGAAAATGAAAAGTACAAAGCACTCATTGCAAACCCTCTTGATGAAGCTTATGCTGCTTATGAACAGGCACTTAAACTCGATACAAAAGGAAGCATTGAGAAATCAATGAAACTCAATTCAACATACCTTAACCTTGCGAATGACTTCCTTATTAAGGGTGTTAAAGAATTCGAGGCTAAAAGTTATGAGGCTGCACTCGCTTCATTCGAATCAAACATTAAAGTATCAACAAGCCCGCTTTATGTTGGTGCCATCGATACAGGTATCTATTTCAATGCAGGTCTTGCAGCCTATAATGCAAAACTGTATGAAAAGGGTATTCCTCATTTCCAGAAATGCGCTGAGTTCAAATATGAAGGTACAACACCATGGTTCCTCCTTTACAACTCATACATGAACCTGAAGGACCTCACCAATGGTGAAATCACACTTAAGAAGATGTTTCAGCTTTATCCTGATGATAAAGATGTTATTATGCAGCTTGTGGATTTTTACATCAACCAGAACAAACCTGAAGATGCACACAGCTACATCGATAAGGCAAAGGCAACAAACCCTAACGATCATTCACTGTGGTGGGCAGAAGGCGTTATTTATATGAGACAGGACAAGTATGATGACGCTATCAATTCACTTGGCAAATCAATCGAACTCAAAGGCGACCAGTACGACACACAGTTTAACATGGGTGTATGCTACTATAACAAGGCTGTTGAGCTCTTCCAGAAAGCCAATGAGATTATGGACGTTAAAAAATACAACGAGGCAGTAGGGCAGGCTAACGTGGTTTTCATTAAGGCAATTCCTTACTTTGAGAAGGCACATAACCTGAAACCTGACGAAGTTGATGCACTTAAGAACCTTAAGGAACTTTACTTCAGGCTCAGAACTGTCAATCCTGATTACGAAGCAAAATACAACGCTGTTATGAAACAGCTCGAAGGCAAATAGTATCACATGATACTTGAAAGGGGCCGTTGAGAAACGGCCCTTTTTTTTTAACCGTCTGCAAGGGAGAGGAGCCTGACAACCGGATCATTATTCACCCTGGTTATCCTATATATCTATTTAACATAATATTAATTATAGGAAATGCGTAATGATTCTACCAATCATTTCTTCCGCCCTCAGCCTTCCGCCTTCAGCCTTCCGCCTTCAGCCTTTATTTATACCCAACAGCCGCATATCCAACCCAGTGACATGGCGTTGCGATTGCTGTCCGTCCCATCCCGAGATCGTCTACAGGAATATGGAGCCTGCTTATGCTTGTTGAATAATCAACGATTTCCCCCTTAAGCTTTCCTTTTCCAGCCAGGTAATAAGCTGTATACATTGCAACCGGAACCGAATATCTACCGCACCAGGTCCATTTGTATTCCCTGTAATTATCAGGCTGCAAAGTATAATCACTGAACCTTGCGATTTTTTCAGTATTCAGCTCACCGTCAAAGCAACGATCAAGTATCTCCATCTCATGTCCCAAAGCCATAATGTTTCCCTGTTCATCACAGCCATACTTTGCCATATCCCTGCCATTCCAGTCCTCGTTACCATAATGAACGGCGTCTGTTGTGACTACAATTGCATAGTCTTTTCCAAGTGTCCACCTGTTTTCCCCAGCCGTTGTTTTGATTGCCTCACCAAGCGCAATGCCGCATTCCTTCATTCTTTCAGGACTCATCGCAGGCACAAGAACAGGAATTATATTAAGTTTCCTGTTGTAGTATTGCAGGAATGGAATCAGAGCCTCAAGGGAATGTTCCACCGACGCAAGTGAATCAGAAAGCATCGCGTATTTTCCCTTCAGATGGTTGTATATCTTATTCCTTGCCTGTGACACCTGAACTTCACTCCATGGGCCTTTCCAGTAGGTAAACGTATCAAAGACAAGAGAATCGCTTATGCCTAGAGCTGCTGCCTTATGGGCAACCCCTATCAGTATTATGTTCGGGGCTGTTACATTCTGCAAAAGCCTGCTGTACATATCTCCTGTATATGTATAGTCATCATGCGGGCAAATAGCTAATTTCCAGCCGGTTTTCTCTTTCCCCGGCCTGAAACCGGCAGATATGAACCGATGCATCAGGGAGTCGATCTGCCAGGGATAATGTGCGAATCCGACTGTGTCAACGAGTTGCCTTGTCTTTCTGTTTTGTGGAATTACATCATGGTTAGTACTGCATGCCACTATTAAAAGGAAAAGAGATGAAACAGCAATTATTTTATAATGCTTCATTAAGAGGAAATTATTATAAAAACTCAGCTAAAAGAAAGCTTATCAGTATTTTATGACCTTCCTGATGCCAATGACCTTTTCTCCCTGCCTGATCCTGAGTATAAGATAGCTTGTGCCGTAGGTACTCATATCAAGTATATATTCATCGTTGCCTGCTTCAGGAGGAATAATATTTGTTTCGTATATCTTCTTGCCGTAAAGATCCAACAATTCAATTGTCACTGGCGCTGTGCTGCTGACTTTATATTCTATTGTCAGCTTGTCTTTTACAGGTAACGGATAGATTGTCACCTGGTCATCGAAGCCCTGCTTGTCAAGATCAGAATTGAGTTCAGTTGCCGAATCCATCCAGTTAAGCCTGTCTGTAATCCAGTTTTTAAGCCAGGTGATCTCTTCATCATAGGTCTGGCCCACGTAATAGTTTGGCCATACGTAGACTCCCAGTATCTGCCATTTCTGGAAGTTCCTGGCAACCTCACCACCAAGGTAATTCCTTACACTGTCGATGAAATGCATGAAATTCTCAGTTCTGAATTCATTTCTCCTGAGTTCCCTCCATCGGGCAACAAACATCCTGGCATAGTCTGGATCCTGCATCAGTCTTGCCCACCAGTGCATCGGATAGCCTTCGTTAGGCCCATAATGCGGATACAACCAGCCAGATGTTGAGAGATTTATAGGCGAATAATCGACGTTCCCGTAGCAGAGATCGTGGTCCCACAGCGGTCCGGCATTCAGTTTATCGCCATGTGTAATTTTATCTTTTGTAAAGAAGGTGCTGTAGCGGTAGCCATCAACATTGTTTACAAGTTCTTCCATTATCTGGTAATCGACGAAGGACTGCAGATTGAGATATTTCCTGAAACCATTCTCCGGATTCTTGAATACATTGCTGTTGTTGAGTGCATTTTCAAAATCCGTCAGGAACTTGCTTATGTAGGTCTTCTGGTAGGAAGTTATGCTGTCAGCTTTTGGATATACGTAGGTGAAATTATAGTTCCTTGTATCCGCTATCATAATCGACGGATAAGTTGTAAAGTAGTCATTCTGAGTAAGATTCCACGTCTTATCTACTTTAACAATATAACCTCCTGTGAGCTCATCACCTGAGTTATCAGTATATGCAAGATGGCTTATATTTACCCTGCTTGAATCTCTCTTTATGGATTCAAGAAGAAGGTAGAGACCTTGATAGTCACCGTTAATATAAACAACACAATACCTGAAACGTGGCTGCCACCTGCCGAGTTTTGCACCAAAATAATATGTAAGTGCATTTCTCATCATGCTTTTATCGGAATAATGTGCATGAAGAACCCAGTCCTTGTTAGCCGGCATACCTAAAAGTGAGGCAGCAGTATCAATTGTGGAATTCTTCCTGAGCTCTATACTGTAGGGCTTCTTGGGGAACATCTGTGATGATTGTCCCCTTAGTTCAATACCTATCTCACCAGTATAATCTGTTCCCGGGTCGGTTATGTCATTTACTTTGCCACCGGTGTTGTTTATGACCTTACAGGTGGCCATTATTTTAGGTTCATCAGGGATATCCTGCCCGTGAGTATCTATTGAAATTATGGGCAAAGTGGATGTAGTTGTGACAGTTATGTCGAACCACGGTGGCAGTCTCCTGTAATACTCATTGCTGTTTGTAATGCCAACCGAGAAAAACGCAGTTGATGACAAGTCGGAAGATGCCAGGTTACAGTTGTGTACCTGTATGGCAAGTACATTGGTGCCGTTTGAAAGGTATTTTGCAACAGTATCCTTGTTTATAAGGAAACTCGGAGGCAACTGGTCAAATGGCATTTTCGGCTCAATACAGTTTATTGCAAAATCTGAATAAGCCGGCTTCACTCCTGCCGTGCCAATATTATCCCTTGCTATTTCATGCCCGTTAAGGTACGCAACGAACCCGTCGTCGTAATCGAGATGAAGGACTGCATATGAGATTGCAGATTTATCAGTTATGCCAAAGGTGGTTCTCATGAAAACAGATCCCACCGGGGCTACAAGGATTGTAGAATCGTCATTATCCCCATACCCTATTCCGCCTTTGCCTGTCAGCCAGCCTGAATCGTCGAAACCAACTGTATTCCAGTCAGAAGGCGGTTCTGAAACAGGCACGATATAATGCCAGGTATCGTTTGAAAGCACAACGCTTTCCCAGTGGTTTATTTGCTGGGAAAACAACCCGGATGAGGCCAGTATAAGTAATGAGAATATTAATATCTTCTTTTGAAGGGAAACAAAATATCCACGCATCTCAACTATTTCTTTTCACTAACCGGCAGGGGTAAGTATATAACAGACCGGTATTTAATATTAATAGAATTTCCAGCAAAGAAAATGCAATTCGTCCGAATTGCAATGTTAAGCAGGTGATTTTTGCCGGCGGTTATTTTAAGATCCGCCCAGTTTTCAGATTATCAGTGTTTTATAATTTTCCTCAATGCCAGTACCTCATTGCCCCTGGATACGGAAAGCAGGTACAATCCTGTATTAAGGGCACTAAGGTTTATAGTGATTTCCTGGTTCCCTGCCAGGGCTGGAACATAGGTTGTTTCATATATCTTCCTCCCGAAAAGGTCACTGAATGAAAATGTGAGTTTGTTTGTAGTCGATGTGCTTAAAGCAATTGTAAGGTTATCTTTTACCGGGTTTGGATAGCTAATTATTTCATAATCAGCAAAAGCCTTGTTATACAGGTCAGAAGTGATCCCGGTTGCCTGGTCCATCCACGCAAGCCTGTCTGTTATCCAGTTCTTCAGGAAGTTCACATCAGCCTCATAAGTGGGCCCGATGTAGTAATTCGGCCAGACATAGGTTCCAATTATAGGCCACTTCTGGTAATTCCTGGCTACCTCTGTGCCCAGGTATGTAACCGTGCTGTCGATGAAATGCATGAAATTCTCAGTGCGGAACTCATTCTGTCTCAATTCTCTCCAGCGCGTAACAAACCTGCGAACGTAAACCGGATCCTGCATAAGTCTGTCCCACCAGTACATAGGATGCTCCCAGTCTGGCGCCACATGAGTGTAATACCAGCCGTAAGTGACATAGTTATAATCGTAATATGTCGCATTTGCATACCCCAGATCAATATCCCAGAGCGGACCGGCAAAAAGTCTGCCGCCATGGGTGCTCTTTTGTTTGTAAAAATACTGGCTGAGCCTGTAGCCATCTACATTGTTTGCAAGTTCCTGCATTATCTGGTTGTCGGCGAAAGAGCCATAATCGAAATATTTCGCTGCCCCTTCATCCGGATCCTTAAAATTATAGCCTGCGAGAACATTCTGAGCCTGTGTAAGAAATGATTTGATATACGCTTTTTGCTGGACATTAATTCTTTCCGGACGCGGGTAAACATAGGTAAAGATGTAGTCCCATGAATTGGGATATTTAATGCCTGGTGTAACCGTAAAATAACTTTCCGGACTGAGGTTCCAGATTTTATCCATCTTCACAATATATCCACCCGTAACGTCATCTCCGGATATATCCTGCGGACCCAGGCCACTTATATTCACCCTGTTTTCATCTCTTTCGATATGCTCCATCAGGATATATATTCCCAGGTACTCACCGTTCAGGTATAATACGCAATACCTGCACCTGGGCTGCCATGTACCCATCTTACTGCCGAAGAAATATGTAATTGCATTTCTCATCATTGTCTTGTCTGAATAAGGCGGGTACAGCACCCAGTCCTTATGTTGTGGCATACCGAGCAAGGAGGCGGCCGAATCTATACTTGAGGTTTTCCATAGTTCTATGCCATAAGGTTTTTTCGGGAACATCTGTGACGACTGGCCCCTGAGTTTCATACCGGCCATCCCATCATAGTCGGTTCCCTGATCTCCGGGCTTATTAATTTTACCCGGACCGTTGTCAACTACCTTTATATACACAGGTATTCTCGGGTAATCAGGTATAGCCTGGCCATTCGTATTTATTGATATAACGGGGAGATGCGTCTCTTCGCTGAATGGAGGCATGAACCACTGAGGAAGCGGTCGGAAATAGCTGCTTGTGTTTGAAATCCCGGCAAACAGGAAGGTCGATGATGCCAGGTCAGATGAGCCAATAGTGTTATTGTGTACCTGCAGGCTGAGCACGTTGTTCCCCTGAAGGAGGTAATAGCTTAAGGTATCGGCATTTATATCAAAACCTGTTGGCTGACCGCCTGAATACATTACAGACTCATGTGATGAGAGCGCGAACGAATTAAAAGGCGGGTGGTCTCCAGGGGTGCCCAGGTTAGCCCTTGCAATCTCATGGCCGTTCAGGTAGGCAACAAAACCATCATCGTAATCAACGTATAATTTCATAGCTGATATTGCAGACCTGTCAGGAATGTTGAAGTTTATCCTGAGGTAAAGTGAAGTTACACCTGCAGTGAGAACAGTAGAATCATCAACCTCACCATATCCAATGTTACCCTTTCCCGTCAGCCATGATGAATCATCAAAACCCAGGCTGCTCCAGCCTGATGGAGGTTCTGATACGGGGACCAGGTAATGAAAGACATCATTTCTCAATATTACTGATTCCCAGTGATCTGCAGTCTGGCAGGAAGCAGCAGGAATAATTTTTGTGAATAAAAAAAACAGTAGTGCAGTTCTTATTCCTCTTCTTATATGGATACTCATTACAGATTCATTTCAATATCCTTTCACACTCTCCTTACATGATAGTAAAAGGATATCTGTTTTTCCTTATATGCAAAGAAAACAGAAAGACTGTAATAAACAATATAAGTTGATCAGTGTAAAATATGCTGAAGAGCAGTATTCTTGCCCGGCAGCTTATTTCTTCCACCGCTCAAGCTGCGATATGTGCGACGTATAGAACCATCTTTTGATCGGTCCGATACCCATCTCTTTCAGCTTGCCTTTTACAAAACCGACCATCTGGCCCGGGTTAGTAAAATCATCATGGAATTTCCCTTCACTGTAACAATAGCTGCAGTACTTCAGGTTTTTTGAGCCGTCGGCATTTGTGCCTCCTTTTCCAGGATCCTGTTCCATTGGCATCCCGCAGCTCTGGCAGAATTTATCAAACTTTCCCATAGTTTTGATTAGTTTTTAATCATTTCACATATTAAAAAATTAGCATTTTAATATGGATAATCAAAATTATTTGGTCTATTTTTATGAAAGACGGGCTGATCAGCAACCTTTGCCTGCACTTAATTGTTATAAATTCAAACTAATACACATATTATGCCCCAGATAAGCAAGTCAACCCTCGAGTTTCTCTCAAAGCTTAAAAAGAACAATGACAGGGAATGGTTTAATAAAAACCGGAGTGCCTATGAAGCTGCAAAAAAGGAATTTGAAGTTTTCATGCAGGCAGCAATTGATTCGATAGCAGGCTTTGAGCCTATACTTAAAGGTCTTGAAGCAAGTTCAGTCATCTTCCGGATTAACAGGGATATCAGGTTCTCGAACGATAAGTCACCATACAAAGCCCATATGGGAGGTTTCATAGTGCGCGGAGGAAGGAAGAACGGGGATAAGTACGCTGGATATTACGTACACATCGAACCCGGGGCAAGCATGATAGCCGGTGGCGCTTACGTCCCTCCTGCTCCATGGCTGAATGCAATAAGGGAAAAGATCGATCTTGAACCCGACAGGTTCACGAGGATACTTCAGCAGAAGGATTTCAGGAAGTATTTCGGGGAGTTGCAGGGTGAGAAGCTTAAAAAGGTACCAAGGGGCTACAACAGCGACCATCCTTATGCCGAACTGCTGAAGCACAAGAGCTACCTTGTCATAAACAGTGTTTCAGATAAGGATGTCACATCCGGAGGCTTTTTCGAACATGTGATCAGCACTGCCAGAGCGATGAAGCCCCTGAATGATTTCCTTAACGATTACGAAGTGTAGGATGAGCACTTAGCAGGATGATAAAAATAATTTATATATTGGTATCAAATAAAAATCCTAACCAATGAAGAAAATCACACTCTCACTCCTTCTGACCATAATAGCGCTGTCATACAGCTTCGGCCAGTCAGCCGTGAAGCTTGAGGTCGGAAAAAAAGCTCCTGACTGGATGTTTACAGATGCCGACAAAAAGGAATTTACAATGAACACCTTTGCAAATAAGGTAATTCAGCTCAACTATGTGGATCCTGATGAACAGGACCTCAATGAACCTTATAATGAGGCTATTGATAAAGCTGTTAAGGTTGACCACAGGATTGACAGCACCAAGTTCAAGGGTTTTGGAATTGTTGACTGCAAATCTACGTGGAAACCCAATTACCTTATAAGGATGATTGCAGGCAATAAAGCCAAGAAATACAAAACAACAATTCTTTTTGATTATGATGGTTCTCTTCAGAAGTTATGGGGTTTGCCAGCCGATAATTATACTGTTGTGATTCTTGACAAGAACAGGGTCTGCAGGGCATTATTCAAAGGTAAGGTACCTGAAAACCAGGTTGAAAAAACAATTCAGCTTATAATACAGCTTACAAAAGAATAGATTTAAAAGCCGGCCCCGGGCCGGTTTTTTTATTTTTCAAGTTTGAACCTGATCCTCAGTATGCCTTCTTCGTGATCGACAGTGCTGATACGGAATACTCCGATATCTGAAGTATTTTTCACATGAGGCCCTATGCATGGGCAGGCGTCAAATTCACCAACCTTAACTATCCTGATCCTGTCGCCGGCGTCGTGGGGCAGTTTCCCTGTAAAATAATTTTTCTCTGCTTCTGCCCTCGTAATAAACTCTTCCGAGATATCTATATTCCTGTTTATTATTTCATTAACCGCCGATTCAACCGACACGACCTCTTCATCTGTCAGTCCGGAGGCGAGGCGGTAATCGCATTTACTCTTCTTTTTCTCGATATGACTTCTGAATGACCGGCCGCATCCGAATTTCCTGTTCATTACCGAGTTAAGGATGTGTTCTGCAGTATGCATCCCGGGGTCGTATTCCTTTTCTGCCATGATTAATTATACTTATCTGTGGAAAGCAGCATGTTTTTCAGTTCTCCTCGGCAACATCCGTGATATCCCTTCCGAGCTTTGCCTTCAGTCTTTCGAGGTCGTGTTTCATGCCTGCAACTGTCTGTATAAGTTGTTTTTCTGGTATGACGGGTTCAGGGAGTTCATTGCTTATATAGTTAACGAATTTCCAGATCTCTTTGACCTCGTTTATATGCACCTCGTAAGGTTCGTATATCGGATTGAGCGAATAGAGTACCAGTTTACCGTCCTTTCTTATATTGTTTTCCACAACTTTGAATACTATGCCGTTGTCGATTGTAAAAACGATGCATGCTGTTCCGTTCGGGAGGTTCAGCCAGTCCTGGAGGTATTCGCCGGTTACCCACGAACCGTCAGGTATTGGCAGCATTGAGTCGCCCTTAAGCTGGAAAGTGCGGTATTTCCGTTTATCAGATAGGAAAGGCAGCCTGAAGACAGGTAGTTCACCTATGTATTCAGGATCGGCATACCCTGTTGCATATCCCGCTTTGGCTTTCTCGCCGACAAGTTCGATATTCTCTGTATTGTCCGGGCCTATTGTCGTTGTAAGGACCCTCAGGTTGCTTCCCCTTACGTATGCATCATAGCCTCTTTCAAGCTCTCCAAGCTGGCTTTCGGACAGCCCGGCTATATTGACTTTCAGAAGCGTGTCTATCGACACATTGAAATAACCTGAGAAGGCTATGAGTATCTCTATTCCCGGCTGGGCGATACCGTTTTCGTAGCCGCTCAGCGTTGAACGCTTCAGGTTAAGACCAATGGCTGCCTCGTCCTGGGTCCTCCCCTTCCTCTTGCGTAAAATTTTTATGTTGGATGCGAAATACATATTTATTATTTGATTATATTGTTGTCAGCGGATTGATTAAAATTTAATCAAAACTAATATATAATTCTGAAATAAACAAGAATAAGCAAAAAAAAATAAGGAGGTGAAGGATGTTTCTGGCGGGGAATAATGAAAGATCTGTTCTGCATCTCGATCTCGACACCTTTTTTGTCTCTGTGGAGAGGTTAAAGAACAGCAGGCTGAAGGGCCTTCCGGTTATAATAGGCGGCATGTCGGACCGTGGTGTTGTATCGAGCTGCAGCTACGAGGCAAGGCGTTATGGTGTAAGTTCCGCCATGCCGATGAAACTTGCGCGAAACCTTTGTCCCGATGCAGTTGTAATACGCGGTGACATGGAGCTTTACAGCAAATATTCAAATATGGTTACAGATGTAATTGCTTCGAAGGCACCCCTGTATGAGAAGGCATCAGTGGATGAGCATTACGTCGACCTGACAGGCATGGACAGGTTTTACGGCTGTGCACTGTGGTCGCATGAACTCAGGAGTGAGATAATCAGGGAGACAGGACTTCCTGTTTCAATGGGGCTTTCGGTTAACAAGACAGTATCAAAGATTGCTGCAGGTGAAGCAAAACCAAATGGAGAGATAGAGGTGGCAAAAGATATAGTGATACCCTTCCTCGATCCCCTCTCGATAAGGAAGATCCCGATGATTGGCCAGAAAACATATCACACACTCAGGTCGATGGGTATCTCAACAATATCCACCCTCCGCAACATACCACCGGAGATGCTTGAGAGGCTCATGGGAAAAAGCGGCATGGAAATATGGAAGAAGGCAAACGGGATCGATACCTCACCTGTTATAAGTTACTCGGAACAGAAATCGATAAGCACCGAGCATACATTCGACAAGGATACTACAGACATAGTAAGGCTTAACCAGCTGCTTGCCGGGATGGTTGAGAAGATCGCTTTTGACCTCCGCCGCCAGGAGAAGCTCACATCATGCATAACTGTCAAGATAAGATATTCAAACTTCGACACCCACAGCCTCCAGAAAAGGATACCATATACCTCTTTCGACCATGTGCTCACAGGTATTGCAAAGGAACTCTTCAGCCGCCTCTACCAGAGAAGAATGCTTATAAGGCTTATAGGTGTCCGTTTCAGTCACCTTGTGCGAGGCGTTCAGCAACTCGATATGTTCGACGACACCCCCGAAAAGGTAAACCTCTACCTGGCCATGGACAAGCTGAGAAAGCGTTTCGGGCGGGATGCGGTGAGGAGAGCCGTTGGGGTACTCACAGTACCGGAAAGGGAGGAAAAGGCCCTCAGACAGCTTGAAAATGCCGTAAAAGAGCAGAATCTCATGGAGGAACGTCTCCGGGGATGGAGGTTCTAAAGTAAAAAGGCAAAAGGCAAAAGGCAAAAGGCGAAAGGCGAAAGGAGAAAGGCGAAAGGAGAAAGGCGAAAGGAGAAAGGAGAAAGGCGAAAGTAAGAACCCCAGACTGCACGACCTGCACGACCTGCACGACCTGCACGACCTGCACGACCTGCACGACCTGCACGACCTGCACGACCTGCACGACCTGCACGACTTGCACGACCTGCACGACCTGCACGACCTGCACGACCTAATGTACTTAAACTGTCATACATATTACAGTCTCCGCTACGGGACCATGACTGTTGAGCAGCTTGTAAGCCAGGCAGCAGCTCACGGTGCTGAAGCTATTGCACTAACTGATATAAATAACTCCACGGGGATGCCCGGGTTTGTTGCCGAATGTACAAAGCAGGGAATCAGGCCCATTGCAGGCATCGAATTCAGGAACAACAACGACTTCCTCTTCATCGGCCTTGCCCGAAACAACGAGGGAATAAGGGAACTGAATGAATTCCTCACTCTCCGTAATATCGAAGGAACACCATTTGAGTTCCCCCCTGCCCGCTTCAGCAATGCCTACGTAATATACCGCCTTGGCCGCCTCCCGCTCCGGAAATTATTCGAGAATGAATATGTGGGAATCTGCCCTTCCGAAGTGAACAGCCTTCTTACAGTATCACGACAGGTGGCTATTGAAAAAATGGTGATCCTCAGTCCTGTAACATTTTCAGATAAAGCTGATATTTTCATACACAGGAGCCTCAGGGCCGTTGATAACAACATCCTGCTGAGCCACCTTAACAAGTGGCAATGCGCAGCCGAAGATGAGTTCTTCACCGATATCCCAAAACTGAAGGAAGTTTATAGCAAGCATCCGCTTATAATTGCAAACACCGGGAGGTTAATTGCAGACTGCAATATATCTCTTGATCTTAAGGGATTGAAAAACAAGCAAATCTATTCTGCAAGCAGGTACGACGACCGCCTCCTCCTCGAAAAGCTTGCCTGGGACGGTATGGTGTACAGGTATGGAAGGAACAACAGCGAGGCAAAACGGAGGATAAGACATGAACTTGAGATTATCGACAAACTGGGCTTCTCAGCTTATTTTCTTATAACATGGGATATTGTCCGCTACTCCATGTCAAGGGGATTCTACCATGTAGGGAGGGGCAGCGGGGCAAATTCCATTGTTGCTTATTGCCTGAAAATCACTAATGTTGACCCTATCGACCTCGACCTTTACTTTGAGCGTTTTATTAATCCGAAAAGAAGCAGTCCGCCCGATTTTGACATCGACTATTCCTGGAAGGAAAGGGATGAAGTTCTTGATTATATTTTCAAGCGCTATGGCTATGCACACACAGCCCTGCTGGGAACCATGAGTACTTTCAGGGGAAAGTCGATTGTCAGGGAACTGGGGAAAGTCCATGGCCTGCCAAAGGAAGAGATTGACAATCTTATAGATAATCCTTCATCCGATTCTAACCGCAACGAGATCACCGAACTTATCTTTTCAACAGGACTACGGATAGCTGATTTCCCGAATATGAGGAGCATTCATGCCGGCGGTGTGCTGATATCCGAGGAGCCAATAACCTGTTACACTGCACTCGACATGCCTCCGAAAGGATTCCAGACAACCCAGTGGGACATGTATACAGCAGAGGAAATAGGATTCGAGAAGCTCGATATACTGAGCCAGCGCGGAATAGGACACATACGAGAGAGTGCCGAGATAATACTCCGGAACAGGTCTGTTGATGTGGATGTACATGCAATTCAGAAATTCAAGCACGACCCTGAAGTGAAACGCCGTCTTAAAGAGGGCGATACAAAAGGTTGTTTTTATATAGAAAGCCCTTCCATGCGCGGGCTCCTCCAGAAACTCAGGTGCGATGATTACAAAACACTTGTTGCAGCCAGCTCTATTATCCGGCCGGGTGTCGCACGTTCCGGCATGATGCGCGAGTATATACACAGGTTCCACAACCCTGATAAGTTCGAATATATCCATCCAGTCATGAAAGAACAGCTTGCTGAAACCTTCGGTGTTATGGTCTACCAGGAAGATGTTCTGAAGGTCTGCCATCACTTCGCGGGCCTCGATCTTTCAGACGCAGATACGCTCAGGCGGGCAATGAGCGGCAAACACAGGTCTAAGCAGGAGATGCAAAGGATTATAGAAAGGTTCTTCTCAAACTGCCGTGCTAAAGGCTATCCCGATGAGATCACAAAAGAGGTGTGGCGACAGATAGAATCATTTGCCGGCTATTCATTTTCCAAGGCACATTCAGCCTCATATGCCGTTGAGAGTTTCCAGAGCCTGTGGCTGAAGGCTAACTATCCCCTAGAGTTCATGGTTGCAGTTATAAATAACTTCGGTGGCTTCTACCGCACCTGGGTATATGTGCATGAAGCAAAGCGCTGCGGGGCAAACATACTGCCGCCCTGCGTGAACATGAGCACATACAAGACAACAATATACGGGTCAGATCTGTACATAGGGTTCATTCATATATCAGGGATAAACGAAAACCTTGCGCGCTCAATTGAAGAATCGAGGAAGGCTGACGGGCCATTTAACGGGCTTGATGATTTTATTGCCCGACTGTCGCCCGGCATTGAGCAGGTGACACTTCTTATACGATGCGGCGCTTTCAGGTTTACAGGAAAGAAAAAGGCCATCCTGCTGTGGGAGGCGCATATGCTTGTAAACGGAAAGAAAAAGCAGCCATACACAAAATCGCTGTTTTCCGCCCCTCCCCGTCCATTCACACTTCCCGACCTGGAACACAGCAGCATTGAAGATGCTTACGATGAAATAGAACTTCTTGGATTCCCTGTCAGCATGACATGGTTCGATATGCTCGAGACACCATTCCGCGGCGGGATTATGGCAAGGGAGATGAATGCATCAGTAGGAAAGATAGTACGGATGGTCGGCCATCTTGTCAATGTCAAATACATTAAGACAATAAAAAACGACTGGATGAATTTCGGATGCTTCATAGATAATGAAGGAAACTTCTTCGACTCAACCCATTTTTCAAAAACACTTGAGAAATACCCTTTCAAGGGTAGCGGGACCTATCTCCTTCTTGGTAAGGTTGTTGAGGAGTTTGGATTTGCATCACTTGAAGTTGAGAAAATGGCAAAACTTCCAGTGAAACCAGATACAAGATACTAGGCTAGGTAAAAGGCGAAAGGCGAAAGGCGAAAGGCGAAAGGCGAAAGTAAAAACCTCATGCCACAAGCCTCAGCCCTCAGTCCTTCCGATAAAATGATTCTACTGCCCCGGCGGAAGGTCGTTGCGAAAGACAGAGGCATCAGAAAGCTCCTTCATCCTCCTGAAACCGGTGATCCAGAAATAAATGAAAACAGGTATGAATATGAACAGAAACACTTCATTTTCACCTAATAAGAGGAAGTCATACAGTCCATGCCAGGCGAATGGCATCAGGAAAGCAAGCAGGAGATGGAGTCCGCGCCTGCCCGGGTAAAACTTGGCTTTTGCCAGGTGATAGCCCATTATAATGCCAAAGAGCGCGTGGGCAGGAACAGCACTAATAGCCCTTATTTCACCAACATTATAGCCCCCCTTATATACATAGAAAAGATTTTCAACTGCTGCGAAACCAAGTGAAATGAACACAGCATACACTATCCCGTCAAACTTTTCATTGAAGTTTTTACTTCGCCAGAAGAACAGCATGAAAGCAATAAATTTTAATCCTTCTTCTGTCAGTGAGGCCACCCCGAACCCCATATAAAACGATTTTATGATTATATGGGATGGGGTTGCAAATGATTCAAGTAAAGATTCTATTAATACTGCAGGTATAATAATTAAAGCTCCTGTAAGTAAGGCTAATAACAAACTACCTAACGGCTCCTTTTCATACTTGTCGCGGATATAAATGTAAAGTGCAATTGTGATAATCGGGGCAATTGATATGAATAAGAGGCTTTTAATCATTATGTTGTGCTATATCCCTTGGTTATTCAGATTCAGTCCTTACTGCTTTAAGTATTCCTTTAACTGCCAGAATCTTTTTTATAATTCCCTGGAGAACATTGTTGTTAGGCACCATTATGCTTAACATTCCTTCAAACATTCCATCATTTATGTTGTAGTTGAAACTTCTCAGGCTGACGCTGTAAGATGCTATAATATCTGCTATCCTGTTCACGATACCGATGTCCTCCACCCCTGTGATCTTAATTGATGCCCTGAATGAAGGCATGTTTTTGGTATTTGTCCATTTTGCAGCAACGACCCTGTATGGATAGCGCGACATCATGTACCTGGCATTGGGACAGCTTGTCCGGTGGATCTTTATTCCTTCTCCTATTGTTATAAAACCGAATATCCTGTCGCCGAAAACAGGGTTGCAGCATTTGGATAACCTGTAATCGAGTCCCTCAACTTTATCTTCGATTACAAGGAAGTCAGCGTACTGTGGCTCCGGGAAATCAGGAGTTTCTTTTTCAGGAACTGCCGGCTGGGCAGCCTGCTCTGTTGCAGCTTCAGGAGCCTGGAGGAAATTCTTAATCTCAAGGAGATCAATCTTACCATCAGCAATCATAAAGTACAGATCCTGAGCTGTTTTTTGCTGGTACCTTAACTGTAACTTCTTGATAACAGGGTCTCCGTAAACCATCTTCCAGTTCTTGAGTCGCCTCATAAGGATCTCTTTTCCCTCGGCAGCGGCAAGTGCCTTTTCTTCGTTCAGGAGGGATTTTATCCTTGACTTGGCCTTTGATGAAACGACAAATGAAAGCCAGTCCTGTTTGGGCTTCTGGTTTTTAGATGTGAGTATCTCCACCCTGTCTCCGTTCTGCAGTGTGTACCTTATTGTAACGTTTCGGCCGTTTACCCTCGCACCAACGCATGATGCCCCTATCTCCGAATGTATGTCAAATGCGAAATCGAGAACAGTGGATCCTGCCTGCAGCTGGCGCAGGTCGCCCTTTGGTGTGAATACAAATACCTCGTCGGCATAAAGGCCCGATCTCACCTGGTCGATAAAGGAGGAATCCTCACGATCTGAGGATTCAAGTATCTCACGCATCTCTGAAAGCCAGTTCTCAATACCTGAGTCACTTTTGAGACCCTTGTAGCGGAAGTGTGCAGCTATCCCCTTCTCTGCAATCTCATCCATCCTGCGTGTCCTTATCTGTACTTCAACCCATTTTCCCCTTGGTCCGACAACAGTTGTATGAAGTGATTCATAACCTGTTGATTTCGGTACAGATATCCAGTCTCTCATCCTGCTGGGGTTTGGCTGGTACAGATCTGTGACTATTGAGTATACCTGCCAGCAATCGGATTTTTCATGTTCTGTTTTGCTGTCAATTATTATCCTTATTGCAAAGATGTCGTAGACCTCTTCAAATTCAACCCCCTGTTTCCTCATTTTGAGGAGTATTGAATGCACTGATTTAGTGCGGCTTTTAATAACATACCTGAAGCCATGCCTGTCGAGTTTTTCCCTGAGAGGCTGCGAAAAGTCCCTTATAAGCTTGTTCCTTGCCGGTGCAGTCTGTTTAAGTTTTTCGCTGATGAAAGCGAATTTCTCAGGTTCCAGGTATTTGATTGAGAGATCTTCGAGTTCAGATTTGAGGTTGTAGAAGCCCAGCCTGTGAGCCAGCGGGGCATAAAGAAAATAGGTTTCCGAGGCCATGGGTAACCTTTCCTTTTCATCCATTGATTCGAGGTTCCTCATGTAATCGAGTCTCTCAACAAGCTTAATAATAATCACCCTTACATCTTCTGCAAGCGTAAGGAGAAGCTTCCTGAAGTTCTCAGCCTGGTATGACGATTGCATTGATTCGATACCTGAGATCCTGAGGAAACCTTTGCTTATTGCGGGTATGTTTCGCCCGAATTCCTTATTAAGCTGAGCTTCCGAAAGCCCGATTGTATCAAATGAATCGTGAAGTATTGCCCCTATTATTGTTGAATAGCCAAGGCTTAATTCCTCCGCCACAATCCTTGCAACATTCAGGGAGTGGATAACGAGGTTTTCCCCTGTGATTGTCTTTCTGCCTCCGCAATGTTCGATAACAAGGTTAAGAGCCTTGCGGACATTTACGATTTCATCCTTGTTGATATTGCCCCTGCAGGCCTGTAATAATGCCCTGTACCTTGAATATATTAACTGGTTTTGCACCTTTTATTGATTCACTGGGTTCAGGCAAATGTAATTAAAAACCCGGATGAAAGTCCATCCGGGCAGTATTCCTTACACCTGTATTTTTGATTCTAATTCTTAGGAGGCTTCTGCTCCATCTTATCGAGTTCCTCAAGCTGTTTTATTCCCATTTTTCCTGACAGCGAGGAAATGTTTTTAAGATCGAGGTCACCTCGTATGGAAATAAGTGTGTTTCCTCCTTTTCCTGCTGAGATTATAAGCAGTTCAGAGATAGTTTTGCCCTGTTGCCTTATAAGGAATTTGGTTACATTATCAGCTTCATTTACAACCATGAGTTCCTCGTATGAACTGAAATCGGTTTTTTTCCTTAGTTCATCGTAGAAGTTGACCTTCAGGTTAATAAGTGAATCCTCGACAGTCAGTATCCTTATGGATTTCAGTTTATTCATCAGGTCGTCGACTTCGGCATTACCTGAATTCTGCCCGCTGAACATGCTGAACATCTTGCTTGAAATATAAACGCTGGTGATACCTTCCCTGCCCTGGTATTTCTGGAAAAGCTCATCAATTGCGGCTCCATCCTGTGCCTTTGATGAAAGGGCAAACAGGACGAGTATTAATATTGAAACTGCTCTTCTCATGACCGATTTATTTAAGCGACCTTGTTTCAAGAGGTGAAGATACGATATTCATGGCTTTCCGGAAATAGCCGAGCGTTTTTAGATTATCGTTTATGATTCCTGTCGACCTTTCAACTTTTTCCATGCTTTTGCCGGCAACTGACCTGGCTCTTGTGGCCGGTTGCATTACTTTCATTCCCGAGTTCATCTTTTCTGAAACACCGTAAAGGATCTTCATCGTTTCGTTATAAGCAATTGCCGGATCCTTGAAGGTATCTGCGGGTTCGCTCTGGTGGATGAAGAAGAACCATGAGCCTGCAAGTATGAGTATTGCTGCTGCTGAGCTCATAGCCAGCGCAAACATCCTCCTTACCTTTGCAGTCGGGTGTGACTGTACCTTACCGACTGCGCTGATTATCCTCTGTTCAAAGCCTGCTGAGGGCTCGGGGATTGTCAGTTCAGATCCGTACCAGCCGAAGATCTCTTTCTCGTGCTCCAGTTCCGGTGGAACAGTGTTTTCCCTGAAATATCTTTTCAGTTCCAGTTCCTCGGCTTCTGATGCTGTGCCTTCATAGTACTTTTCCAGAAGACTGTATACTTCCTGTGTGTTCATATCGTCTCTTTTTATATTCATCCCTGATCATCTTCCTGGCTCTTGACAGATTGACTCTCAGCGTATTAATGTTCTGGTTCGTGGTTTCAGCGATCTCTTCATAGCTAAGGCCATCTATTTCTTTAAGGGTAATAATCTCGCGGTAAAGTTCCGGAAGCTCCCCTATTATCCTGTTAAGTATTGACGCAGTCTCGTCGTTTTCAAGTTTTTCATGCGGAGAAGGCTCATTGTTTACAATGTGCTGGGCTGTTGATTCTTCTCCGTATCCCTGCAGCTTTTCCCGTCTTAATAAATCGATGCAATAGTTCTTTACTGTTGTAACGGCGAAGGCCTCAAGGCTATTGTACCTGTCGAGCTCATCCAGCCTGTTCCATAGCCTTATAAAGACCTCCTGGACAGCATCTTCCGCTTCCTCCTGTCTCTTAAGGAAGCGGAATGCTGTAGTGTATAACTTTCTGCTCAGCAGCAGGACCTGATTATTGAATTCAAGTCTTGTCATTGGTGCAGGAGGCTCTTAAGTGTTACTTATTTCTTGTCAATAAAGTTTGAACCGTGGTCCTTTTTCGCATCATCAGCGAATTTGCGGGCTTCATCGAGTGTCATCGATCCCTTTATCTGAATTATCGCATTATCCTTGCCACCGACAATCATAAGGAATTCAGAGAACTTATTTCCATCCATGCGTACGAGCATCCTCACATTCTGGTCCTTTTCCTTTACCTGCATAAATTCCTCGTATTTTGTGAGGTCGATGTCTTTAATTACTGCATCATAGAAATTTTCGACTTTTCCCTGGTATTCATCATCCTGGGCCAGGATCCTTATAAGGTTAATGTTCTTTGGGAGGTCGCTGTCGCTGTCTTCGTTGTCAAATGCTGCTGCCAGTCTCAGAAGGTTACCATTTATTGTGACAGTTGTGAAGCCATCTTTGCCGGAATATTTGTCGAAAAGATCATCTATTGATTTCTGTCCGCTGACGCTTACTGTAAGGAGCGCAAGTGCAATTATTCCAAGTAGCTTTTTCATGATAATAAAGTTTAAATTAAACATCTTTTTTCATTCAAGACGCAGCGGCCGGAAAAACATAACAGGAAATCAGAGGAATTTTTTTACAAATAAAATTCTTATAAATATTTTGAATAATTTCAATATTTAAATTACATTTGCACTCGCAAAAAACAAGGATGATTCAGTAGCTCAGCTGGTAGAGCACATCCCTTTTAAGGATGGGGTCCTGGGTTCGAGCCCCAGCTGGATCACAAGGCAGCCACAAAATGGCTGCCTTTTTTATTTGCAGGTACTGAACCCTCCTGCGCGGCAGGCTGTCTCCAGTAAGTCCGTACCCATTGCTCCGTCGGTTGAATAAAAAAGCCGTAACCTATCGGATACGGCTTAATAATATTCTTAAAGGTCTCTTATTCTTTTGCCAGTACAGGTATCTGCCTGTTTATTGATTCCTCAAGCGATATGAGTGTTTCTGTCCTTGTTATGCCGGGTATTGTCTGGATCTTATCTGTAAGTATCACCCTCAGGTGCTCGTTATCACGTGTATACACCTTGATAAAAAGCGAGTAATTACCTGTAGTGTAGTGGCATTCAATGATTTCCTCTATCTCTTTGAATTTCCTTATTACATCCCTGTAGTGACCCGGGTGATCGAGAAAAACGCCGATGTAGGCACAGGTCCTGAATCCTACCATAACCGGATCAACCTTAAATTCTGAGCCTTTTATTACACCTATCCTGATGAGCCGCTGAACCCGCTGGTGTATTGCAGCACCGGAAACGCCGCATTCTCTTGCTACTTCCAGGTACGGAATTCTTGCATTCTTTGTGATTATGTCGAGAATTTTCCTGTCGAGTATGTCAATCTGCAAACTTTCTGTCATGGTTTAATATTTATTATTTGTAAATAAAATCGTTGTAACGGGTTACAAATTTATAGTAAATAGACTTAATACGAAAGCAATATTTAATAAAATATACATCATTCCATTTGATGTATATCAGTAAAAGCCTTAAAGAAATTCCAGTGATTAGTGGCAGTTGATACAGCCTATCAGCTCCCTGTAGTCGGAAATCTTATTTTTTTCGAGGTAGTCCTTTATTTCACCGGCAATCCTTGCAGGAGCGTCAGGTTCTATGAATGTTGCGGTTCCGACCTGGACTGCAGTCGCACCAGCCATTATAAACTCAAGTGCATCGTTTCCGTTCATTATCCCGCCGATACCGATTACCGGGATTTTAACAGCCCTTGCAGCCTGCCATACCATCCTGAGTGCCACAGGCTTGACAGCCGGACCAGACAGGCCTCCTGTGATTGTTGCAAGTGAAGGTTTTCTTGTCCTTATATCCACGGCCATCCCGAGAAGCGTATTTATAAGTGAAATCGAATCTGCACCTTCCTCTTCTGATATCCTTGCAAACTGAACAATGTCAGTCACATTTGGTGAAAGCTTCACCATTATCATTTTCGAGTAGGCTTTTCTTACAGCCCTTATCACTTCCCTTGCTGTTTCAGGATTGGTTCCGAACGACATCCCTCCCATTTTTACATTCGGGCACGAGATGTTAAGTTCGATTGCGGGTATCCGGTCCAGCTTATCTATCCGTTTAGACAGGTTGACATAATCATCTATATAACTGCCATTTATATTAACTATGACATTTGTATCATAACCTGAAATACGCGGATATATATTCTTTTCAAAGTAGTCAATTCCTTTATTCTGGAGTCCCACAGAGTTCAGCATTCCTGAAGGTGTTTCTGCCATCCTTGGATAAGGATTACCCTCCCTGGGTTCCATTGTAGTTCCTTTGATCACAAGTGCTCCGATGCTGCCCATATCAAAAAAATCCTCGAGCTCAGGGCCGTAACCACAGGTCCCGGAAGCCGTCATAACAGGATTCCTGAAGTGAACATTTCCGATATTGAATGCCAGGTTTACCATTTCAGGTTTTTTATATTGAAGACCGGGCCGTCTGTACACGTACAGACATTACCGGAATTTGTAGGGGCTATGCAACACAGGCATATACCGATGCCGCAACCCATGAGGTTTTCAAGTGAGACCTCGCAATTAATTTCATGCTTCCTTGCATATGATGCCACTGCTTTCATCATCGGATCAGGGCCGCAGCAGTAAATGCTGTCGAATGTGCTGGTTTTAAGCACTGAATGATCAGTTACATAACCCTTCTCACCTTCTGATCCGTCCTCAGTTGTAAGCAGCAGCTTTCCAAATTTTTCAAATTCCTTCTTGCCGGTGATACGACCTTTGTTCCTGAACCCAAGTAGAATATCTGGCTGGATATTCTTCTCATTCAGCTTTTTAGCAAGAAGCAGAAGTGGTGCTATACCTGATCCTCCGCCAACCAGCAACACTCTTTCCTTTTTAGCAGGAATAGTAAATGAGTTGCCCAGCGGGTATAATAGGTTCAGGTTTGTACCTTCAGTCATATCATATAACTGCTTTGTCCCGTTTCCAATTACCTGGACGAGCAGTTTGACTGTATTGTTCTTATAATCAACATCATGAAAGGAAAATGGCCTTCTAAGGAACACATTACTGTTACCATCTATGCGGACCTGTGTGAACTGTCCTGGAAGGATTTCCGGCAATGGATCGCTTGTGTGGAGTTCAAGAATGCAGATCTCGCTGTTCAGCTTCAGATTTTCCTTTATGAGAAATTCCTGGACCCTCTTTGCCATTATGAAGAATTTCGACAAATATAAGGAAAGCTTCGTTAAAACATCCTAAAACTTACTAACAGGGATATCAGCTGTTTGGAAAATATTCTTCGAACCTGCCGTCCCTGAAAAAGATCACAATCCTCGATGTTTCGGATGTTTCAGCGTTTACAGCACTTTCCTTTTTTACCGGGCTGACAGGTTTGTCATCAGTGTTATCGGATGTTTTTTCCTGGTTTATCTTCCTGGTTTCGCTGAAAAGACCCGGTGATTGCCCAGGCTTTGATTCTGTCAGGCTGAAAAGTTCTGCAGCACTTCCTGTTTTGAACATTGACCCTTTTCCGAATATCAGCCATTCAGATGAGAGGGAGGGATATCTTGTAAGCATCTTGAGGATGAAGTCGAGACTTGGCTTATTCCTTCCAGATATAATATGAGAGATGCCTGAAGGCTGAACACCTATTTCCTGGGCGAACTGGGCCGAGGTTATATTTTCATTCCTCAGGAACTCAATTACACGGTTTTTTATGTGATCTATATCCATATTACAAATGTAAAGCTAAAATTAATTACATAAGTAATTTTACAAAGTTACACTTGTAATTCAGCTTTAACAGGATTAATATACAGCTGTAAAATACATCAGTAAATAACATAATATCAGACATATATAATTAGGATTAGATGCAGCAATACTTTATATTAGATATGTATTTAACTGGTATATAGAGACATAAGCTTGATTTCTAAATAAATTATTCAACTTTCATTTAAATTCAGCTTGTCAGAGAGGCCAAATAATGCAGGTATTATATGTTAAATATCTGATAATATGTTTATTATATATAATAATATTCTTTTACAATTGAAAGTTACGTTTGTAACATGGATTATGTAAAAATAATGAATGAAAGATGTAAAAACAGCATGATTTACATATTTACAATTGTAAATATTTTTGATTTAAGCTGTTATTGGTGAATTTTCACCGGATTCTTTGTCTTATGAAAGTCAAGCCCTGAAACAGGTCAAAAACATGGCTGTTTTAATGATCTGAATAATGAAATCTGCCTGATAAGTTTCCCGGTATTTTAAGGCAGACAGGAAGTAAAGCGTTCTTCCCTTCCCTGGTGAAAATACTTTTTACAGGATTCTATATGAGTATAGGATTTTAAAATAAGCTTTTGTTACTTTTATACAACAACCCTCATCCCAGCCTTCACCCATGGGGGAAGGAGTGCGATGGATTTGCCCCCCTGGGGGAAAATACAAAAGGGGGTAAAAATCATCATTCCATTGTGAATGACCTGGCCTTTTCACTGTCAAATTCCTTCTCCCACCTGGCAATAACTGCAGTTGCAAGGCAATTTCCTATAACATTAACGGCAGTGCGGGCCATATCCATGAGAACATCTATGCCCAGGATTATGAAAATAGGTTCAACCGGGAGTCCGAAACTGACAGCTGTGCCAAGTAATATCACAAGGGAAGCTCTCGAAACGCCTGCAACTCCCTTGCTTGTGAGCATAAGGGTAAAACAGATAATAAGCTGTTTATCAAACGATAAGTTGATGCCAGAGGCCTGGGCTACAAAAATTGAGGCAAGGGAAAGGTAAAGAGTTGTCCCGTCAAGATTGAAACTGTATCCTGTGGGTATTACAAAAGCTACTATTTTCCTTGGAATGCCGAAGCTCTCCATGTTTTCCATTGCCGCAGGCAGTGCTGATTCAGAGTTTGAGGTCGCGAATGCAATTGTTGCCGGTTTTGAGACAGCTTTTATAAACGGCATAACAGGTATCCTGAACAGAAGTGCAATCGGAAGAAGTACAAAGCCGAGGAATATTATTAGCGCAACGTACAGGGTGGCAAGTAGTTTGAACAGGTTGTACAGTACATCCAGTCCCATATGACCTACCGTGTACGCAATTGCGGCGAAAACGGCAAAAGGGGCATAGTACATTACAATGTTTGTGAACTTGAACATTACCTCTGCCAGGCTCTCTGTGAATCTCAACATCGGTGACCTGTATTTTTCCTTTGCAAGGGCTACTGCAATACCAAATATTATGCTGAAGATCACAATCTGGAGTATCTGACCGTCATATATCGATTTTGCTATGTTCTCGGGGAAAATGTGAAGAATAAAATCTGATGCAGATTGCGACGCAATGCCAGTTATCGGTGGTGCTGCGGGATTTGGAGGCAATACAACCCCAACACCGGCCTTGCTTATGTTAATCGCAAACAGGCCGATAAAAAGCGCGATGGTAGAGACAACTTCGAAATACAGGAGGGATTTCCAGCCCATCCTGCCAATCTGTTTAAGATCAGCGTGCCCGGCAATGCCAACAACCAGTGTCGAGAACAACAGAGGGGCGATGATAGTCTTTATCAGCCTCAGGAAAATATCGCTGAAAACCTGGAAATTCTTAGCTATGTGAGGCAGGTCGTAGCCAAATTCCGCTCCTGCAACCATGCATACAAGTATCCATGTAGTAAGAGATTTCTTCCTGAAAGCATGAATGAACAGAAAGAATATAGATATAAGCCTGAAAGCTGTTATTACCGGGGCAGGAATAGCGACTATTCCATTGATATTCAATACAATTAATATAAGTGTGACAGTAATTACAACTGCAAGCAGGTACTTGAAATACTTCCGGAAAAGGGCCATCTTTCAGGTTTTTTATTATGATATGGTAAATATCAAAATAAAATATTGAAAATCTTGCAGACTGTGTCAGAAACAAAAAATCCATGCCCGAAGGACATGGATTTATATTTATAAGCTTAAAGGTATTTTAGCAACTTCCGCCGCAAGAATGGCCTTCAGAACCGCAACTTGAGCATGATTTTGTAGCCCCTGAAATTTCCTCAGCTGAAGCTTCCCTGACTTCCACAACACTGCCTGTGAACCAGAGGTCTGCTCCTGCCATAGGATGGTTGAAATCCATTTTTACAGTGTTTTCAGAGATCTCATTTATTACACCCTCAAGAGGATTTCCTGAACTGTCCATCATTGGAACATTATTACCTATATAGCATATGCTCTCATCAACCTTGCCGTCGATTTCAAATACAGATATAGGTACGTCAATTATCATCTCTTCCCTTCTCTCACCATAAGCATCGGCTGCATTCAGGAGAAATCCGAATTTATCACCTGTTGTAAGATCAGCAAGATTTGATTCAAATGACGGAAGAAGCCTGCCTGTGCCGAATACGAAACTCAGAGGACGCTCCTCTTCCACTGTTTCAATGACCTTTCCCTGGTCGTTACCTTCCCTTAGTTCATAAACCACTGAAACGAATTTATTCTGTTCAATTTTCATTTTGATAATTATTTTTTGTGGTGCAAAAGTAGTTCACTTAAATACAATGTCATAACAATCACGACATTCTTTTTGTTTATTTTTCAGGATTATAATATGGGAAGCTGGTCTCAGAAGAAGATACCTATCCTGATAACAGGGTTTCCGTATATTGAATAACCGGGATCAACAAGCTGCCACAGGACAACAAAATTAAGTGACGCTTTTTTGCCCAGCTGCTGGCTTAGTCCCGCACCGGCAAGCACTGTGTTTACCCAGAACCTTTGAGGATCCTTGTTTACATTATGCCAGTATGATGAACTCAGGTTAAGTCCCTCATCTTCAAGTTGCAGGATAAGACTGCTGTGAAAACCAAGCGGGATCAGCCTGTCAATGTCACGGATCGGTACAAGCTGTATAAAGCCCCTTACACTGTATATTGATGAATATGTTTTCTGATAACCATAAAACCTGTAACCAGGACCTGCAGCTATTGCAACCCTGGGCAAGACCCAGAATCCGGCAACCGGGAGAATCTCAACATCTGATGCAGTTCCGAGAAGGAAGGCAAAATTACCACCAAAAAAGAACCTTTCACGCAGCGGCGGTTTTTCAGTTACAATTGTCTGTCCGGCAGCGCCAAGGACTGTTGAAAGAAATAAAATAACACAAACAAGATTACGTATAGTTCTGAATATGTTAGTATTCCTTATATCTTCCTTCTTCATTAGGATAATTTTGTATCTTCGGTAAACTGACTTTGCAAATAAACGAAAAAAAGAGCTTTATAATATTTGAACAATGAATATAATAATTACAGGAGGTTCAAGAGGTATTGGCAGGGAGACCGCGCTTGAACTATCGGCCGAAAGGAATAACATAATCCTGATAACAGGCAGAAACGAAAAGGCCCTTAAAGAAATAGCCGCAAAGGCTGCCCATTCCAATATAACCTGGTTCGTGTCTGATTTCTCAAAGGGAACAAGGGAGATAGCTGCTCTTGCAAACCATGTTTCTTCACTTTTCAGCATTACAGATATCCTTATTAACAATGCCGGTTTGCTTGTAAACAGGGATTTTGCTGACCTTACAGAAGAAGAAGAGCGTAAAGTAATGGAGGTCAATTATTTTGCTCCAGCCAATCTTATCCGTCATTTGCTACCTACCATGCATAAAGGTTCTCATATCGTAAACATCTCTTCCATGGGTGGTTTCCAGGGAAGTGCAAAGTTCAGGGGGCTTTCATGCTACAGCGCATCTAAAGCGGCAATAGCCTGCCTGACCGAATGTCTTGCGACAGAGTTGAGCGATACCGGGATTTCAGTTAACTGCCTGGCCCTTGGAAGTGTTGATACAGAGATGCTTAATGAGGCCTTCCCGGGCTATAAAGCACCAGTGACATCAAAGCAGGCTGGTAAATTCATCGCTGATTTTGCGGTTAATGGCAGCAGTTTCTTCAATGGAAAGATATTACCTGTGGCCTTATCGACTCCATAACAGGGGTCAGACGTATTCCTTAATCTCCACCTCGCCTCTAAGGGCAAGCAGGCCATTGAATGCCAGGGCCCGGAGTTCATCCTCGCCGGGGTAAACAGCAACCGGTGCTATAAAACCTGTCATCTTCCTTATTAACTGCACCGCTGTGTCGTCATATGCAAGTCCGCCGGTAAGGATAACGGCATCAACTTTTCCTTCGAGTGCGACTGCCATTGCCCCAATTTCCTTTGATACCTGGTACATAGCCGCATCCCTTACAAGTGCTGCTTTTTCGTCCCCTGAGGCAGCCCTTTGGCTGATTTCCCTGAAATCATTGGTTCCAAGATATGCAACCATTCCCCCTTTCCCGACGAGCATGGCTTTTACCTCCTGCAATGTATATTTCCCGCTGAAGCATAGCTCTACGAGTTGCAGTGACGGGAGACCCCCTGATCTTTCAGGTGAAAAAGGGCCCTCTCCGCTTAACGCGTTATTTACATCAATTACCTTACCGTGCCTGTGAGCACCAACACTGATGCCTCCGCCCATATGTGCTATAATGAGATCCAGCTCCTCGTATTTCTTTCCTGAGGACGAAGCATAGATCCTGGCAACGGCTTTCTGGTTAAGTGCATGGAATATCGACTGTCTTTCAATTTCGGGATGACCTGAAAGTCTTGCAACCGGGATTAACTCATCAACTACTACAGGATCAACAATGAATGCCATCGCTGAAGGAAGATTCGCTGCAATATCATCAGCAATCAGTGCCCCGAGATTACTTGCGTGCTCGCCCCTCTTTCCTTCATGGAGATCCTTCTTCATAAGTTCATTTACCCTGTATACTCCTGATTCGATGGATTTTACAAGGCCTCCGCGGCCAACTACGGCTGCTATTGATTGCAGAAGAATGTTTTTTTCGCTGAGCTCCTGCATTATGAGGTCCTTCCTGAAAGAGAACTGGTCAGTGACATGTTCGAAGCCGATCATTTCCAAGGGAGTATGTCTTAGTGTCTTTTCGAAAAGAAGCTTTTCCTCTTCGAATAAACCAAATTTTGTAGAGGTGGATCCCGGGTTTATCGCAAGAATTAGTTTTGGAGGCATAAAATCTTCTTTACCTGGTTTTATTCTGCCATCAGGCAGGAAAGTGCAATACAATAGTATTTTGATTTCTCGCTTTCGCTTCTCGACATCACAACAACCGGTTTAGATGTTCCCCTTATAAGCCCTCCGAGTTCGCCCCCGGCAAAGAGCATCAGTCCCTTGTAGAATGGATTACACGATTCGAGGGAAGGAAATAAGAGTATATCTGCATCTCCTCCGACTGGTGTCTCAACTCCTTTTATAGCAATGCTTTCCCTGTCGCAGGCAAGAAATATGTCAAGCGGACCATCCATTATACAGTTTTTGATCTGTCCCCTTTCGGCCATTTTGCACATAACCGCATAATGAACCGAGTTTTCGAAATGCCGGCTCATTTTCTCTGAAGCCCCTATTAGTGCGACTTTGGGTTTTGTGACACCAAACCTGCCGGCCATTTCGATTGCATAATTTGCCATTGCAATTTTCTGGTCGAGATCAGGGAAAGGAATGACTGCGGTATCTGTAACAAAAAGGAGTTTGTGATAAGATGGTATCTGCAATGCGCATACATAAGACAATACTGCTCCGGGCAGCATGAGTCCTTTCTCCTTGTCCATCACTGCCTTAAGGAACTTGTCTGTTCCGACGAGGCCTTTCATGACAACGTCGGCTTCACCTGTGCGGGCAAGACGAACAGCTTCAGACGAAGCAGTTGCTTCATCAGGTGAGTCAATTATTGTAAATAAACTGTGATCAATTGATTGTTTCATGCATTCGCCAAGAATGGCTTCCCTGTTGCCAATCATTAGCGCCTCTGCAAATCCGTCAGTTATGGCGCTGGCAATTGCTGAAACAGTATTGGAATCCTGTGCCCAGGCAACTGCTATCCTGTGCCTTCTCCCTGCGGAGCGCACTTTATCAACCATCTGGTCAAGCGACTTTATCATATCGCTATTTCTTACTTGCAGCCGCTGCAAGGAGTATACTGTCGTATTTGGCCTGTTCAGAATCCGATCTTGATGTAAGCACGATAGGTGCCTGGGCACCAAGTATTACTGATGCAACTTTTGCTTTAGCAAAGAATACAAGTGATTTGTATAATACGTTTCCAACTTCAATATCAGGCATCAGCAAAAGGTCGGTATCACCAGCTACTTCGCTTCTGATCCCTTTATGCTGTGCGCTTTCGAGGCTTACAGCATTATCAAATGCCAGGGGACCGTCAATAATACAACCTCTTATCTGGTCTCTCTGGTTCATCTTTGAAAGCAGGGCTGCATCGAGTGTAGCCGACATACTTTCATTTACCATCTCCACTGCACCAAGTACGGCAACCTTTGGCATCGGGATGCCCAGTTTATGCAGGCAGTCTATTGAATTGTTGACAATCGCGATTTTATCCTGGAGATTAGGGGCAATATTCATTGCAACATCTGTAACAGCAATGAGCTTATGGTAAGTGTCTACCTCGAACAGTGCAAAATGCGAAAGCAGATGACCAGTCCTTAGCCCCCATTCCTTATTTAGCACGCACTTGAGAAGTGTTGATGTGCCGATCTTGCCTTTCATTAGAACATTGGCCTGTTTACTGCTTACCATCTTAACAGACATTTCAACTGCCATGTTTGTGTCAGGCTCGTGAATTATCCTGAGGCCTGTAATATCAAAGCCACTAGAGGCAGCTCTATTCTGAATGGATTCTTTATCCCCTATAAGTATAGGTTCAATAATTTTATCATTTGCGGCCCTCAGAACTGCGCTAAGAGAATGCTGGTCCTGTGCTGCTGCCAGTACCAGTTTCTTTACAGGTTCATTGGCTACTATTGCCCTGAGGTCTGTCAGGCTCTTTAGCATAATTTGATGAGTTTTTACTTTACAGTCTGGTGTTCAACGATATGCCTTGTATCTGATGCGATAACGAACTCCTCGTCTGTTGTAACAGCCATTACTGTAACTTCAGACTGGGGTTTTGAAATAACCTGGTCTTTTCCTGATACCTTCACTTGCCTCGTTATCGAATACGACCCAAGGTACTCCATATCTGGCTATCATTTTACGCATATTGAAATCATTCTCCCCTATTCCACCCGTAAAGATAAGGATATCAAGACCATTCATGCGGCAGCGCAATAAGCACCTATAAATTTCTTAACCCTGTATGCGAATGATTTCAGCGCAGGGCTTTTGGATTGCCTTCCCTTAGCCGCCATCTCAAGGTCGCGCATATCGGATGAAAGCATTGAAATACCTAACACCGCTTTTCTTGTTAATCAGGTTACTAACACCTGTCATGTTAAGATGTTCCTTATCTGCAAGATAAAGAAGCACTCCCAACAATTTCACCTGTTCTTGTACCCATACCCCCAGTCCGTCGACAGGTAAATCCCATTGAGGTATCAATAGATACGCCGTTAAGTATAGCAGCCATGGAAGAACCATTGCCAAGGTGGCAGGTTATTATCCTGAGCTTTGCAATATCTTTTCCAAGGATCTTTGCAGCCTTGTTGGCGACGAATTTATGGCTAGTTCCGTGGTAGCCGTATTTCCTTATCTTGTATTTTTCGTAAAACTCATATGGGATTGCGTACATGAATGCATGATCGGGCATTGTCTGATGAAAAGATGTATCAAATACAGCAACCTGCGGAACGCCCGGCATGACTTTTTCCACTGACAGTATCCCCTTGAGGTTTGCAGGGTTATGAAGCGGTGCAAGTTCGCAATAGATCTCTATAGCTTTTTTTACATCCTCGTCGATTAGAACGCTTTCCTGGAATTTCTCTCCGCCCTGGACCACCCTGTGTCCGACAGCCATGATCTCGTTTATGTTTGTGATAACGCCATGAACAGGGTCGGTGAGTGCTTTGATAACCATATCGATACCGATTGTATGATCGGGTATATCGCAGGTTATTTTATACGGATCTTTCCCGCTGGGTTTGTGTGTGAAAATCCCGTCATTCAGCCCTATCCTTTCAATGAGTCCCTTTGCGAGCATTTCGCATCCGCTGGTGAAATCAAATACCTGGTATTTAATCGAAGAACTTCCGCAGTTAAGAACAAGAATTGTCATATCTTTTATAATGGGGTGTTAAACTTATTTTTTAGCTGCGGCCTGGTTAGCTGTGATTGCGATCAGGCTCACGATATCGCTTACAGAGCAACCCCTTGAAAGGTCATTGATCGGAGCTGCCATACCCTGGAGTATCGGTCCGATCGCTTCTGCATGTGCAAGTCTCTGTGTCAGCTTGTACGCAATGTTACCTACGTTGAGATCGGGGAATACGAGTACGTTTGCTTTTCCGGCGATCTTGCTGCCCGGTGCTTTCTTCTGTCCGATAGCTTCGATAAGTGCTGCATCTGCCTGGAGCTCACCTTCTATCATAAGGTCTGGTGCCATTTCTTTTGCAATTTTAGTTGCACTTACAACCTTATCAACCATAGGGTGTGATGCACTCCCTTTTGTTGAGAAGCTAAGCATTGCGACCTTCGGTTCGAATCCGCAAATAGCCCTTGTTGTATGGGCTGTTGCAACTGCAATCTCTGCAAGCTGCCTGTCGGTCGGATCGGGATGAACCGCTCCGTCGGCATAGACAAGGATCCCGTCCTCTCCAAAGCTTTTGTCGGGAAGTATCATTATAAACGCACCTGAAACAACTGAAATGCCAGGGGCAGTTTTTACATACTGAAGTGCCGGCCTTATGGTGTCACCGGTTGAGTGATCGGCTCCTGAAACCTCACCATCAGCATCACCATTCTTTATCATCAGTACACCAAGGTAGAGAGGGTCTTCAATAAGTTTTGCCGCTTCCTCACGGGTCAGCCCCTTCTGTTTCCTTAATTCAACCATGAGGTTAATGTACTCCTCTTTCTTCTGGTGTGATTTAGGATTTATAATTGTAGCCTTTTCAATGTTTTTCAGACCAAGCTGTTTAGCATGTGAATGAATCTCATCAGGATCACCAAGAAGAATGATCTGTGCCAGGTTTTCAGATATTGCAATATCGGCTGCTTTTATTGTACGTTCTTCATATCCTTCGGGTAATACTATACGCTTGTTAAGTTGCCTTGCATTTGACTTGATCTTATCTAATAATTCCATTGTAAATCAGTAAATTAAATATTTAGAAAATTTTGAGTAAATGTACGAAAAAAATTAGCTATAATGCAATTGCGGATTACATGATTAATGTCAGTAAAACAGATTTTTTAAACAATTTTTAATATTAATAATCACCCTTCAGGATATAGTTTAAATCATTTCCTATTTTAGCGCATAATTTTAAGAATTGAAATGAAATCTCACTTATCAGGAAGATTATCTGATCTGGCTTCGGGCATTGAAGGCGAACTCAAATCCGATATAATCACCCGTACTATATATTCGACAGATGCTTCTGTTTATCGTGAAATGCCTGATGCGGTCGTATGGCCTGCCGGCAGCAGCGATATAGTGAAGCTCGTAAAATTTGCAGGTTCTGAAGGCCTGCCTGTAACTGTAAGGGCAGCAGGCACATCACTGGCCGGTCAGGTTGTCGCGAGTGGTATAATAGCCGATGTGTCACGGCACATGAATAAGGTGATTGAGATCAACCCGGAAAAAAGATATGCGATTGTCCAGCCAGGTGTTATACTTGAAGAACTGAACAAGCAGCTTAAAAAACATGGTTTGCAATTCGGTCCTGAGACTTCAACAGCAAACAGGTGCAATATCGGGGGGATGACGGGAAACAACGCCTGCGGCCTCCATTCGCTTGTTTACGGATCAACAAGGGATCATATCCTTGAGATGAAAGTGATACTCTCCGATGGCAGTGAAGCTTTATTCACTGATATGGATAAAAACTCCTTTCATGAAAAATGCAAGGAAGACACACTCGAAGGAAGTATTTACAGAAATATACGCGATATTCTCTCCGACAGGGAGAACAGCGCTTCAATATTAAGGGAATATCCCGATAAGAGAGTACCACGCAGAAACACAGGATATGCTCTTGATATTCTGCTTGATACTGAACTATTCACTGAAGGTTCTGTCAGGAAATTCAATTTCAGCAAGCTCATTGCGGGATCTGAAGGAACGCTTGCTATCGCCACAGAAATTAAGCTTAACCTGATACCACTGCCACCGGAACACAAGGCACTTGTTTGTGTTCATCTTAAAAAGAGAAACGATGCATTCAGGGCTAATCTTGTTGCATTGAAGCATAATCCCTCGGCCGTTGAAATGATGGACGACCGTATCCTTGACCTGACAAGGGAGAACATAAGCCAGAGGAAGAACAGGTTTTTCCTCGAAGGTAACCCTGGATCAATACTTATTGTGGAGTTTGCAAGAGAGAGCCAGGAGATACTCGACAGGGACATAGAATCGATGATCGGCGACATGAAATCCTCAGGTTTTGGGTATGCCTACCCTGTTGTAAAGGGAAAGGATATTTCGAAGGTATGGGATCTCAGGAAGGCCGGGCTTGGTGTCCTTTCAAATATGAAGGGAGATGCAAAACCGGTTACGCTTATAGAAGATACTTCAATTGGTGTTGATGTGCTTCCTGAGTATATGGAAGAGCTTGAGCAGATACTTAACGGTTACGGTAAGGATTGTGTTTACCATGCACATATCGGCACAGGCGAGCTCCATACAAGGCCAATTATAAACCTCAAGGACCCGGCTGATGTTGAACTTTTCAGAACTATCGGAAAGGAAACAGCACTTCTTGTAAAGAAATACCGTGGTTCGATCAGCGGGGAACATGGCGACGGAAGGCTAAGGGGGGAATTTATTCCATTGCTCCTGGGTGATCATAATTACAACCTGCTTGTCCAGGTGAAGAACTGCTGGGATCCTCAGAAAATCCTGAACCCCGGGAAAATTACTGAAACACCCCCGATGAACAGCAGTCTAAGGTATGTTCCCGGAAGGGAGGTGCGGCAACCTGCCACTTACCTCAGTTTTGCATCAACTGAAGGGATACTTAGGGCTGCCGAAAACTGCAATGGTTCAGGCGATTGCCGTAAAACCATTGTAACCGGCGGACTAATGTGCCCAAGTTACATGGCGACACTTGATGAACGCAATACAACAAGGGCAAGGGCGAATGTTTTACGGGAATTCATGAGCAGACCCGACGAGGATCCATGGGGTCATAAGGAAGTGTACGATATACTTGACCTGTGCCTGTCGTGCAAGGGCTGCAAATCTGAATGCCCGTCAAATGTTGACATCGCTAAGATCAAGGCTGAATACCTCCAGCATTATTACGACCGTAAAGGTGTTCCTTTCCGTTCGTGGCTCGTAGCCTGGTTCCCGTCATTCAACAATATTGGTTCATTGCTTCCTGGTTTTTATAATTTCTTTGTTTCCAACAAGTTATTCTCATATATTATAAAGAAATCCGTGGGATTTGCCACGGGCAGATCCATACCATTGATTTATAAAACAACGCTGAGGCGATGGATTTCAAAGCATGGCAAAGCGCTTCAGCCTGAATCACCAAAAGGTAGGCTATGCCTTTTTATTGATGAATTCACTAATTATAATGATACGGAAGCCGGGATTGCTGCATACAGATTATTCACATCCCTTGGATACGAGGTAATTACAGCGGATCACGGCGTATCTGGAAGAACATTTATTTCCAAGGGTCTTGTGCGTAAGGCAGGCACAATTGCACGAAAGAACATAAGTATTCTTTCGGGCATAATTGACGAAAACACCCCGCTTGTCGGGATAGAACCTTCTGCCCTACTAGGCTTTCGTGATGAGTATCCCGATATGGCCGGAACAGAGCTTGAGGACGCCGCACGCAAACTGGCTGAGAACAGTTTTCTTGCAGATGAATTTATTGCACGTGAGGCAGCTGCCGGCAGGATAAGTGCTGACAGCTTCACTACGGAAAGCCGGGTATTACTGTTCCATACTCATTGTCAGCAGAAAGCTGTTGGCTCATCAGCATCCCTCGTTTCTGCACTGGGTCTGCCTGCAAATTACAATGTTAAGGAGATCATGTCGGGTTGCTGTGGCATGGCAGGTTCTTTCGGATATGAAAAGGAACATTTCGAGTTATCAAACAAGATCGGAGAACTGGCACTTTTCCCTGAAGTAAGAAAAACAGGACCGGAAGTCATTATTTCCGCTCCAGGCACAAGCTGCAGGCATCATATAAAGGATGGTACCGGGCGGATTGCTTTGCATCCTGTACAGGTACTCTATGAAGCGCTGAAAAAGTAAGTCGGAAGTCGGAAGATATAGCCTTTAAGACAATCAGACATTCAGATTGAACTTGTCTGAATCCTTCCATACAGGAAACTTAGTCCTGAACTCCCTGAGCTGCTGAATGTTGAGTTCAGCTGTAATATGACCGGCATCTGCTTCGGTAAGATTTATCATAATTTTGCCTTTCGGGTCAATGACTGCTGATTCACCTGCATAATGGTTTCCTTCGGGGTCATTTCCAATCCTGTTAACACCTGCTACAAAGCACTGGTTTTCTATAGCCCTTGCTTTAAGAAGTATATTCCAGACTTCCCTTCTTGATTCCGGCCAGTTTGCTACACACACAAGCAAATCGTAGTCATTCCTGTTTCTCAGCCATACGGGGAAGCGCAGGTCGTAGCAGATGCAAGGCATTATCCTTAGTCCTCCATAGGATATTACAACCCTTTCTTTCCCGGCGTTAAAGTTCCTGTCCTCCCCGCCCGGGCCGAACAGGTGTCTTTTATCATATTTATACATGCTGCCATCAGGAGTCGCAAACAGGAACCTGTTAAGGTGTTTCTGTCCTTCCTTCACGATTATACTACCGCAGACTGCAAGATTATAGTGGCTTGCAATGTTTTTCATCCATGCTGCTGAAGGGCCCTGCATTGTTTCTGCAAGATCACGGGATCTCATTGAGAATCCTGTTGTAAACATTTCCGGAAGAACAACAAGATCGGTTGTCCCGGAAAGTTTGCCTATATGCATACCAAGGATGTCGAGGTTGGCACTTTTGTCCTCCCAGAATATATCAGTCTGCAAAAGTGTGATACGCATAAACAACACAGGCCCCGGAGGGCCTGCTAGATTTATATTGTGTGAGTATTTACTTCTTTATCTCCTTATAATAATCACGGAAGATATTATTTATAAGCGGCCTGTAATAGAGCCAGAAGAATCTTCTAAGGTCGGTGACTTCTTCGGAGTATGAAATTCCTTTTATACCACCGAAGCCTTTGAACCTCGCAGTCCAGAAATCAACCTTGTTTGCTGCAAAGTCACCGCAGAAGTACCATGTCCTGTGGCTGCTTAATGTATCTGTGATAACAGCAGGGAATACTTTCGGAATCTGGTTTTCAGTAAGAATAGTGTCTCCTATTGCGGTTGTCTCGAGGCTGTACTGGGAAACAACGGTTGAGCTTTTGGGGTCGATTATATCAAACCATCCGCCAAAACCGATCTTGTCGGCTACGCCGTATTTAACCCTGTAGCTTGAGTCTGTAGATATGACAGGCAATGCACTTTTGAGCTGTAAACCTTCTTCCATTACGATTATCTCGCTACCCTTAAGCAGAACGATACCTGGTTTATTGAAGGTCCATGGCTTACGGTACTGTTTCCTGTACATGGCTGTCATCCAGATAGGAAAGTCAGCATTCTCTGTATTTGCAGTATCGAGGGTTGCAAAGTATTTACCTGTCCATCCGTTGAATTCAATACCAAGTCTTTCTTTAGTCTTGTATCTTTCAAGGTCTGGCGTGGGATAATCGAAGGTATTGTACTCGAGTATGCAGAGTTTGTTTCTCTTCTGCATTTCAAAAAGGTAGAGGAAATCTACGTTGTTAAGACCCCCGTAGAGTTTCCTTGATCTCCTGCTCTTATTGATTCCTTTGTACCAGTCGTTGAAGAATACACCGTATGTATCTGTGTAATAAAGGGCATCCGACTTATCCACAACCTTCATGATATCAGGAAGCCTGAGGTTATTCTGTTTGTACTGTTTTTCGCGTAATGGCCTGGTCGGAATGAAACCAAAATAGTCTTTTTTGTAAGAATAACTTCCCCCGCTCCTCTTCACGAACCTCTCATTTGTAAGGATCCAGGTAAAGGATTTGTGATTTATTCTTTCAAGTGTGGGAACAGTTTTATCCAGGATAATTATATCCATAGGCTTTTTGGCCTGGAATGTCCACCTGACTAAACTGATGACAGGCAGGACGAGTAATACTGCCAGTACAATAACAACAATAAGTAGAGGCTTTTTCATAACTGCTTAAATATTTGAAAATATTCAAGTATCGTAATTGTCTTCAAACTAATGCTATATCTGATAAACTCAAATTGACCTGTTAAAAGTATTAATTTATTTTTTTTAATGAAAATTATTTTAGGCCAAATTAGTAAAAATTATTCACATCCCAACATATCAGTAGCCCGCTGCTGAATTGTTTCCTCGCCTGTCCGCACCGCTATATAATATGCCTTTCCCGTTCCTTAGAATGGCATTGACGCTTCCTATCTGTCCTCTTATTCTTATAATGTACCCCATCCTTTCCAGTCCCGATACAACAAGGCTGTCGGCAGTGCCTTCTTCCATGAAGACAAGGTCAGGCAGCCACTGATGGTAGAACCTGTTTTCGTCAGTTGCCATACCAATGTCCATCCTGAAGTCGATTACGTTAAGAATGTTCTGGAAGACAGTTGTCGGTATTGTTGAGCCCCCTGGTGAGCCTGTAACCATGAATAGTGAATCTCCTTTTGTAATTATTACAGGCGTCATTGAGCTGAGCATTCTTTTGCCCGGAACAATCGAGTTAGCTTCGCCGCCGGTGAGACCGTACATGTTTGGAAAGCCAGGCTTCACTGAAAAATCATCCATTTCGTTATTAAGCAGAAAGCCTGCACCGGCAACTGAAATGCAGGAACCAAATGTGCCGTTTAGTGTTGTTGTGGTTGATACGGCATTCCCTTCACTGTCTACAACAGAATAGTGCGTTGTCTCCTCGCTTTCAGCATCTGTGGGATCACCCTGCCGTATAAGTGCAGATGGTGTGGCTTTCCCCAGATCAAAGTCTGACATCCTTTCTAAAAGATAGCTGCTGTCGGTAAGCCCTTTAACCGGAACTTTGACAAAGTCTGCATCCCCGGCAAAAAATGCCCTGTCGGCAAAAGCTCTTCTTTCAACCTCTACCATTATATGTATGGAGGCAGTGGAATGAAATTCCTTTTCCTGCAGCCTGAATTTCTCAACCATGCCAAGCATCTGTAGCAGTGCAATGCCGCCTCCGGATGGTGGAGGAATTGTTATTATTTTGTAACCGTGATAGTTGCCTTCAATCGTGTTTCTCCACACTGAATTGTATGAATCCATATCTTCCTTTGAGATCAATCCTTTATTGTCTTCCATCTGGTTTACTATCAGCTCAGCTATCTTCCCCGAATAGAACCCTTCCCTGCCCTTATCGCGAATCAGTGTAAGGGTTAATGCAAGCTCAGGCTGCCTGAAGAGGTCTCCCTCTTTCCATAGCGAGTCTTTGGCAAATGCTGTAGGCTTCCTGTTTCTTGAGAGGAATGCATCCCTTGATCCGTTCAGCGACCTTGCCTGCCCATCTGAAAGTATATAACCATTCTCTGCAAGGTCTATGGCTGGCTGGATCACATCTTTAAGAGGCAGCCTGCCGTATTTCCTGTGAGCCTCAAGCAGACCGTCAACAGAACCAGGCACTCCGCTGGCCAGAAAGGTGCTTGTGCTAAGACCTTCCACCGGATTGCCGTTATTATCAAGGTACATGTTACGTGTTGCTTTCAGTGGTGCTTTTTCCCTGTAATCAAGAACATTTTTTGTTCCGTCAGCCATTCTTATAAGCATAAAACCGCCGCCGCCAAGGTTCCCGGCTTCAGGGTAGCAGACAGCAAGTGCAAAGCCTGTGGCAACTGCCGCATCAACAGCATTGCCACCTTTCTTGAGGATCTTTACTCCTGCAATTGAAGCTTCGCGGTGAGCAGATACAACCATTCCCTTTGATGAGCTGATGTTTCTCCCTGCCTCTATACCGCTAAGGTCCGATGAAGCATTAAAGCACCCTGTGAGGAGGATTGCAAGAAATGTAAAAAGAATGGTTGCAGATAATTTCATAATATACCAGACTTCAAAAATAGTCAAATGGTCGCATCATGTCCAGGTTTATTTTCCGACATATCAACATTTAATTAACCTGGGGGCCATAAAACTCTTTTTGTTACCTTTACCGCAATTAGAATAAAATGCTGGCCAATCAACCTCTAGCTGAAAGGATGCGTCCCAGGGATCTGAATGATTTCTGCGGACAGGAGCATCTTGTTGGTCCCAATGCAGTTTTGAGAAAGGTAATAGAATCGGGCAATATCCCTTCCTTTATCCTTTGGGGACCTCCTGGCGTAGGGAAGACTACTCTTGCAGGCATTATTGCAGCCACACTGAAGAGGTCATTTTTTTCACTTAGTGCAGTTCATTCTGGTGTAAAGGATGTACGGGAGACAATTGAAAAAGCAAAAAAACAGCAGTTCTTCAATAATCCCAACCCGGTTCTATTCATAGATGAAATACACAGGTTCAACAAATCACAACAGGACTCACTTTTGGGGGCCGTTGAACAGGGAGTCATAACACTTATCGGTGCCACAACGGAAAACCCGTCATTCGAGGTTATTTCACCGCTTCTTTCAAGATGCCAGGTCTATACAATGAAACCTCTTAATGATACTGAACTGAAAGGACTTATTGATAAGGCTGTAAAACAGGATACCTACCTGTCTGATCTTGATATTGTAATTGAGGAATATGAAGCACTGCTAAGATTCTCAGGCGGTGATGCCCGGAAGCTTTATAATGCGCTTGAGCTTGTTGTTACTTCAGTTATGGATGAAGCAGAGGATGGAAAGATCATAATAAGTGATGAAAAAGTGCTTCACCATGTACAGAAAAACCTTGCCCTTTATGATAAGAATGGTGAGCAGCACTATGATATAATCTCAGCATTTATAAAATCAATCCGCGGAAGTGACCCAAATGCTGCAGTATACTGGCTTGCAAGGATGGTTGAAGGCGGCGAGGACCCTAAATTTATTGCAAGGAGGATGGTTATTCTTGCTGCTGAGGACATCGGGCTTGCAAATCCCAACGCCCTTCTTCTTGCGCAGACAGCCTTCGAGGCTGTTAACATGATTGGCTGGCCCGAATCGAGGATCATCCTTTCTGAAGCTGCAATATACCTTGCAACATCTCCCAAGAGCAACTCATCATGTGCGGCCATCGACAGTGCGCAGGCGCTGGTAAGGGAAACAGGAGATCTCCCCGTCCCTCTTCACATAAGGAATGCGCCAACAAAGCTTATGAAGAACCTTGGCTACGGCAAGGATTACAAGTATGCACATAGTTATGAAGGAAATTTCATACCTGATAATTTTCTTCCTGAGGAGATAAAAGGAACGCATATTTTTGAGCCTGGTTCCAATCCGAAAGAGGATGAGATAAGAAGGAGACTGGCCAGGATGTGGAAAGATATTTATGATTACGATGATGGCGGAAGTAATTAATTTTTATAATTTTACAAACACAGTTCAAAACATAAAAAGACTGATTACAATTGTTTAACAATAACTATTTTATGAAAAAGCTATTCTTACTTACAACCTGCCTTCTGGCAGCTGCAGTTATTAACGCCCAGACACTTGAGGAAATCGTAAAGAAGTATTCTGTAGCGAATAAGCTCGATCAGATAACTAATTTCAAGACAATCAAGATCACAGGCAAAATGTCTATGATGGGAATGGAACTTCCCATGGAAATGTGGATGAAAAATCCTGACAAGATCAAATCTGTTACCAGTTTCAATGGCCAGGAGATAGTACAGGTATTCGATGGTCAGAAAGGTTATATGCTTAACCCTATGACAGGCTCCTCCACTCCTACTGATATGGATCCTGAAACCGCGGCCAGCCTTAAGCGCAGCAACCTTTTCCAGAATTACCTTGTAAATTATCTCAAAGAAGGTAAACTGGCACTTGAAGCTGAAGAAGCTGTAAACGGAACACCATGTTTCAAAATCAAGGTAAGTGCTGACGGCGGTTCAACAATTTACATGTTTGTTGACAAATCTACCTACAGGCTTGTTAAAAACAGTGCAACTGTAAACAACCAGGGTATGGATGTGACAGTTGAGTCATTCCCTTCAGACTATAAGGATTTCAACGGTGTTCTTCTTCCTACAAAAACCACAACCTCGGCAAACGGGATGGAATTTGTTCTTGAGTTCACGAATGTGGAAGTAAATATTCCTATCGAGGACAGCGTTTTTACAATCAAAATGTAATGGGATCAATCCCGGCATAAATAAAGCGGGCCGCGATATGCGGCCCATTTTATTTTGCAGCCGGCCTGTAAGCCGGATTCTGTGAATGGCCAATCTTCTGCGAGAGAAACCTGGCCCCTTTCCATCATTTATCTAGCCATGCCATTGCTGGCATGATCATACGACCTACCCCCCGGCATCGGGCGAGCAGCCCTAATAAGCCGGTATACATGGTCTTTCAACCCATGAGTTGTACGGCACCCCGTGTTGCCACGGGACCCGGTGGGCTCTTACCCCGCCTTTTCACCCTTGCCGGCCGAAGCTTTAGCGAAGGCTGACCTTGCCAAACTCCAATCAGCGGTTCTTTTCTGTTACATTACTATACCCTCGCGGATATCTTCCCGTTAGGAAGCATGGTGCTCTTTGTTGCCCGGACTTTCCTTTCTGCGCCAACAGGCGCAGAACGATGGAACAGCCTGCTGCGCTGCAAAATTAGAATATTTTAATGAAATATATACTTTTGCTCCGGAGCAAAAGAAACCCTTTGTGTACTTAGTGGGTACTTTGTGTTACTTTGTGGTTAAATTGTTTTTTACCACAAAGGATCACTAAGTAAGAACAAAGGTCCACAAAGGAAGAGCTGTTTTTAAAAACAAGGTCGCATGTTATCTCATATTTCCCCTGAATACTATTATAACCTGCCTGAGGAGAGGATTGCCCAGTATCCCCTGCCCGAGAGGGATCTTTCAAAAATGCTTGTTTACAGGGATGGCGAAATATCAACTGATATATTCAGGAATGCTGCTGACTATATACCACACGGTTCCTTGCTTGTCTTCAATAATACAAAAGTCATAAGGGCCAGGCTTATTTTCAGGAAGGATTCAGGTGCACGAATTGAAATATTCTGCCTGGAGCCATCAGACCCCGCTGATTATTCAGTTTCTTTTTCTTCACGCAACAGAGTGGAATGGAAATGTCTAGTCGGCAACCTTAAGAGATGGAAATCCGGTCCGCTTGAACTTGACTTTAAAAGCGATAACAGAAGATTCAGGCTTATTGCTGAACGCATTTCAGGAGACGGTGACTCATCGGTTATCAGGTTCACATGGGATAACGGGGATCTCACTTTTGGCGACATAATTGAATCGGCAGGCCATATTCCCCTTCCGCCTTATATAAACAGGGATGATGAAGATTCGGATAATGTAACATACCAGACAATATATTCACTTGTAAAAGGCTCTGTTGCCGCACCGACTGCCGGTCTTCATTTTACAAGGAAAGTATTTGATGAGCTCGATAAAAAGGATATTGAACGTGCATACCTTACACTGCATGTAGGCGCCGGAACATTTCAGCCTGTTAAAGACGGTAATCTCACGGAACATAAAATGCATACTGAGCATTTTTATGTAACAGCAGAAACTATAGAATCACTTATAAAAAAATCCGGGAAGATCATTGCAGTTGGCACAACCTCTGTCAGAACTCTTGAAAGCTTATACTGGATAGGCTGCAAGCTGGGTGACGGTAAGGTTCACGGAACGACTGATCTTTTTACAGGGCAATGGGATCCATACGAAAGCAATGATGGTCCCGACCCCAGCCAGGCACTCGAAAATATACTCGATTATATGTCGGCAAATGGTCTGAAAGCCCTGCATGCTCCAACAAGGATAATAATTGTTCCGGGCTACAGGTTCAGGATCACAAATGGTATCATCACAAATTTTCACCAGCCCGGGAGCACCCTGCTCCTTCTTGTTTCAGCGTGGGTCGGAGAAAAGTGGACTGATATTTACAGGTATGCTCTTGATAACGGTTTCAGGTTTCTTAGTTACGGGGACAGTTCTCTGTTGCTTTAAGGCGAAAGTATAAAGGCGAAAGAGGGCCGAGCGTTAATAAATTGCCTGAATGGCAATTTTAGCGAGGAGCCAGGATGCAGCGATGGCTGCAAAAGGCACAAGCTACGAAGAACTTACACAGAGGTACACAGAGGTTCACAGAGTTACACAGAGATTCAAAGAAGTGGATATCAGACTGCCAGCCTTCGCAAAAGCTTCGGCTGCCAAAGCAAGACTGCACGACTGGCAAGACCTGCAAGACCTGCAAGACTGGCAAGACTGGCACGACCGGCACGACCGGCACGACCGGCACGACTGGCAAGACCTGCAAGACCTGCACGACCGGCACGACCTTCTTAGATTAGAACCAATCTAAATATGCTCAGACCATGAGTCTGGAGACAGCATACAGTCTTTAATTCTTTGTTTTTATTATGTTTTTTCCTTACTTGCCGGCAAATTCATTTATATGAGCGATAACAGGATGATGGATCAGGTAACGGCTGTATTCGGGCTGTTTATGACTGTTTTTTATATCGGGATAGGCATCTATATAGCTTTCATTGTTGAGCTCAATATGGATAAGACGCTAAAGTCTTTTTTCGGGATAATGATGATCCTTTACGGAATTTACAGGGGATTCAGAACTTTCCAGAAATTCAGGGAATCATTCTCCCGGAGAGGAAGATATGAAAATGATTTCAGGAACAAAGATTAATTGATTTGCGCAATATGGTTGGCATATACTTTGCTGTTACAGGTTTAAGATGTTAAACTTCGAAAAAATTATGAATATGAGCAGAGTATTTTTTACGCAAAATTTTAGTATTATTGCGAGCCGTGTTAAAAGTTTTCACTTTAGCGGCTTTACTGGAACCATCGGGGAATTTAAATTGAGGAACTTAACTTATATATTGCTTGCCGGGCTTTTTATTTCCCTTGCATCATGCACGGGTGGAGGCTCTGCACCCAAGGAGACTCCCACCAGCGGGAACATAAAGATCCTCGTTGATGAATCGTTCAAACCACTTATCGAAACCGAGGTGAGTACTTTTATGGGCCTTTATATGAATGCCAGTATAAAGCCAGTATTTAAACCTGAGGTTGATGTGGTAAACGATTTCATGGCCGACTCCTCGCAGGTAATGATAACAACCTGGAAACTTACAGAAGACCAGATTAAATATCTTCGCGACACACTTATTTACCCCCGCACAGCAACATTTGCATGGGATGCCATTGCACTGGTTATAAATAAGGATAATCCTGACTCACTTCTCACATTTGATGAGGTTAAGGATATTTTCAAAGGAAGGATCACCGACTGGAACCAGATTGACAAGAAGTCAAAGCTTGGCCAGGTGAGAGTTGTATTTGATAATCCAAGGTCGGGCAATATAAGGTACTTCAAGGACAGGTTTGATATAAAGGGCCAGCTGCCTGAAAATTTCTACGCTAAGAAATCCAATCCTGAAGTAATTGATTTCGTTGAAAACAATAAGGATGCCATCGGTATTGTAAGTGCAAACTGGATCAGTGATAAGGATGATTCACTGAGCAGGGCTTTCACAAACAGGATTAAGGTTGTTGCAGTTTCTCAGCAATATTCTGATGAAGATGCGTTTTACAGGCCAAAGCAGGGCAATATTTATGATAAATCATACCCCTTCGTACGTGAGATTTATATAATTTCGAGGGAAACTTTCTGGGGCCTTGGTTCAGGTTTCATGAATTTTGCCTGTGCCGAGACTGGCCAGAGGATTGTGCTTAAATCAGGACTTGTACCTGCTACCATGCCTATAAGGCTGGTGCAGATAAAACATTAAAAGTAAAAAGGTAAAAGGTAAAAGGCAAAAGTGAAGAAGTTAAGAAAGAAATGAATAACCAATTTCAGGTAACATTATAAATATAACTGGTAATATAAATTTAAAAATCATGAAACGTTCGAGTTTAAAGTCGGGTCTGTTACTTACGGGAATGATGTTTATGATTCTCTTCGCTGGTAACAAACTTGTTGGTCAGGATCTTAAATCCGCCATTCAGTTAACACGAAGTGAGGCTTATGATAAAGCAGGGGAAATGTTTTCCCAGCTGATTCAGAAAGAACCGGGTAACAGCAAGTATTATTTCTTTTACGGTGAGAATAAGCTCCAGGACTATTTTTCTGATACAATCTCCAACTCACTTCCAAATTTTGCAAAGGAAGCAAAGGAATTATATGATAAAGGTGTAAGCATCAATCCGAATGAGCCGCTAAACTATGTTGGTCTTGCAAAAGTTGCATTCTACCTTGGCGACAACAGTAAGGCAGAGGAAATGCGTAACAAGGCAAAGAGTTTTCTTCTTCCTTACAAGAGCATCAAGAAGATGACCCCTGCAGCACCGGATTATGCATATATCCTGGCAAAAATTGCGGAATCTTATATATCAGCTACTTTCAAGGTTGATACCTCAAAAGCACTTCCGCTGCTGAGGCAGGCAATTTCGATTGATTCAAAGAATCCGGATATCTATCTTATCGCCGGTGATATTTTCAACCTTAAAAATGACGGGTCCAATTCGATTAAGAATTATAACCTTGCCCAGGAATACAATCCCAACTCCCCTACTGCAAACATGAAGATCGGGAGTATCTATGTAAAAGCAAGGAACCTTTCCGCAGCTATACCTTATTTTGAACAGGCTATCTCCCTGAACGCTAATTATGCGCCGGCTTACAGGGAACTGGGAGCTCTCTATTCAATGGCAAGAAGGTATGAGGATGCAAAAAAATATTTTGAGAAATATCTTGAACTTACACAGGGTAACATCCCTGCCAAAATCAGCTATGTACGTTCACTCTACTTTGCAGGTGAATACGACCAGGTTATCAAGAATATCGAGGATATCTTCAAGGTTGACCAGTCAAAAGCTTACCTGAACCGTCTTGCAGGTTTCTCAGCATATGAGAAAAAAGATGCTGATTACAACAAGGCTCTTATGTACATGGATAACCTCTTCAAGAATGTATCCCCAGACCTTATTATAAAGAGAGACTATCTTTACCTTGCAAGAATACTTCTGAAAAAGAACCAGAATTATCCAAACCTTATTAAAGACAGGGATAAGCAGGGTGCACAGCTCGACAAGGACAAGGCAAAATACGCTTCTGCTCCGGCAGCCGAGAAGACAAAACTCAAACCGGGCCTTGACACTCTTACAGCAAGAGTCGGAAGACTTGACAAACAGATAGCAAATGCTGATAAGGATATTACAAGGGCATTCGGGGAATTCAACAAGGCACTGGCTTTCGATCCTGAAGATATGTCAGTACTCACTGAAATGGCAAATGCATACTATAACTACAAGAGGTATGATATGGCTGCAAAAACATGGTCAAAGCTTATTGCCCTTGGCAAGAATGAGCCGAAAGACTACATGCAGCTTGGCAGGTGGTACCTTAATGCTGAGAACTACAAATCAGCCGATTCAGTGTTCATGGATCTTATTGCAAAGAACCCAAAGCTTATTGAAGCTTATGTGTTTGATGCAAGGACTTACGCAAGGATGGAAGGCGATCCGAAAGTCGGGACAGCCAAACCAAAATTTGAAAAACTTCTCGATGTAGCTTCTGCTGACTCTGTAAAGAACGCTGAGGCTATTATGGAAGCACTGCAGTACCTTGGGTATAATAATATGTCGAATGAGAACTATGCAAAGGCAAAAGATTATTACGCCAGGATGGTAACTCTTGATCCTTCAAACAAGGATTACAAGACCAGGGGTTATTCAGGTCTTGCACAGGTTGAGACAGCAGCTTCAACTAAGGAAAAGCAGTACGATGCAAAAGTACCTTACCTGAACAGGGCTGAAGAGAACTACAGCAAGATACTTGCTTATGACCCGAATAATGAAGGTGTAAAAAGTTCTATCAAATACATTCAGGATTACAGGGCGCAGGTTATAAAAGGTATCAACCCGAATGAACTTAAAGGTGTCATCAAGAACGCTGCCGGTCAGCCGGTCGCAAATGCATCGATAAGGGTTAAAGACACTGCCGCTGAGACCTACTCAAACGCAACTGGTGCCTTTAAATTTGAGATTCCTAAAGACTCAGAATCCCTGATTATAACAGCACCGGGTTACAAAACCAAGGAGGTGCCGGTAACAAGGCCACTTAAGCCGATGACAATTACACTTGAATAATATAGAGTTAATTAACAATTTTTAATAACAGGTAATAGGGTTTACATAATAGTTAACGGTCTTATAAAGAGACCCTGACAAGTGCATAAGAGGTTGGATAACATTTAGACCCCTTAAGTTGGAAAATTAAAATTCTGATTTATATTTGCAAACTGTAGAAATTCTTAACCTAAACAATAAATAAAAAATGAGTAAACAAGGTACTTCTTTCAGAGACACGTTGCAGAATATATTTGCAACAAGCGCTATTTTAATAGCATTTATCGTTGCCTATATCCTTTTCACACAGGTAATGGGTAGTCCTGTTAACTTCAAGGGCGGAAACATCCATGGTGAACCGATTCAGGGTAACTATTTAGGTATCATTTATAAAGGTGGTGCTATCGTTCCTATTCTTATGACATGCGTTCTTTCGCTGATTATCTTCACATTCGAAAGGTTCTTCACCCTTTCAAGAGCTAAAGGTAAAGGCAGGCTTAACAGCTTTGTACGTAAACTCCAGGATCTTCTTGCAGAAGACAAGATTGAAGAAGCAATGGAAGCTTGCGACAAACAGAAAGGTTCACTTGCAAACGTTATGAAAGCTGGTCTGGTTCGTTACCGTGACCTTCAGAAAGACAAGGAACTTGAAAAAGATCAGAAGATCCTTTCTATCCAGAAAGCATTTGAAGAAGCTACAGCTCTTGAACTTCCGATGCTTGGCAGGAACATGGTTATCTTCTCAACACTTGCATCGATCTCCGTTCTTATCGGTCTTATCGGAACAGTGCTTGGTATGATCAAGGCATTTGCTGCTCTTGCACAGTCTGGCGCACCCGATTCACTTGCTCTTGCAACCGGTATCTCCGAAGCTCTTGTTAACACAGCATTCGGTATCACGGGGTCAACCCTTTCAATTATCATGTACAACTATTTCTCATCAACAATAGATAGCTATACATTTAAGATTGACGAAGCAGGTTTCAGTCTTACCCAGACATTTGCTGCTTCACTCAAGAGTGGCAACTAAGAACAGGATTTATCTTTTGGTTCAAAACAATTAAAAGAACAAACAATGCCAAAGATTAAATTACCAACAAAGTCACCACATATCGACATGACGCCGATGGTGGACCTGTTCTCCCTGCTGCTTACATTCTTTATGCTCACAGGGACCTTCAGGCCACAGGAACCGGTTCCTGTTGATACGCCTTACTCTGTATCAGAAAAACCTACCAGCGACTTCAATAACTTTATTGTAGTTCTTTCAAAAGATGGTAAGGTATTCATCAATTTTGATAACGGTCCGGATACTCTTCTTAAGTACAGGGCAAAAGTTCTGGAAGAGATGGGTAAAGCATATAACATTGAATTCACCCCTGAGGAACTCAGAAAATTCGCAAAAGGTAACGAGTCATTCGGGTGCCCCATCGAAAAGATGAAGGACTACCTGGCTGCAACTAACTTTGAGAAACGCTCTGAGCTCCAGAAGGATGGAATTCCCATCGACTCCACCAACAACCAGCTTTCAAACTGGGTCCTCTACATGAGGCAGGTTAACCCGCAGGTTAATGCAAGCATTAAAGGAGATGGTCTTACCGAGTATCCTGTTGTCAAGAAAGTGCTGGATATACTCCAGAATAAGAATATCAACAGGTTTAACCTGGTCACGAACCTCGAGGCTGTTAAAGTAACGGAAGACAAAACACAGAAGTAACATGGCAGAGATTATTCAAGAGGAAAAACACGAAGGTGGGAAGCGTAAGCCAAAGAAACACGGTACCCACATCGACATGACGCCAATGGTTGACCTTATGTGTCTTCTCATTACGTTCTTCATGCTCACACTGGCGTTCAGCAAGCCTAAAATAATGGAGATTGTACTACCTGAAAAACTGAAGAAGAATGAAAAGGTAGATGCTCCCAAGGCTGTTGGAAGCCGTACGATAAACCTGATCCTAGGTCCGGAAAACAAAATCTATTACTACAACGGGAAAGCTGATGATCCAAAAACAGCTCCCCCGCTCCAGGTAGCAGATTTCAGCAGCGGACCCGGCGGTATCAGGGAGATGCTCCTTGAAAGGAACAAAGCCCTTTTCAAAAAGATCCAGCAGTTCCAGGACGACATTACATCAGGGAAGATTGTTATGCCCCGCGACTCTGTCACCCCTGCACTGAGGAAACTTAAGAATGATGATGATACAGGGCCTATTGTGCTTATAAAAGCTTATAAGACGTCGAACTACGGTAATTTCGTCGATATTCTCGATGAGATGTCTATAATCGGTATAGCCCGTTATACCTTCATGGATATTAACTGGGTGGAAGAGAAAATGATCGAGGATAAACTCGGTATAGTTTCCACTACTACCCGGCCAAACCAGAGATAACCCATAAAAAACATTATTATGGCAAAGGAAAAATACAATGCACCCTCGTTCGACGACATAGTCTTCGAATTGAGGAACAAGGAATACGGCGCGTACAAGATTAGGAAGAGATACCACAGGAACCTTTTAATAGGTATGATTATAGGTGTTCTGGTTATTGCAACTGCCGTAATCGCACCATACATCAACGCAAAGGTACTTGAGAACAAACAGAAAAAAGCCGAAAGGCAGGTACAGCTCCAGATGGAGAACCTCGACCAGCCCCAGGAAACTGTTGCTCCTCCTCCTCCCCCTCCTCCACCTCCTGCTGAAACAGTAGCCCAGGTACGTTATGTCCCGCCGGTGATCGTTGACTCGATCAAACCGGAGGAAAACAAGCAGTTCATGACAGCCGACCAGGCAAGTGTTGAGGTTAAGAATACAGAGGTTACTGTTCAGGAAACAGTTCAGGAAGAGGTAAAGGAAGAAGAAGCTCCTACCGAAGTGTTCGTTGTGGTTGAAGAAATGCCGTCATTCCCGGGAGGTGACAAAGCCCTTATGGATTATATAAACAGCAATATCAATTATCCTGAGATTGCAAAAGAAAATAACATACAGGGTAGAGTAATCCTGCGCTTCTGCGTTACCTACAAAGGTTCTGTAGACCAGGTTACTGTTCTTAAACCGGTTGACCCGGCTCTCGACAATGAAGCTATCAGAGTTATCAAATCACTTCCTCCATGGAAACCCGGTAAGCAGGGCGGAAAACCAGTTAACGTCTGGTACAGCGTGCCTGTTACCTTCCAGCTGAAGTAACATGACTCCGACAATAAATAAAAAAGCTGCCCGCAAGGCAGCTTTTTTTATTTTGACCTCACCCTAAATCCCTCTCCCAGGGGAGAGGGACTTAAAGAGCAAAATTGAAATATTATGAGCTCCCCTTCTCCCCCGGGAGAAGGGGCCGGGGGATGAGGTATTAGTATTCGTCAGGCAGCTCTTTCAGCTGTGCAAGCGTGAACACCGGTCCATCCTTGCAAACATAAACCTTGCCCACGTTGCATCTTCCGCATTTACCGAAGCCGCACTTCATCCTGTTCTCAAGTGTAGTGTAAATATTGTTATCAGTGAAACCTAGCTTGTCAAGCACAGGGAAAGTGTATTTTATCATTACAGGCGGACCGCAGACAATTGCTATAGTATCCTTTGATGATGGTGCAACTTTTTCTACTATTGTCGGAACAAAGCCAATCTCACCCTTCCAGTCAGGAGATTCCCCTCCGGGATCTACTGTTGTAATGAGTTTAACGTCCTTCATCTCTTCCCAGGCCTGGAGCTCGTGCTTGTACACAAGGTCTTTCACTGTCCTGGCACCATAGATAATAGTTATATCCTTGAAATTTGACCTGAGGTCGAGTGCATTCCAGATTACGCATCTCATTGGAGGAAGAGCTATTCCACCTGCTATGAACAGTAGGCTTTTCCCTTTCCATTCATCAATAGGAAAGATATTTCCGTAAGGACCCCTGAATCCGACAATGCTACCCTCCTCGCAACCCGCCAATGCGTTTGTTACCCTTCCTGTCTGGCGGAATGTACATTCTATGTAACCTTTCCTTGTAGGGGAAGATGCAATGCAGAAGGTCGACTCACCTACCCCGAACACGGAATATTCGCCGAACTGACCTGCCTTGAAATCAAACTTTTCAGCATCGGCTTCATTGACAAATTTCAGCATAAAGGTCTTCACACCGGGCGCTTCATAGGTCACCCTTTCGATCCTCATCTGGTATGGTGTGTAAATATTGTCGGTCATACTGTAACCTCCTGGATAGAAATTAAATGTTCTAGAATATTCATGTCAACCGGGCAACCCCTTGAGCAACGGCCACAACCAGTGCAGCCAAATACAGAAAGTCTTTCCGGCATATAAGAAAACTTGTGCATGATCCTTTGTCTCCACCTCTGCGACTGAACCTCGCGCGGGTTATGCCCCGATGTATGGAGTGTAAAGAGAGAAAAACCGCATGAATCCCAGGTCCTTACCCTTCTTCCTGCCTTACCATGCGATTCATCCTGTATATCAAAACAGGCGCAGGTCGGACAGACATAGGCGCATGCGCCGCAGCCAATGCACCTGAGAGACTGCTTAAGCCATTCTTCGCTTTCAAAGAATTTATCGAGTTTGTTCCTTATCTCTTCATGGTTGAATTTTACAGGAATCGATGCGAGGTAATTATCTTTTATCGCACCATTGTCCTTTTCGAAAATGTCGGGAACAAGGTTCATTAATGCAATTCCCTTTTCTGATATTATCTCGGCAAGATAATCACCACCGGCTCCGAGCCTTGTCAGAAGGATATCACTTCCTTCGGTGTTGCCCGGGTTTCCGCCTACAGAAGTACAGAAACAGTACTCATCAGCTGTGCTGCAGCTGAAACTTATAAGAGTTGTTTTGTCAACCCTTGCATTATATATTTCGTCCTTTGTATCCCAGTTGAATATAGCCCCGAGTTCTCCTTTACCCATTGCATCACAGGGCCTGATTCCCCACACAACGGATTCCCTTATGACTTTCATATCGAACGGATTCACCTCAACTCCATCCTTGTTCTTTATATAACCGAGCACCTTCTCGGTTCTTGGGAATGAAACCTCTTTTGACGACTGTGTGGTCTGGATATAGTCAGATGCAAGATCTGAGTATTCCTTTACAACCCTGAATGAGGTGATATTATTTCTTGTTACCGGGGCATAAACCTGCTTCCCGGCATTGACAAGTGCCTGGAAAAGTTTTGGAAGAGATTCTTTCCGGACGGATCTTCTTTCGATACTCATCTTTTATTTTATAAAGTTTTCCTTATCGTCTGGTTTAAAAGTTGACATCAGGTGATCGCCTGACAATACCGGCTGGTAGCCGCCGAAATGTTTTTTCGCATCCTCTATCATTCTCTTATTAAGGAGATTGAAAGGTATTCCAAGCGGGCAGGCATTGGAACATGAATCACAGTCGATGCATCTTCCGATCAGGTGAACAGCTCTCATTATATGCCATTCGAGGTTACCTGACGGAGTTGACGGAACCGGTATCCACTGGGGCTGGTTGAATTCAACTGTGCACCTGTGGCAATAGCACATCGGGCATGCTGCCCTGCAGGCATAGCATTTGAAGCAGGGTTCAAGTTCTTTAAGCCAGAACTGCCATCTTTCCTCAGTAGTCATTTTCTCGAGCTTTTCAAGCATGTCCCGGTTTTTCTGATCTATCTCGAGTTCGAACTGGTGAACATATTTTTCAATTTCGGAGAAGGATCCAAACTCAATTACCTTGCTGTCGGGAGTTATGCCTATAACCTTAAGTGTGGCTTCTGTAACCTGGTTTTCCCTGGCGAGCTGAATTATGCTTCTCATCACAGGGAGGGTTGCGGTAATGCCCATCACCCCGAGGTGTTTCACTTCATGCTTTGTAATATAGACGGCAAGGTTCTGAACACACCTGCTGTCGAAAATAAGCTTGTCTGTATCTTCGGGTGTCATTGCAAAGTGAGCTCTCGGCTGACCAGCCGTACCTTCACAATAACCTATGAGTACCTTAACGGCACCTGATTTCAACAGCTCTTTCGCTTTGTTTCTCAGTTCATCCATTGCTTTCAGCTGTTTGTGATTGATTGATCATCTGTTTATAGTTGTTATAAGGACCCATCTTCCTGATCTCGGTTACAGTATTATTAACCACGTCGGCCCATTTGGCTCCCTCGGCTGCTGATACCCACGAGAATTTAACACGGTTTATGTCAACTCCCATGAAGTCGCAAAGTTCCCTGAACATTATCCAGCGGCGCCTTGCATGGAAATTACCTGATGTATAGTGGCAGTCGTTTGGATGGCAGCCTGAGACTATTATACCATCGGCTCCTTCGTCGAAAGCCTTCAGCAAAAGCATATAATCGATCCTTCCCGTACATGGGAATCTTATGATCCTTACGTTTGATGCATACTTGATCCTGCTCGTACCTGTGAGGTCAGCACCAGCGTAGGTACACCAGTTACAGACGAAAGCGACGATCCTTGGTTCAAATTCAGCCATATATAAAATACATTAATATTCGTTCAATAATGCCATTACTTCAGAGTACACCTGGTCGTGTGTATAACCCTGTATGTCTATAGCCTTGGTCCTGCAGAATGCCACGCAGGTTCCGCAGCCCTGGCAAAGACCCGGGTTGACCCTTGCAAGTTTCTTTATTGTCTCACCGTTCCTGTTTTTAATCTCCTCCCATTCTATTGCCTGGTACGGGCAGGTTGAGAGGCATAATCCGCAGCCCACGCAAATTGAATATACAGGGGCCGGCTGCCTGTTAACCACAGCAATCAGCGGTTCCCTTGTAAGCTCATTCTGTGAGAATAATGCGGCCACCTTAACGGCTGCACCTGATGCCATTGCGACTGATTCAGGGATATCTTTAGGAGCCTGGCAGGCACCGGCAAGAAAGATACCAGCTGTGTTTGTTTCAACCGGTTTCAGTTTTGGATGGGCCTCGGCGAAGAAATGGTATGAGTCGTATGAACAGTGAAGTTTCTGTGCAAGTGATTCTGAGCCCTCGTTGGCCACTCCTGCTGTAGCGAGTACTACCATGTCAGCCTCAATATCCACAGGCATTGCCCCCAGAAGTGTATCGGCACCTTTTACTATAAGTTTGCCGTTCTTTTCATATATCCTTGAAACCCTTCCTCTTACATAATTTACTCCATCATCCTCAATAGCCCTTCTCACGAACTCCTCGTACATCTTCCCTCCTGCCCTTATATCCATGTAGAACACGTAAGATTTGCCGCCGTGTACCTTATGCTGGTAAAGCATTGCGTGCTTGGCTGTGTACATGCAGCAGATCTTTGAGCAATAAGGAATTCCTTTTGCCGGATCTCTTGAACCTGCACATGCAATGAAAACTATCTTTTCAGGGACTTTGCCATCGGAAGGACGTTTAATCTCACCAAGGGTTGGTCCTGATGCTGATGCCAGCCTCTCAAACTGCAGACCTGTAATAACATCCGGATATTTACCGAAACCATATTCAGGGAAGAAGTCGGGCTGTTTGACTGTAAAGCCTGTAGCGAGGACTATTGCGCCGATTTCATGTTCTACAATTTCGTCGGCCTGGTCGAACCTGATAGCCTTTGTAGGGCATACAATTTCACAGACCTTACATTTTCCTTTAATATAATAGGTGCAATGTTTCCTGTCAATTACCGGTTTGTTTGGAACAGCCTGTGGGAAAGGCACATAGATTGCAGGACGGAATCCAAGTCCTTCATTGAACTCGCTTGGTATCTTCTTAACCGGGCATTTTGTTGTGCAGAGCCCGCATCCTGTACAGAGTTTTTCATCAAGGCTCTTTGATTTCTTCCTGATCTTCGCCTTGAAATTACCTATAAAGCCTTCGAGGCTTTCGAGTTCGGCGTATGTGTAAAGCGTGATATTCGGATGCTGGGCAACCTCAACCATCCTTGGAGTGAGGATACACTGTGAACAGTCGAGTGTCGGGAAGGTCTCCGAGAGCTGTGACATATGGCCGCCTATTGAAGGTTCCTTTTCGACGAGGATCACCTTATGGCCTGTGTTTGCTATATCAAGGCTTGCCTGGATCCCGGCAATTCCTCCGCCAATAACAAGTGCTGTTTTTGTTACAGGTACCTTTATTGCATTCAGCGAAGTATTCTTCTTTACTTTTTCAACAAGTACTCTTACAAGATCGGTAGCCTTGTCGGTTGTGGGTTCACCCTTTTCATGCACCCATGAACAGTGTTCCCTGAGGTTTGCCATTTCGCACAGGTAAGGATTAAGCCCGGCTTCAGCACATGCTTTCCTGAAAGTCGGCTCGTGCATCCTCGGCGAACATGCAGCTACAACAACCCCGGTAAGGCCCTTCTCAGCTATGGCAGCCTTGATAAGACTCTGACCCGGATCGGAGCACATGTATTTATAATCAACACTATGCACAACACCATCGTACTTTCCGGCGGCCTCGGCAACCTTTTCGCAGTCGACTGTGGCACTTATGTTCTCCCCGCAATGGCAGACAAATACTCCAATTTTTGACATATGGGTTTAATTATCCGTTTACTATTGAATTTTTACAGGTACAAAATGACGCTGGAGACCAAGGGCTTTTTTATCAAGTCCCATGGCCAGTCCTACAACCTGGGACACGTACAGTACAGGCACATCAATCTTTTCACCCAGGTAATCATTAATTGCCCCGCGACGCATATCAAGATTCGAGTGACACATCGGGCAGGCAACAATAAGAGCCTCTGCACCCCTGTCAACAGCATCTTTAACTATCTCACCCGACAACCTTCCAACAGAACTTGTACGGGATACAGAGAGACCTGCTCCGCAGCATTCTGTTTTGAAAGCCCAGTCCACTGGTGTAGCCCCGGCTTTGAGGCAGAGTTCGTCCATTGTCTGGGGATCCTCTTCCCTGTCGAACTGGAGAATAGCGTGAGGTCTTACAAGCAGGCAGCCGTAATAGCATGCCACCTTATGATCGAATGGTTTTGTGATCTTCCCTTCAAGGTTCGGAAGAATGTATTTCTCAAGGAACTGGATAATATTTATTATCTCAACAGATCCTGTATATTCCATTTTATTTTCTTTAACAACAGCCTCGCCAAGGTGAGGATGTGCTGCAAGCTCATGCTTTGTTACCTTAAGCCTGCTGTAGCATGCTGCACATGGTACAAGCACTTCCTTCAGGCCCTGTTTTTCAGCAAGGGAAAGTATTCTTGCCGGAAGCGCAAGCGAAAGGTTTTTATTAAGGTTATGAGCCGCTGTTGCTCCGCAGCAGTTCCAGTCCTCTATCTCGATGGTCTGCACCCCGCAGGCTTCTGCAACTGCAAGTACAGATTCTGTGTACTCGCGTGATGAGCCTTTGAGTGAACAACCTGGATATAATCCTATGGTCATATTATTTCCTGTTTTTCGATTTTTTAAATATTGATGCAACAGCCGACCTGTCCCTTATCATCTCGGGGAAGATATTGAGTTTGCCCCTTACAAGCATTTTGGGTGCCAGTATCATGTCCTGCATAAGCTTGAGGGTTCTTGCCTTATAGTCTACAAGTAGTCCTATCTCGTAGAGTCTTCCTGTAAGCTTAATAGAGTTGAGGAATGATTTATGGAATGCGAGTATTTTTTTTGCATCGGGATGTACTTTCTTCTCGGCTAGAGATTTCTGCCTCAGGAAATCCATCATCTGGGGAATGTCAATGCTCATCGGGCACCTTGCGTAGCACATCTCGCAGGTAAGGCATACCCATATAGAGAATGACCTTAGTACTTTCTCCTCCAGTTCAGGGTCTCCTGTCTGCAGCATCCTCATAATATAACTGGGCGGATAATCCATTTCGCCCGACAAGGGACAACCTGCAGAACACTTACCGCACTGGTAGCATTTGCTTACTGCAACGCCTGTATTACCAAGCACCTCTCCTGGCAGTCCGGGTAACGTTGCATGATGTGTTTCTGAGCTCATATTCTGATCTTAATTTAACCTTCTGTTAATTGACTAACAAAAGTAGTTTAAATATTTTCATGTAGTGTGCAATGAAAGACAGCTTATTCTTGAACAAAAAAAATATCAGTGTTGAAAATTTGTTTATTTATTTTCAGACAATATTTTATATAATTCAGTTATTCAATTGGTTAACCGCTGTTTTGCAATCATTGCACAAAGAACTAAAAAGACTGTTTTTTGCCATGATTTTTGATGATTCTTGTCAGTTCAATGATTGACATATGTCATTATTCTGCTCCCATTTCGGTGTCATCCGGACGATGCAAAAAGCCTGCTGAGATTCATAATTTATTGATTCAATTTTATTTATCATTTTTACTGCATGTATGATGACTGACAGTATTGAAAATCCTTATCTTCACTTACTGTTTAATACCTGTAAAAATTGATGTGATATATATCACTCCATTGATCTGTTACAGATTTCACAATCCAGAAATATTATCCTATTTTTGTGCCACTTTGAAAAATAAACCTGTCAGAATATGAGTAATGAATGGCTAGTTCTTTTCTTCCTGGTAGGAGCAATATTTGTAGGGGCTGTTCTTGTATTTTCCGGCCTCGTATCGCCAAAATCCACCAACCCGGTAAAGTATGATCCTTATGAATGTGGTATCCCCACAAAGGGAGTCACATGGCTTCAGTTCAACGTAGGTTATTACCTGTTTGCCATCCTCTTTCTTGTTTTCGATGTCGAGACAGTCCTTGTATTTCCCTGGGCTGTTGTAATGAAAGAAATCGGAATGGTGGCTTTTGTTGAAATACTGATCTTCTTTGTTATCCTGGGTCTCGGGCTGCTCTATGCCTGGAAAAAACACGCTCTTGTATGGGAATAAAAGGAATGAAAAAGGAAGAATTCAAGGACAATGAATCCCTTGAGCTTCTTAAACAATCGGGAACAAACGTTCTGTTAACAACAATAGATGACGTTATTAACTGGGGAAGAAAGAATTCCCTCTGGCCTCTGACTTTCGCGACAAGCTGTTGCGGAATCGAAATGATGGCGACCGGCGCACCGCGTCACGACTTCGCCAGGTTCGGAATGGAGGTCTATCGTGCCAGCCCCAGGCAGGCCGATGTTATTGTAGTTGCAGGTACCATAGTAAATAAGATGGCTCCTGTGCTGAAACGTCTTTACGACCAGATGTCTGAACCCAAGTATGTAATTGCAATGGGTGCCTGCGCGATTTCAGGAGGCCCGTTCTTCCTCAATTCGTACAGCGTAATAAAAGGTGTTGAGCATGTGATACCTGTTGATGTATATGTTCCGGGTTGCCCTCCCCGTCCTGAAGCTCTTCTTTATGGAATGCTTCAGCTGCAAAGGCTGATCGAAACTGAAGATATCAAGTCTCGCAGGGCACGGAGCTCAGCACATAATTCAAAGTAAATCTCCAGAAACATTTTGATATATGGATAAGAAACAACTTTGTGACTTTGTAAAAGCACTCAACCCTGACGCTGAAGTAAAGGAAGGGAGACAGTATGCTGAAGTCACAGTAGCAGCCGGATCCTTTCATTCACTGGCAAAAGAACTAAGGGAAAACAAGGAGACTCACTTTGATTACCTTGTCAGCCTTAGCGGGGTTGACTATGGAACTGAACTGGGAGTTGTCTGCCATCTTAATTCAACGAAATACGGGCATATGCTTGTACTGAAGACAAGGGCAGCCGGACGCGAAAATCCTGTACTCGACAGCCTCACCGATATATGGGCAACAGCCGAGTACCACGAAAGGGAAGTTTATGATCTCCTTGGAATAAAGTTCAATAACCATCCCGACCTGAGGAGGCTTTTCCTCGACAGTTCATGGGGTTATCCATTGAGAAAAGACTATGTTGATGATATTAATATTGTCAGTAAATAATTATGGAAGATATTAAAAGAGATACCATAATCGACGAACAGGAGGAGTATGTAATAAACATGGGCCCCCAGCATCCGTCGACACACGGAGTACTAAGGCTCGTGGTATCGCTGAAAGGTGAGATAGTAAAGAATGTTCAGCCGCATATAGGCTACATTCACAGGGGTATTGAAAAGATGTGCGAAAGCATTACCTATCCCCAGATTATTCACCTTACAGACAGGATGGACTACCTGTCAGCGAATATTAACAATGAGGCAGTGTCTCTCTGCGTTGAAAAAGCTCTTGATGTTGAAATACCCGACAGGATAAAGATCATCAGGACGATACTCGCCGAACTTACAAGGATTCAGTCTCACCAGCTTTTCTGGTCATCATTCGGTATGGATCTCGGCGGTCTTACCTGCTTCTTTTACGGGCTTCGCGACCGCGAAAAAATCCTGGATATTTTTGAGGAGACCACCGGTGGCAGGATGATAAACAGCTACAACTGCCCGGGAGGATTTATGTATGATATCCATCCGAATTTCCAGAAGAAGGTAAAAGAGTTCATAAAGTACTTCAGGAAAGTTCTTCCCGAATACGATGCGGTTCTTACAGGAAACGTTATTTTCCGTGAAAGGACAATGGATATAGGCATCCTTTCACTTGAGGATGCAATTTCCTATGGTGTAACGGGTCCATCCGGCAGAGCTTCAGGATTTTCATGCGATGTAAGAAAGCACGATCCTTACAGTGCATATCACATGGTAAAATTCAATGAGATTACATATACAAAAGGCGATACCTACCACAGGTACCTTGCAAGGATTGAGGAGATGAAAGAGTCGATGAATATAATCGAACAGCTCATTGACAATATTCCTGAAGGCCCATATGCAGTTAAAATGAAACCGGTTATCAAACTGCCGGAGGGTGAATACTTCCAGCGTGTTGAGACTGCAAGGGGTGAACTTGATGTATATATAGTAAGCGACGGTAACAAGAATCCTTACAGGATAAAGTTCAGAACACCAAGTTTCGTTAACCTTGGAGTAATGAATCATATATCAAAGGATTTCAAAATTGCTGACCTTGTTGCCATAAGCGGTTCACTCGACCTTGTGATTCCTGATATTGACAGGTAAAACAAGGCGAAAGGCGAAAGGCAAAAGGCAGAAGGCTGAGGGGGAAGGCAGAAGGAAGAAGTAGAATACAAAACAACGAAATAACAGAATAACGAAATAACAACTACAAGTTATGCGGTTTGAAATGATTGCAAGTTTACTGACAGCGTTGAAAGGACCATGGTGGAAGGTCATATATGACTTTTCATCGCTGACCAGGGGGATTGACGAATGGCTGAGGAATGCCATGTCACCTTTCTGGACCGTGGTGATTGAAATGCTGATAATTGGTGTTCTGATCCTCCTGTTTTATGCACTTATCGGGCTCTTCCTGGTTTACGCTGAAAGGAAGGTCTGTGCATTTATGCAGAACAGGCTTGGTCCGAACAGGGTCGGTCCATTTGGTCTCTTTCAGACAATAGCCGACCTTATAAAGCTCCTCTTTGTTGAGCTTGTTCCCATAAAGAATGCCGATAAATTCCTTTTCAACGTTGCACCATTTATTGTAATAATAGCCTCATTCATGGCCATTGCTGCGATCCCGTTTGCAAAGGGACTGCATGCTATTGACCTTAATATTGGTGTTCTCTACGTTATTGCTGTTTCGGCCATGGGTGTTATAGGTGTACTGCTTGCAGGCTGGTCGAGCAACAATAAATATTCACTGATTGGCGCTATGCGAAGCGGTGCACAGATTGTCAGTTATGAACTTTCTGTAGGACTGGCTCTTGTTACAGTAGTAATACTTGCCGGTTCGATGCAACTGTCGGAGATAGTTGAAGCACAAAGAACAGGCTGGTTCATTTTCAAGGGTCATATCCCTGCTTTCATTGCATTCATTATTTTCCTTATATCAAGCACTGCCGAGACTAACCGTGGTCCTTTTGACCTTGCTGAAGCTGAATCTGAACTTACAGCCGGTTTCCATACAGAGTATTCAGGGATAAAATTTGCATTCTTCTTCCTTGCCGAATATATGAACATGTTCATAGTTGCATCAATTGCAGCAACTGTATTCCTCGGTGGATGGATGCCGTTCCATGTTGGCAACTGGGAAGGGTTTAACCATGTTATGGACTTTATTCCTCCTTTTATATGGTATATCGGTAAAACATTCTTTGTGATCTTCATGATGATGTGGTTCAAATGGACCTTTCCAAGGCTCAGGATCGACCAGCTTCTTACACTTGAATGGAAATACCTGCTTCCTATTAATATAGTGAATGTGCTTATTATGGCTTTTGTTGTCCTGATGGGCTGGCATTTCTAGAATTCAGGACAGTAATAAAATATTATATATGAACAATATAACACAATATTTCAAAGACATCTTCAGCGGGCTATGGTCTCTTATGAAAGGGATGAGAGTCACAGGGGGCTATTTCTTCAGTCCCGGTAAGATTGTCACACAGAAGTATCCCAACAACCGTAAGGAACTTGTAATGTTCGAGAGGTTCAAGGGAGAGGTGGTTATGCCACATAATGAGAATAACGAGCATAAGTGCACCGGTTGCGGAATATGCGAGATTAACTGCCCGAATGGTACAATTACTGTCATACCAAAGACAATTGTCACAGAAGACGGAAAGAAGAAACGCATTATAGATCAGCATATTTACAGGCTGGGAATGTGCACGTTCTGCGGTCTTTGCGTGAAGACATGTCCATCAAATGCCCTCGATTTCTCACAGGAATTTGAGCATGCTGTCTTCAACAGGCAGCTGCTAACCAAAGTATTGAATAAACCGGGTTCACAATTAATGAAAGGAGTTGAGTGATGACATCAAACCAGATTATGTTCGTACTGTTTTCTGTTATGATCGTTGTTTTCTCGATCCTGACAGTCACAACCCGGAGAATACTCCGCGCTGCTTCTTACCTTCTTTTTGTGCTCGTCTCCACATCAGGGCTTTACTTCATGCTTAACTACCAGTTCATGGCTGCAGTTCAGCTTACACTGTATGCAGGTGGTATCGTGGTTCTCATAATATTCTCAATCCTGCTTACGAGTCACATTAGCCAGAAATTTGAGCCTGTTGGCATGAAGAAGACGATCTTCTCAGCACTGGCCGCCCTGGCCGGTGCCATTCTGAGTATTATAACAATACTTGATTATAAGTTTGATGCAACAACATCAGCCGCAGCTGAGGTTAACATGAAACTCATAGGGAAAAGTCTCCTTTCGGTTGATGCCGACGGGTATATACTCCCGTTCGAGGTTATCTCGATACTTCTTATTGCAGCGATGGTCGGTGCAATTGTAGTCGCCAAGAAAAGCGGCCCGGGTAAATCAGAAACACAGAACTTAACAAAGGAATAATATGAATTCAGGAATCCCAATGCAATATTTTCTGGTCCTGGCAACAGTGATGTTCTTCGTCGGGATCTATGGCTTTCTGACAAGGAGGAATCTTATAACCATCCTTATGTCGGTTGAACTGATCCTGAATTCGGTCAATATCAACCTGATGGCATTTAACAGGTTTCTGTTCCCCCATAAGCTGGAAGGAATGTTCTTCAGTCTCTTCGTGATAGCCGTTGCTGCTTCCGAAGCTGCTGTTGCAATAGCGCTTATTATTAATATATACAGGCGCTTCACCACTATCAACGTGGAAGACGTTCATGAAATGAGATACTAACGACACAAGAACACGATATGACAAATTTCGGTTATACAATCTGGATACCACTTATTCCCTTTATTGCTTTTCTTGTGCTTGGTCTTTCCGGGCATAAGCTCAAAGCAAAACTTTCGGGACTTATAGGTACCTGTGGCCTCGGGCTGGTTGCCCTCCTCTCCTATTTCACAGCATACCAGTATTTCTTCGTTTCCGGTAAGGTCGAAGATACATACCAGAAGGTGGAGGCATTCAATACTGTATGGCTTCAGCTCACTGATAAACTGCATATAGATCTTGGCGTTCTTCTCGACCCGATCTCGGTGATGATGCTTGTTGTGATAAGCACTGTATCACTGATGGTGCATATTTACAGTATAGGCTACATGAAGGGCGAAAAAGGCTATGAAAGATTCTTTGCCTTCCTTTCTCTCTTTACATTTTCAATGCTCGGTCTTGTGCTCGCCACAAATATTTTCCAGATGTATATTTTCTGGGAACTTGTCGGGGTATCATCTTACCTTCTTATTGGTTTCTACTATGAGAGACCATCAGCAATAAGGGCTGCAAAGAAGGCATTTATTGTAACGAGATTTGCCGACATGGGTTTCCTTATCGGTATCCTGATGCTTTCTTTCATTACAGGAACCTTTGATTTCAAAACCCTTACCGATCCATCAGGTACAGCAATAACACAGGGATCAGGAGCAGCATTCCTTGGTCTTTCAGTTATGACCTGGTCGATGATCTTTGTATACATGGGTGGGGTCGGTAAATCAGCAATGATGCCGTTCCACATATGGCTTCCTGATGCAATGGAAGGCCCGACTCCCGTATCTGCACTTATTCACGCCGCAACAATGGTTGTTGCCGGTGTATACCTGGTTGCCAGGATGTTCCCGATATATGCAATATCGGCCCCGGCTGCCCTTGAAGTTGTTGCCTGGGTTGGTGCAATATCTTCGCTCTTCGCGGCTATTATAGCATGTACACAGACGGATATAAAACGTGTTCTTGCCTACTCGACTATGTCGCAGATAGGCTACATGATGCTTGCACTTGGTGTTTCGGGTTACGGAGGACATGAAGGTCTTGGTTATATGGCATCCATGTTCCACCTTTTCACACACGCAATGTTTAAAGCCCTCCTCTTCCTTGGAGCCGGTGCAATCATACATGCCGTTCACAGCAATTACATGACAGATATGGGAGGATTGAGGAAGTACCTTCCGATCACGCATATAACTTTCCTTATAGCATGTCTTACAATTGCCGGTATCCCACCCCTTTCAGGCTTCTTCAGCAAGGATGAAATACTTGCTGCAGCATTTGAGCACAACAAGGCATTATGGGCAATTGAATTTATTGTCGCAGGTCTGACCGCTTTCTATATGTTCAGGCTCTATTTCAACGTGTTCTGGGGCAGGGATACACATTATCATCATACCCCTCACGAGGCTCCGGCAGTAATGACTGTGCCCCTCATGATACTTGCAGTCGCATCTGTTTTCACAGGTTTTATTCCTTTCGATAAACTTGTTACAACCGATGGAAAGGAATTCACTACAGAGATAGAGATGATAGTCGCCATACCATCAGTGCTTATTGGACTCGTCGGCATATTCACTGCGTGGATAATGTACAAGAAGGAAACAGCTATACCTGACAAGATCGCATCAACATTCAGGTATTCATATAAGTGGGCTTATAATAAGTTTTACTTTGACGAGCTCTATCTGTTTGTTACAAAGAAAATTATATTCAGGTATATATCAACCCCCATAGCATGGTTTGACCGCCACATTGTGGATGGTACAATGAACAGGATAGCAGAGGTGACTCAGCATGTTTCATACAGGATAAGGGGATTCCAGTCCGGCCAGATACAGAAATATGCGTTTGTATTCGTATCAGGTGTAATTGCCCTGGCCTTACTGATAATTTATTTTTGGAAGTAGTTTAAGAAAAGCAGGTTAACAATGAGTATACTGACACTTTTTATCGTAATTCCCGTACTTACAATAACAGGGATCGTTCTTGTAAAGGATGTTCGCCAGACGAGGCTTGTATCTGCTATCGGAATGGGCTTTCAGCTCATCCTGGCAGGAATACTTGTCTATATGTACCTGTCTGAAAGGCATGCAGGCAATACTGCCGAAATGCTCTTCACACAGAATGTGACCTGGTTCAAGAGTCTGAATATAGCCTACGCCATCGGTGTTGACGGTATCTCAGTAGCGATGATCGCCCTGACGTCAATTGTTGTTTTTGCCGGGATCTTCGCTTCGTGGGAAGTTGAGTTTCTTACAAAGGAATTCTTTATATCGCTGATCCTTCTTGCAACCGGTGTATTCGGGTTCTTTATCTCTATTGACCTGTTTACAATGTTTCTTTTTTACGAGCTTGCTGTTATCCCGATGTACCTGCTTATCGGTATCTGGGGCAGCGGACCAAAGGACTATTCGGCAATGAAGCTTACCCTTATGCTTATGGGAGGCTCCGCACTTCTGCTTGTAGGTCTTCTTGGCATATATTTCAATTCAGCTCCTGACGGAGGCAGGCTTACATTCAATATTCTTGAGATCTCGAAAGTTACAATACCCATGTCGGCCCAGAGGCTTTTCTTCCCGCTTACTTTTGTTGGATTCGGAGTTCTCGGAGCCCTCTTCCCATTCCATACATGGTCACCCGACGGACACGCTTCAGCACCTACAGCGGTATCTATGCTGCATGCCGGAGTACTTATGAAGCTTGGAGGCTACGGTGCTTTCAGGGTAGCTATTTTCCTTATGCCTGAGGCTGCAAAGGAACTTTCATGGATCTTTATAATTCTGACCTCAATAAGTGTTGTTTACGGTGCCTTTGGTGCTGTTGTACAGAAAGACCTGAAGTATATTAATGCTTACTCATCTGTTAGTCATTGCGGACTCGTTCTTTTCGCAGTTCTTATGATGAACCAGACAGCGATGAACGGTGCGATTATCCAGATGATTTCACATGGCCTTATGACGGCTCTCTTCTTTGCCCTTATCGGGATGATTTATGGAAGGACCCATACAAGGATGATTAATGAGATGGGTGGATTGATGAAGATAATCCCCTTCCTTTCTGTATGTTATGTGATTGCCGGTCTTGCATCACTTGGTCTTCCCGGACTCAGCGGGTTCGTAGCAGAGATGACAGTCTTTGTCGGCGCTTTCCAGCATACTGATGTTTTCCACAGGGTAGTTACAATAGTAGCCGTTTCATCGATTGTAATCACTGCGGTTTATATCCTGAGGGTTATTGCAATACTCCTTCTTGGTTCTGAAACCCGTGAGCATTACGATCATATGAAAGATGCCAGGTGGTTCGAAAAGGTTTCAGCGGTAACACTTATCAGTGCAGTGGCTGCAATAGGTCTTGCCCCTTTCTGGCTTTCATCGATGATCGGGATAAGCCTTAAACCGGTTATTGACAAGATACTTGCTGTGATCCCGATGTAATAATGTTGAATACAGTTAAAAACAAGATATGAGCTTAGACAATTTACTCCTGATGCGGCATGAACTGCTACTTACAGTGGCAGCCATGTTAGTACTTATACTGGAGATCTTCATGGATGCTTCAAAGAAGAAATCCATCAGTACAATTACTGTAATAATGTATGCCGTTATCACAGCTGCCGGATTCCTTCCTTCCCAGCCCGGAACACTATTTGGCGGCATGTATGTTACTTCCGCCACAACAGTGATAATGAAGAATATCCTGAATATCGGGGCACTTATAGTATTCATGCAGTCTGTTACATGGCTTAACAAACCCGAAAACAGTGAAAGGATAAGCGAATACTTTATCCTGCTTATATCAACACTTGTTGGTATGAACTTCATGATCAGTTCTGGGCATTTCCTTATGTTCTACATAGGGATTGAACTCGCAACAATTCCGATTGCAGCCCTCTCCGCATATGAAAGGTACAGGAATAATTCTGCCGAAGCCGGTATCAAGCTGATACTCTCTTCTGCCCTCTCATCAGGAATACTTATTTACGGCCTGTCGATGATCTACGGGACAACAGGTACATTGTATTTCGCCGAAGTACAAAAGGTATTTACTGGGAATAACCTGCAGATACTTGGATTCATTTTCTTCTTTGCCGGCATGGCTTTCAAACTTTCAATAGTGCCCTTCCATCTATGGACAGCAGACGTTTATGAAGGATCACCTGTCAATGTGACCTCATACCTGTCAGTTATATCAAAGGGAGCAGCAGCGTTCATATTCATAATAATTCTGTTTACAGTTTTCCCTGTAATAATGAAGTCATGGCAGAAGACTATCTACGTCACAGCTATTCTTACAATGACTATTGGTAACCTTTTTGCCATAAGGCAGCAGAACATAAAGAGATTCCTTGCCTTCTCATCAATATCACAGGCTGGCTATCTCCTGCTTGGCTTCATCGGCGGAAACCAGCTTGGTATGGCATCTGTCATTTACTATGTACTTGTATATATTTTCTCCAACCTGGGCGCCTTCGGTGTTGCAGCGGCCATATCAAATGCATCGGGAAAAGAGAATATAAGCGATTACAATGGTCTTTACCATACAAACCCATCTCTCAGTCTTATAATGACACTTGCTCTTTTCTCGCTTGCAGGGATTCCCCCTGTTGCAGGATTCTTTGGCAAGTTCTTCCTGTTTACCGCAGCAGCTGAGAAAGGATTTTACCTTCTTGTACTTATAGCAGTTCTGAATACGATAATCTCACTTTATTATTACCTTCTTGTTGTGAAGGCAATGTTCATAAACAAGAGTGACACACCAGTAGAAAAATTCAGAAGCGATTTCTTCACAAAGCTGGCACTTATGGTATGCGTTGCAGGTATTTTTGCAACAGGATTTGCAAGCGTGATATTCGAACTCATTAAAAACCTCAGTTACGGAGTCTGAAAAAAGAATAGATATGGCACTTACTAATGCAAAACAGATAATAGCCGAAATCGACGGTGTAAGATGTTCAGTTGTTGAAACAGGCGCATCGCTTGAGCGGGCGGCTTTCCTGAGGGACCTTCTTGAATTCAATAATCTCGAGGTAAAAGAGCTTAAAGAGCCGGTAGCAGAGGGCGCAGAACAGAAATATACGATCGCGGTAACTGATATTAAGTTCAACCCGGTTTTTGCAGTTTATGACTGCAGCCTTAAAATGAGGGAAGGCGGTTATGTAACCCCGGGTTACTGGAACCAGGAATGTGTAAAATGCGACAGGCGGTACTGGATCAGGAGGAGGCAGAGAAAAGCTCCTGCAGAACCTAATGAAGTATTACAGTAGAATAAAAAAAGGCGCTTATATGGCGCCTTTTTTCATTTCTTTCAATAGAAGATCCGCAAAACCGGCAATATCTTCCTCCGTCGTGTCCCAGCTCGTCATCCAGCGGTATTCGGATTTCTCTTCATCCCACGGGTAGAAGAAATAGTGCTTTCTCAGCTCTTCAGCAACCGTTTTTGGAAGTATGACAAAAACACCGTTTGCTTCGACTTTCTGAGTGACTTTTATACCTTCAATATTCTTTACCTTTTCATATAAGATCCCTGCCATCCTGTTTGAATGTGTGGCATTCGACTTCCACAGTTCATTCCTGAAGAATGCAATATACTGCGAAGAGATGAATCTCATTTTTGATGCAAGCTGCATACCCTGTTTCCTGAGGTATTTGAAATCATCCGAGAGGCCGGGTCTCAGGAAGCATACTGCCTCGCCGAACATCATCCCGTTCTTTGTACCTCCGAATGAAAGCAGGTCCACACCCGCATCGGTCGTAAATGCCCTGAAAGGAAGGTTCAGGGTTACAGCGGCATTTGAGATCCTTGCTCCGTCCATGTGGAGCAGCATGTTGTTGCCATGTGCATAATCGGCAAGTTTCCTGATCTCCCCTGCAGTATATACTGTACCCATTTCCGAGGACTGGGTAATTGAGATTACTTTTGGCTGGGCGTGATGTTCAAAGCCGAAACCGTGGACATGTTTCTTAACGAGATCGACAGTGAGTTTCCCGTCCGGCGTGTCGACAGTCAGGACTTTGCATCCGGTGAATTTTTCAGGTGCGCCGCACTCATCCATCTGGATATGGGCCGTTGATGCTGTTATAACTGAGTTCCATGAGCGTGTTATCCCGGCAAGACCCAGGACATTCGCTGCAGTTCCTGTGAACACAAAATAAACATCTGTATCATTACCGAATAATTCCCTGAAAATTTCCCTTGCCTTTTCAGTATAAACATCACCTCCGTATCCAATTGCATGTCCTGTATTGGCTTTTTCAATCTCCCTCAGAATGTCGGGGTGCACACCCGCATTATTATCACTCGCAAATCCCCTTTTCATGTGTTCCATATTGTTTAAAGTTAAACGCAGAGGTCGCAGCCAGGCTATTTACCTGTTTCGCCTGCGCACCCTGCGTTTGTTCTGTATGCTCTTATTGTTTACCTGTATAAATTATCTTCCTATTATTTTACCAAGGTACTCCCTTGCAAACTTAACCTGTTCATCTACATACTGAATGCCTGCCCTTGTGTGGTCTTCGTTGAGTACAGGATGACAGAGTTCAAATGTGAAGTACCCGTTATATCCTATCTCATTCATCAGGCCGATATAATGTGCATAATCAGGATTTTTGCCGCCTGCATAATAATCAAGTATCACAGGTTTGAGGCTGCCATCTTTATCACGGTAATATTCGCCGCCAAAGTGAGAGTGCACCTGCAGGTTTCCGACTGTCCTGACAGCATTTGCAACATAGTCTTTGTCGAGATTATCCATAATAGGAAGATCAAGACATATCTTGAGCCATGGTGAGTTAACCTCTTTTACAAGATCGTAGGTGTCTTTCCATGTCCTGATAAGCGGGGCATGGTTCTGGAGGGCCATAACAATTCCGAACTCCTCTCCCATTTTAGCGGCTTCCTTAAGTCCTTCCTTAACGAAGTTCCACCTGTCGAGCCTTGTTGCAAAAGGATACTGACTTTCAAAGGTGTAGAAATTGCCCCTTGTAAGATCATATGTGCCAACACCTTCATGGATTACAACGCCAGGCCAGGCCACAAAAAGCCTCACTATTTTAGCCCCCAGGTCTTTTGCAAGTTTAACGGTTTCACGAACCATAAGAAGCTGGCATTCGCGGTGCTCCGGTACCGGGCTGGAAAAGTCGTTATTCGCTGCAACTGCAGGTATTTCCAGTCCGTTCTTGATAATTGAATTCACCATTTCATCCCTCCTCTTTTTATCGAGGTCGAGTGGGCAGCCCATTGGACGCTTGTTATCGAGTTCAACACCGTCGAATCCGAAGTCCCGGGCTCTCTTGCAGAATTCTTCAAAAGTAAGTGCTGAGCCGGTATACCAGATTCCGCCATAGGTGATTGAATACAGGCCCAGCTTTATTTTTGATGGCCCTGCAGGTACTGTTTCTGATACCGCTGGTTTATCACCAGCTGAAGGTTTGATTCCTCCAAGCATCGCAGCCCCGGCTGCAACGCCTGATGTTTCAATGAATTTCCTCCTGTCCATAGTTAAGGTTTTTATTAAGGTTGGTTAGTTAGTGTCCTTCTTTTTCTTCCTTGCAAACCATAGCATTACCGAGCCAAATACAAGCATAAGAAGACCCATGTAAATATTAACATTCACACCCAGTGATTTCTGGTAAAGTGATGTGTCACCCATCGTGAAGAGGCCGTATCCTGTAACAAGAACGCCGAATATTGTGAACATTAGTCCGATTGGAAGCCTGATATCAACCATTTCTCTTTCCTCCTACCAAAGTAATACAGTGAATATTATAAAGATTATTCCAACAATCAGGGCAAGGCCTGCAGGACGCTGGTACCATGGCGCATCCTTTTCAACATCATGTGGTGTAAGCGAATATACAAGACCTTTGAGTTCGCTTTCTGCCTTAAGCTGCTTTGTTAATAGTGAAAGTACCACGGTAACAATAGTCGCCACGGAGAACGCTATTATCGCAGCCCAGAAATTCTGGGCCATCTCAACCGGGTAAGTGTGAATATGGCCAAGCCATCCTCCCTTGAAGAAAGTTGTTGCACCATCCGGAATAGTGAGACCGTGATGGAGCAGTGCTATCACGAAACCTGTCAGCAGGCCGGTAAATGCAGCATGCCCGGTTGTTCTTTTCCAGAACATCCCGAGGAAGATCACGGCGAAAAGCGGCGCGTTGATCATCGAGAATATAGTCTGCAGGAAGTCCATAATATTCCCGAATTTGCTTGCAATATAAGCCGAAGCAATACTCAGCAGGACGCCGGCAACTGTTGCTATTCTTCCAACTCTAAGGTAATGCCTGTCATCAGCCTCGGTATCGTCAGTTCTTTTCCTTATGTAACTCTGGTATATATCATAGGTCCAGACTGTGTTGAAGGCCGATACGTTGCCCGCCATACCTGACATGAATGAAGCAAGCAGTGCAGTTATTCCGAGCCCCAGGACACCTGTTGGAAGGTAGTGCTTCAGCAGCATTATGATTGTGTAGTCGTATATAGGTTTTCCGCTGACCGGATCAGTTGGAAGGCTGAATCCGCTTGCAGGATTACTCATCAGTATAAGAGCGATGATACCTGGTACAATAATTATGAAGGGCAGGAACATCTTTGGCAAGCCTCCTATAAGAGGCACTTTCCTTGCAGCAGTTTTTGATTCAGCTGCGAATGCCCTCTGGACAATAAGAAAGTTTGTACACCAGTATCCGAATGCAAGAACGAAACCAAGGCCAAAAAATGCCCCGAACCATTCCACTCCCATCGGGTTCGCCGCAGAACTGCCTGTGTATTTCCATGTTGACAGATAAGTATCAGGTGCAAAATGAGCAGGTGTAACCAATGCAATCTTTTCTTTCAGTCCAGCCCAGCCGCCTACATCTTTCAGGCTGAGAAATCCGAGTGGTAAAAGCCCTATTACTATGATAAAGAACTGGATAACCTCGTTGTAAATGGCTGATGAAAGTCCACCAAGGTAAGTGTAGGTGAGAACTATAAGTGCGGATATCCAGAGGCTTATGTTGAAATCCCAGCCGAGAACCTTTTCCATAAGTATTGCAAGGGCATACATCGAAATCCCTGATGCAAGGATTGTCATTACGGCAAACAGGATTGCATTCAGGCCCCTTGTTTTTTCATCGTACCTGAGCTTAAGAAACTCAGGGACCGACCTTGCCCTTGAACCATAATAGAAAGGCATCATGAAGAGAGCGAGGAAGATCATAGCCGGTATTGCCCCTATGAGATAAAAGTGAGCGGTCATCATACCGTACTTGGCTCCGGAGCCGCACATTCCCATTACTTCGAGTGCCCCGAGGTTCGCAGAGATGAAAGCAAGCCCGGCAACCCAGGCAGGGATAGATCTCCCGGCCTCGAGGAAGGCATTTGCATTTTTCATGTAGCGCCTGAGGAACCATCCGATGCCCAGTACAAAAAGAAAATAGATTATCATAATAAGATAATCTAACAAGCCAAGCTCAACTTTCATGTTCTTTAATTGAAATTTGTTTGATCCTTTCCTTATACATTAGTCAAGATTGTACATCCTGTATAGTAAAAATACACTATATGCCCGAGTAATAATGATTTTTTTAACCTTTATTTGCAAAAAAAGAGTGTGAAGAAAAGGTACTTCATATTCCTGTCCTACAAGGGTACTTCCTATCATGGATGGCAGGTACAGCCAAACGGTGTGACTGTACAGCAGATACTTGATGAATCTCTGTCAACAGTACTTGGTGAGGAGATCCGTACCACGGGAGCCGGCCGGACTGACACAGGTGTACATGCCCTCGTTTTTTGTGCTCATTTCGATTCTGAAAGGGGGAAACTTCTTTCAGACAATAACTTCATTTACAGGCTTAACCGCTTCCTGCCCAGGGATATTTCAGTATCGGAGATCAGGCAGGTGAAAGATGATGCCAATGCCCGTTTCAGTGCTGTTTCACGGACTTATAAGTATTATATTACAAGGAGGAAAGATCCTTTTACTGAAGATGCTGCATGGTACCTTCACGGGGAGCTCAATATTAAGGCGATGAACAAAGCTTCGGAGCTATTGCTGAAGCACACTGATTTTACAAGTTTCAGCAAGCTCCACACCGATGTTAAGACGAATAATTGCAGGATATACTCGGCAGTATGGGAAGAAAAAGATGGAATGCTTGTGTTCACTATCTGCGCCGACAGGTTCCTGAGGAATATGGTGAGGGCAATTACAGGCACCATGGTGGAGATCGGATTCGGAAAACTTAGTGTGGAACAGTTCGAGGAGATCATAAAACTCAGGGATCGCGGAAAGGCAGGAAAATCTGCCCCTGCCAAAGGCCTTTTCCTTACAGATATAAAATACCCTGACGATATTTTTATTTAGAGTGAAGGATCATTCCATATCTGCCATGATCTTTCAGCCTGGAGGTGAAGCATCCTGAGTCCACCTGTAACAGTACTTCCCCTTTCAAGTCCTTTTGCCAGGAAGGTCGTAAGCTCCGGGTTATAAACAAGATCATAAAGGATATGCTCTTTTCCAATTCTGCTGTAATCGATATCCGGACAGCCGGCGACTGCAGGGAACATACCGAGCGGTGTTGTATTGATAATAAGTTTATGGCTTTCAATGATTTCTGCGGTCAGCTCTTCGTATGTCAATGATGAACCGGTTTTGGTCCTTGATACATTCATGAATTCAATTCCGAGTTCATTTAATACATACCTGACGGCGAGCGAACTCCCGCCTGTACCGAGTACCAGTGCAGTATAATCCATCCCTTGAAGAAGGGGAACAAGTGATTCCCTGAAGCCGTATACGTCACTGTTGAAACCTTTGGTTGCGCCGCCTTGTCTTACCTTCACAACATTCACGGCTCCTATATCTTTGGCTTCAGGTGATATTTCCGACAGGTACCTGATAACCTCCTGTTTATATGGTATTGTAACATTGAGGCCCGTAATTCCTGGTGTATTTATAAGCAGGCTGGGGAAAAACTCAATTTTCTCAATCGGGTAATTGTCATAGGAAGCATCGCTTATACCTTCTGCAGCAAATTTTTCAGAGAAATATTTCCTTGAAAAAGAATGACCAAGCGGATATCCTATCAGGCCAAATCTGCGCATTTGCAAACTGTTTACTGCCAACTGCTAATTGCCTTTTGGCAACTGTATTATTTCAGGTTATCGGGGAGGAACTGGAAGAAAGTATCGCCCCTGAGTCCAACCCTCAGTGTTTCGAGTGAAATAATCTCATTAGGAGCAATATTCCCGAGGTTTACATTTGCACCGAAGTGCTTTATGAACCACGCCTGCTGTGATTTTATCGGAGCTTCCCAGATTACATTCTCCAGTTTGACATGGGTTGAGATGGCATCGATTATCTTATGGTTAATTGAACCATCTTCGTTATATATGCCTGTTGTACCTGATTCCCTTGCTTCCGCAATCACTTTTACTGAACCGGCATCAAGTTCTGATTTCATCATAGCAACCCACTGGTCGGGTGTGTACACAACCTCCTTCTTTTTGGAGCCCACCTCTGATATTACAGTTGCAATCCTGGAGAGCTTGTTTATATAGCTGAGTTTTTCCTCATGTTCAATATCGTAAGAGCCATCAGAGATCTCAACAAGCGTAATCTCATGTTTCTTTATGAATTCAACGAAATCGTCGAACATCCGGCGGATAATAAACGCCTCGAAAAGTGTGCCGCCGAAGTAAGGGATCGTCCCGGCTTTCTTGTATATCTTGATTTTCTTTTCAAAACCGGGGGTTACAAGAGAGGTCCCGAATCCAAGCTTCACATAATCGGTGTATTCACTTCCAACCGACATAAAGTCTTCAGCTTCTCTCAGGCTCAGACCTTTATCCATTACCATTGTAAGGCCATGGTTCCTTGGCTTTTGTGGTCGTTCAGGAATGAAAGGTAGTATGGTTTTCATTTTATTCGGGTTTAATCTTGTTGATCAGCTTCTTTATCTTCTTATCTGCAATTGCCTCGGGGAAGAGGTCCTTATACTCTTCAAAAAGTTCAGGTTCCAGTTCCAGCGCGGTTGAAAGGTGATTATAAGCTGACTGGTATTTACCTGCATATAGATAAAGGGAAGCCATAAGGAAATTTATACCTGGAAGATCGCCGGTTATCCTGTATGCTTTTTCAAACACAGGCAGGGCTTTCAATGTAAGTTCCTCTCCTATTATAAGTCTTGCCATATCCGACCATGCTTCATCATAGAAGGCATCCATCCTGAGAGCATCGCGGAAATGCCTGAGGGCTCCTTTAATATCACCTTTCATGAAAAGCGATTTACCTGTAAGGTATACTATCTCGGGATTTTCAGGATCCAGTTCGAGTGCTTTCCTGAAATATACAAGGCTCTTGCCGGCGTTCCCCGAGTTCATTGCGATGACACCCAGACCGATCCATGGATCTGCAAACTCAGGTGCCATGTCAATGGCTTCGGTATAGTATTTTCTTGCCAGCTGAACCCTGTCGGTCTTTTCATAGCACTCTGCGAGGTAAGTTATAGCCTCAAAACTTTCTGGCTCATTTTCTAGGTATTCGTGATATACGGGTATTGCCTCCGCATATCTTTCCAGGTTACTCAGGATATTGCCTTTGTTGAACAAAGCAAAGCTGTTCTGGCTATTCACGGCGAGAGCATAATCGTAAGCCTCAAGTGCTTTCTGATGTTGCTCCATCTTGTTGTAAATTATACCGAGATTGTACCATGCACTGTCTGAGAATGGCTCTTCCTCAAGATATTTGTGATAGTATTTTACTGCGTTTTCGTAGTCGTGGATCTTTTCGTAGGCATATGCCAGGTCGTAAATATGCGCAACAAATCCGGGCTCTAGTTCGAGCAGGCGCCTCAGGTAAGGAATCAGTTGTTCATAGTAGTTCAGATTCTGAAGAACTGATGTTATTGAAAACAAGATGTTTTCGATATCCTCAGAGTCTTTAGTGAGGGCAATATCGAACATTTTCTTTGCACCTGCGGCATCACCGAGAATGCCAAGGGCTGTCCCCTTTACTATGTATATCTCGTGGTTTCCGGGTTCAATGTTCTCAAGTTTCTTAAGTATACGGAGAGCCTCAACTGCCCTTCCCCTGTCGAGAAGCACCCTTGCCTTGCGCAGCTGTATGGATACTGAATTCGGATGCTGGCTGCTCGCAATTGATGCTGCTTCAAATGCAGTAGCAGGATTATTGCTCTCTATATAGAAATCAATGATTGTTTCAAATTCAATAACATCGAAGAAGAAATTCTCATTATTCTTCTTCATCTTCTCGAAACGCTGAACTACCTCACGGATCTCCTCCTCATGTGATATGCCGAACTTGTCCTCTTCCATCTTTCACGCGCTAATGAGAAGCAAAATTAATACTATTTTCCAGAAGCCCTTTAGAGCCCTTTTTCAATTATTAACATTTTGATTATTTTTCAAACACCTGGCAATTAGGCTTGTACGGATGAGACTCAAATATTTTTATAACTTTTTATCAATACCACGCAACCGCGGGTAGCAAAATATCATCTTATGTTTGTATTTAAATCCGTACCCTCATACCCAATATACCCTAGAATTAACCTAAATTCTAACTTCGGGAACCGGGCCTCAAAACCCGGTTTTTTCATTCATGGGAATATATTAATATATTTGTATCACGTTCCAATTAAAAGGAAAATGAAGAAAATATCAGGTCTTGCAGTAATTCTGTCTGTTTGCATCTTCTCATTCCTGCTCCTGCTGTCTTCTGGCTGCAAGAAAAAGGAAAATCCCATAAAGTATCAGTATGGTACTTTCTCCGACTCTGTTTATAATCTCGAAGGGATAAACAGTGCCTACGATGATAAGAACTCCACAGTTTATTCATTACCTGGCAGTGTGCCGATAATATTTTCCTCAAACAGGGGAAGCAGCGGCGGCCAGTTTGACCTTGTCACAGGCCTTATAACCTTCACTTTTGATCAGACCAACGGTAATTTTGACCTCAGCAGCACAATGAGTACAGACCCTTTCTATAATGCCATTGCGAATAAGGCAAACACAGCCGGTGATGATCTTGGTCCATATACAAGTTTTGTGTCGTCTGATGGATATGAATACCTGTTTGTTACATCAGCCGGAGCAGGCTCCCAGCTTGACCTGTTTTTTGAGAGGTACCTTCCAAAATCGGGAAATAATACCCCGGTCATTACAGGTCCGAACCCTGTTACAGTACTGAACAGCAGCAGCGATGATGCATATTTCAGTTTTGACTCAAACCAGGATTCTGTTTACTTCTGTTCTACACGATCCGGCAACTATGATATATATGTACATCACAGGCCCGACACAATCCTGTTCAGGAACTGGCTTGCGCTGCCGGCAGCAAGCTCCGATCTAGTTGACAGCCTTAACAGTTCTGCTGAAGACAAATGCCCTTTTGTTTACAGGAATATAATGGTATTCTCATCAAACCGGGCTGGTGGTCTTGGCGGATATGACCTGTATTATTCTCTGTTTATAAATGGCAAATGGAATGCTCCTGTCAATTTCGGACCTCCGGTTAATACCGAACATAACGAGTACAGGCCGATTATAGGCACTGCAACAAACTATACAAACAGGTTTATGATCTTTTCCTCCGACAGACCAGGCGGAAAGGGTGGTTATGATCTCTATTTTACCGGGTTAAATCTTTAAACTATAAGTCTTTCCTTGACGTAGCCAGCAATGTATTTTTGAGAAGGGATACTCTTGTCATAGGTCCAACGCCGCCCGGAACAGGGGTTATGAAACTGCACCTGGGGGCAACAGTGTCAAAATCAACATCACCTGAAAGTTTCCAGCCAGATTTCGTTCCCGGGGCCTCTACCCTTGTAGTTCCAACATCTATAACAACAGCTCCTTCTTTAACCATGCCGGCTTTTACAAAACCCGGTGAGCCAATTGCTGCGATTATTATGTCGGCACGCCTGACAATTTCTTCAATATTGCGCGAGCGGCTGTGAACGACAGTTACGCTTGCATCTATCCCCTTTTGTGAAAGAAGTATGCTTACAGGTCTGCCAACAATGTTGGAGCGGCCGACAACAACACAGTTTTTGCCAGCTGTTTCAATCCTGTACCTCTTGATTAATTCCACTATCCCGTAAGGAGTTGCCGGAAGGAAGCATGGCAGGCCAAGTACCATCCGTCCGATGTTCTCGGGGTGAAAGCCGTCGGCATCCTTTGCCGGATCTATCATCTCGATAATTGCAGCTTCCGGAATATGTGATGGCAGTGGCAGCTGTACAATGAAGCCGTCGATGTCATCGTCATTATTCAATTCATTTATTTTGCCCGTGAGGACTGAACTGCTTATATCTGAAGGGTATCGGATGAGAGTTGACCGGAAGCCAACCTCGTGGCAGTCTTTCACCTTGTTTGCGACATAGGTTTCACTTGAACCGTCATTACCGACAAGAATTGCAGCAAGGTGAGGTACCTTTTTATTAGCCGCAATCCTCTCCTTTACAGCTGCTGCTATTTCCAGCCTGATATCGGAAGCGGTTTTCTTTCCGTCGATTAGGGTATACATTGTGTAAGATTATCTCCTGCCGATGAGCTTTGCCTTGTTCCCGCTCTTTGTGACCATTTTCATCATCTTCCTGGTCTCGTCAAACTGTTTAAGAAGCCTGTTTACCTCCTGCACTGAAGTGCCGCTTCCTTCGGCAATCCTTTTCCTTCTTGAACCGTTAAGAATGGCTGGATTCTGCCTTTCCATCGGTGTCATACTTCGTATTATGGCTTCAATTCCTTTGAAAGCGTTGTCATCTATATCAAGGTCCTTCACAGCTTTTCCGACTCCCGGAATCATAGACATAAGGTCCTTGACGTTCCCCATTTTCTTAATCTGCTGTATCTGGGCAATGAAATCATCGAAGTCGAACTGATCCTTAGCAATCTTCTTCTGCAGTTTTCTTGCCTCTTCCTGGTCGAACTGTTCCTGGGCTTTTTCAACAAGAGAAACAATATCACCCATCCCGAGTATCCTGTCGGCCATCCTCTGGGGATAGAAGATATCGATGGCGTCCATTTTCTCCCCGGAGCTGACAAACTTAATCGGTTTGTTTACTACTGATTTAATAGAGAGGGCGGCACCACCCCTTGTATCACCGTCTAGTTTTGTGAGAACAACACCGTCGAAATCGAGCCTGTCATTGAATTCCTTTGCAGTGTTTACAGCATCCTGGCCTGTCATTGAATCAACAACAAAGAGTATTTCGTGCGGGGAAACTGCCGATTTAACGGCTGCTATCTCCTTCATCATCTCCTCGTCAACAGCAAGCCGGCCCGCCGTGTCAATAATAACTATATCACGGCCGGTCATTTTTGCTTCCTTAACCGCATTTTTTGCAATAGCGACAGGATTCAGGTTACCTTCCTCTGTATATACCGGTATTTCGATCTGCTGGCCAAGTACTTTCAGCTGTTCAATAGCTGCAGGCCTGTAAACGTCGCCGGCAACAAGCAGGGGATTCTTACCCCTTTTGCTTTTTAACCATTTTGCAAGTTTACCGCTGAATGTTGTTTTACCCGAGCCCTGGAGACCAGCAATAAGAATGACAGAAGGGTTAATCTTTATATTGATATCTGTCTTATCGGCACCCATAAGTTCAACAAGCTCGTCGTGGACGATTTTTACCATCATCTGCGACGGGTTGACTGCTTTAAGTACCTCCTGGCCGAGAGCTTTCTGCTTAACTGTATCTGTGAATTGCTTTGCTATTTTGAAGTTCACATCGGCATCAAGGAGAGCCCTTCTGACCTCCTTCAGTGTTTCAGCAACATTTATCTCTGTGATCCTTCCTTCTCCTTTAAGCATTTTAAAGGAGCGCTCAAGCCTTTCACTTAAATTCTCAAACATTATTTATAGTAGTTTTCGTTATTACATTCTTTCCGGCATTTCAATACCAAGCAGCGACATTCCGCTGTTTAGTATTTCGCATACCGATTGCGATAATGAGAGCCTGAAGCTCCTTATAACCGGATCCGCCTCACCAAGTATTGAATAATCGTGATAGAACTGGTTGTATTCCCTTGCAAGCTCATAGCAATAGTTGGCAATTAATGCCGGGCTGAAGCTTGTTCCAGCCTCTGAGACCACGGGTGCGAATTTGAGCATAAGCTTAAGAAGTCCAGCCTCCTTCGCAGCCGGTTTCAGCTCAGAAAGCTCAGGCAGGCTCGAAGAGATGCCTGTCGTTTCAGCCTTTTTCAAAACCGACCTTATCCTTGCATAAGTATACTGGATGAAGGGACCTGTATTTCCATTGAAATCGATCGACTCCGAAGGATTGAATGTCATATTCTTCTTCGGGTCAACTTTCAAAATAAAATACTTAAGCGCCCCGAGACCTATTTTACGGAAGATCTCCTCTTTTTCAAAATCGCTGTAGTTTTCAAGTTTACCAAGTTCAAGGGAAACTTCCCTTGATGTATCAATCATTTCGGTTATCAGATCGTCGGCGTCAACTACTGTACCTTCACGGGATTTCATTTTTCCTTCCGGCAGTTCCACCATTCCGTAAGAAAAATGGATAATGCCTTCAGACCAGCTGTAACCCATCTTTTTAAGTACGGCACGTAATACCTGGAAGTGGTAGTTCTGCTCATTTCCAACTACATAAAGGCATTTGTCGAAGTTGTACTGGTTGTGCCTGAGCATTGCTGTTCCAAGGTCCTGGGTCATGTAAACAGCTGTACCATCAGAGCGAAGCAGGAGTTTCTGGTCAAGTCCCTCTGAAGTCATGTCGGCCCATACTGATCCGTCAGGGTTCCTGTAAAGTACTTTATCTTCGAGAGCTTTCCATACTATCTCCTTACCGTCCATATAGGTTTCGGATTCATAGTATATTATGTCGAAATCAACTCCAAGACGGGCGTAGGTTTCGTCAAAACCTGCATAAACCCATGAATTCATTTTCTTCCAGAGCTCTATTACTTCAGGGTCACCGGCCTCCCATTTAACAAGCATCTCACGCGCTTCAACCATCAGTGGAGCTGAGTTTCTGGCTTCTTCCTCCCCAATTCCCCTGGCTATAAGTTCCTCTGCTTCCTTTTTTAATTGCTTCTCGAAGAGAACGTAATATTTACCAACTAGGTGGTCGCCCTTCATTCCTGCTGAAGTCGGGGTCTCGCCATTTCCATATTTCTGCCAGGCGAGCATTGATTTACAGATATGAATGCCCCTGTCGTTAACAATATTGGTCTTTATGACTTTATGGCCGCAGGCTGTAAGAATCCTGTACAGTGAATATCCAAGAAGGTTATTCCTTATATGACCAAGATGAAGCGGCTTATTCGTGTTTGGCGATGAATACTCAACCATAATAACTTCAGGCGAAGCTGTTTTGCAGCTTTCAAGAAAATTGCCGCTCTTAATAAGCTTTTCATATTCACCAAGCCACCATTTTTCTGAAATTACAAGGTTCAGAAAGCCCTTGATCACATTATAGCCGGAAATGAGGCTGAAGTTCTCAACAAGCCATTTTCCAATGCTTTCAGCTGTTTGTTCCGGTGTGATTTTTGAATACCTGAGAACAGGGAAAACAACGAAAGTGAAATCACCTTCGAATTCCTTTCTTGTCTCCTGAATCTGCACAAGTTTTTCATCAACTTCGCAGTTATACAGGAATCCGACAGCTTCCTTTACTTTTTCCCTTATCAGTTCTTCCATTTGCAGCTCAAATTTCAGCCGCAAATATAATATTTTAAAACTTTGATAACCAACCAGCCAGTAGCAAACAGCCAATAAAAATCACGGCATCAATTTGCTTTCTGTGAAATGACCGAAATATTTGACAACCGTTCATTACTTTTTGATGAAGAGACAAATCATATATTAAAAGAAGTCATACATTTGGCTATGTTGTTGTGATACAACAGCGGAACAGAAAATTACCGAGATGGAAAGTAAAAACCTTTTAATTGATCCGACCTCCAAGACACCACTGGTCGATTTCAATGCCCTGACCGGAGACCTCATCCTGTCGGGTCGATCCATCCCGGAGAATGCCACTGAACTTTATGATCCGCTTCTTAAATGGGTTAATGACTATCTCAAATCACCGCGAAAAACAACCAATTTCAGGATCAATCTTGAATACTTCAATACGGCTTCGTCTATCTGGCTCGCGAAGATTGTAAAAGCATTAAGCAGGATGACCGATCCCGAAAATGTTCTTTTCATCCATCTCTATTTTAATATCGAGGAATTCGATAATATGGAGACCGAAGATCTCAGGGATACAATCAGTCCGGTTGTTGATATAATGAGTGATGCAGTCATCAGTATCGGTGTGAAGATATATGGCACCGATGAAAAAGGTGAGATAATCAAGGAATCAATGGTTCTTATCTGACCTTCTTTTTTTAAGATTTCCCGGCCCCTTGTTTTGCATTTTTGGACTACCTTTAGTAGGTAAATTGCATCGTTATGTGCAGGTACCGGATTATTATTCTATTAACTGCAATTCAGATAAATATGTTCGCACAGAACCAGCCGGTTGACAGGGAACCATATGCTGCAGGCAGATTCTACGCCTCTGACAGCGAAACCCTGAGGAAAGATTTGGCATCTCTTTTCAGCGCCGCAGTAAAGCCAGGCAAGGATCTGCCTGTAAGGGCAATCATAGTACCACATGCCGGGTACGTTTTTTCAGGCAAGACTGCTGCAAGTGCATTTTCTGCTATCTCACCGGCCGCGGAGTACAGTAATATCTTCATAATAGGATCAAGCCATGTTGCAGCCTTTGATGGAGTATCCGTATATGGCAGCGGTGATTTTATAACTCCTCTCGGAAAGGTAAAAGTCAATACTGAAATATCTCAAAAGCTAAAGGAATTAAAACTGTTCCGCTTCCCCGAATCTGTCCAGGCAAGGGAACACAGCATAGAAGTTCAGCTGCCTTTCATACAGTACTATTTCAGGAAGGTCCCTCCTGTTGTTCCGATTGTTATTGGCACCGATGACCCCGAAAAAATAAAAGAAATAGCTGCAGCATTAAAGCCATATTTTCGCCAGGAAAACCTGTTTATTATAAGCTCGGATTTTTCACATTACCCTCCATACAGGGATGCCGTAATTATCGATGACCTGACAGCAGGCAGCATTGTGTCCAAAAATCCGGCTGCCTTCCTTGAGACTCTGGGCGCCAATAGCCGCAAAAATATAAATGGGCTGGCGACAAGCATGTGCGGATGGACCTCAGGCCTTGCCCTTATTTACCTGTCGATGGATGATCCGAAACTGGAGTTTAGAAAGATTGATTACACAAATTCGGGGGATTCAAAGTATGGTGACAGGGAAGGCGTTGTTGGTTATAACGCAATTGTCCTTTATGAAAACAAAAGTCCGAAGGGAGAAAAAGCCCATGACGACAGTGAAGTTAAATTCACAGATGACGAAATTGACCAGCTTTTCTCAATAGCAAGAGGCAGTATAAAAAGCAAATTCAGCACTGGAAGGCACCAGGTTGTGGATGCTTCGAAAATATCCCCTGCTCTGAAGAAGAACATGGGCGCTTTCGTTACACTAAAAATTGACGGGATGCTCAGGGGGTGTATCGGGCAGTTCACAGCCGACAGGCCCCTGTTCGAAGTCGTAAACGATATGGCTTACGAATCAGCATTCAGTGATGGACGCTTTGATCCGCTTACCCAGGGAGAATTTCAGAAAGTTGAGATCGAAATATCTGTACTCGGACCTTTAAAGAAAATAAAAGATATATCGGAGATCATTCCGGGCCGTCATGGAATCTATATTAAAAAGGACTTCAGGTCAGGTACAATGCTCCCCCAGGTTCTGACTGAAAATCACTGGACACTCGAGCAGTTCCTTGGTTATACTTCACGTGAAAAGGCCGGGCTTGGCTGGGACGGCTGGAAGAATGCCGATCTTTATATCTATGAAGCCGTAGTCCTTGAAGAAAGAAAGAAGTGACGATGTACCATGTTGAAGCCATCGGTCTTACTTCATTATTGCTTTATCTTTTAAGCTTTTCAGCATACAGGAACGGACTGATCAGCAAGGCTTCACACAGGAAGGCCTGGAACATACTGCTTGCCGGATCCTTCCTCTTTGCAGCTCTTGCTGGTATCTTCCTCGCCCTTCAGGCTTCATACAAATGGGAAATTCAATTTGTAAAGCCACTGCTTAAATGGCATGTTGAATTTGGGATAGCGCTGGCTTTCACAGGAAGCTATCATTTAATATTTCACCTGCCATATTTCTTTGGCCGGAAGGAAAGTTTCCAACCTGTTGATCCTCCTGTAAATAACAGTTTATCAGGAAAAGAAGCTATAAGAAATAACCTGCTGGTAATCGGCTTTGTAAGTACATCAGTCCAGTTGCTGCTAATGAGAGAGGTTCTCAACCTGGCAGGAGGTTATGAACTGATCTCGGGCATTTTTCTTGCTTCATGGCTCACGGGATCAGCGGCAGGATCAACTGCTGCAAGATACTCAGGTGTATATTATATAAGAAAGCTCAATTTCCTTTTTGGAACCGCAATTATAATTTCATTGCTCCTGATTCCTCTCCTGTCCGGGCTGTTTCTTGAGAAAGGAGAAACACCGTCGTTCTTCCTGTCTGTGATTTATACAGTTATTGTACTGCTCCCCTTCACATTTATTTCGGGCTTCACTTTTACAAGAATCCTGATTGTTGCGTCCGCTGCCCGGACCTGCAAGCCAGGCTCTTCTTTTTCCATTGAAACCGCAGGTGGTATTATCGGAGGAATCACTGTGACTATCCTGAGTCATAACCTTCTTGGAACATATCAGCTATTGGCCATTATTTTAATCCTGTATTTTTTTTACTGGATAACCACCTTTATATCAGGAAATCCCAGGGTATTAATTTCCACACTTTCAGCTGCAATAATTCTGGTTATTGCAGTTATTTTTCTGAAACCGGATGTGTTTATGCGCGGCCTTCTGATGCAGGGTATAAAAGTGACACGATCTGCCGATACACAATATGGTAACATCACAACAGGTGAATACTCAGGAGAACAGGCCATATACTATAACCAGCGCCTGCTGGCATGGTCGGGTAATGAGGCCGAAAGGGAGGAGAATGTTCATTATGCAATGCTTCAGCATCCGGATCCGAAAAAGGTACTCGTAATTTCAGGCGATCTGAATGCAATAATACAGGAAGTACAAAAGTACAAGCCTGAAAAGGTTACTTATGTTGAGAGGGACCCTGGACTGCTCGCGATTTTAAAGGAAAATAGTAAGATAAACTCTTCCGGTGTAACTGTAATCAATGCCGATCCATACCATTACATGACTGAAACAGGTGATTCATGGGATGTCATATTGATGCTCGAAGCTCCTCCTTCCACATTGCTTTTGAACAGGATGTATACAACCGATTTTTTCAGGATTGCAGCCCTCCGGCTCAAGGGTAAAGGGATCTTTATGTGTTCTCCTGGTCCTGGTGAGAATTATTTCAACACTGAATCAAGGGCCCTGTATTCCTCTATTTATAATTCAATGGCATCTGCATTCAGAAATGTTGTACCTGTTATAGGGAACAGGCTTTATTTAATTGCTTCTGATGATTCAGTATCCACCGGGATATGCTCACTTGTTGATAAGCGTGGTATAAGGAATACATATGTAAGCAGCGACTTCCTGGCTGATGACATAATTAAATCAAGGAGCAGTGCATTTCTTTCAGGGCTTGACCCTGCTGAGAAATCTAATACACTTGATTTCCCTGTCGCCTGCCTGTGGTTTCAGAAATATAACCTGAGCAGGTCGCTTACCGGGCTGGTACCGGTACTGATTCTTATAATAGTACTCTTTATAATGCCGTCTTTAACAGTGAGAAGGAGGCATCTTCCTATGTATTTTTCAGCAGCAGCACTGGCCGGCTTCGAGATAATTGCACTGGTTCTCCTCCAGTCGTCTGCAGGCAATATATACCAGGGTTCGGGGCTTATAATAGCATCGGCCATGGCAGGATTGGCGGCAGGTGCAGGAATAAACAGGGTGTTCTTTGCCAGGTACAGGCTCTATGCCCTTACAGCAGTAATGTTCATAGTATATTTCTCATATTCATTCATTGTTGATCTGATCCTGGAGTCGAACCCCGGGACTCCCGGAATATTTATTATTTCTACGCTGGTTCTTGTTCCGGCTTTCTTTACAGGACAGTTATTCAGGGTGTTAAGCGAGTCTCTTGAAGATGATAAACTCTCCGGGCTGTACAGTGCTGATCTTAAGGGATCAGCATTATGTTTTGCACTTACGGCAGGTGTTGCAGTTCCGGCTGCAGGGCTGCACAGCTCTGTGTTAATTATAGCTGGTTTTGCACTGGCTGCTTTACTTTCAGTACCATTGCGAGGCAATGCATAGTTCCTTAATAATTACTTATAAATGGATAATCTTAAGCATGGAATTTCAAAACGCGACTTCCTGAGAAAATGCTCGGTTTTATCAGCATGTGCCCTGATATCACCAGGTGACATGCTTGTGACCCCGGGCGGACAGGAGCGCGACAGGTCGCTAAGGAAAATTGCAATGTTCCAGGAGGAGACTGCCAGGGGCATAATGTGCAGGATATGCCCGAATGAGTGCGTTCTGAAGGAAGGTGAAGTAAGCAAATGCAATAACAGGAAGGTTTACAAATCGCAGCTCTACACGATGGCTTACGGGAATCCGTGCTCGGTTGCAATAGATCCGGTTGAGAAAAAACCATTATATCATTTTTATCCGGGTTCAAGGGCTTTTTCAATAGCCACCGCCGGGTGTAATCTTGTTTGCCTTAACTGCCAGAACTGGACAATTTCCCAGACAAGCCCTGATAAGACTGTAAATACAGAACTTATGCCAGGCTCCGTGGCTGAACAGGCAGCAGCCAGTAACTGCAGGTCAATTGCTTATACCTATTCCGAGCCAAATACTTTTTATGAATATGCCCTGGATACTGCAGTTGCCGCAAGAAAAAAAGGGATTAAGAACATTTTCAAGTCAAATGGCTATATAAATCCTGAACCCCTTAAAAAGATTTGTGAGGTGATCGACGCGGCTAATATAGATCTAAAGGCGATAACTGAAAGCACTTATCTGAAACTTACTGGCGGCAAGCTCCAGCCTGTTCTTGACAGCCTTAAGATATACAAGGAAATGGGTGTCTGGCTTGAAATCACGAACCTTGTAATACCGCAATGGACAGATAAAACAGATGAGATAAGGAATATGTGCAGATGGCTTGCAGATAACGGGCTTGCTGAAGTTCCCATTCATTTCAGCAGGTTCTACCCTATGCATAAACTTGAACAACTCCCTCCTACTCCTGTTGAACTTCTTAACCGTGCTGCAGATATTGCAAATGAGGAAGGGCTGATGTATGTTTATACAGGAAATGTACCGGGGAATGAAAGATCCGATACAAAGTGTCATTCCTGCGGTACAACAGTTGTTAAAAGGCAGGGATTCAGGGTGGTGGCCAATACAATAAAAAAGGGATCATGCCCGAAATGCAATACAAGGATACACGGGGTCTGGAACATGGATTAATATTTAAAATTGCCAGTTTACAATATGAAGATTTCAGAAGCAAAAAGCAGGGTTGAAAAACTACGAAAAGAGATTGAAGATCATAATTACAGGTACTATGTTCTCAACGATCCTGTAATTTCAGATTTTCAGTTCGATTTGCTGCTGAATGAACTCGAGACGCTCGAAAAGAACTTCCCGGAGCTTGCCAGTCCTGATTCACCAACAAGGAAAGTCGGCAGCGATCTGCAGCGTGAATTCAGGCAGTTCGATCACAAGTACCCGATGCTTTCCCTGGGGAATACTTACAACGAAGAAGAACTCAGGGAATTTGACAGCAGGGTCGCGAAAGGCCTTGACAGTAAGCCTGAATATGTCTGTGAACTTAAGTTTGACGGAGCCTCAATCAGCCTCACTTATGAAAATGGAAAGCTCATAAGGGCACTCACACGTGGTGACGGAACAAGGGGCGATGAAGTGACAAGGAATGTTCTTACAATAGGATCTGTTCCACGGGAGATAAAAGCTGACAACGTGCCTGCAGAATTCATAATAAGGGGTGAGATACTTATGACGAGATCTGTATTTAACAGGCTTAACACGGAAAGAGAAGCTGCAGGAATCCAGCTTTTTGCAAATCCACGGAATGCGGCGGCAGGGACGCTTAAACTGCTCGATCCGAAGATTGTCGCATCAAGGCAGCTCGACTGTTTTCTGTATCTTATGCTCGGGGAAGATCTTCCTTTTGATACCCACTTCGGGAATATGAAGCAGGCAGCTTCATGGGGATTCTCTGTTCCTGAAAGTATAACACTCTGCAGCAACATTGACGAGGTCCTGAAATTCATCCATTACTGGGATAATGAAAGAAAGAAGCTCCCCTACGATATTGACGGGGTCGTGATAAAGGTCAATTCAGCCGTGCAGCAGGAAGAACTTGGATTTACAGCAAAGCAGCCAAGGTGGGCAATTGCATATAAGTTCAAGGCTGAACAGGTATCAACAAAGCTTGTTTCGGTTGCCTTCCAGGTGGGAAGAACAGGTAACATTACGCCCGTAGCAAATCTTGAGCCTGTACAACTTGCAGGTACCACTGTAAAAAGAGCATCACTCCATAATGCTGACCAGATTGAGCTGCTCGACCTGCATACCGGAGATATTGTATATGTTGAAAAAGGTGGTGAGATAATTCCAAAGATAGTCGGCGTTGACAGGGATAAACGTTCTGCAGAACTGCAAAAGATAGAGTTCATAGCAAACTGCCCGGAATGCGGGACCTTACTTGCCAGGAACGAGGGTGAGGCAAATCACTATTGCCCGAATTACCTGCATTGTCCGCCGCAGATCAAAGGGAGAATAGAGCATTTCATCTCAAGGAAGGCCATGGATATTGAAGGTATTGGAGAAGAGACGGTTGACCTGCTTTTCAGTAATGGCCTTGTAAAGAATGTTGCCGACCTTTATGAACTTACTGCAGCACAACTTGTGCAGCTGGAACGCATGGGAGAAAAATCTGCTGCAAACATACTTGCTAGCATAAGCGAGTCGGTGAATACGCCCTATCACAGGGTGTTATTTGCACTCGGTATACGACATGTCGGAGAGACTGTAGCCAAAACACTTGCAGGGGAATTTCCATCTCTTGATGAGCTTATGGAGGCTGATATTGAGAAGCTTACAAGTGTTCGTGAGATAGGTCCAAAGATTGCCGCAAGCATCTGCGCTTATTTCAATGACGAAGATAACAGGATTGTTATCAGCCGCCTTAAGGGTTATGGTCTCAGGTTCCAAGGGGAGCCAAAGCAAAAATCAGAAGGGGGCGTTCTTGAAGGTAAGTCGATAGTGATATCGGGTGTATTTGAAAAGCACAGCCGCGATGAATATAAGGAACTAATTGAAAAGCTTGGCGGGAAGAACGCTTCTTCAATTTCAAAAAGCACCTCTTTCGTCCTTGCAGGTGAAAATATGGGTCCATCAAAGAGGGATAAAGCTGTTGAACTTGGTGTCGAACTCATGTCTGAAAAAGATTTTCTTAAACTCATAGGGGAAGAATGAATATTAATTTTTGCCCTACATTTCCAAAAATCTTTTAGGTTTGTATTATGGAACTGTTTAAAAATTTTCGTCTGAACCGTGGTCAATCTGTATTGCGTAAAAAACTTTCCAGGACCAGGCGTAAGAAATTCAGGGGGAACATTTCCTCGGCTAAAAGGATCGGCCTTATCTGGGATGCCTCAAACCCTGATGAATTCAGTGTACTCTCCCAGTTTCACCAGAAGCTTGCTGAAAGGAACATAGACCTGTCAATACTTGGCTACTATCCTGCCAAAGAGATTCCGGATAAAATCACTGCAATCCGTTACCTTGTATGTCTCAAGACGCAGGATCTGAATTATACTTTCAGGCCGGTAAGTGATGAAGCCTCCAGGTTCATAAGTTCAGGATTCGATATCCTTATAGATGCAAATTTCCGGAATCATTTCCCTCTTGAATATATCTCAACACTTTCTGACGCAGGATTCAAGGTAGGGATCTTTGATAATGGCTATAAACAACCCCAGTTTGACCTGATGATTGATGTGGACAGGAAGAGCGGATTGAACAATTACCTTGAACAGGTGGTTCATTATCTGGAAATGATTAATACAAGCCAGAATAAATAAGCTAAAAGTGTACAGATGAAAAAGCTGAAAGGAACGGGTGTAGCTATCGTCACACCATTTAAAAGCGACATGAGCATTGACTTCACAGCCTTTGGCAGGGTAGTTAACCATGTAATCAAGGGAGGTGTGAATTATATTGTGGCGATGGGCACAACAGGTGAATCTGTAACTCTGACAAAAGACGAAAAGAAGGCCGTTGTAAGCTATGTAATCGAAGCAATTGACGGTCGTGTTCCGCTTGTAGTAGGGATTGGCGGTAACAATACCCAGGAAATAATCAACCAGATAAGGGGCATCGATTTCAAGGGAATTGATGCAATATTGTCTGTTTCTCCATATTACAATAAACCCAGTCAGCGCGGGATATTTCAGCACTTCAAGGCAATAGCAACATGCTCGCCGGTGCCTGTAATAATTTACAATGTCCCTGGCAGGACAGGGAGCAATATTTCTGCAGAAACAACCTTGCAGCTTGCACATGAGTGCGAGAACATTGTTGCAGTAAAAGAAGCTTCGGGCAACATGGAACAGATAATGAAGATAGTCCGTGGAAAGCCTGAAAACTTTGGTGTCATTTCCGGTGATGATATGAACACCCTTCCAATTATAGCCGCAGGTGGCAGTGGTGTTATCTCCGTTCTGGCAAATGCATATCCTGCTGAGTGGAGCGAGATGGTAAACCAGTGCATGAAATCAAACTTCAAGGCCGCAAGGGAAATTCAATTCCGCTTCCTTGAAATGATGGAACTGCTTTTTATAGATGGAAGTCCCGCCGGCGTTAAAGCAATGCTTAACAATATGAATCTCTGCCAGAATACTCTCAGGCTCCCGCTTGTACCTGTCAGCAGGACAGTGTACTCGAGGATCCAGAAAGCAATGGAAGAGATAAAGTAATCCTACATTCCGGCAGGTGCTGACGCTCCTGGCTGTGACTGCCCGTGACAGTTTTTGTATTTCTTACCACTTCCGCATGGACAGGGGTCGTTCCTTCCTACTTTCTTATCAACCCTCACAGGTTCAGTTTTTCTGCCCTGCTCTCCTCCCCCTCCGGTGCTGCTGTATTGTGAGAAGTCGCTTTTTGAAGCCCTCATATTGCTCATGTCAACCTGCCTCTTTCTTTCAGCTTCCTTTACCTGCTCCGGATTCTGGGTCGGAATATGACCCTTCATCAGGGTGCTTACAACATCCTTGTTGACCTTTGTTACCATGTTGCGGAACAACTCGTAGGATTCGAACTTGTAGATGAGCAGCGGATCCTTCTGTTCATATGTGGCGTTCTGTACCGACTGTTTAAGCTCATCCATCTCCCTCAGGTGCTCCTTCCATTCGTCATCTATAGTGGCCAGTACAACTGTTTTTTCATATGCCCTTGCAAGCTCTTTTCCCTTGGTCTCAACAGTCGATTTCAGGTTTGTAACAACCTGGAACACCTTGAACCCGTCGGAGATTGGAACCACAACATTTTCATATATGTGGGACATCCTCTCATGAACGTCCTTCAGTACAGGATATGCCTGTGCTGATATTGCTTCTTCTTTTCTTTTGTAGGTTTCAAGAACCTTGTCGTATACACTTGCGGTGATATCGGATGTGGCCTGTCTTGCAAATTCTTCCCTGCCTACAGGTGAATCCATTGAAAATGACCTGATAAGGTCAAAGTCAAATCCTTCAAAATCACCATCCTTATGATAAGTTTCAACAAGTGATTCGGTGACATCATACATCATGTTTGCAACGTCGACGGTAAGCCGTTCGCCGAGAAGGGCATGTTTTCTTTTCTTGTAGATCACCTCGCGTTGTGAGTTCATCACGTCATCATATTCAAGCAGTCGTTTCCTTATGCCGAAGTTGTTCTCCTCAACTTTTTTCTGTGCCCTCTCTATAGATTTTGTGATCATTGAATGCTGGATCATTTCACCATCTTTAAGGCCGAGCCTGTCCATGATGCCAGCTATTCTTTCTGAACCGAAAAGTCTCATAAGCTCATCTTCAAGTGAGACGAAGAACTGCGACGAACCCGGGTCTCCCTGTCTTCCTGCACGACCTCTCAGCTGCCTGTCGACCCTCCTTGATTCATGACGTTCTGTACCGATAATTGCCAGACCACCGGCAGCTTTTACTTCAGGTGTCAGTTTTATATCGGTTCCCCTACCAGCCATGTTGGTTGCAATAGTAATTGTACCTTTCTTTCCTGCCTCTGCAACAATTTCTGCTTCCCTCTGGTGAAGCTTGGCATTCAGGACATTATGTTTCAGCCCTTTCATCTTGAGCATCCTGCTCAGAAGCTCGGATATCTCAACAGAAGTTGTACCTACAAGAACAGGTCTTCCCTCGTTATACATCTTCTGAATTTCATCGATGACAGCGTTATATTTTTCCCTCTTTGTTTTATAAACAATATCTTCCCTGTCGTTCCTTATACATGGAACATTAGTGGGTATCACAACCACATCAAGTTTGTAGATATTCCAGAGTTCACCGGCTTCAGTTTCTGCTGTACCTGTCATACCGGCAAGTTTGTGGTACATCCTGAAATAGTTCTGAAGCGTTATGGTTGCATAGGTCTGTGTTGCGGCCTCGACCTTTACATTTTCCTTTGCTTCTATTGCCTGGTGGAGCCCGTCTGAATACCTCCTGCCTTCAAGAATACGTCCTGTCTGTTCATCAACAATCTTAACCTTGTTATCCATCACAACGTACTCATCGTCTTTTTCGAAGAGAGTATATGCTTTAAGCAACTGGGTAAGTGTGTGAACCCTGTCGGACTTTACTGAATAATCCTGTAACAGTTCATCCTTTGCAAGAAGCTTATCGCGGTCTGACATTGTTGATTTTTCGAGTTCAGCGATCCTTGAACCGACATCCGGGAGAATAAAGAAGCTTGAATCTTCGACAGATGTTGAGATCAGGTCCAGACCTTTTTCGGTAAGCTCTATTGTATTGGCTTTTTCATCAATAATAAAGTACAGCTCATCAGTAACCTTAGGCATCTCCTTGCTGTTGTTCTGCATGTAATAGTTCTCAGTCTTCAGCAGGAGTGTCTTATTCCCTTCTTCGCTAAGGAACTTTATAAGTGCATTATTTTTTGGAAGACCTTTGAAGGCACGAAGAAGAAGCAGTCCACCTTCCTCAGACTTATCTTCAGAAATAAGTTTCTTGGCATCTGCAAGTATCTGTGTAACCAGTCGTTTCTGTGCCGATACAAGTTTTTCAACCTTTGGTTTCAGCTCGTCAAACTGCTGGTTATCTGCCTGCGCTGTAGGACCGGAAATAATAAGCGGGGTCCTTGCATCATCGATAAGAACAGAGTCAACCTCGTCCACAATTGCATAGTGATGCCTTCTCTGGACAAGGTCTTCGGGATTTATAGCCATATTATCCCTCAGGTAGTCGAAGCCAAATTCGTTATTTGTGCCGAATGTAATATCGGCAAGGTAGGCCTTTCTCCTGTCGGCCGAGTTTGGCTGGTGTTTATCAATACAATCAACAGTAAGGCCATGGAACTCATATATCGGGCCCATCCACTCCGAGTCCCTCTTTGAAAGGTAGTCGTTTACAGTTACAATATGGACGCCACGTCCGGCAAGTGCATTCAGGAATACAGGAAGTGTCGCAACAACAGTTTTACCTTCACCTGTTGCCATCTCTGCAATTTTACCTTTATGAAGGGCTACGCCTCCGATCAGCTGAACATCGTAATGTACCATGTCCCAGGTGATCTCGTTTCCGCCTGCTATCCATTTGTTAGACCACTCAGCCGAGTTGCCTTTAATTGTAACAGAAGGCCTTGTTGCTGCCAGGTCCCTGTCATATTGTCTTGCTGTAACTTCAAGCACACTGTGTTCCTTGAATCTCCTGGCAGTCTCTTTAACAATAGCAAAAGCCTTTGGGAGAGCTGCGTCGAGTATGCCTTCAAGTTTCTGTTCTATATTCTTCTCGAGCTTATCTATCTTATTGTATATCTCTTCTTTGGCATAAACATCTTCTTCTGCTTCAGCTTTTTCTTTCAGTTTGCGTATCTCGTCTTCATCTTCCGCTATACCCTTAAGAATTTCGTTCCTGAGTTCTGCCGTTTTGTCTCTTAACTCGTCATTGGTCAGGTTCTGAAGAAGTGAATATTCCTTATGTACCTTTTCTACATAAGGTTCTATCTCCTTCATATCACGCTCATACTTGTTACCAAGAAAAAGACCAAGAACCTTTGTTACTATGCTCATTTTGAAGCTTTTTACTGTTATTTTAAATCATCCGCAAAATTAGACTATTTTAAATAATCTGAAACCTGCGGCCAAATATAATATCAAAAACCCAGCCAATAATTTTCAGTCGCTTATCACCTGATTTTTGCATACCTCATGATGGTCTGCATATTACCCCTGCTTATAATTATGAAATAAATACCAGGTGGCTGGTCACTTATATTAATTGCATCTCCGGGGTTAAGCTGGCCTTTTAGGATAGGTTTACCGGATATCATAACAATCTCAAACCGTACCGGCCTTGTGTCGGTGCCGGTTTGAATATAAATATTGCCATCACCGGGGTTTGGGTAAAGATTCATCTGATCGGCTTTATTTTCAGGAACAGCGTCGAGGATTGATCTGATACTTAGATCATCAATTACCCATCCCCAGCCGTGTGCATACGGATCAGAAAACAGCCTGAACCTGATCAACAGTGTATCGCCCTTGCTGAATTTTGTGAAAGTTGTTGATGTTATCATGTGGTCCTCATACAGTGATGCAGTTCCCTTGAATGTAGAGTTGGATCCTGTAATCGCACTGTTGTAATCATGCAGGAAGATAGCCGAGATGCGGCTATCGTAGCCAGCTTCCAGCGGAAACCAGTCGGTGCCGAAATTCCTTGACGCCTCTACAACAACATAATCGTAGAAATCGGGCGACCCGTATACTGATCCTGCCTCACCAGGTTCAACAAGCACAACTTCTTTCCATGTCATTACAAGGCCGGCGCTGTCGGTCTTAACAGGATGTTTGAGAACAGATGTGTAAACTATGCTGTCATTATCACGCTCAGGACTTGCATAGGGATGCGTTGTATGAAGCGCAGGATCGGGGAAACCTGTAAGGGTTATAATAGAAAAACCGTTATTAATAAAATCACCGGATGAATTACTGAATGTTGTGTTATATGAGCTCACAATGCCCAGTGTCTCCTGGACCTTTACTGTATGATACCCGGTGGATGGTGAATAACCTTTATTTGCCATCGAGGAGCTGTCCCTGGCAATTATCCTGTACTGCACTGAATCAGAGCCTGTCAGCTGAAGTTCCTTAAGCCGGAGCTTGCAACTATACGAATTTGCCGAGTCATGAGTCATTCCGGAATATAGGAAGGCGCCGTCATTCTTCCGGTATTCAATATACACACTATCCACACCGATATTGTCTGTAGCCTCTGCTGACAGCCTTACCGAGGGTGCAATATCCAATACGTTTGGTGGCGGACGGTGACTTACAACTGGCTTGATTGTATCTGTGCCCGTTGTGAATTCATAAGTAATACCGGGTGCGGTTGAAGGGAGCTGATAAACCCTGTTAAAATAATCGGTTACAATAATATAATAACTTAACCTTGTATTGTAGGATGGAATTCCAAGTGCAAGTCTGAATGTATCGTCTGATGATGGTGGAACAAACCAGCTTGTGTCGGAAGTAATAAACCTGTCGGTTGACCAAACCAGCCCGACGTGGTTCCTGTCGAAAGAAGTATCTGACCTGACTACAGTTTTAAAAAGCGCTGTAGCAATGGTATCCTCTGTGTCAGTAAATGGTTTATGAAATATTCTTGTGTCGATCCATCCAAGATCAGCAAGTATCGACCTGGTTATGCTTCCCGGGTTATGAATGGCTTCCTGGAAACCAATAAAAGGGGTCATTAGTGCAAGTGAATCTGCAACAGAGTTCTCATTTATATGCGAGATGCTTGATCCTGAATCCCAGGTTGAAGGGGCATAGAGTTTCACCCTGTTCTGAAGAACCTTACCCCTGAAATATATATTGTTGCCTGTAAGGGCAGTGTACAGTTTCCCTGAGTTGTTTGTGTACCAGGCTGGGTCTGTAAGGCCGTGCCCGCTCCCATCCTCCACAAAAGTATCGTAAATAAGTGACGGATCACCGCGTGTTCCTGAACTGGCGTTTGTAGAAAAGGTACTTATAAACCCAAGGCCATGACACAATTCGTGTAGTACAACAGTTACCAGGTCGTATTTACCTACCGGGACAATTCCGTTTGTTCCGGTATACCAGCTGGTACCGCTGTTTACAGTCATTACTATATCGCCATCGGTGTCGTTATTGAATTTCTCTCCACTGATCTTTTCAGCCAGTGCAATAGGATAGTAAACATCAGGCCGTGGTGCATTGAATTGTGAGCCAGGAATGAAATCTGTTGCTCCTGACTGTGCAAGTACTCCGGTTGTTGATATTGGTGCCCAGCTGGCCTTAATTGTGAAAGAGACATTCTTTGGGAGAACAGACTGAAGAATGTCAACGGCATACTGGAAAGCCGTTTTAGCCGAAGCTGTAAATCCGGTGTAATATACTGTGATTCCCGCTCCTTTCCTGCCCGCTGACTCCATGAATTCTTTTGGCGGTGGTACATAAACCCTGTTTGGCTTTCCGGAACCATAAGTAACTGATGAATGATTCAATAACTTATTAACATCCTGCCCATAAAGAACTGTCCCGGCTGCAAGCAACCAGGGCAGTATGAATTTCATAAGGATTTGTTTCATCAGGCCTGTCCGTTTGCCCCGGCAGAGGCTGCAGGTCTTCTGAGGCTAAGGATATCCCTGTCAAAAACATACAGGTTTGCTGGACCGACGAGCTTGAGTTTGTCGATTACAGTCCTCACTGATGCTTCCTCCTCAATTTGTTCAGTTACGAACCACTGTAGAAAGTTATGGGTGTTGTAATCCTTTTCCTCGAGTGTCAGGTGAACGATATCGTTTATACTTGCAGTTATAAACTCTTCGTGTTTAAGCACTTCATTGAAGAGGTCCTCGGGATTTTTGAACTCTGAAGCAGGTTTTTTGAATGCCGGAACAACTGCCGTTCCTCCCCTTTCATTAATATACTTTATGAATTTAAGAAAATGGATTCTTTCTTCTTCAGCCTGGGCATAGAGCCATGCTGCGATACCAGGGTAGCCGTTGTTCTCAGCCCATGATGCCATCGACAGGTAAAGATTTGACGAAAAGCCCTCCCGTTCAACCTGCCTGTTACACAGATCTTCAACTTTCTTCTTAAGCATTGTCGTGAATTTTTGTTATTTGATTATTTATTTGACTGCTGATTCTCGATTATCTCGTCAACTTTGAGAATGAGTGTGTTAATTGAAAAAGGTTTTGAAAAGATCTCATCAGCTCCAAGCGCCCTTGCCATGTTCAGGTAGTTTCCTGGTCCGGCCTTCCCTCCACCTGATATTGCTATAATCTTTATAGAAGGTTTTAGTTCCTTGAATCTCATAATTACCTTGAGACCATCCTCGTCCGGCATGATGATATCTGTTATAACCAGGTCAACAAGAGAAGGTTTGAACCTGGCCAGAGCTTCTTTTCCGTTTGAAGCTTCAAGAACAGAATATTTTCGCCTAAGGAAGGATACTTTCAGCATCTCCCTGAGATCATTATCATCTTCAACTATTAGTATTCCGGCCATATTTCTTCAGACTAAAGACATTTGAATTGCATTCTGCATTTCTTTCAGAGAAACTGGTTTTATCAGAACCTGTTTTGCAACTCCCGAATTTAGTAATTTTTCTTTAGTTATATATTTATCATTATCAGTAATGAGTATTAGTGGTTTTTTAACATTGTGAAGAGAATAGATCTGGTTGATGCCATCATCACTTATTCCTTCTGAATCGTCCATATAAATAATCAGGTCAGGACCATTTACCTGGTCAGAGAGTACTTTCCATACCGAGTCAGAGTCTGTGGCGAAAACAACTTTGTACCCGCTTCTTTCGAGAGCCAGGGAAAGAATTCTGGATTCATATTTATTGCCTGTGATGAACAGAAGTTGTTTATGCTGGTCAGCTTCACCTTCATAACTGTAATCTTTTGTGATCGGGAGAAAAACGGAAAACACAGTTCCTTTTCCGGGTTTGCTTGAGACTAATATCTCACCTTCTATCTCCGATACAATGCCATGAACAACCGAAAGACCCATCCCGGTTCCCTTTCCACCCTCCTTTGTAGTGAAATATGGTTCAAAGATGCGGTGCATCACGGAAGGGTCCATGCCAACTCCGGTATCTTCAACTTTTACAATTGCATATTCATCGGCAACAATATGCCTGCTGAGTTCATGTCTCACAAGGTTTCCATCTATGATTGTCATTGAGATTGTAAGAGTTCCGGCTTCGTTTTCCATTGCCTGGATTGCATTTGTCATCAGGTTAAGGAAGACCCTGAAAAGCTGTGTCGGATCGGCATAGACCATGCATACACATTCCTCGAGATTGCTTATAAGATTAATGGATGCAGGTTTACCGGATTCAACGAACCCAATTGTTTCCTTGAGGACCTCGTAAATACTCACAGGGATCTTCTGCTGTTCGACCTGCCTGCTGAAAGTGAGGATCTGGCTTGTCAGGGAACGGGCCCTGTTAACAGCGGATACGATCCTGTTTATCTTGTCAGTGGCGGAGGTATTACCCTTTACTTCATCCATCAGCAGTTCGGAGTACCCGAAAATAGTTGTGAGTATGTTATTGAAATCATGTGCCAGGCCTCCTGCCAGTGCCCCTATTGTCTCAAGTTTCTGAGCCTGGAGCAGCCTGTTTTCAAGCATCAGTTCACGGGAAGAGTCCTCGAATGCGAAATCTATGAAGGGGGCGCTGTTCGTTTCCCCTTCAACAATAAAACCGCTTATCCGGCATGCGATCTCATTTCCCTTGCATGTAAAAAGCTGAACACGGCCGAAGGTCTTTCTCCTCTCCTGTAGCAACTGCTTAAGGTGGATATCAAAAAGTTCCTTGTCGACGTAGATGTCCCTTACACTTGTTCCCTGTTTAAGGGTTTCGTCGTCGCACTCCATAATAAGGAAGAATGACCTGTTTGCATGAATTACCTTCCCGTCGGGATGACACCTGAGGAAGCCAATGGGGAGGTTGGTTTCAATTTTCCTGAATTCCTCTTCCATTTCGGTGAGTACCTGCTGCGACATCCTGAGGTCAGTGATGTCGAATGTTTCAGCAAGCAGGTGTGTTATCACACCATTGTCCCTTGCTATTGGTCTGAATACAACTTCATAATGTCGGCTACCGAAGTTCGGTGTTTCGAAGCTGGCTTCGTATTTTATTGTGTTACCCCTGAAGCAGAGGTCAAGGTTGTCTTTGATCTTTTCCCTGAATACTGATTTACCCCAGAAATCTTCGAGTGAACGGCCAATAACCTGGTTTTTTGATATCCTGTGGGCATCACAGAAAGTTGTATTGACTTTTTCATAAACGTAGTTCCTGTTTATTATGCTTAGCATTGAACGCGAGCAGTTCAGAATACTTTCATTAATATCGACAGGAAGGTTTCCATTTTCCGTTGCCGATGTGATTTCTTTCTTTGCCAATGCTGCAGGTATTTAGTTAGACAGGTTCATTCAAAATCGAGGTTGAATGTCTTCCTGATCTCTTTTATTGCAGGGTATTTGTTAACCATGAAGTTATACTTCTGTTCGTCAGAATATATCATGTTATCCTTTTCCGACTGGTCAACCTTTGCCTCTATCTCAGGAATAATCCCTGAAAACCGTCTCTCGAGGTAAGCAGCCAGTTTTTGTTTGTAGTTCTGCACGAAGAGATCTCTCTGTGCAGAATTATCCATATGTAAAGTTACTGAATTATCCGGATGAATCTCTGGTCTGACAGACTTGAACATGCTTGTAACACGTGGCCCATCGCCTTTTGATTCCTCCCCGAATTCTGCCCAGGCTGCAAGGAAACTGTCTTTTGTGAACGTGATTCTCGTATCCGTCGCTGCAGAATCAGAATTTATATCAGCTAACTTTTCAGTTGATTTCCTGTAATTATCCTGGTCTTCGGATATAATGTCTTTCAGTGAGAATCTCTTTGCCTGGTCTGTTTTCTCCTCCTGTTTAGGGGGCTGTGAAACAGCAGGAGGAATTGTAGTCTCCTTCACTGGTTCTTTAACAGGTATAACAGGTTTAGGTGCCGGTTCGTCTATTGTGCGTTCAGGCTTTTTTTTTTCCGGATCAGTAGGTCCGTTGTTTATCCTGCATAGTTTAATAAGAAACAACTCAACGTGAAGCCTCTGGTTTTTTGAATTCTTATATGAAATGTCACATGCTGAGCCTGCATCAAGGGCATTTATTAGGAAAGGTACCGGACTTGATGCTGCCTGTTTCTGGTAGCGCTGTCTAACTGAAGGCGTTGCTTCAAGAAGGCTTATTGTTGCCTGGTCGGTGCAGACAAGGAGATCCCTCATGTGACTGTTCAGCCCGGCAACGAAATTATGACCGTCAAATCCTTTGTCGAGAACTTCGTTGAAGATCATCAGAGCCCTCGAAATATTACCTTCGAGTGCCGCATCAACAGTCCTGAAATAGTATTCATAGTCGAGTACATTCAGGTTTTCTATTACATCGGCATATGTGATTTTCTTCCCGCTGAAGCTTACTATCTGGTCGAAGATAGAAAGGGCGTCCCTCAATGCACCATCGGCCTTCTGAGCGATTACATGAAGAGCTTCCTCCTCGGCGGTAACGGACTCCCTGGATGCAACATAACTTAACCTTGAAACGATGTCCTCGATGCGGATCCTGTTGAAATCAAAGATCTGGCAGCGTGACAGGATTGTGGGTATTATTTTATGTTTCTCAGTAGTGGCCAGGATGAATATTGCATGGGAAGGTGGCTCCTCAAGAGTCTTCAGGAATGCGTTGAAGGCTGATGATGAGAGCATATGAACCTCATCGATTATATATATGCTATACTTGCCTACCTGCGGTGGTATCCTGACCTGGTCGGTGAGCAGCCTGATGTCGTCAACCTTATTGTTTGAAGCTGCATCGAGTTCGTGAATGTTAAATGACCTGAGAGTATTGAATGAGATGCATGATTCACATTTATCGCAGGCTTCCCCGGTTTCACTTATATTAATGCAGTTGATTGTCTTTGCAAATATCCTTGCACAGGTAGTTTTACCGACACCCCTTGGGCCGCAAAACAGGTAAGCCTGGGCCAGGTGACGGTTTATTATTGCACTTTTGAGTGTGTTTGTTATGGATTCCTGGCCAACAACCATCTCGAATGTTGCCGGGCGGTATTTTCTTGCAGAAACTATAAAGTTTTCCATAACATGAAATATCGTTCAATTGCGATAAGCAAAGATATTGAAAAAGAGTTCAGCTGCTGTGGTTGTGGAAAAATTGTGAAAAGCAGCCAAATAAGAAGGATAATGCTCTGATGATGAATATTTGAAGCAGGAAATTTTTGTAAAAACCAAAATTATTGTACTTTTGCGAGCCGAAATACAAACAAATAAATAGTTAAAAATTATGTCGAATCAGTACGAAACCGTTTTCATTGCAACTCCCGTTTTGTCTGAGAACCAGATGAAGGAAGCGGTACAGAAATTCAAGAAGGTGATCACCGACAATGCCGGTGAGATCGTTCATGAAGAGAACTGGGGTCTAAAAAAACTGGCCTACCCCATCCAGAAGAAATCAACAGGTTTCTATTACCTGCTTGAGTTCAGAGGTGAGGGCGATCTTATTGAAAAACTTGAAGTCCAGTACAGAAGGGACGAAAGGATCATCAGGTTCCTTACATTCCGTATGGACAAGTTTGCTGTTGAATATGCAGAGAAGAAGAGAAAACAAAGAGAATCAGAAAAAAACAAGGAGGAATAAGACATGGCACAGAACGAATCCGAAATCAGATATCTGACCCCTCCGACAGTAGAGATTAAAAAGAAGAAGTACTGCCGGTTCAAGAAAAACAGAATTAGATACATCGATTACAAGGATCCCGAATTCCTTAAGAAATTCCTTAACGAACAGGGCAAGATCCTTCCCAGAAGAATAACAGGGACATCGTTGAAATATCAGAGGAAAGTTGCTAAAGCTGTCAAGAGAGCAAGGCATATAGCGCTTCTTCCTTACGTTACTGACCTATTAAAATAAGGAGGACCCACTATGGAAATTATACTTTTACAGGATGTTCCCAAACTGGGACACAAAGATGACCTTGTTAAGGTTAAAGATGGTTATGGACGCAATTTTCTTATCCCGAGAGGCATGGCAGTAGCTGCTACAAGCTCAGCGAAGAAAATGCATTCAGAGAACCTTAAGCAGAGAGCTCACAAGGAAGAGAAGATCAAACTTGAAGCCCAGGCGACTGCTACTAAACTTTCAGGTATTAAACTTATTGTCGGTGCCAAAACAAGCGCCACAGGTAAAATATTCGGATCTGTTAATACTATCCAGATCGCTGAAGCGCTTAAGGAAAAAGGCTTTGACATAGACCGTAAGAGCATTACCCTTCCTGAGGATCAGATCAAGGAGATCGGTTCCTACAAGGCAGTTGTAAGACTCCATAGGGAAGTTAAAGTTGAAATTGAATTCGATATTATTGCCGAATAAGAATTAAGGCATGAGCTAAAAAAGGGTGCTTCGCGGCACCCTTTTCTTTTTATTTTTCCTTCACGGCAATTGTCTCTATTTCAATAAGCGAACCCAGCGGAAGTTCCTTTACCGCAAAAGCGGCTCTCGCAGGATGGTCAGCTGTGTAGTATTTTGCATATACCTCGTTCATCGCTTTGAAATCAGCCATTGTGGAAAGCAGGCACGTTGATTTTACGACATCGCCATAGTTATATCCTGCAGCATTAAGTATCTCACCAATATTTTTAAGCACAATTTCAGTCTGTTCGGTTATCCCCCCGGCAACAAGTTTTCCTGTCGCAGGATCAAGCGGAATCTGGCCTGAGATAAAAAGCATACCATTTATTTCAACTGCCTGGCTATAGGGTCCGATAGAGCCGGGTGCCTTGTCTGTTTTGATTATCTTCTTCATAGCAGTTTGTTAATATGTATCGTGAAAGTCCTTTCTCCTGTTGTATTTTATGTCAGCAAGAACGGATGATTTGATCTTAATTGTGAATGACCAGCTTTTCATATATCCTACAGGTATCCACTCAACACTCAGGTCCCAGCAGTGAAGATCCCTGTATATACCAATAGTTGTCATTGTTATCTGGTTCCTCCTGACATCAAAACCTGTTGTGTATGTGATCTTTGTCTTTTTTGTAATTGACACATCACCTGATAGCGAAATAGTATGGGAAATATTTGTTGCGAATGATGGCCTCGAAACACTGAAGTTCCATGCTACCCGCATCGACCATGGGATTTCCCAGTCTACATAACCAAACTTATCAAGAGGCAATGCTGTTGATTCACCGGTTTTGGAGGTCCCCTGCCCCATTTCTCCCACCTGGCGCATGTCCTGTAATCCGGTGGTATTCGTTTGCTGCGTTACCTGTTGCTGCTGTGTCTGTTGGGTCTTATTCTGATTTTTATTCCTGAAAAGCTGACCTATGTCAACATCAATACTCGTCTGAAAGTTCGTAAGACGCATCAGCTTATGCTCCTGTTCAAGATAATACACGTTATGAACTCTCCCTTTTGAATCGAGACCGTAAAGGTTGAAACCAGCACCTGTTGATATGTTAAGGTTTTTGAAGAGAACAGTCCTGTAACTCATGCTTACAGGTGCCCATTTGAGGGAATCTGAGAATATACTGTACGACGTGTTGATTGCAAAGTTATCAATGATCTTTACATTTTTGGGCTTTCCCGTAGTATCGTTCTTTGCAAAGACTTTGGCTTCAAGGATATTGCTAAGGCCAAATGTTATGCTCCCATTTCTCTTTGAAAATGAAGGAGTACCGTAGATATTGCCTTCGAATACTGATTTTTGTGTTTTATGCCCTAAAGTATCATACTGGACATACTGGTAGAGGTTGGAAGATAAACCTTTAAGGTAAGGTACATAGCTGAACCCTATTGTTGGCTTTATTATGTGCCTTATCTTCTGCACCCTTGAATTCGGATTTTTAAACTGGTAAGTTCCATAGATCTGTGGCGCAAGAGATGTTCCAATGGATGTTGACACTGCCTGCCCGTAAAACAACCCTTTTAATGTATCGGGGACAAGCATCGGGACAATTTTGTTAGTGTTCTCGTCGTAATGCTGGGCATCCCATGTATAATGGTACTTCCTTGTATACAATACTCCTGAATAGGATATATTCGGGGAGATTGTAAAACCAGGTTTGCTTTTGATAGGCCTGATAAGCAGGCTCATGGGTGCTTCATGTTTAAAACCGTTCCGCATGTTTTTGAAAACCTCTTTTGTGAAAAGAAGCGAGTCCCTGGTATTTATCTGGTTATCAACAGATGCTGTGTACTGGAACTGAAGTTCCTGCCACCATTTTGATGGGCCGGTCGCTACTTTTGGTTTCAGTGGATAGATCCTCGACATTACAAAGGTCCCTTTCGGAAGATTCAGTGCTACTGTCTTGTTTTTAACGTTCTGGCTGTGGTTAAGGCTTGTTACAAAGCTGAATGGGGTTCCAGTCCACGTCTTGGCATAGCTGACACTTGATTGCCTTGTGGAATTAACATGCTCCGATACAACATAGCTGTTCTGCCTGTCGTATGAACTCGAACTCATGCTTACGCTTGCAGCAAAGCGTGAACCCGGATTAGCTTTTGAGTCCTGGTTATAATTCCAGTCAAGCCTGTAATTATTTGTCTTCTGGTAGTCGGATAATCCCTTGTGACCAGATACGTTGTTGGCGAAACTGAAAGCAAATCTGCCGTTGAACTTATACCTCTTGCTGTAATTTGTTCCAATGTTGATCGTCCACGTACCATTAGTATATATATCACCGATAAGGGCAAGATCGAAATTGTCGTTTATAGCGAAATAGTAGCCACCTTCCCTAAGCGAGTATCCCAGAAGGTAAGACTGGCTTATCTTTGGTATTATGAGCCCGGTCACCGCTTTTTTAGTCTGAATTGGAAAGAAGCCAAAAGGAAGAACAAGAGGCAGGGGAATATCTTCAAGTACCATGTATGCGGGTCCGGTAATAATTTTTTTGCCCGGGATGACCTTCGCCTTGTTAAAGCCCACATAAAAATGCGGGTGCTCCAGGTCGCATGTGGAATATGTACTCTTGCTGATATTAAAAGTCCCGTCCTTGAACTTCTTTGTTACACCACTATGCAGGTAACCGTCCTCCTGTTTTGTAACCATGTTTATTACCCGCGCCTTTCCCGTATTGAAATTATAAGTAAGCTCTTTCGAATCAAATGATTCATTGCCCTGGGTGAAGTTTGGGGAGCCGATTACTTTTCCTGCAGTGTCTTTACGTCCTATTGCAAAAATTGATTTCGTTTCCATGTCAAGTTCAATCGAGTCAGCTTTCAGTGTGATGTCACCATAAGTAACAACAGCATCCTGTACGAGGTAAACTTTCTTGTTTACAAGATCTGTCCGACGGTAGCCTCTTGATCCGTAAGTAATTGGTTTGTCGATTGCCCCTTTTGCAATGCCTGAAGATCTCAGTGTAGTATCTGTTACAAGAGTATCCCTTGGATAAAATGTGGAATCGGCAACGCCTCTCTTTTCCTGCGAAAGCAGAAATAATGAGTGGCATAACACAAGGAACACCACTGTTAACCGTTTTTGGTATAAATGATACAACTTAAGTTTTATTTTTGCATTTTTAGTGCCGTGTTCCCATTGTCAGCGGCAAAACTAATAATTTCACAATATATAAATGGATACCACAAACAAAAACGGCAAACAATGTTCCAAATATATTAACACGGCCGTTTTCATTATTATTGCGTTGGTATCCCTCATTCTTTCGGGATCAGCACCCGATAAGCCCGGTCGTGAAGGATGGGTCATAGTTATTGATCCCGGGCATGGCGGCAGGGACCCTGGTGCCCTGGGTTCATACAGCTACGAGAAAAACGTAACACTTGCAGTTGCTCTTAAGACCGGAGCCCTGCTTGAACAATACCTTAAGAATGTAAGAATCATTTATACAAGGAAAACTGATGTCTTCATGGAGCTCAGTGAAAGGGCTGAAATTGCAAACAGGAATAAAGCTGACCTTTTTATATCGATCCATGCGAACAGCCATCCGCAGAAGAGTACTTACGGTGCTGAAACCTTCGTAATGGGTCATCACAAGGATCAGCAGAATATGGAGGTTGCAATGAAGGAGAACTCGGTTATCCTCCTTGAGAATGACTACTCCACAAGATATGAAGGTTTTGACCCGAAATCTCCAGAGTCTTATATTATGTTCACCCTGATGCAGAATGCATATTCAGAGCAAAGTATCGACCTCGCTTCCAAAATCCAGGCGGAATACAAAACGCAGGTGAAACGTTTTGACAGGGGCGTAAAGCAGGCAGGATTCTGGGTACTCTACATGACAACAATGCCATCCGTACTTACAGAGATAGGTTTTATTTCAAATCCTTCTGAAGAAAAGTACATAAATTCCCAGACGGGTCAGGATGAGATAGCAACTGCAATTTACCGTGCCTGCCGCGACTATGTTGCAGAGATCGACAGGAAGAGTTCAATATCAACAGCAAAGCCCGACAGTGTAAAGCAGGAAGTAAAGAATACAGCTGATAAATCGCTTAAAGGCAGGATCATTTTTACTGTACAGGTAGCTGCATCTCCCAAAAAAATTGAAATCAAACCTTCCAATTTCAAGAACCTAAAAGATGTGTCAGAGATATCCTCAGGCAGCCGTTACAGGTATGTTTCCGGCGTGTTTACAGACTATGAAAAGGCTGTTGAATACAGGAAACAGCTAGAAGAATTATATCCCGATGCGTTTGTAATTTCTGTCAGAGACAACAAAATATTACCTTTGCAGGAAGCACTCGATAAAAACAGGAAAAAATAACAGATGTTTGGAATAAAGAAAATATCGAATGAGCTAAAAGTCGGCGCCGTTGCTTTTTTAACAATCATCGCGTTCATCTGGCTCTACAGTTTCTTAAAAGGAAAGAACCTATTAAGCAACTCATCAACGTATTATGTTGTTTATAATGAGATCAATGGTCTTACCGAGACTAACCCCGTTCAGATAAACGGCTATAAGGCTGGTGTTGTAAGAAAGATCTCATTTATTAACGACAAGAGTGGCAGGTTGCTCGTTGAATTGTCTGTCAATAAAGACTATATACTTCCGAAGAATACTGTTGCAGAAATTACAAGTGCATCTCTTATCGCCGGGATGAAAATTCGTCTCAACTTCGGTAAAGGTCCGGGTACATACAATAGCGGGGATACTATTCCTGGCCAGCTCGACCCAACGATTATTTCAAAGCTTGAAACGCAGCTTGATCCTGTGAAGGATAAAATGCTTTCAGTTATGAATTCACTTGATTCGCTTCTGAAAGGATTAAATGATGTAATGACACCTGCATTCAGGAATGATATAAGGATGAGTATGTCGAATATCAATTCCGCAACCCGTAATGTGAATGAGATGCTGGCCGCTAAGGATACAGGACTTAAGAGTACTGTTGCAGACCTGTCAAGATTCGCTAAAATGCTTTCAGAGAATTCGGCAAAGCTCGGGAAAACAATCTCAAATCTTGAAACCATTTCTGATACCCTTGCTGCAGCCGATCTTTACAAAACTGTGCTTAATCTTAAGTCGACACTTGAGAAAACCACTACCCTTCTTTCAGGTCTTAACGATGGAAAAGGATCAGCAGGAAAACTTATGACAAATGACTCTCTTTACACAAATCTTAATAGCAGTATTAAGAATCTTGACCTTCTTCTTAAGGATTTGAAGGATCATCCTAAACGTTATGTTCACTTTTCAGTTTTTGGAAAAAGCGATAAGGCATCTAAATAGGTGCGCGTAAAATTCAGATAATCTTACCATTAATTTTTATAAAAAAAACAACGGCAATATTGTCGTTGTTTTTTGTTTATAAATGTAGAATTTGAGTATAAATATCTAACCTGTTGTAATCCACTGACAAAACTAATTGATACCAGTTTGCATCCTGTAAATCAATGTATTACGCGGATAAAAAATTTTTCCTGACATAAGTTGCTGATGTTGAAATTCATATAGTATATTTGAGAAAGTCAAGCAAAAAAAATTTTTTTTTTAAGTTTTTTTTTTACAAATATTGCTACCTGAATCGAGGAGAATAAAAACCTGAGAAACTTATAAAACTAACACCTTTCATGAACAAAACACATCATGACGTTTGGAATAACTGTCTGCAAATTATAAAAGATATTATCCCATCCATCAGTTATAAAACCTGGTTCGAACCAATAGTCCCGCTGAAGCTTGAGAACAATGTTCTGACAATTCAGGTTCCGAGTCCTTTCTTCTACGAATATCTCGAAGAGCAGTATATTGATATTCTCCGCAAAACACTGAGGAGAGAGATCGGTACAGATGCCAAGCTCGAGTACAGCGTCGTGATGGAGAACACAAATTACCTTAACGGTAAGCCATACACTGTAAGGTACCCGTCGAGAAATAAAACAGACCTTAATAATAAACCTGTACAGGTCCCTTTTGAACTTACACAGCCTTCAATAAAGAATCCGTTTGTAATACCTGGTATTAAAAAAATTCATTTCGATCCTAAACTTAATCCCGATTATAACTTTAACAACTTTGTGGAAGGTGAATGTAACAGGCTGGCCAGGTCTGCCGGTATTGCAATTGGCAATAATCCGGGTGGAACAGCCTTCAATCCGCTGATGATTTACGGAGATTCAGGTCTGGGTAAAACGCATCTTGCACAGGCTATCGGAATCCTTGTAAAGGAAAAACATCCCGATAAGATTGTTCTGTATGTAAATGCAAACAAATTCCAGACCCAGTTCACAGAATCCATAAGGAACAATAACAAGAACGATTTTCTCCACTTCTACCAGATGGTGGATCTTCTTATACTCGATGATGTTCACGAGTTTGCCGGGAAAGAGAAAACACAGGACACTTTCTTCCATATCTTTAACCACCTGCACCAGTCGGGTAAGCAGCTTATTCTTACATGCGACAGGCCACCTGTTGAGCTGCAGGGTATGGAGCAGAGGCTTCTTTCAAGATTCAAATGGGGCCTTCTCGCTGACCTCCAGCGCCCAGATTACGAAACAAGGCTCGCAATACTTAAGAAGAAAGCATTCAACGACGGTATTGAACTTGCTGAAGAGATATTTGAGTTCCTTGCAGCTAATGTTTCAAACAATATAAGGGAACTTGAGGCTGTACTTATTTCTCTCTATGCACAGTCAACCCTCAACAGGAAAGAGATAACAATAGATCTCGCAAGGATGATGGTTGAGAAACTTATAAGTACTGCAAGGAGAGAGATCACTATCGAATACATCCAGAAGATTGTATGCGATTATTATAAGATCCCTGTTGACCTTATCCAGGGTAAAACCAGGAAACGTGAGATCGTGCAGGCGAGGCAGGTCTCAATGTACTTCTCAAAGAACCTAACAAAAGCATCACTTGCGAGTATCGGATCTCACATAGGAGGAAAAGACCATGCAACAGTATTGCATGCCTGCAAAACTGTAAATAACCTTATTGATACAGATAAGCACTTCCGCAACCAGATCAATGAAATTGAAAAGAAACTGAAAGTCTGATATGGATTTAGAATCATTTCTTGAAAGATTTTTTGAAAAATACGGGAACAGGAATGAAAAGCCTGTTCTTTTTTTCTCCCCGGGCCGGGTTAACCTGATAGGTGAACATACAGATTATAACGGTGGTTATGTGTTCCCCTGTGCACTTAATTTCGGTACATGGCTATTAGTAAGGAGAAAAGAAGGAAGCAAAATCCGCTTCTCAACAGTTAATTTCAATTACGATGAAACTGTAGACCTTAATGGTTTATTTACAAATACATCCAAACGCTGGATAAACTATCCTTTGGGGGTAATGAATGAATTCCTCCTGAAAGGAGTGAAACTGGGTGGCATGGACCTTTTATATAATGGAGATGTTCCAAATGGTGCAGGTCTCTCCTCTTCAGCATCTATCGAGATGGTGACAGCAGTTGCCCTTAATGATCTTTTCGATGCAGGAATTCCGACTATTGAACTTGTAAAGCTTTCACAGAGAGCAGAGAATGTATTCGTTGGAATGAACTGCGGAATAATGGATCAGTTTGCAGTTGGTTTTGGTAAGAAGGATCATGCAATCTTTCTTAATTGTGAAACTCTGCATTATGAGAATGTCCCGGTTGAGCTTGGTGATTATGCGCTGATTATTACAAATACAAATAAACGCAGGGGCCTTACCGACTCCAAGTATAATGAGAGAAGATCTGAATGTGAAAAGGCAGTTGAACTGCTGCAGCATTACAGGAAGATCAGGAATCTTTCAGGTATCAGTCCTGATGAGCTTCATATTCTTGATAAATATATTAGTGACAATACTGTCAGAAGAAGGGCAAGACATGTGATAACAGAGAATGCAAGGGTTCTCGAAGCTGTCAGCGTACTTAGAAACGGCAATCTTCAAAAGTTCGGCGAACTTATGAATCTTTCACATGATTCACTCAGGGATGATTATGAAGTTACCGGTTTCGAACTGGATACACTTGTGAATGAATCACGCAAAGTGAAGGGAGTGCTGGGATCCAGGATGACGGGAGCCGGGTTTGGAGGATGCACTGTATCAATAGTCGATAAAAATGAAGTCGGGAATTTCATTAAGACCGTTTCAGCAAGCTATACTGAGAAGACCGGGTTAATACCTGACTTCTACAAACCGGAAATAGGCTCGGGAGCCGGAAAGATAACTGCCTGATTATTTCTTTATTTTAATCCTGCCCGGGTCGATATCCTTAACACATCTGAATCCGACTGTCTCGTTCCTGTCAAATCCTTGTGACATCATCAGGAGTATTTGTGTTTTGTCAAGTTGCTGTGGTCCGCCCTGGATGTACCACCAGCTCGAGTCAGGGTGGTAGAAACTGCCTCCTCTGATAATATTGAAGTAATAGGCACCATTATAGTATACATCATTCGTCATCTGCCAGACATTTCCTACCATGTCGAGTGCACCCCAAGGACTTGCCCCTTTTGAGAAAGCATCAACAGGGGTTGGCCTGTCGAAGGAATTATTACAGAAGGTACCATGGAACTCGTTTCCCCAGGGCCATTTGCGTTGGTCAGTTCCCTGGGCTGCAATCTGCCATTCAGCCTGGGTTGGAAGTCTCTTGCCTGCCCAGTTGGCATAAGCAACCGCATCCTCGTAGCTGATATATACCACCGGATACATCTCCTGTCCCTGCCTGTAAAGCCCGTTTGACCAGTGCCTGAGAAAGTTGGTGGTATCCGTTGGCTTATACCCTGAATTCAGCATAAACTCGTAGAACTGGGCATTTGTTACGGGATACTTGTCTATAAGGAAACTGTCTGCTTTAAGAGTTATATTTTTATTTATATCAGGATAAATTACAAAATCCTCATTAGTGGAAAAAGTACAGGAAATTTCAGATTTTGGGACAAGCACCATGTCAGATGGAACCGAAGTTGCCTTTGGAGTTTTATTAACACGACTCGTCAGCCATGGATTTCCCCCTTTGATTTCAACTACAGCTTCGTCGGAGAGTAACCCGTTATTCAGGTATTGTATTACTATCTTTCCCTCGTAATACCCAAGAATACTTTTGGTCTGGAGTATTGTATCACCTGCACTCTTCAGCACATACCTGAATGTTGTTTTAGAGGGTGCACCTTTCCAGATTATTATATCACCTGGTCCAGGTCGTTTTATTTTCAGTGAATCACCTCGCAGTTCAGGACTCAGGAGTTCTGGAAACATTGCGATGCAGTCAACTGAGCCTTCCTGTCTTGTTCCCGACAGCGAAGGATTCCAACCGTCTGTCTCAGCGCTTATATATCTGGCTGCACTGTCACCTGAAGGTTCAATATTTTTATGATTCCACAATGAAACATAGTGGTATCCATCCTTCTTTTCAGATCTGAAGAGTTTCCCGGAAAAACCACCTGGCTTCATACTAAGCACTGTGTATATTGTCTTGTTTCCCGACTTCCACCTGTTTACAAAGATGCTGTCAGCTGTTGTTTTTATAAGCGGAGTCCAGTCTTTATCGAGGAAGGCATCATTATTCTGTCGCAGGATGGTTGTTGTCCTGGCCAGGTATTCCAGGTCATTCCTGTAGCCTTCGTTCCTGCCTCCCGGCCTGAACAGGTTAAGCTCTGTGCCATAACCGTTAAAAAAGGCAATTGCTATTTCACGGTGGTTGCGGTCCTCTCCCACGTCGCAAACCCTGAATATGGCAAAATCAGGCTTTATCAGTTTGTTCAGGTTTAGTTCGGGGCTGAAATATATAGCATTATGGACCCGCCCGGCAATAATACCGGGCATATCCTTCGTTATTGCCATTCCTTCGGAATACATTACAACGCCTTTTCTTACGCTGTCAGCAGCAGACTGAAGCTCGTAGCTTGAACTACCCCTTGTGTCAAGAACAACACCATCTGCTTCGGTTTTTTCGATAAGCGTTGCCATTCCCTTATAATGGTCTTCCTTACGTGTGCTGTTGTCCCATGGGTTGTACGCTATGAAAAACTTTGTATTGTAGAGCCTCGACATTCTTGCAAAAGCCTTCAGCTGATCGACACCACCCGGCATGTTGTAGTACATGTCCCACTGGTTCCTCTTATCCAGCCCAAGCCTTGGCCATGTTGGCCAGATTCCGAAAACATCTATGTTCCCGAAAATCTCATTCCATTTTTTCAGTTCCTCAGCATATGTATATTTTCCTGTTGTGCGGTCAAAAAACTCACGGTCCCAGGCCATCTGAAGGATTATAATGTAACTGCTCTTGATCCATTTAAGGTCTTCACGTTCAAAAAGGGTGTTATCAAAAGACCTGAGATCAAAAAGGTACCTGTCACGGAACATAAGCCTGAGCCCGTTCTGCCAATCACCCGTGTAAGATTCCGCCCATATATGGTACTTCACATCAGAGCCTGGAGGCAGGGCTGTTTCATACCTTTTCTTTTGCCCTCCATCAGTTTTTTGCCTCCTGGCAAGTGAACATACCGAGCCATCACCTGCCCTGAATGATGAATAACCGAGTTCCCAGGCATTATCAGGAAGAACAACTCTCACAGGTTTGTATCCTGGTCTGAAAAGGTAGGCCCTGGCAAGGTCCCAGGGTCCGAGACCGGTTATATAGGGTGAGCTATTCTCCCTGCCGAATGGAATAATATTGCCAAGTGAAAGAGTGTCTTGTGAAATATTCCTGAATAACAGTTCACAGTTCCATGTGTTTCCCGTTTGGGAAAGTATCCTAACGGAAACGCTTATACGGTTATCAAATACCTGCACATAGCCTGAGTCAGCCTGGGCCACGGGGGCATCCGCAGAACTGAAGGTTTTGTTGTTTAAATCAAATATATATAATGGTCTGGCCTGGAAAGGGCTCCTGGTGCTGTCATTAATCAGTGCTGAACTGCTCACCAGTCCGGGCTGGGTGCTTAGTTCGATCCTGAAGTTTTGTTGACCATGTATTTCAGACAGGAATATTATAAATAAAGCCAGGAGGGCTTGTATCCTAGGGTGCCGTGAAAAATGCATAATTCTTCTGAAGTATAATTCTGATTTAAAACTGCAATATATGACATTGGGACTACTTTTAAAATATATTTGGCCATATCAGTAAAAATTCTGACCTGAGGGGTAACAAGGGAGCTTATTTTTACGTTAAAAAAATAAATGTTAATTTTACCCGTAAGGAAAATAGCGAAACGATGGTAGTTGTGAGAAAAATTATAAGATCAGGGCTTTTTCTGCTGTTTATAATCATAATTGCTTCGTCGGGTTGTGCAGTAAAGAAGAATCCGTGGGCAAAAAAGAAAACCCAGGCATCAAAGGTTCATGCATCCCAGCTTGGCAGGAACAAGTATTATTTTTCAGTTGGATATCAGAAGAAACTGCAGAAGAGCTATAAGAAGTAGTAAGTTCTGTCAGAATTCGAATTCAAGACCGTCATAAGCAAACATTACTCCTGAAGGCAGTTCAGCTTCAAGTTCATCGTACCTGCCCATCTGGTGACTTATATGAGTAATAAATGCCCTCCTTGGTGATATCTCGCTTATATGTGAAAGGGCTTCCATCAGGTTGAAATGTGAAATATGTTTTTCTTTCCTCAAGGCATTAATAACCAGATACTTAACTCCGAAAAGCTTTTCCATGCTTTCTCCCGGAATATAATTTGCATCAGTTATGTAGGCAAAATCGCCTATGCGAAACCCCAGAATTGGCAGCCTGTAGTGAAATAACCTTACAGGTTGTATCTCTATCTCTTTAATCCTGAATGCAAAATTGCCAATATCGTTTAATCTCATCCTCGGAATGCCGGGATACTGGTATTCGGAAAAAACATAGGAATATTCCTGTTTTACCGCTTTCTGAACCCTCTCCTCAGCGTAAATATCGATAGCATCCTGTGATTTGTAATTGAAAGCCCTGACATCGTCCATCCCCGCAATATGATCCTTGTGTTCGTGTGTAAGGACGATACCGTCGAGCTTTGTAAGCTTTACCCTCAGCATCTGCTGCCTGAAGTCGGGGCCTGCGTCAAAAACAATGTTATGGTTGTCTGTCTGGTAAAGCAGGGAGGTCCTTAACCTGGAGTCTTTCGGGTCAGGGGAAGAACAGGTGTGACAGTTGCAGGCAATTACCGGCACTCCCTGTGATGTTCCCGTTCCGAGAAAGGTAATTTTCACTGATAATGCAATTACATGGCAAACCTAACTTAAAAAAGATTAAAAGCCAATACCAATTGTGTTTTGTTTGCAGCACCAGGTTTTTTATAACTATATTTACCATACTAAGCTCAGCACATGGCAGGATCGCTATACCTGGTACCGGTTACACTTGGAAGCATTGAATATGAAAATGTGATTCCTTCTTATGTGTCGGATGTTACAAGGAAACTCAGGCATTTTATAACAGAGGATGTTAGAAGCGCCCGCAGGTACCTCAGGCTTATCGACAGGAGTTTTCCAATTGATGATTCGTCGTTTTCCATTTTGAATGAGCATACAAAGGCAGAGCAGGTGGCAGAGCTTCTTGCACCGGTTATTGCAGGATTTGATGTCGGGCTTATGAGTGAAGCTGGACTTCCGGGTATTGCTGACCCCGGATCATTGGTCATCCGTGAAGCTCATGCCAGGAATATAAAGGTAGTTCCGCTTTCAGGGCCTTCATCAATTATTCTTGCCCTCATCTCCTCAGGGCTTGACGGGCAGAAGTTTTCCTTTCACGGGTATCTTCCACAGAAGAAGGATGAGAGAGAGCAGAGGTTAAGGGATATTGAAAAAAGAATCGCTAAGGATGGTTCACAAATCTTTATGGAGACACCATACAGGGCGTCAAAGATGATTGAATCGTTACTTTCTGCCTGCAATGGAGATACAATGCTATGTATAGCAAGTGATATAACTCTTGGTACTGAGTTTATTGTTACAAAGAGGATTGCGGAATGGCGCAATAATCCGCCGGCCCTGGATGACAGGCTGGTTGTATTCGTTCTTGGAAAATAGGCTCAGCATTACTTCCCATTTACTAATAATTAAAACCAGGTATAAATGTCAAAGTTTTCCCTAATCCCATTCCTGCTTTTCTTATTTCTTTTCCAGGGAACATATTCCCAGAAAATTGACATGACCCTTTTCCAGGGCATTAAACCAAGGAATATCGGCCCTTCCGGTCCAAGTGGAAGGGTGACGGCAATAGCTTCAGATCCTCGCAATCATGATATAATGTATATAGGAACTGCTTCCGGTGGTTTATGGAAAACAATTAATGCGGCAACCACCTTTTTCCCGGTTTTTGATGACCAGCCTGTAGCTTCTATAGGTGCAATAGCAGTTGACCCACAGCGGCCCGACATAGTCTGGGCAGGTACCGGGGAAGGAAATCCAAGGAACAGTGTGACGGGAGGTTACGGAATATATAAAAGTTATGATGGCGGAAAAACATGGAAGGTGCTCGGTCTGCAGGAGACCAGGCATATTCACAGAATTGCAATTGATCCCCACAACAGTGATATTGTATATGTCGGAGCAATAGGCACTCCCTGGGGGCCATCAAAGGAACGGGGACTGTTCCGTACAACTGATGGAGGTGCAACCTGGCAGAAAATACTCTACAATGGAGAGACTACCGGTGTGGCAGATATGGTAATGGACCCCGGGAATCCAGATAAATTATTTGTTTGCATGTGGAACCATCAGAGATGGCCCTGGTTCTTCAATTCAGGGGGTGCAGGTTCAGGCCTCTACCTGACAGTCGACGGGGGAAAGAGTTTCACACAAATAAAGAATGGTCTCCCCGAGGAAACAGGAAGGATCGGTATAGCAATTGCAAAAAGCAATACAAATTATGTATATGCTTATGTTGAGTCAAAAACAAATGCAATATACAGGTCAACTGACGGAGGTTTCAACTGGGAACTAAGGGCAACGAAGAATATAGGGACAAGGCCATTTTATTTTGCAGAGATTTATGTAGATCCATCAAATGAAAACCGTCTTTATACCCTCTTTTCAGGAATCAACATGAGTGAAGACGGGGGATTGACCTTCCCTACCCCTGTTGCTGAAAATATTCATCTTGATCATCACGCCTGGTGGATAGATCCAAGTAACCCGTCGCATATGGCTGACGGGAACGACGGAGGCCTTGCAATAACTTACGACAAGGGAAAAACATGGAGACATATTACCAACCTTCCAGCAGGTCAGTTTTATCATATAAATGTAGATAATGAGTTTCCTTACAGGGTTTATGGAGGCATGCAGGATAATGGTTCCTGGGCAGGACCAGCATATGCATGGTATGATGGTGGACTGATTAACGAATTCTGGGATTTCCTTGAAGGCGGGGATGGTTTTGATGCTATGCCTGTTCCGGGTGACCCGAGGTACTGCTACTGTCAGTCACAGGGTGGCGCATTGCAGCGTCACGACCTGCTTACCGGTAAGTCGGTCTATATAAGACCTGTGCCTGATAAGGGTGAGAAGCTCAGATTCAACTGGAATGCAGCACTGGCCCAGGATCCTTTCGACAGTAATACGATTTATTTCGGCAGCCAGTTTCTTCACAAAAGTATTAACCGTGGTGATGGCTGGACAAAGATTTCTCCTGATCTCACAACAAATGATCCGCAGAAGCTAAACCAGTTGAAAAGCGGAGGTATTACAACAGACGCAACTGGTGCAGAAAACCATTGCACTATAATTACAATTTCTCCGAGCTCACTTATGAATGGCATGATCTGGGTCGGTACAGATGATGGAAATGTACAGCTTACAAAAGATGGTGGAAAGAGCTGGACAAATGTTGCGATAGTGCAGAAAGGAGTCCCGGCAAAAGCCTGGATTCCACAGATTACGGCTTCACTCTATGACCCTGCAGAAGCATGGGTGGTTCTTAATAACTACAGGCTTGGTGATTATTCGGCCTATCTTTTTCATACAAATGATTATGGTAAAACATGGCAGCGGATCATCGACGACCAGGATGTATGGGGTTATGTACTTTGTTTTATCCAGGATCCTGTTGAACCCCGGTTGTTGTTCGCAGGTACAGAGTATGGTCTGTATGCAAGCTTCGATAAAGGTGTAAACTGGAACAAATGGATTTCGGGATACCCTACTGTTTCAACTTATGATATGGCAATACAGAAAAGGGATTGCGACCTTGTTATTGGAACCTTTGGCAGATCAGCATGGATAATTGATAATATAATACCGCTAAGGGAGCTTGCGGCAAAAGGTTCCTCTATACTAAACGAAAAGGTGAGGGTTTTTGATACCCCGCTGGCAATAAACGCGGAGAAGAAAAACCTGCCTGGTTACTACTGGCGCGGAGATGCAATGTTTGAAGGTTCAAACAGACCTTCGGGAGCAGAGATAACCTTTTACACAAATTCAGAAAAACCTGGTAAGGCAAAGTTTGAAATTAAAGATACAGCAGGCGTAGTGATACGGACTCTGGAAGCTGATTCAAAAAAAGGTTTCAACAGGATAGTATGGAAACTCGATCGGGATCCGGCACCATATGCCGGACTCATAAACAAGGGAAATTCAAACTGGGCAGAGGATGAAAAGAAACGTATTCAGCGCGGATCTCAGATGCTGGTTTTTCCAGGGACCTATAAAGTTTTTGCATCAGTTGACACTGCAGTTTCTGAAGCCTCAGTCAGGGTGTTTAGCGATCCAAGGCTCCCGCAGCCTGACCGAAAAGCAGTAGTTGAGAATTACAGGAGGGCTGTCGAAATCTGGCAGAAAACAGATGAGATAAACGACCTGTACCAGCGATTCTATGATTGTGGAAGGATACTGAACCAGGTTGACGATTTTTGTCAGAAGTACATGGTGCTCGGAGATTCACTGCGAAAGATACATGATCCTTTGAGGAAACGTTACAATGAGCTGGAGAGGAGCCTGATCGCCAGTCCCGATGGTCTTTTCAGCCTTATAAATAAGTCGAGGGTGCTCACAAACTCTGCAGGCGAACTTACTGCAGCCGAGGAAAAAAGCGTAAATGATGCTTACAGGGCCCTTGAAGAAGCAAGGAAGCTTCTTTCAGAATTTCTTGATAATGACTGGCCTGAATACAGGCGACGACTTTCTGAAAAAAGCGTTCCTTTAAATATCCTTATTAAATAGAACAGTTTATTTCCTTGATGGTCCGGGCTTAACTGATTTAAGTTCAACTGTGAATAAAAGCGGTGTATACCCTGGTATTGTGTAGTAACCATATGAACCATATCCAAGGCTTGAGGGAAGAAGCATTTTTGCTATACCACCGACTTTCATATAACGGACTCCTTCATCAAGACCCAACAGTATAAAACCTGAGCCGACTACAAATGGAAGATCAGTTGTGTCGCTGTAATTTGTTCCGAAAACGCCATATGACAGGAAAGTTCCCTTATACCTGATACCAACTGTGTCTCCTACAACAGGTGTTGCCCCTGTTCCCACTGTTATATCATGATAATACAATCCTGATGGCTTTTGAATATATACGGTATCCCCTGCTGCTCTGAGGTAGTCATCAATCTCCTGCCGCTCCTGTTTTTCCCATTTTTTTGAGGGATCACAACCTGTAATTAATAAGAAGGAAATAACAGATATCACCGTAATGGATAAAATGCTTCTAATTTTCATTGCTGATTGGTTTATATTTATTTCTCATGTAATTTGACTTCATAAACTATTGTTGCCCTTGGGGGAATCAATTTATTGTCGCCAAGCAGACCGAAAGCCAGGAACGGAGGTATAACAAGCACTGCCTCACCTCCCGGTGCCAGCATTTTCAGTCCTTCCATCAATCCCGCTTCCATTTCACTGTGCCCGATTACAAGTTCTTTTATCCCCTGTTTTTCTGAACTGTAGCATAGTGTACCGTCGAGCAGGCTGCATTTGTAATCAATTTTAACACTGTCTTTGTCCTTCAGAAGCTGACCCGATCCCCTCTTCTTAATCAGGTAGAACAAGCCTGTTGATGATTCTGTAAGGCTGAGCCCTTTCCTTTCTGCGTAGCTAATTATTCTTTCCCTGTCCTTTTCAACAAAATACGAGTTAAGCTCTGCCATTTCTTTCCCGCCTGGTTTCTTCAACCTAACGGCGCCATTGCCTCCTTTATTGCAGGCTGATGACAGGATGCATAAAAGAAAAATGAGGTTCAGAAGTCTCTTCATCAATAACTGCTGTTTCTAATCTCAGGGCCTTCAGTCTTCAATACGTCCAAAAAATATACCAAAGTATTCTCAAGGCTGTCATAGTATTCTCCTCCAGATGCATTCCTGTGGCCTCCGCCGTTAAAATACCTGGTAGCAAATTCACTTACAGAATAACTGCCTTTTGACCTGAATGAGAGTTTTATGAAGCCTTCTTTTTCGATGAAAAGTGCTGAAAACCTGATACCGCTGATAGAGAGGGGCATATTTACGAAACCTTCCGTATCACCCTTGCGGTACTTATACTTAAGAAGATCTTCTTTTGTAAGTGCAATATATGCAACACCATAATCTTCAAGGACTACCATACGCTCATTAAGTGCATAACCCTGGAGTCTCATCCTTTCTGATGAAAAGTTGTTAAAAACAAGATTGAAGATACGGTCCTTGTCAATGCCTGCGTCGAGCAGGTCTGCAATTACCCTGAATGTGTCTCCTGTATATGAACCATGATCAAAGTTACCGGTATCCGTTACAATCCCGACATATATTGCTTCCGCATATGCCTTGTTCATAAACCTTTCACCATTCAGTATTGTGATAATATTGTGAAGAAGTTCGCAGGTGGAACAACTTCCGGGGTCCGAAATCATAAGGTCGGCAAAATCTGAAGCATTGAGGTGATGGTCAATAACGACCTTCCTGGCCTGTGATTTAATTACTGCATCTTCTGCCTCTCCCAGCCTGTTTGGCTGGTTAAAGTCAGTCATGATTATCAGGTCTGCTTCCCCGATAATTTTCTTTGCTGCCTGCCTGTCCTTTATGTAAATATTTATGTCTTCAACACCATCCATCCATTTAAGGAACTCCTGGAGGTAGTTTGGAGATAATATTTTAACGTTCTTGCCACGGGATACGAGGTAATGATAAATCGCCAGTTGGGAACCTATTGCGTCGCCATCAGGATTAACATGGCATATGATAAGTATGCTTGAGGCATTCTCAAGCTGATTAGATAATTCTTTTGTATATTTGGCCAGTTCCAGCACCACTTGTTTTTCCGGGGCTGTAAAGATAGAAAATATTCCGGAAGAGAGCCTGGGCTGGTTTACAAAACATAATACAATATGCAGAACAATCTTACATTCGGGATTATAAAACCCAACGCTGTCAGGACCGGCAAGACAGGTCCGATACTGGCCATGATAAATGAAGCCGGATTCGAGATTTCAGCCTTAAAAATGGTAAGGATGACCAGGGAGCAGGCTGAAAGCTTTTATGATATACACGCAGGCAAGTCATTCTTCAACGATCTTGTTGAGTTCATGACATCAGGACCTGTTATTGTGATGATACTTAAGCATGAAAATGCTGTTGAGGCGTACAGGAAACTTATAGGTGCCACTGACCCGGCAAAAGCTGAACCCGGAACCATAAGAAAGCTATATGCAGTATCAGTACAGATGAATGCAGTGCATGGCTCCGACAGTGACGAGAACGCAAGACGTGAAGCAGGATTCTTTTTCTCGGAAACCGAAAGATTCGCTTAGACATTCTATGAAACATACTTTGAAGCAGGATTTTTCCGACGCTAAGATGCTGGAGAAATTCTCATCGGCGTTTACACTCTCCGATATGGAGATATTTATATTTCCCGAGCTTTTTTATCCACTCGTACTTTCAAACATTATGTCTCCTGTTATCTGGGAATGGCGTAATGATCCATGGTTCCATGGAATAGAGAAGAAGAGTTTCAATTACAAATCAAACAGGATAAAGCAGTACATAATCCAGAACTTTGTTTTCAACCTTGACCTGAGCACCTGGGGTCTTACTACGAAGTCGAAAGAAATTGCAAGGTTCAGCAGTTATATAGATATTGAAATGCTGAGGCAATCAAATGCCCTTTTCGGATATGAAGGTGACAAGTACTACTTTGATATCGACATCCGGAAACACTTTGGCCTCGATAAATTTGATTCTGACATTATTCCTTACTGGAAAACAGAAACCGTGGAGGCAATGTGCGCCTTCCGTTACAAAGAGAATTTCACTACCGGTGGCGGCGAATGTGTCTCACTATCTGCTTTATATGCTGCTGCAATGTTCATTATCGGGCGTATTCCGCTTGACAAGATCTTCCTTATTGCCACTCCCCTTCATTCGCAGAATTTCATCATTGAAAAAGAAGGACTTATAACAAATAACAGGAGGATAGTTACAAAGAATATGTGGTTCAATGGCACCTCATTGTCGGCAAAAGCACGCCGTGCGCTTGAGAATGAGAAGGTGACTATTGTTTCTCATATAAGTGGCTTTATACACACTATGTACAAACAGGCCAGCATAGACAGGAAGTCATATGACGAGTTCTCCGAAAAACTCAGGGAATTTCTTGTAACAGGCCTGGATGACCAGATATTTATAAATTTCCTCAGGTTCAAGTCGAAGTTCAAAAACAGGTTCCAGTTTTGCAGCGACTGCTCAGGTAAGAGGCGTTTTATCCTTCTTGAGAAGATGTTTGAATATGAGCACAGCAGCAAGTATAATGTGTCGCTGGAAATGCGTAACCAGCTTATCCAGGAGATTGAAGGTGATGAGTTCCACCTTAGCCCGATAGCAGACAAGCTCATACTCAATGATTTTGAGGAATTGCTTGAATCAATGAAAGGCAGAAGCCTTGATGAAATACGTAATGCTTTCCGTGAAAAAGCGGGTAAAGAGAATGAGGATTTTATAAACGAGATGTTCAGCGAGATAAAAGAGTTTATAATTACTGTTCCCAGGTTACCGGATACGGATAAGGAATATGTGAATCTTCCCTACCCAAGTATCAGCACTGAAGACAGCAGGGAGGATATTTGTGCAGAGGTGGAAAAACTTGCAGGCGAATCGGAATTATGCATGCTTGCACTGTACGCAATGAGAAGGATGGATATAGCCAACTGGCTGCCATTTCTCAAGGCAGCGATCGAGCGCAATCCTGTGTGTCTTGCGGAGTACGGGAACAGGAATGCTGATGATCTGTATGCTGCCCTGGAAGCAATTGAGAATGTATCCATCTACGATGGGCAGAGACTTGCCTTACCGGATGAAGTATGGAATTTTGGCAGAGGCGATGGAATTGAAAAAGCCCTGGTGCTTGCCGATTTTATAAACTGGAAGTACCCTGGTTCCATGATAAGCATTGAAATAAACAATCAGAAAGTAATTGTAGCATACGGTGACAAGATGTACACTTTCAGCTCAGTAAAAGGATTTAAGAAGAAGATTTTAATCAGTCAGGGTAACTGTACGGTTGAATAGCTGTTACCTGAATACGATCTCTTTTACAATTTCACCACCCGCTTTTTCATTAAGTTTTTCACGGAGAGCTTCCCTTATCATGAGAAGTTCATTTTTTACAATTGATGACTTAAGGTGAACGAAGAGAATGCCATCCTTAATGTAGACTTTTGAGGTCCTTGAAGCTATAGCCTTGCCTACCAGGCTTTCCCAGGATTCTACCACACCAACTTCCTTCAGCTTATCCCCGAGATTCATCTCACGAATAAAATCCTGCATTGCCTCGGCTATAGTTATAGTTTTGCTTCTCCTCATATTCTTATCAGCCGGCCGTTTCTGTAATTGAACCATCTGTTGAGATCCTGAACAGTTTGTGTTCTGCGTCAAGAGAAGACAGTATTGTCTGAAGCCTGTCCTGGTGAGTGTCGGTAATAAAAATCTGTCCAAACCTGTGATTACCAACAAGCCTGATTATCTGCTTTACTCTTTCAGCGTCAAACTTGTCGAAGATATCATCCAGCAGAAGTATCGGGGCTATACCGGCCTTTCTTTTTATGTAATCGAATTTTGCCAGTTTGAGTGCAACGAGGTAAGATTTTTGCTGGCCCTGCGAACCGAGGGACTTTACAGGAAATCCCGACATCTCGAAGTTAAGATCATCCTTATGTATACCAGAGGTTGTGTATTCAAGCACGCGATCCTTGGCTATTGTGTTTTTCAGGATCACGGCAAAGTCTTCTTCAACAAGGTGTGACCTGTAGGTAAGTGAAACATTTTCCCTGTCTTCAGAAATGATTGAGTAATATTCATTAAAAACCGGGATAAGATCATTTACGAGCCCGGCTCTCTCTCCATGAATGTATTTTCCAAAGCGGACAAGCTGACTGTCCCATGCTTCAAGCATTTCCTCTTCAAACCTGCCTGAGCTGGCAAAATCCTTCAGCAACCGGTTTCTTTGCTGAAGTACCTTATTATAGCTGAGCACTGAATCAAGATACAAGGGATCATACTGGCTTATTATCTTATTAAGGAAGCGTCTCCGCTCCTCGCTGCCTTCTACGATAAGGGCACTGTCGGCCGGGGAAATCATTACCACCGGGTACCTTCCTACGTGGTCCGAGAGCTTCTGGTAATCCTTTCCGTTCCTTTTCATAACCTTCTGTTTCTGGCGCTGGAATGAACAGAAAATGTTGTCTTCATCCTTGTCCCTTACAAAGGTTCCCTGGATTATAAAGAATTCACTTGTATGCCTGATATTTGCACTGTCGAGGTTATTGAAGAAGCTTTTTGTAAGCGACAGGTAATGAATGGCATCCAGTATGTTTGTTTTGCCTACACCATTGTTCCCAACAAAGCAGTTTATTTTAGGTGAGAACTCGAGTTCAGTCTGCTCATAGTTCTTGAAATTTGTAAGGGAAAGTTTACTCAGGTACATGCCGGTATATCAGTTCTGTCAGGACGAAATTAAAAAATATGCGCCGCTTGAAAAAATAATTGCAATGATATGGTAGCGAAATTTATTCAATATGAAGAAAACCAGTATGTTTCATTTTTTCATTGAATTGTTTCATAATAATATGAAAAAAATTACTTTTGCGGAGTTAATTTTTGAAGCTTAATACGATATGGCAAAGAATACTAAGGAAGATAGTTCCCAGGGATTAAAGAATGTTGAAGAAACACTGACAAGAACAGAGCATTATCTTGAAGAAAACTATAAGACACTCCTTATAATACTTGGAGCAGCAGTTTTGCTTGTTGGGCTGTTCTATCTCGGGAGAATCTATCTTAACAAAAGGAATAAGGAAGCACAGGAGCAGATGTTCCATGCTCAGAAATGGCTTGGAATGGACTCTCTTAAACTTGCCCTGAACGGTGATGGTAACTACCTTGGTTTTCTTGACATTGCCAATAATTATAAAATGACCAAGGCAGGTAACCTTGCAAAATACAGTGCAGGAATGTGTTATCTTCATCTTGGCCAGTTCCAGGAAGCAATTGATTTTCTTTCAGCCTATAAGCATAATGACAATGTAATATCTTCTCTTGCCGTAGGCGGCATAGGTGATGCATATGTTGAATTAGGCAATCTCGACAAGGGCGTTGAAAAATATATTGAGGCAGCCAATCTCGGAAAGAACTCATTTAATACACCGATTTTCCTTATGAAGGCCGGTCAGATCTATGAGCTTCAGCAGAAGTATTCCGATGCTCTGAAAGTTTATGAAAGGATAAGGGATGAGTATCCTGAGAGCACTGAAGGAACAACTATTGAGAAATACATCGCAAGGGTTCAGCTTCATACCAGGTAGTCCCATTTATCCCTGCCATGCCTGTTTACAGGTTTGATCTTTATAATATTTGCATAAATGTCGACATCAAATCTGTCTGAATACGATCCTGGTAAAATTCCGGATGCCAGCCAGTACCGATTTGGAATTGTTGTATCAGACTGGAACAGCGAAATTACATTTGCACTTCTTGAAGGCGCCGAAAATACGCTTAAGAAGCACGGCGTCGCACCTGAAAATATACTTGTAACCCATGTCCCGGGAAGTTTCGAGCTAACACTTGGGGCTCAGTATATGGCTGAAGAAGAAGATGTTGATGCAGTCATTTGCCTTGGTTGTGTTATCCAGGGAGAGACACCTCACTTCACTTTTATCTGCCAGGGAGTTTCAATGGGCATAACCCAGCTGAACATCGATTACAACATGCCATTTATATTTGGCGTGTTAACAACGAATGACATGCAGCAGGCAATAGACCGTGCCGGTGGTAAGCATGGAAACAAAGGCGATGAAGCTGCTGTTACTGCGATAAGGATGGCAGCCCTCAGGCAGAAAAGTGAGTGATTATCTCAGCACTTTTCTTACGAATGCCACTGTGAAGTAGGACATCATAAACACCCCCATAAACCCTTCAAATCCGGATACAATCCTGCTTACTCCCATCGGGTATACGTCGCCATATCCAATTGTGAAGAAAGTAATAGCCGAATGATAGAATGACTGGAGAAGCGGTGACAACTGGTCGGGGTTGCCCACAGAAGACATTGTTTTGCCAAGCCCGGCTGTATCAACAAGGAAGTAGGTCATGCCAAAAAATACCCAGAAAATAATGACACTCAGCAATACTCTGCCGGGAGAAGTGGCATATAAACCAATTTTATCGAATACGAGCCATTTAAATCCGTAAACAGGATATTCCCATAAGCGCGCCCATTTGTTATTCTCAATCCCGTCATTCATGTCAGCAATGGCTTCGAACCGCTTGAACATAACGTAGGCTTTATCCTCATCATCATATTTTCCCGTGCTGCTGAAATTGGTTTTCAGGTTCCTGAATTGTTCAGCTTTCTGCCTTATTGATGTATCTGCCTGGGCAGTAATGACCCTCTCAAGGTGGTTTCTCTCGTAATCGATATACAGTTTCCCGATCACCCTCATACCTGACATATCGAGAACCTCAATATCTATATCAAAATCGTAGGGTTCCAGGTCAACGATGTCTCTTATAATGGTATCTGAGATGTCGAGCAGTTCTGCGCCTGCAAGCCTTAAATCCACATAATGATCGAGGTGGCAGGATTTAAGACAGAGCACCTTGAATCGTGAGTTATTAAATACGACGTCACCGTCACCGAATTCAGTCTTCTCAAAATTTATTTCGGCGTTAACCATTTCCATGAGGCTGAAGTTTTTGGGGCCTGCTCCCATCTCAGCCTTTTTGAACTGGATCTTACCCGACCTGCAGGATGCACCTTCAAAGTTAACTTCACCATTGCCAAAAATCGACCTGTTGAAATTTATCCTTCCCGAGCCGAAATCAACAGTCCTGAAATCAACCCTTGAATTCCCGAATTCAGCACGTTCGAATGTCACCTCACAGTCACCGAATGCGGAATAATGAAAATCAACTTTTCCACCGCCAATCCTTGTTACCTTAAAATTGAACCTGCCGTTTCCGAACTGTGTGTTAATGAACAAAAGCTCACCAAAGTTGAATTCAGTATTTGCGAAACTTACTTCACCATCGCCAAATTTTATATCCTGGAAGTCCTTTATGCCGTCCTTTACAATTGCATTTTTAAAAAGAAAATCGCCATCACCGAAGACAGATCCGTTGAATTCTATGTTCCCGTCACGAAAGAGGGTATTTGAAAAAACAACATTTCCTTTCCCGAAGTTTGTTCCTGTAAATATTGTTTTCCCTTTTGCAAAATGGCATCCCTCAAACTCAATATCATCATCAGAAAATAGAGCATAACTGAAATCTGTAGCTGCCTTTGCCTCGAAGAATGAATTGCGGGCTGAGAATTTTTTCAATTCAACAAAGTCCTTTTTCTCCATTCCATGGTATCTCCTGTAATTAGACAGAGAGAAATCATTTATGTAGAAATTATCAAGGTTAAGGTCCCTGCCTTCCTCTATCATTTTGTATATCTCGGTAGTTTCAATGGCTCCAAGCAGCTCAGAGCCAACTTGTTCACCATCATGACCAAACAGGGTTATTATGGCAGTCCGTGGGCAGGTCCTGCCATCATCTGAAATAAACTTGACATTTTTAACCTCGACCTTGTAATTGTGATAGCCAGTGATCATTTCAGTTAGATTATTAGGATTACCAAATTTAGTAAAAAGAGCGGGATTTCATTAACGGCTGCAAAGTTGCCTGTACGGGCAGAATTCGCACTTCCTTTTATTATCAGTCATTTCGAAGTCAGATTCGGCGGAAAATATGCTGCCAAGCGTCTCTTTTAATCCTGCAAGATATTGCTCCCTGATTGCCGAATAATCAGCGATCTCTTCTTTACCTTCCTTTTCAGTTCCGATCTTTAGTTTATCTGTGAATTTTTTACCTGGCAGCTGGCGAAGAGAGTAGATAGATGGCCTTATTCTCTTTCCAGGGAATCTGGATGCGAACAGTTCACAGTACATCAATACCTGGAACCATGCATCGCTTCTTTCGCCTCCATCATTAGTAAAAAGTGATTCTACCGAAGGTATATCCATATCTATACTTCCGGTTTTGTAATCGACAATGCGATATTGCCCGGATTTACTGTCGAGCCTGTCAATTATGCCGCCACAGGTAACAGAATATTCCCTGTCCCCTGTACTGAATGTTACAGGTGCATATATTTCATGCTCGAGTCCCTCAATTACAAGAGGGGCTATCGATTTATCATACCTGAGAATATAACTGACGTATGACTGCAGGATGCTCTTGATTATCATAATATTTCCGTCATCAGCTCTCTCCTGCCCGTAATAGTACTCCCTGGAGATGACTGTGTCAATTATCTCTTTCAGTTTTAGCGGATTGGAATGCAGATCTGAAAAAACAGCATCATCTGAAGGTTTCCCGCAAAATGGCTCATAAATGGCATGCATTATTTTATGAAGGAAGGATCCGAACTGAGCCGGATCCAGTTCTTCTGCAGGTTTCGGTGGTTCCTTTAAACCACATATATACCTGAAATAGAATTTCATCCTGCAGGTAAGCCAGGTATTTATAGCACTTGGAGAAAGAGCCTTGCCTCCCTTCACAAGGTAAACTGCTGCAAGCAAATCTGAATGCTCTTTCTTTCGCTTAACAATCTTCTCATGCTGCAGCGGGGTGTTTATTGTACAACCGGTGGAGCTTAATACAGGTTTCAGCTTACCAAGGTGGCAGAGTTGAATAAGCAGCCTGCTCATTTCCCCTGTCTTTAGCCCTTCAGGGTTCGAGTTATATATGAATGTGGTGTTCTCCGCCCTGTGCAAAAGTCTGTAGAAGTAATATGCATATATCGAATCCTGGTGCCTTATTCCTGGCAGACCGTAAGCTTCCCTGAGATTGTAAGGTATGTAAGATGATCCGGCAGAGCTCCTGGGGAGTATCCCTTCATTGGCAGAAAGAAGGATGATGTTTCTGAAGTCAAGAGTCCTTGTTTCGAGAATCCCCATGACCTGCATCCCTTTAAGTGGTTCACCTGAAAATGGCACGGTCACCTTCCTCAGAATCCTGTCGAGCAGTTTGTTCCATGTTGCAGGTGAAAGCACTGTTTCGGATGCCATGAGTGCTGAATCAAGCCTGTTTATCGAAAGTATGGTCCTGTAAATGAATTCATTCCTGATATCGGACTCTGAAGCTGACTTGCTGACCGCTTCTTCATCTTCGGGATTACAGGTAAAGAAATATTCAAGGACGCTTTTTACATAGGATGAGAGGTCGGCAGGTGATGCTGCCTTTTTGAAAATCAGTGAATAAGGTATACTCTTTTTGAGAGTTGTTTCAGGTATCCAGGTTATTTTATTTTCTGTAATTTCTGACAGGACCTCTATGTTGCCTGCCTGATCTGAATCTGAAAGAAAGCCGTGCCTGAGGATGGCCACGATATCCGAATTCCTGAATAAGACTTCACCGTTTTCGTTCCTAAGGTTTTTCTGTAACGTAAGAAGATGATGGACAAATGAATATACAGGTGAGAATCTCAAGGGGAAGCCCATTGTTACATTCACATCCTTTATTTCATCAGGAATTGCTGAAAGCACAGGCAGAAGCAAGGATTCGTCAGCGAGAACAACTGCAGTGTGATGTGCTTCATCCCCGTTAACGCTTTCGGTTTCCTTTAGAAGCTGGGGAAGAAGCTTGGCCTGCGAAATATCAGAGGATGTTTCAATAATCACTGAGAGGCAGTTGTCACCGGGAACTGAAACATATGTTTCATAATTCCAGCCGGCAGGCATGTCGTTGCCAAACTCTTTTATGTTATTCCTAAGGAAATACCCGGCAGAATGTGTTGAAGAAGCCGAAATATAAGAGTTATCAAAGTCCCAGTAAAATTTTGCCATTCCGGCTTTTTTAAGGCTTCCGAGCAGAATTTTCTCACACTTGTTAAGTGCATTGAATCCTATAAAGTGAAAGGTCCGGTATTTTGTAACCGGTAAATTACCTTTTATGCATCCCTCTGCAATATCGCGGAAGATCATACCCTCATATGCCAGTCCTTTATGGCGCAATAATAGCCTGAAATTGTCATATAAATCCGGAAGCATCTCCCATATTTTAATGAAGTCATTCTTTTCCCTTGTCAGTGTTCCTTCATTGAAACTGACCCAGAATTGCTTAATTGCACTAACCTGTTCAGCCGTAAGTTCACCGAATCTTTCATCAATTCTCCTGATATCCGCGAGGTTTTCGAACAACCGGGCATGATCAGCAAGATACTTATCTATATCATCAAAGTCATTCACAAGCATTTCACCCCAGAAATAAAACTCGTCGAAACTTTCAGCGTTTTTATTGATCTTCCTGTAAACACTGTAAAGATCCAGGACAAGTGTTTCGCTTTCCGCTATTCTGAGTTCTGAGCCGGAACTGAATAATTCGTTTATTGTGCTGATGCCGGGCGACCAGACGGGCTTTCCTTTTGCAGCGGCAAGGTATTTCAGAAAATATAGACCAGCCCTCCTGTTTGGGAACACAAGACACTGGTTTTTAAGGTCCTCACCATAACACTCAGAAAGATGATACGCTATTTTCTCCAGGAAATACACAGTCTGTTTGTTAATTATCTAATTTTTAACTTTTTACTTTTGCCTTGGTACGCCACCTCTGCAACCTGGCTCCTCACTATTCCGACATAACATGTCGGAACTTTACGCTCGGCCCTCTTTTACCTTTTGCCTTTTGCCTTTTACCTTTTTACTTTTTATAAAGCCTTCCCTGCCAGGTATCCAGCTCCTCAAGTCGTTTTTCAATTATCGCACTAACCTGGTCAGTTCTTTTCCTTCCCCAGTTCTGCACTGCGAGGACCGATGGAGATGCTTCACCGGTAAACCTTTCGACAACGATTGCAGGATTGAGTCTTTCAAGAAATTCAATGAAGAAGTCAACATATTCTTCAAAAGAGAATAATCTGAATTCACCCGGATTGGAATTATATTCCCTCTCCATCCTTGTTCCTTTTACGATCTGCAACTGATGAAATTTTGCGGAATCGATGCCTAGTGAGGATATTATTCCGGCTTCGTTAATCATTTCTTCTCTTGTTTCACCGGGAAGCCCGAAAATAAGATGCGCACCCGTCTTAACACCCCTTTCCTTTGTCAGCCTGATCGCATTAATACTGTCCTGGAAAGTATGACCCCTGTTAATCCTTGTTAATGTTTTGTCGTAGCATGATTCAATCCCGTACTCGATCACTACATAATGCTCACGTGACAGTTCAGCTATATAATCAAGCTTTTTCTCGTCGACGCAGTCAGGCCTTGTTCCGATTATAATACCTTTTATGCCCGGGTATGAAAGAGCCTCCGAGTAGAGATCTTTCATTTGTTCAAGGGATGAATAGGTATTTGAATATGCCTGGAAGTAAGCGAGGTATCCTTTGGGAGAATGGTAACGGTGTTCAAGAAACCCTATGCCTTCTTCAAGCTGCCTTGTAACACTTTTTTCCGGGGTACAGTATGAAGGGTTAAATGCGTCATTGTTGCAGTAAGTGCAACCACCGGTACCTTTTGAACCATCACGGTTAGGGCATGTGAAACCGGCATCGATGCTTACCTTCTGGAGCCTTCCTCCAAACCTGAGCCTGAAATAATCAGGATAGGCATTGAACCTTCGTTCATGTCCCCATGGAAACTTTTTACCGTTTTGATTTCCAGTGCTCATTCTACAGCCACAACTTTTTTATTATCCACATACCACAAAAATCCCTCTGTTTTTTTTGACTCTATGTCACCAATCAGCCTCATATATTCTTTTACCTGCCTCCTGTGCCACTCTTTCTCGGCGCCAAATTTAAAATCTATAACTGTTACAATCTTTTCGCCAATTATCACCCTGTCGGGTCTTTTTATGTTTCCCCCGGACGTTACAATCTGTGGCTCATTAAGAATGTTCAGTCCATTCACAAACCATGAGCTTACCTGACTGTCGTTGAATAATTCCCTGAATCTGTTTCCAAGTTCCTTTCTTTCATCAGCATTGATCCTGCCATCAGTCTCAATTCTGTCAAGAATGGCCTCCGTATCCGACGGGGTTATTACAGATTCAAGTATTTCATGCATAAGCAGTCCATAGTTTATTTTCTTCTGTCGTTTACCGCTCTCGTCTGTAAGCCAGTTTTCGCTGTGCAACCTGAAACGAAGTCCGCTTATACCATTATTGACAAGATACCCGCTGCTCTTTATTTTAGTATTATCTCCTGTATGTTCCTGGTCTCCGTTGTTTATTATCTCCCCAAATGAGAATGTGGCATCTGCACTGTTAAAGTATTCTTTTAGCGGAATCAATTTTCTGCCATTCGCATCAGTGTTTTCATAGAGTATGGAATCCAGAAGAAGTTTAGATATATTTCCGGTCCTTGATTTCTTAGGGCAAAATCCGTAAAGCAGGTCTATTGGCCTTGTGAAGGCAACATAAAGAAGATTTATATTGTCTATCAGGGCATGATATGATTCCTCCAGATATTCTTTATGAAACCTTGAGTATTTCAGATCAGATTTATACCTGACCGGTACTATTCCCAGTTCACTGAACGGGCCATCAGGCTGACTGATCCACAGTACAGGTCCACCGGAGCCATGGCCGGTGCTCCATGAAATAAACGGAATAATGACAGCTTTGAATTCAAGTCCTTTGGATTTATGGATTGTCATTACCCTCATGGAATCTGACTGGTCGGATACAACAACTGATTTTTTTATTCCTGTGTTATCCCACCATTCAAGGAAAGACTGTATGTCGGGTGAAACGTTTCCCGAGATTTCAATCACATAGTCCTGCAAAGTATTCAGCCAGGTGCTGTTCCCTGGATCTTCTCCCAGTTTGAAGAACCTTACTGCACTTTCTATAGCTTCAAAAGGTGACTTTCCTTTCAGTGATTCAATGAAATCATTATACCCCGCCGGGAATAACTCATCAGCAGTCGCCATAATATTATTATAGCTGATTGAGAATGGATCCTTACCTGAGATAAGTGTCCAGTTCCTTAGCATTATGGCAGTACAGAGATTCTTGTCTTCCAGGAATGGGAACCGTAGCATTTCTACAAGGAAGCATATTACAGGCGCGGAGGAAAGCAGAAGGGAATCGCTTGATATTATGTTATAATTATACTTTTCATTCTTTTCTTTTCCTGCGCGGGATCTGTATTCCAGCATCGTCTCCATCACCATCGCCCCTTCCTTGTTTGTTCTTACAAGTATCCCGATGTCTGAGCCGGAATATCCTTTGTCCTGGATCTCTTCAATCAAGGCAGGAAGCAGGGAACATACTTTTTCAGTGAAAGAAAGGTTTTCATCATCAAGGAAGCTCAGTCTGACAAAGCCCCCTTCTTTCTTACCTGAGGTTTCCTGGAACGCATCGGCGTACAGATTGCTTATTTTCAGCAGTTCATTGACAGCTTCCCCATTGTTATCGGCGACTTCCGGAAGTGCCCTGAAGAGTGAGTTGTTGAAAGCAATGATGTTCCTACTGCTTCGCCAGTTTGTGCCGAGGTATTCATCCTTAAGACCATCCTTCCTTATCCCCGATGCCTCAAGGTTTCGGAGTATCTTCCAGTCGCTGTTCCTCCACCTGTAAATAGATTGCTTAACATCGCCAACGACCAGGTTATCATGACCTTCGGCCATACTGTTCTCAATGAGCGGCCTGAAGTTATTCCATTGGATGAGAGAGGTATCCTGGAATTCATCAATCATGAAGTTCTCAAACCTGTTTCCCGTCTTTTCATAAATAAACGGGGTCTGGTCATCCTTTAAAATAAGCCAGAGCAGTTCTGCTGAATCTGACAAAAGGAACCTGTTCTCAGCCGTGGTTATTATATGTACCTGTTCAAGTATATTTGAAAGTATCCCGAGGATATAGATGTTATCTGAAATAAAGAGGGCGGTATTCGCGTCGGCATAGTTTTGAAGAAAGTATTCAAGTGCTTCGCGGAAAGTATCTCCGAAACCATCAGAGAGTGATGATTCGAGCTGACGGCTCCTGCCAGATTTACTTGTCCATACCGGCGGGTCCTCAAGAGTTTGCAGTACTGTTGCAGTTGGCGGTTTCCAGACGCCATTATTTACTTCAGAGATTGTTTTAATAAATGAAGGCACCCCTCCCCTGTCACCCCTTAGGAACATATCGCTTGTAACAGCATGGTTGTCGAGGATACCAGTCAGTTTCTCAGCATACCCTGTAAGCCTGTCATTGAATTCCTTTCTGTGCTTTCTCAGTTTCCCGGCGTATGATGAAAGGAACTTCCTGTCCTTTAGTAAATCCCTCTCAGACTTTGGAATAAGCCTGAATTTTTCCCTGAAGATCTCTTCAGCGAGATCGCTTATGTCGGATCGCAGATTCCAGCCTTTTCCTCCTTCCGCCCTTTCGCGTGAATAATCTATTATCCATTCTTTCAATGAAGAATCATCCTTTGCTGAGGATAACATTTCCTCAACAGCTTTTTCAAGAATACCGGTATGGTCCATTTCTATAATGTAACCATGCTGAAGCCCTATTTCCCTTGTGAATGATTTAAGTACTTTCTGGAAGAAACTGTCAATCGTTCCTACATTGAAGTATGAATAATCATGAAGAATATTAAAGAGCAGGTCTTTAGCCGCTGCAATTACTTTCTCAGTTTTCTTACCGCTTTTTGCCGAAAGATGGCTTATAAGATCAGGATTCCTGCCTTCAGCAATAGAGCTGAGCTGATCAAGTATTTTCCTCTTCATTTCTGAAGACGCTTTATTCGTGAAAGTAACGGCAAGTATCTTCCTGAAGCTTCCAGGAGATTCAAGCAGTTTTTCGAGGTAAATACTTGTAAGCTTGTAGGTTTTACCTGAACCGGCAGAGGCATTATATCTTGTAAGAAGGCCTGGTCCCATCGTGCCTTAAATTTACCGATTTTCCATCTTGTATTTTCATTAATTTTGCAGCTGTGAGCAAAAAAGTGATTATCGGTCTTTCTGGTGGTGTCGATTCAAGTGTCGCAGCATGGCTTCTTAAGGAACAGGGTTATGAAGTTGAAGCGCTGTTCATGAGAAACTGGCACGACACCACAGGCTTATTGCAGAGTGAATGCCACTGGGAAGATGACCTGATGTTTGCTGAAATGGTAGCTGCAAAACTTAAGATACCGTTTCATTTTGTTGATCTGAGCGAACCCTACAGGCAGAGGGTTGTAGATTACATGTTCTCCGAATACGAAAAAGGGCGTACTCCAAACCCCGATATTCTTTGCAACAGGGAGATAAAGTTCGATTCATTCGCCACTGAGGCAAGAAAACTTGGCGGAGATTACGTCGCAACAGGGCATTATTGCCGGAAGGCTGAGACTGTTGTAAATGGCGTACCGGTGCAAAGGTTACTTGCCGGGACCGACAATAATAAGGACCAGAGCTATTTCCTGTGCCAGGTCAGCCAGGAGCAGCTGGCCTATTCATTATTTCCGATAGGTGGCATGGTCAAACCAGAGGTTAGGAAAATAGCTGATGAGATGGGTCTGCCGACTGCAACAAGGAAGGATTCACAGGGGATATGCTTTGTCGGAAAAGTTCATCTTCCGACTTTCCTTCAGCAGAAACTGGAGCCAAGAAAGGGCAGGATTATTGAGGTGCCAGGCGATCTGAATTTTAATAGCTTCCAGCCCGGATTACCTGAACCCGGCACGGGTGATGAAATTCTTTCGGAAATGTCAGATCCTCACGGGCTTGATCCATCAGCTGGTAAGACTATTGGCACTCACAGCGGGGCTCACTTTTTTACAATAGGACAACGAAAAGGCCTGAATATCGGCGGGCACAGGGAACCGCTATTCGTAATAGGAACAGATGTTGAAAGAAATATCCTATATGTTGGTGAAGGGCAATCTCACACAGGGCTTTACAGGAAAGGACTGTTCGTAAGCAACGGGGACATTCACTGGATAAGGACGGATCTTGCCTTAAAAGAAGGAGAATATCTTGACTGCCATGTTAGGATTAGGTACCGCCAGCCATTGCAGGCCGCACGACTTTTCCGCCGTGGAAATGGGATATATATTATCTTCAGCAGGTTGCAGAGGGGAATTGCCCCTGGTCAATTTGCTGCATGGTACGATGGTGAAGAACTGCTCGGATCCGGAGTAATTAATCGCTGATTAAATTAACTTGTATTTTTCTACCTGGATATAAAAATAAAGGGTGCCCCGAAGGCACCCTTTATCCTATTTGTAAATGAAAGTTCTACTTGTCTTTAGTCATTTTGCTTAAAGCAGCTTTTAATTCTTCGATCTCTTTCTGCTGGTCTTTTATGGCTTCTATAAGCACCGGGACAAGCTTCTCATATGATACTGATTTATATCCGTCAGGTTCAGTTTGAACAACTTCGGGAACCACCTTTTCCACTTCCTGGGCTATTACACCGATCTGCTGGCCCTGTGGAAAATTCATGTCAGGAAATGATCCTGTCCTCCAGTTGTATTTTACACCCTGGAGCTTCAGAACACTCTCAAGTGCATTTTCGATAGGAACAATGTCCTGTTTGTACCTGATATCCGACCATGTCTGCGAACCGTTCGAGATCGTAGATCCGTTAGCCCATATAGTGCCGCCTACTTCAAGTGTATAAGTAGTTGGCATCCTGTTTATCCCTATCCTGTGGGTTGAAAGGTCTCCACCAAGCGTAGGGGTTGATATGTCTGTGGTATTCTGGATCACGAGCTTATTGTTTGCTGCGAGCTGCTGTCCGGCATTTATCCCAATCAGTATATTTCCGGTGCCCTGGCAGTTGTAACCCGCCCCGTTTCCAAGGAAAGTATTATTGTCCCCGACAGTAAATCTTCCTGACATGTCACCGACAACAGTATTATTGTTATTTGTTGTCATTGATGAAGCGGTCTGGGTTCCGATTGCAAGGTTTCCTCCACCGGTAGTGACGCTGCTGCCGGCATAAAATCCAAGAAAGGTGTTCTGTTGCCCTGAGGTATTTGCAAGACCTGAACTATAACCGATGAAAGTGTTATTACCCCCTGTATTATTGAACCCGGCAGAGTTGCCGACGAAGGTATTTGTATTTCCAATGCTGTTATAGTAGCCGGCATATGGACCTATGAACACGTTTCCCCATCCCGTTGTGTTTGTTATACCGGCCTGGAATCCCATCATTACGTTATAGTAACCTGAGGTATTTGCATACCCGGCCTTGTAGCCGATAAATGCGTTATATCCGCCGGAAGTTGTTGAATAACCAGCCTGGTAGCCCATGATTGTATTATAATCTGTATTGTTATTGTAGCCTGCCTGGTAACCAAGTATGACGTTATAGGCACCTGTAGTATTCTTGAAACCGCTTTCTGTGCCGCCGAAAATATTATATGAGCCGGTTGTTATTCCCTTTCCAGCGGAGGAACCGATAAAAATATTATCATTTGCTGTAGTCGTGGAGTTCTTGACACCAAAACCGCTGTTATTACCTATGAAAATATTGTTATTGCCACCATAGAAGTAGTTTCCGGCATATGATCCGAGCATGACATTCGCATTGCCGCCATTGAACCCGTAGCCTGCATGCGCCCCGACAAATGTGTTTTCATAGCCGCTTATATTGAATTTTCCAGCGTTATACCCGAGAAACACGTTCCTGTAGCCCCATGTGTTGGAATAACCTGCGGTGTAACCCATGTAAAGGTTGCCTGCACCTGTTGTATTACTCCAGCCCGACTGATAGCCGGCAAAAGTGTTATAGTCAGCATTGTCGGCTGTGTAACCCGACTGGTAACCTATATAGGTATTGTATCTTCCATACCTGTTTGTGAGGCCGGATTCATTGCCAATGAAGACGTTGAATGAAGCTGTATCATTGGCATAACCTGAATGAAATCCGAGGAATACATTCCTGCGGCCTGAGGTTGTTGATTTGCCACTTTCATATCCGGCGAATGTATTGTAGGTACCCGTTGTGATATTCATACCGCTACCCTGCCCGATGAAGTAGTTGAGCGGTGTAAGGTTTAGATAAGTGTCAGAGCCCTTTGCCCCTCCGAAACCGCCGACTGCAAATCCACCCTTTGTCCCTTTTGCCAATGGATTTACATATACCCTTGTACTGTCACTTGTTACCCTGAAATATTCCTGGCTTGGGGCTTTTGCAGTGCCGAAGCCTCCGATTGCAAAGCCACCCTTGTTACCCTTGGCCCCATTGTCGACAAAGATCCTTACACCTTCATTATAAACCGCGAATATTATCTGGCCGATATTGTTCCTTACGACGAATAGTGCCGAGTCAGGCAAAGCCGTGTTTCCGTTTACGTTAAGGTAGGGCTGTGGAATAAGTTTATTGGCCACCATTGAGTAGGGTACTGTCCAGAGAAGCGATGATCCCATGTATTTCCAGCTGCCCCCGTAATAGATCCGTGTCTTGAGGAATAATGGAGTTTTAGTCCAGTCGACCTGGCTGAATGTGTTTGCATTTCCTGCGGATTTAGTCCCGGTACCGACAATTACCGTGAACAATCCGAATGCATTTGATTTAACATTTGAAAATTGTTCCTGCCACAGTATCACAGGGCTTGCCGATGTATCGGCCTGGATACCAAGCTCAACCTGGAAAGTCTGGCTGACAAGAGGGTTACCCGAACCATCACGCGCAATAGCCTGGTAATTAAAACCCTGTGGCACCTGTGATGTAGCGGGTAATGAATAATACAAAAGCAAAAAGAGGACAAAAAATGAATTTTTAAGTCTTGTTTTCATAATGAGTGAGTTAAATGATCAAAATTGTATGCAGATGACTAAATTTTCAGAATTGCGGATTAAAATACTTACGCCATTTCAAAGTTTGACTCCTGTTAAAAGTTATTATTTATTATTCACATGTGCTTCAGTATTTGACACCCTGCTTTTCAGTTCTGTGACTGTCGATCTGAGTTCTTCAATCTCTTTCTGCTGATCCTGGATTGCTTTGATAAGCACTGGAACAAGCTCTGAATAATTTATTCCAAGCGTGTGATCAGGATCATTTCCTTTATCTACAACTTCCCCCACAACTTTTTCAACATCCTGGGCTATAAGGCCGATTCTGGTTTTCCCTTTTTCATCGTCTTTCCAGTTGAAGCTCACTGGTTTAAGGTTAAGAACTGTGCTTAACCCGTAAGTGAGTTCGTTTATGTTTGTTTTAAGTCTGATATCAGATGTCTGAATAGTTCCATTTGTGGCATAAACCGCTGTCCATTTGTTTGTTGATGAACCAAGAGAAGAGAGGTTATTGTTCCATGGCATGACATCATTGGATGTTACAAGGAGGACATCATTTCCACCACCGCCGATAATTAGCCTGTTCGTTCCTCCATGGGCATTCATCCTTACGTCACCTGCCCCTCCCCCTGCGTTTGAAATACCAATCTTAAACCTGTAGGTGCCATCTCCAATTCTGAAATCACCCTCACCGTTCTTAATATCCCAGTTACCGCCTGCGATGTCGAGTTTGGTGGCAGGTGAAACTTTCCATATTCCCACATTTGCGTTAAAAGTGAGGTTATTGTTGTCAAATTCGCCATATACAAGCGCATTGTTCTTGTCGTTCGATGTATTCTCAATGTATAAGCGATTCGACAAGGTTTCATAATAGCCTGCGTTGTTTCCTATGAAAACGCTCGCGCTGCCGGTCTGGTTGGAGAACCCGGCAAGATAGCCAAGCGAGGTATTGAAGTTCCCAGTGGTATTTTTGTTTCCTGTCTGCATGCCAAGGAATACATTATCCCATCCTGTAGTATTGTTTTGCCCGGCTGCACTTCCAATGAATACGTTATTATAACCTGTAGTATTATTAAAGCCCGATTGTGTACCCTGAAAAATATTCTGCATTCCTGAACTTGTGAAGTAGCCAGCCTGGTAACCGATAAAAATATTAGATACACTTGTTGTATTATATCCAGCCTGTTTACCGATTGCTATATTCCATGATCCTGTTGGAGTATTCATACCCGCAGAATCACCAAGAAAAATATTGGAACTGCCTGCACCATGCCAGCCGCCTGCCCTGTAACCGAGAAAAATATTTCCGGAACCGGTATTATAGAACCCGGTTTCCTTCCCGATAAAGGTATTGTAATCTCCAGCAGTTGCATTATACCCTGAGTGGTAGCCAAACATAATATTATTACTGCCCTGCGAAAGATAACCTGATGCCTCACCAAGCAGTATATTGTAGCTGCCGGTTGTATCAGAATACCCCGACATAAGGCCAAAATAGATATTGCTTGAACCTTTAGTGTTCTTATAACCTGAAAGGGAACCTCCGAAAATATTGAATGTCCCGGTTGTAGTATTGTAACCACTATAATTGCCGAGAATAACGTTAAAATCAGAAGCAATTAGGGTACCTGCTGCTGTTCCGAGAATAATGTTATAATTCCCTGTTGTTGAATTTGAACCGCTTCCCATGCCTATAAGAATGTTTCCGCTGCCAGTTGTTTTGTTAAGACCGCTGCCTGCTCCAATGAACACGTTGCTTGCACCAACTCCCAGTTTATTACCTGCTTGCTGCCCAATGAAGACATTGGCACTTCCCTGCGAGTTTACTCCTGTCTGGTACCCAATGTAAGTGTTGTAGGCGCCGGCGGAGTTAGTCAGACCACTCTGATAGCCTAAATAGGTGTTGTAGTTGCCTTTCACGTTTCCAAAACCTGACTGGTTCCCGATAAATATATTATAAGATGAAGTGTCGTTTGAGAACCCGGCATTATAACCAAGGAATATATTTTGTGAACCACCGGTATTATTATTTCCAGACTTGAATCCAATAAAAGTGTTGTATGATCCGGTCAGGTTTTTCCAGCCTGCATGATAACCCATCATGGAGTTATAGATACCGGTTGTGTTTGATATACCTGCACCATATCCAATAAGGTAGTTCTTTGGATTGAGGTTTAGGTAACTGGTTGTATCTGCTCCCTTTGCAGGTGAAAAGCCGCCAATTGCGAATCCTCCTTTTGACGATTTGTTAACTGTCTGGTTTATATATACCCTTGTACTGTCGCGGGTTACCCTGAAATATTCCTGGCTCACCCCTTTGGCAGTACCGAAGCCGCCAATTGCAAATCCCCCTTTTGTTGATGCTTTAGCAATTCCGTCATCCACATAAATCCTGACTCCTTCACTGTATACGGCGAATACAATCTGGCCGGTTTTGTTCCTTACCTCGAAGAGTGCCGAGTCGGTTGAGGTCTCTGTTCCTGCGATACGAATCTTGTTAGCCATTGATGTGCCTCCAAGGTTCTGTGCGTTCAGAGCATAAGGAACAGAGTAGAGTTTGGCAGAGCCCATGTATTTCCATGAACCGCCGTAATAAACCTGCGTTTTAAGATACAAAGGTTTTGATAACCAGTCGATATCCTGAAAATTAAACGTGGATCCCTGCTGGTAGACACCTGTACCTATTACAAGCGTAAAGAGCCCGTAGGCATTTGTTTTAACAGTGGAAAAAAGTTCCTCCCTCACGAAGATCTGGTTGATAGTATCCGACAGGATACCCATCTTAACCTGGATTGTAGTATTTGTAATTGGATTACCTGAGCCGTCTCTTGCTATGGCCTGGTAATTAATGCCTTGCGGAACCTGCGCTTCTGTTATTACTGCTGTAAAAGCTACAAATAGTGCAGCTAAGAGGTGTTTTATTTTCATTTGATCAGATTTATATCTGATCAACAAACGGGAAGCTGATTTTGTTCGCTGGCGATATTATTTATTCTGATTGCTGAGCAAAATATTTAATTGTTGTTCGAGATTATCTATCCTTGCCTGTTGTTTTTCCAGCTGGTCAATCCTCTGTTTCTGCTCTTCTATTATCTTCTGCTGGGCCTTTACTGCCTCTATCAGGAGTGCTACCAATGGAGAATAAGCAATTGAAAGATGATCATCTGATCCTTTTCTTACAAGTTCGGGCTCTACCTTCTCAAGCTCCTGGGCAATGAGACCCATCTGCAACCTGTTTCCGTCAATACTTTTATCCTTCCATGTGAAGTAAACGCCCCGCAGGTTCATGACTTTCTGAATAGGATCGGAAATGCTGAAAATGTTCTCTTTCAGCCTAATATCACTTGCTGTTACAAAAGGTACTAGACTTGCTCCGGTTCCAAGAACATAGAAATTATAACCAAGACTATTATTAGTGTTTACTGCCATTTTACCACCAGCAAAATCTCCCCATAAAAGTGGTTGCCTGGAGCCGGAGTTCCCAATATATAATTTGTCAGATCCTGGTTCCAGTATTCCTGACTGGTAACCTATAAATACGTTTCCGCTTCCCTGGTTGCCTGTACCGGCTTCCTCTCCTATGAAAACGTTATTACTTCCTGCACCAACGGATTTACCCGAACTTCTGCCTATTGCAACGTTTCCAGAACCAGTTGTTGCATCACGTGAGGCATCATAGCCGATATAGGTGTTATTATCTCCTGAAAGGTTGTTCAGACCAGCGTTATATCCAATGAAAACGTTTGAGTTTCCTCCGCTGTTATTAAGCCCTGCAGAATAACCGTAAACAGAGTTATATTTCCCGGTCGTATTACCAGTACCAGCCTGGTATCCAATATAATAATTGTCTTTTGTAAGATTGACATAGTTCTTATTGCCGCTCCCGGTATTTGATATTGATCCCACCGAGAACCCTCCATTCTGGGCTTTTGAACCATCGGATATCTTAAAAGATGTACTGTCGCGTGTTACCCTCATATATTCTTCAGGGGTACCCTTCCTGGCACCAAATCCTCCGATTGCAAAACCTCCCTTCCTTGTCTTAATAAGTCCAGAATCAATATAGGCTCTTATGCTATCGGGGCTGACGATAAAGAAATCCTGCGGAGCAGCTTTTCCTGTACTGAAACCACCTATTGCAAATCCACCCTTTCCATTCACTTTTGCTACACCGTTATCGACATATATTCTTACACCTTCATTATAAACAGCGAAAACGATCTGACCGGTGTTATTCCTTACAACAAACAGAGCGGAATCTGGAGACGTGACGTCACTCACAACATTCAGGCGGTTGACAGATCCAGAAACTGTTCCCGCTGCCATTGCATATGGCACGGTCCAAAGATTTTTCTGGCCCATGGTGTACCAGGTGCCCAGGTAATTAATTTTTATCCGTATAAAGAGTGGAGCAACTGCCCATTTTATATCTCCGAAAGTAGCAACGCCTGCCTGCCTTAAACCTTTTCCAATAACAAGGTTAAAGATCCCGGAGCTGTTTGTTCTTACACCGGTATGAAGTTCTTCCCAGACAATTACAGGTAGTGTTGTGTCAGAAAGAATACCAAACATGACCTGCAGATCCTTGTTTGCGAGGATTGATCCGTTTGCATCGGTTGCAACGGCCTGGTAGTTGAAGCCCTGTGGCACCTGTGCTTGCAGGGAAACCAGTGATAATGACAGGATAAGAGTTAAAATCAGCTTGCTTTTCATGGCATTATATATTAATCGGCTAATCAGGAATTTCATAATCAAAATTAGGTGATACGGAAGTTACCGGCAATTTTTTTTGACGAACTGCCAGGCTGTTAGTATGAGAAGGGCTAAATCTTCAGGCAGCAGATTTCTGCCGGCTTACCATAAACACTCCTGTGAATATAAGTACTGCTGATATGATCTTCAGCATATTGATTGAATCCTGCCCAATCATAGAAGCAACAACTGCTGCTATTACAGGCTGTGCATAAGTGTAGCTGCTTACTATTGTAGGGCTGAGGCGCCTGAGGCCGAAGGTGATCAAAAGATAACCAAGATAGGTCGCAAAAACAATTATAAAACCTATGCCAAACCATGATTGCATTGAAATGACTGACCAGTCCATATTGCTCCATTCATGGTACCCTGCCGGGATGTTGGCTATCATCCCGAATGTGAACACCCACTTCATTACAGTAACAGGGTGGTATTTTTCAAGCATCTTCTTAATAACAACGGTGAAGAGTGCCCAGCTCAGTGTATTTATAAGTGTAAATATATTGCCGACGAATGTAGCACTGCTGAGGTCGGGTTTTCCCTCATGAAGTATCAATAAAAGTATACCTGTAAGACCAACTGCAAGTCCTGCTCCCCTTACAACCGGAATCTTCTCTTTAAGAATAATTGCTGTGAAAACAAAAGCGGCAACAGGATTTATTGCCATTATAATAGAGGAGTTTATCGGGGTTGTCATTGTGAGCCCGACAAGGAAGAATATCTGGTTGACAGTTACCCCAAGGAAAGAGCACGCAAAGATGTAAAGCAGGTCGCGTTTTTCAACTTTTTCTTTAGGGAGGAATAATGAAGTGAGCCAGAACAATATCGTGGTAACCAGGCTCCTTAGCGAAACAAGGGCAAATGGTTTTATAGCCCCCGGCATGACAGACTTAGCTATGGTGAAGTTCAGCCCGTAGATTATATTGGCCGCAAGAAGGGCCAGGTGTGCATATGTCCTGTAAAAATGCTTTTGCATCCCCGTTAATGAGGTTGCAAAAGTATAAAATTGATTTGTTACAACAAATCAGGCCACTAATGGCTCAATTTATCATGGCTTCCGGAAATCAACAGACATATTTCTCTTATAAAGGTTTATTATTTTATATCCGGTTGACCACTCGCGTGTATATGCCCTCATCCTGTAAGCATCAGGATTAATGTCTTTCATAATATATCTGCCTTTTCTATCTGACTTAAGTACTGCAGCCTGCAACCCGTTTACAGATCGGATTTGTAAACATGCTCCTGCCACAGGTTTACCTTCCCTGTCTGACACAATTCCTGATATCGTCAGTTTCATAGGCCATGTTTTAATTGTCACTCCTCCGATTGACACATATGCTGAATCGAGCTTTGTAATTAAGGTTTTTCTTAATAAGAGACCGGCATTTCTTTTCTTTTCAACCAGGAACTCGAGTGGAAGTCTTAGCTCCTTCCTGAAGGCAGATGAGTCGATAACATTGATCCTTACAAGGATATCCTGTTTTTGTCCGCTGTCAAGAACCAGGTTTACATAGTTGTATGGAGATGTATTGATTTTAAGGCGACTTATGGATCGGGTATCACCCTCCTTGATTCTAAAGAAATCAACCTTTACAATATTTGAATATTTCTGGAATTCCTTATATAAAGCTATCCTGAATATTCTTCTTTCCTTATAAGGATTTAATATTGAATATATTCGTTCTTTGAATCCCCTGATATTGGCCAGGCTTCTGTCCCCGGTATTATTCTGGTCATCACCTGATGGTGCAGGGTCGGGATCAGGATTCTGTGCAGGATCAGGTTCCGGTAATGGCAAGGGAGGTGGCGGAGGCGGTCCTGCAGGAGCCGGATCTATGTTCCTCTGGGCCTCGTTTGCATTTGAAACAATTGACCACTCACTATAATCATCAATGTCTGTTGAAACAACAGGTATGAAACTTGCTCTTGCACAGATGCACCTGTGGGTTGTTGTTGAAAGGAACATCAACTGGTAGGTATGTGTACAGGTTTCACCACCTTTCAGGACCAGTGGAAGTGTGGCATCTGGAACATGGGGGTTAGCTACAACTAATGCGTCAGTCGTACCCAGTCCTGTTCCAAAGTGTTTGGCTCCCAGGCTGAAGCCTTTAACAGGATGAGTTCCCCGGGCATGAACCTTGATATAACAATTATTGTTCGCATCCTGGTCATAAAGGTCATTTCCAGGAGTATTAATGTAGATATCCGGACTTTCCCACCATGGAGTACCGTCATCGATTTCGAGCCTGGAATATCCTGCGAAATACTTACCCGAGGTCCCGCTGCCAACAGACCTGAAATAACCTGCTACCGATGCTCCATGAACGGCTGCTGCTATATCATTCATACTTATCCTGCCTTCGTTGTCTATTGTCACACCGGTGTTAAGGCAAAGATGATCTGCATAACCTGAGAGGAATGCCTCCCTCTGCACCTGGCTTATTGCATCTGAAACAGTTGCAGGAACTATCATTGTACCATTGGTTACAGGAGTACTGAGGTCCCATTCTGAAACAAAAACATTGCAATAAGGTGAAGCGAAAATTACATGAACCTCAGCATACTGTTGATAAGGGTATTGCTTGGGAGGACCTGATGGCTGTGGCATAAACCCGTTAATAGTCTGAATGATTTCCTGCCAGGTAAGGGTATTGGCCGCAAGATCAAAGAGTCCGGTTGAATCAGCCTCGCCGGAGATAACAATGAAAACAGTATTCATGTTGGTTTCTCCCGCAGGGACAAGGCCGGCTCCATCGGGTAATTTGTATACAGGGATTAAAGGATCTGTCCCTGCAAGGGCTTCAGCAAGCAGCTTGAATGTGCTCTTGAAGTTCTGGCACCCTGTAGCAGCATATGTATTCGCTGCCGGGAATTTATAATAATTCTGTAATGCATTTTTTACAGGGTCAAGGTTATCGCTGTCTGTAGTGAACAGAAACAGGTATTTATCGGCGGCTGAGGTAGTTGCACTCATATCATCTTAGATTGGTTAGCTTATATCCGGAATCAGTTGTACGATCTGATAACATTGAAAATTCTCACTATGCGTATGTCAATCTGTTTTCCAAGCTTCAGGTAAAACCTTGCGATAAGTATTCTGAAGCGTCGCAGAATCCAGCAGCATCTCAGGTAATAAATCTCTACCGGTATTTCTCTTACCACCGCGGGATTGCCCGGATGCCCGGGCTGTTTGATAAGTAACTCCCCTTCACGCGCCTTTGGAACCTGGATGATTGCATATGCCCAGCAAAAAGGCCTGCTAAACTCAATTCCTGTACGGATTACTGTTACATTGTTTAAAGCATAGTTTGTCGGTGGCAGGAAATCAGCATGCGGGTTAAGTGATGTTGTTTTCCACCTGATCTTATATTTTCTGTAATGACACCAGCTCGCCAGCCTAGGGTACTTCAGGAAGATTACTTTTATATTATTGTTATTAAGCCTGAGGATTTTTATATACCTGTTTTGAAACAGAACAGTATAGTCAGGAGGATCAGCCTGGTATAATACATCAAGGTTGTCCAACTGGCAGCTTTGAGCGTTAGGCTGTGTAGAATCTGAGACCTGAACTGAATATCTTCCGGCAGTGAGTTGGGTTTGGGGATTCGCGCCAGCCACTATACCGCTTCCATTGGATGTAGACCAGTTGAAAGTATATGGTGCAGTTCCACCCGTAACGGTTATATTTATATAACCATTTGCTCCCGGAGAATGTTCCGGACGAATCTCGCTAGTGCAACCAAGCTGTATAACCGGGGGAGGTATGGCTGAAATCGTAAGCTGTGCTTCGTAATCGCGGTTCTGAATATCGCAATCTGAGAAGTCAGAATCTCCGGAGTAACTTCCTATGGCCACGATGTTTTCTATCAGTTCACTGCTGAAATCGACATCCAGAAACTCAAATGTATTCTGGAATCCGTCTGTATAGACCTGGGCATTAATTTGCTTGTTCCTGTGATTCAGTGGATTGTTAAAATCAAGTGTGGGATGGTTGAAAAGCGCAATGTCAACATTAAGTTTCTTCAGAGGCTGTGTTCCCCTGAGCGTCGAATCAACAGTTATCTTATTCCTAAGACCTGCCGGTGACTGGTCATCAATAAGATACATCTTTTCAAAAGCAACATTATCATATTGTGCATCTCCGGTTCTTTTATGATAAAGTTTTATGTCGGGGCTCATATTGTAAGGATCTCCATCCCTTATCTCAAGGTAAGAATAACCGGGGAAGTAGATGTTTCCGGAAAACTCGGGAAGGACAATAAAGTTTCCAGGTACTGTAACACCACTAGCGATGTCATTGAAACTTATTCTACCAAATATATCTGTCGGAAGAGTTACTGTCAGATTAAGACGGTCTGCGATACCTGCCAGGAACGTGTCCCTGCCGCCCTGGTCGATAAGATCATTTGTTGTTTCTGCCACGATCATTGATCCATTGCCCCTGGCAGGCCATGAATTATTTCTGCAGTTTTCAATGAAATTCAGTCCGAAACTTGTGGCATATAAAATATGTAGTTCTGCGTACTGCTGATAATTGTAAATGTGTCCCTGTATATTCCCGTACAGGGATTGTCTGAGCTCGTCCCAGGAAATACTGCCTGAAGTATCATTCAGCCCATTCAAGTCAGCTTTTCCTGAAATGATTACAAGTATTGACAGTTTTTTTTCTTCATCTTCCGGTACCTTTGCAGCTATATCGATTACAGCTGTTTCAAGACTTTGTACGAAAATCGTATAAGCTGCTTTAAAATCGCTGCATTTTGTTACAAAATTTGCACCCGCGGAATAACCGTAAGATGCAAGGGCGGTTAAAAGTGGCTGAATGTTATCGCCAGCATTGCTGAAAACAAATAGATGTTTATCTGCGGCAGAACTTGTGGCACTCATATCTGAATGGTTTAATATTAAGTATTAATTCTAATTGGCAGATGGCTGTATCATCTGGAAACTGGTGCCATCGTAAACGGCCATAACTATACTGCCTGCTTCAATATAGTTTGCTGAAGGTGTCTGATCGTGTTTCATCAGCAGGTTGACTGCAGACAGTGAATTGACTTTCAGTGTGCAGGCACCGCTGTTTGCATTGTTCGCCTTAAAAGTGATGACCATTCCTGTTGTATATGCTGTTATGCCAGGAATTGTTACCACATAGGCAGTGGCGGTTCCGGATTCTGCTCCGTAATTGATTGAACCGTTTATCGTGGCTTTGCTGTTTATTGTAAGTTGCCTGTTTGTAATTGTTGCATTGAATTCACCATATATCAGGGGTGTCGCAGAACTGGTGTTATCAATATACAGCCTGTTGCCATTCGCTTCGTTTCTTCCTGCCTGGTATCCTATGAATACTCTTCCGCTTGAGTTATTATTGTTTGTTTCACCTGCATAGCTTCCGATATATACATTCTGGTTCCCTATAAAACTTGTTGCCCCTGCCCTGTATCCAAGGTAGACGTTATCGCTTCCAGGTGTTCCGTATTCCCCGTCTTCAATGCCGGCCTGGCAGCCCACATAGGTATTTCTTGTCCCGGTATCGTTCCATCGCCCGGCCCCCTGACCAAGAAAAACGTTTGAGCTTGCGGTGCTCTTCTCTCCGCTCTGGTATCCAAGAAAGACATTTGAGTTTCCGCTGATATTATTATATCCCGAACGGAAACCCATATACACATTATAGCTTCCAATAGTGTTAGTATAACCGGCTGTGTATCCCTGGAAAATATTTCCATAACCTTCAGTATTGTTGAAGCCAGATTGATAACCGTAAAAGACATTGAAGCGGCCTTTTATTATACTGATATTGGGGTTTGTCTTCAGACCGCTCTGGTGACCTATTGAATAATTTATCTTATTTATGTTTATGAAATCTGAATTTCCTGCACCCTGAACCGTAGTTACAGTAAACCCTTTAAGGGAGTCGTTGACTGAAATATTTGTTCTTTCAGGGAGAACAGTCATATACTTTGACCCGATTATCTTTGCAGTTGAAAAGCCTCCAATTGCAAATCCACCTTTTACAGCTTTTGAAGCTGCATCATTAATATAGATTCTTGAACTGTCTCTTGTAACACGGAGATATTCCTCATAACCCTTTGCCCTGTTGAAACTGCCAATAGCGAAACCTCCTTTTCGTGCCTTTACAATTCCGGTATCTATATAAGCCCTGATACTGTCGCCTGTAACAACAAAATAATCACTGTATCCTTTTGCCTTGTTGAAGCTTCCTATTGCAAATCCACCCTTGACAGCCTTGCCGGGAATGCCGTCATCAACATAAATCCTCACTCCTTCATTATAAACTGCAAAGACAGTCTGCCCGTCTTTGTTTTTTACCTCGAAGAGTGCTTCGGTATAGTCGGTAGTCGTTCCAGTGACTGCAAGTTTTTTTACCGGACCGGAGAGACTGTCTGCTACCATTGCAAACGGCACAGACCATAGTTTAGCTGTACCCATATTTAAATAAGTGGTCGGGTTGGCAATCTTGACACCCACGAATTTGTTACCACTTGTCCAGTCGATAAGGTTAAAGGCAGTGGCACTACCTCCTACCCTTGTTCCTGTTCCAAGCGCAAGGAAGAACTGGCCGAACTGGTTTGTCTGAACAGAAGTATATTCCTCTTCCCAGATATAAGTTCCACCTCCTGTGGCTTTAAAGCCTGTTGTGTCCGAAAGTATCGACAGTTTGACTTTGATCGTGGAATTTGCTATCGGCGTATTGTCAGCATTCCTGGCCACAGCCTGGTAGCTCAGCCCTTGTGGCACCTGCGAAAATACTGAATAACAAAAAAGGGCAAAAAACACCGAAACAATCAGCTTTGCTTTCATGGCAGATCTTTTTTAGTTAGGTTGATCAGTAGATCGGGAATGAAAGTTATGCTAAAAAACAACCTGAGTCAAGTTTATTTTTGACAAAAGGTCTTAAACAGAGCACTTTTGAAAGAGAGGAAGACCAGGGATACCCGGCTTTACGACAGCCTGTTTTTATAATCGGAATAGCCGAATTCCTTTATAAGCTTAAATTTTCCTTCTTTAGTCCACATCCCTATTGAAGGATGATGAACGCCGTTGAATGTTGTGGTTTTTACCATTGTATAATGGATCATGTCCCAGAAAACTATCCTGTCACCAATTTTCAGTTCAGCCGGGAAGGACCAGTCTCCCATAAAGTCTCCTGACAGGCAGGAATTGCCACCAATACGACAAATATAACCACCTGCTTCTGGTTCGGAAGCACCGATTATTTTAGGTTTATATGGCATTTCAAGACAATCGGGCATGTGTGCAGTGAAGGAGACATCAAGGATTGCAGTTTTAATACCCTGGTTTTCCACGATATCTTCGACAGTGGCTACGAGTTCACCTGTTTCCCATGCAAAAGCACTCCCCGGTTCAAGGATAACTTTCAGCCCAGACTTCTTCCTGAAACGGTCAAGGATAGTAATTAGGTGATCTGTATTATAATCTTTCCTTGTCATTATGTGACCGCCACCCATATTTATCCATTTGAGGCGATTGAAAAATCTCCCGAATTTCTCTTCAACAACATCCAGAACTTTCTCAAGGACATAGGAGTCATTTTCAAACAGCACATGAAAATGGAGTCCTTCAAGTCCTTCAGGATAATCTTGTTGAAGTGTTTCGGCAGTTACTCCAAGCCTCGACCCCGGTGAACAGGGGTTATACAGGCCATGACTTATCTCCGAGAATTCGGGATTAATTCTGATGCCGGCAGATACGTCACCTTTTTTTTTCAGGGCCGGGTAAAATTTCCTGTACTGGTTGAGCGAATTGAAAGTAACATGGGAACTAAGATCGAGTATTTTATCAAACTCACTTTCCTTGTAAACGGGGCTGTAAGTATGAGCTTTTGCGCCGATCTCATCATTGCATAGCCTGGCCTCACTAAGTGAACTTGCAGCAGCACCGCTTATATATTCCCTGAGTATGTCGAAGACACCCCACATTGCAAAACCTTTGAAAGCAAGAATTATTTCAACACCTGAATTATCAGCAACAGAGCGGATAAGTGAAAGGTTTTTCCTGAACCTTTCCTCATCTATAACATAAGAAGGCGAAAGTATTTTAGAATAGTCGATCATAGTATAGTATCATGCAATCAGTTTTGCTATCCGCAGTCTGATATATTTTTCCGTGAATCTCTGTGTCCCTCTGTGAACCTCTGTGTAACTCTGTGTAAGTTCTTAATTAGCCACCCCTGCAACCTGGCTCCTCTCCGCCGGCTGGCGGATCGGCCCTCTTTTGCCTTTATACTTTATAACTCCAGGTCTACATCATGAAGCTCAACCCATGGAAGGCCTTTAAGGTTCAGCTGTTCCATAAATGGATCCGGATCAAATTCCTCTACATTATAAACACCGTCCCTCTTCCAGAGCCCCTTCATGTACATCATTGCACCGATTGCTGCCGGTACACCTGTTGTATAGCTGACTGCCTGTGCACCTGTTTCAGAATATGCATCTTCGTGACGGCAGTTATTATAGATATAATATGTTTTTTCACGTCCGTTTTTTATCCCTTTGATCCTGCATCCGATAGATGTCTCGCCTTTGTAGTTTTCTCCAAGTTCCCCCGGATCAGGAAGGACTGCTTTAAGGAACTGAATTGGTATTATCTCCCTTCCTTCAAAAAGTACCGGTTCAATACCGGCCATACCGATGTTCTGTATAACCCTCAGGTGGGTAAGATATTCCTGTCCGAAAGTCATCCAGAATCTTGCCCTTTTGATTGTGGGGAAGTTCTTTACAAGTGATTCAAGTTCCTCGTGATAAATAAGATATGATTCCTTAGGTCCTATTCCCGGGTAATTAAGAGGCTTATGGATTTCATGAGGTTTTGTCAGTACCCATTTGCCATTTTCCCAGTATTTTCCTTTCTGGGTTACTTCACGGATATTTATCTCGGGATTGAAATTGGTGGCAAATGGTTTTCCATGATCCCCGGCATTGCAGTCCACTATATCGAGATAATGAATTTCATCGAAATGATGCTTGGCTGCATAAGCAGTAAATACTGATGTCACTCCTGGGTCGAAACCGCATCCAAGAATTGCAGTAATCCCTGCTTTTTTGAACCTGTCGGCATAAGCCCACTGCCATGAGTATTCGAATTTGGCTTCCTCAAGCGGCTCATAGTTGGCGGTATCGAGATAGGATGTTTTTGTTTCGAGGCAGGCATCCATTATATGGAGGTCCTGGTATGGTAGGGCAACGTTTACTACCAGGTCGGGCTTGAATGATTTGATTAGCCTTACAAGTTGAGGAACATCGTCTGCATCAACCTGTGCTGTAACCACATGTTTCTTTCCAATTCTTTCAGCAATGGCATCGCATTTTGACTTTGTCCTGCTTGCAAGCATTACTTCTGAAAAAATATCCGTCATTCCGGCAATCTTGTGAGCGACAACGGTTCCTACACCGCCTGCTCCTATTATCATTACTTTTCCCATTGCTGTAATTAAATCTGTTATTAAAATATTTCTAAGGTTCACATCGTCTGAGGATGCTGCGTTCAAAGATAAGAATTTATGGAATTTACATTTTACCCCTTACCAAATATTACTTAAATGATTATCAGCAAGCATAAAGAAAACACCGATTGCAGGCAGTTATTCCGGAACAGGAATAAGTATGTATCTTTACGGACCGATTTATTAATATGAGACTGATTAATCCACTGATCATAATAAAAATAATAAGCACCCTGCTGCTTATCGAAACTGCATTTGTTCTTTCGTGCCTGCCTGTTGTTTACATATATGGTGAAAGCCCTTCACCTTTTATTTTTACCGCCGCCATATCATTCACATTTTCAATACTTTTTTATTTTCTATCGAGGAAGTGTGATGTAAATAAAGTAAGTACCCGCGACGGTTATATGGCCGTCACCCTGGCATGGCTCACAATGACAGTAATCGGGACACTTCCATATATATTCAGCGGAACCATACCAAACGTTATTGATGCATTTTTTGAATCTGTTTCAGGGTTTACAACAACTGGTGCATCAATAGTCCCGGATGTTGAATCGCTCCCATTTTCAATACTTTTCTGGAGAAGTCTTACGCACTGGATTGGTGGTATAGGTATAATAGTGCTTGTGATAATAGTTCTTCCTTCACTCAGGGTGACAGGTTACCAGCTGTTCAGTCTTGAATCATCACTGAAGGAAAAAATTCATCCTCGTACAAACGCGATCGGCGTTCGTGTACTTATGATTTACCTTGGTTTAAGTGTTGCACAGGTCATCCTGCTCAACCTAGGTGACATGAACCTGTTCGACAGTTTATGTTATACTTTCGGAACAGTGGCAACTGGCGGTTTTGCGACAAAAAACACCGGACTTCAATTCTATTCATCGTACAGCCAGTATATAGTTATGCTGTTCATGTTTATGGCAGGCACCAGCCAACTCGTCTATTATTATATGCTGAAATTTAACTTCAAGAAGGTAAAACAGAATGATGAGCTCTGGTTCTATGTGGCAGTTGTTGTAATAGCCGGGGCAATTGCAACATTTATCCTTCTTGCAAAGACGAACAAGCCATTTGAATTATCCTTCAGGGAAGGATTCTTCCATGTTATATCAATAATTACGTGTACCGGCTTTGCTTCTGCCGATTACCTGCTCTGGCCCGTAACAGGGATACTGCTTCTGTTTATACTTATGTTCTCCGGCGGCAGCACAGGGTCAACATCGGGCGGTATTAAAATGGCAAGGCACCTTATTGTTGTCAAGAACATAAGAAATGTATTCATAAAGCTAAATCACCCCAAGGCAATTTCGATGGTTAAGCTAAACGGTAAGGTTGTCTCCGAGAACACAAATATTTCTATACTGTCTTTTGTTGCACTCTATCTTTTCCTGTTCCTCCTTGGAACGATTTTCCTTACAGCAAACGGATCGGACATAATAACATCATCAAGCGCCACAGCTACCTGTATGGCAGGTATTGGTCCTGGCATGGGAACTGTAGGGCCCATGAGCAATTACGCTCATCTGCCTGAGCTGAGTAAGTTTGCTTTGAGTGCACTGATGATTCTTGGAAGGCTCGAGATCATAACGATCTTCACCCTGTTTACCAAGACTTACTGGAAGAATTAAAGTGTCTATATTCTTCCCTCAGCATGCATTCTTCTTGCAAGATCAAGCTGTTCGGGTGTGCCCATATCTATCCAAAGGTCGTTATCATGCCTGTAAGTTGATATTTTTTCTCTTCCGGCAATATCAAGGTAAAGAGAGGTCATTGAATAGACTCCTTCACTCATATAACTGAATATCCGTGGATTAACTATATGTATCCCTGAAAATGACAACTCTTCCACATGTCCTGTTATTTCGCGGGAAATGATTCTCTCACCGGTTTTCCTGTTTTTCCAGCCAAAAATCAATCCTTTATCATCAGTGAGGAAGACCCTGTCGTGATCCCTTTCTGCAACGGCAAGTGTGGCAATTGAGTCATTCTTAATATGTGATCTCATCATTTCAGAGAGATCTATATTGCTAATAATGTCGGTATTGTATACCAGGAATGGCTCCTTACCGAAAAACCAGCGTGCCTTGAAGAGGCCTCCGCCTGTCTCAAGTAATTCATCACGCTCATCCGATACACTGATTCTGAAGCCTTCCTGTATAAGTATCCTCACCTCCTTCTCAAGCATATCAGCCAGGTGGTGGACATTTATAATTATGTCGTCAAATCCTTCACGATTAAGCTTTTCAACACAGATCCTTAGTATGCTCTTCCCTCCTATTTCCACAAGAGCTTTTGGAACCGTTTGGGTAATCTGGCCAAGTCGCTTTCCTACTCCTGCAGCAAAGATCATTGCCTTCATTTCTTACCTTATTTCGTGGTGGTAAATAAGTACTTCAGCCGATTTGTTCCTTTTGAGTGCGGAAACGATTTTTTCGGCGCAGTAAACTGAACGGTGTTTGCCGGAATAGCAGCCAAAGCATACCCTTAGTGTCTTTCCAGTATCTGAAGACTCGATTGCCCCGTTTATCATTCGAAGGGAGTTCTCTATCATTTCCTGTATGTCCTTCTTGTCATCAAGAAAATCAATTACTTTCCTGTCTCTCCCTGTAAGGTTCTTAAGTTCAGCAGTGTAGTAAGGATCAGAAAGGTGCCTGCAGTCGAACATAAAACCTCCTTCAATTGCGAAAGTCTCGGGGATTCCTTTATTGAAACTAAAGCTTTCGACTATCACTGTTTTCTTTTGTCTTTCAGTAATATCATCAGCTGACCATTTGTTATATAGTGCATTTATAATCTTTGCAAGTTCAGGGAATCCTGAACTGATATCAGGATTTTCAAAGATCTTCTTTAGTTGCCTGACAGCAGGTGGTATTGATTCTGTGAAATTCGGTTTTCTTTCATACAGTCCACGGAAGCCATAAGCACCTAGTGCCTGTAAAAGCCTGACTATCCCGAAGATCCTGTATTCGTTTTCGAATTGTTTAAAACCATATCCTAGTTGTGCCTCTATTGTCGAATGATAATAGCCAAGCAGCTTGTCATGAACATTTTTTTCAAGTTCAATATAAGGATCAAGAAGCAATGAAGCCACGTCATAATGCGGAGCACCTTTTCTTCCACCCTGGAAATCTATAAACCATGGTATGCCTCCCTTTATCATTATATTTCTTGACTGGAAATCCCTGTAGAGAAAGCCTGTCTGACCAACGCTTTCGATACTGTTGGCAAGATTTGTAAAATCTTCCTCAAGCAGTTGTTCATTAAAACCTGTCCCGGAGAGTTTGAGGAACATATACTTAAAATAATTCAGGTCCCACATTACAGAGCTCCTGTCGAAGATTTTCCTCGGGTAGCAGAGGTTATAGTCGATTTTTTTATCAGCATCGAACTGGAAGCGGCCAAGTTCCTTAAGAACACTTTTGTACATCTCCTCAATATCCCTGTCCTGGTTTTCCTTCCTTTTATCATGCACCCAGTTCCATAGATCGATATCGCCAAGGTCTTCTGTCAGGTAGACCATTTCTTCAGGGAGATAAGTAAATACCCTGGGGACCCTCAGACCCAGTTCGTTGAATATTGAGGCGAAGCTTGTGAAAGCGTCATTTTCCTTTCTGCTGGGGTTCCAGACACCGAGAACTGAGAAATCCTCTTTTACCATCCGGCAGTATATCCTGTCGGATCCTGATTTTGGAAGGACAGTAAGGCTTTCAGGGCTTTTGCCTGTGAAATCACGGAAAAGGAGGCTCAGTAATTCGTCTTTGATCATTTGCGTCGGTTATTTTTTTTCAGATATTCCTTCTGTGCTTCTCTCGAGTTCTCTTGCCTGGGAAAGGAACTCATCTATATTCATCTCCCTGTAATATATCATTCCATGAGTTGATCTTATTTTTGCACTATCATTCTCGTAAAAGAAATCCTTCCCGAGTATAAGCTGCACCCTCTTGAACTGCTCCACCCAGATCCTCTGCGAAAGATCACTGAAGGGACCATCATATTCGTGGCTTGGAAAAGACGCATCAACCTGGCTTATATAGCAGTTCCTGAACGACCAGTCGTGAACCGCCATTGAGTTAAGTGATACGGGAGTAAACACATTTGCTTCCCAGGGCTGGAATTTATACCAGACATTCCTGTACCCTATAATCCTCAGATTTGACAGATCCTCGTTCCTCCTCCACTGCCTCAGGGCTTCAGCAATTGCCTGTAATACTTTGTAATGTGTATCCGGACCGGAACCTTCAGGATCAAAGGCAAGACTTATTACACCTGGCCTTATCCTCTTCAGCATTGATACTACAGGCTGAACATCCCTCTGATGCTGAGGCGACTGGGTGAAGATGTCACCAGTGTAAAAGCCAAGACGCAGATGTTCAATATTCTGAACCTTCACCCCGTAATGTGCCCAGACGAGCTCCTCCTCGTATTCCCTTAGCATTCCTTTCAGTTTCTGGATATCCGGAGGATTCTTCTCCCCTGAATAACTGCTGTCAATCACCTCGATTATCTTTGAGATCTGCCCTGTAAGTTCCTCTTTTGATTTAAGGTTGTAGATCTCAACCATCACACGTGTGAGCCTGTGGCAGAGACCCCTTAATTTTCCATTTTCATCCTTGTCGGCAACCTTATCGAGATAATGACTCACATCCTTGTCGAACTTATACCTGTATCCGCTCTCGAAAAAATCAGGATATTCAAGCATCTGTATCTTACCGGCATCAATAAAAGCAAGTGTCTCAACAAGCAGTCTTCTCAATAAGGAATTTGTTACAGCAGTGAATCCTGATGTGAGTATCGCAAAATGAAATTCATTGGTTTTTGAGCGTAACTGCGGGATAATACAGGGAAAGATCCCAAGCATTATGTCGTCATGATGTGGACCCGTATGGAGAAAAACCTGGTTCTCTTCTTTCCTGACCCCTTCGGAAATTTTTCTTTTTGTAGATTCTATTACTTCCCTGACCCTGTCAAGACTGACACCAGGAATAAGTGAACAGTATTCATCGTTCAGGAGGTCAGATTCTTCAAGTTTATGGGCATACTTATCTATTTTCTGGCAAAGATCGAAAACAGCTCTTTCAGTTTTTTCGAAGGTCCAATCACCTTCGCGATAGTACTTTTCAACAGAATCCTTAAGCTGCACAGCCGAACCTTCTGTTATATAGAATCGAGCATTCTTCTGTCGCTTAAGTGCCGTAGCCGGGAAAAGGTTTGATGAATCATTTTCAAGGGCTGCCCTGACAACACCGGCTTTTGCCTCACCTGCAGCAAATATTACCGAAATACCATCAGGATTATATGTGATTGTGCCAAGACCAATTGTTATAACAAGCCTGCTCCTTGATACTTCTATGCCTCCAAGGTCACCAGCCGAAGCCGCCTGCGTCTCGAAGTTAGTTGCGGTAAGTCTTGTTGTTGAATTATGATCGCTGCCCCTTGTATTGAATGCGATGTGGCCATCGGGGCCAATACCACCAAGGAAGAAGCCTATCCCACCGAGCTCCCTGATCCTGTTCTCGTACATCGAGCACCAGTTATCAATGCTGAAAATCGACATCTGCTGGATCTTCTCGTGTTGCCCTGCGGCCTCCCGGCTCCGCAGTGAAAGATCTATTACATTACCGGGGAAAACCTCTGAGAAATGCTTATTGCCATACAGTGGTATTTTTTCAGAGTCTATCAGCAGTGCCCTGTCAGGATCAAGCCCGAATCCCTTTATATAAAAGTTTACAACATAATCATGGAAACTATTGTGCTGATGAGGATTAATCGGATAGAATTCATCCATCTGTACAAAATGCAGCCCCCCCAGGTCGGGTTTTTTATTTACAGAACATCCGTTTTCATCAAGAAGGCGCATGATTGCAGGTTTTCCCCATTCGTCGAGGATTCTTTTTGTATGCCTTATGAAATACTCAGGGGTCTTGCCTGTCGGAAGGCTGATAACACCTTCAGGATTTACGGAAACCCATTCAAGGAATCTCATTGAAGTAAGCAATCCCAGCGAAGGGAAGTTGTTTGTTACAATATATGGAATAGAAGTTGAGGGCAGCTTCCTTCCTGACTTACTGTGGAACGCCTGTTCCACCCCTGTGAATATATTTTTCTCGCTCATTGCAATTTTTATTTTCAGCTCCTCAGTGCGGCGTATAATATTTCTGCAGGGTGAAAGGCTTTTCTTCCGGTGCCATCAGCAATCTGATTTCTGCATGAAGTGCCGGGTGCAGAGATCAAAACATCATTTCCGGCACTCCTGATCACGGGGAATAAAACCATTTCACCAATATTCATGCTAAGATCATAATGTTCTTTTTCATATCCAAAAGCACCTGCCATCCCGCAGCACCCGCTTTCAATTGCGCTGACAGTATAATTTACCGGGAGTGAAAGTGCTTTTAGTGAAGGTGTGACAGAGGCTATTGATTTCTGCTGGCAGTGGCCATGGAAAATTATCGAAGCCTTTTCATCAGTAAACGAATCCCTTCTTATGTTGCCTTTATCGGCTTCCATGCAGATAAATTCCTCAATCATCCACGAATTTGCGGCGATGCTTTCTGCCTTTGCCTTCAGATCACCTTTAAGAAGTGAAGGGTTCTCATCCCTGAAAGTAAGTATTGCTGATGGTTCAATTCCCACAAGTGGTGACTTGCTGTTTATCAATCTGGCCAGTTTATTTGTATTTTTCCTGCTTATACCTGAGGCTTTTCTGAGCAGACCTTTTGATATATAGGTCCTTCCACTTTCCCTCACTGGTGCAGGTCTGACATCATATCCGAGCTTTTCCAGCAGCAGTACAGCCTTGATTCCTATATCACTTTCATTGTAGTTTGTAAATTCGTCAGCAAGAAGGTATACTGTTCCCTTTCTGCTATTACCTGTTACAGGTTTCTTCCTTTTACGCATCCATCCCTTCAGTGTAATACTGGAGAGTTGAGGCATTGTCCTCTTTTCCGAGAAACCTGCAAGGCGCCTGAACAGTTTTGAACCGGTTATAAAATTAACAACAGGCCTAAATGGGAAAACAATGCTGTTAAGTCGTGGAAGCCATGCTATCATCAGCGACCTGGCAGGTATCCCGTTGCTGTCGTAATAATGCTGCAGAAATTCAGCTTTAAATGCCGCCATATCAATATTTGAGGGACATTCTGATTTGCATGCCTTGCAGGAGAGACAAAGATCCATCACTTTGTAAATCTCGTCCTGGTTAAATGGATCCGGACTTTTTGACCTCGTGAGGTAGTCACGCAGGATATTTGCCCTTCCCCTTGTTGATTTATCTTCATCTCCGGTCGCCATGAATGTCGGGCACATTGTTCCTCCCATCGCCTGGCTCTTCCGGCAATCACCTGATCCGCTGCATTTCTCGATTGCAGAAACGAAGTCTTTATTGTTGAATGATAACGTAGTTATAATGTCTTTGCGTGAATTTGCCCCTTCATATCGGAGGCATTCTGTAATTGGTGGCACTGATGTAATTTTTCCCGGGTTGAAAATTGCCTTTGGATCCCAGGTACTTTTCAGCTCACAGAGCAGTGAGTAGTTTTTTTCTCCAAGCATGAAAGGAATGAATTCCCCCCTCAGCCTGCCGTCACCATGTTCACCTGACAGGGAGCCCCTGTATTTCTTCACAAGAGCCGAAATTTCAACAGCAAGCTTCCTGTATATCTCAACATCAGTTTTGTTTCTCAAATCCAGTAGCGGACTGAAATGCAGTTCACCTGTGGCGATATGCCCGTAATAAGAGCAGCTCAGCCTGTATTTATCAAGTATTGCCTCTACTTCCCTGAAATATTCCGGGTATAATTCAGGGTGAACAGCTGTATCCTCAATTACCTGGACACTTCTCCTGTCGCCCGGAATATTAAGCAACACACCAAGACCTGCTTTTCTGAGTTCCCAAATCTTCCTGATATCCGCCTGGTCGGCATAGAGCGGGTAATAATAGCCGAGATTTGCAGCTGCCAGTTCAGCTGCAAGATCTGAAGCTTTATTATCGATTATATTTATTGAGTCTTCAAGGAATTCAATTATGAGCACAACACCCGGATCACCCTTAATGAAAAACCTGTTCTTAGCCTGCTCAATGTTATCCTTTGTGCAGTTTATTATGAAGTTGTCGATAAGTTCTATTGCAGCAGGATTGTATTTCAGGGCCCTGATATTTGCCCGCAAAGCCTCATTCATATCTGAAAAATGGGCGCAGACAAGGCCGGTTGCCTTGTTTTCAACCGGTATAAGGTTGAGCTTCATTGAAGTTGTAAAAGCCAGGGTGCCTTCCGATCCGGCTAGTAGTTTCGAAAGGTTTATATTTTTCCCATTGCCGGTAAAAGGATCTGTATCAATCAGTTCATCAATAGCATAGCCGTGATTCCTCCTTCTGATGGCTTTATCAGGGAAGCCAGATATGATTTCTCTTCGTATTCCGGCATCCGATAGTTTCTCAGAAATGAATTTATATATCCTGTTTTCCAGTGTCCCATCACCTGCTGAAGCCTTTTGGATGAATTCACTGGAGCTAAGATCACTGAAAACAGCCTCGCTGCCATCCGATAGTATTGCAGATACTTCAAGAATATGATCCCTCACGCTTCCGTATATAATGGAGTGAAGACCGCAGGAATTGTTCCCAAGCATGCCGCCGAGGCAGCAGCGGTTTGCTGTGGATGTCTCAGGGCCGAACATCAGCCTGTGCTTCGAAAGAAAGTTGTTCAGTTCACCAAGTACCACGCCTGGTTCAACCTTTACCCACCTCTCCCCTGGATTGAACTCAATTATATGGTTAAGGTATTTTGAAACGTCAACAACGATGCCAGGACCCACAACCTGCCCGGCAAGAGAGGTCCCTGCCCCTCTCGGGATTATTGAAATATTATTTTCACCTGCAAATTTTATTATCCTGTGCAGATCTTCTTTACTTGCGGGACGTGTGACTGCAACTGGTATTTCCCTGTAAGCTGAGCCATCAGTTGCATACAGCACCCTGTAATACTGATCAGTATACAGGTCGCCTTCCAGTTCATCCTTCAGCAGGTCAAAGTTAATTGCTTGTTTTTCCATAAGGCAGAATATCCTTACTGAAGTTTGCTGAATGAATAGCCCTTACGGGAAAAATAATCAATTATCTCGTCCAGCCTGTCAAATAGTTTATCTGTCCTTCCCGGACCGGCTCCAAGGTGGATAAGAACCAGTGCACCATTAAGACCAGCAGGATCATCAGCCTCGAATGCCTTGAGCTTTGAAATAAGGAGGTCGGAACTTTGATAAGCCTTCATATCGGTCGTAGTGTAATCTGCATTTGTTGCAGTGCCCGGTGTGAGGTTAACAAGTTCTGCACCCATGTCGGAAGTCCAGTTGGAAATCGCCTTGTTGTACCATTCGTAGGGCGCAAGAAAATATCTTTTCCCGTCAAGCGGGGCCTTTAATTTCCTTAGTTCATTATAATTGTCTTCGAGGTCTCTCTCAAACTGTTCCCTGTTAATAACAAGGGAATCCCGTTTTTCCCAGCTTGCATAAAGGAGGTGCCTGTCTGAATGAGGTCCGATGAAATGGCCATCTTTTATGATCCTTTTTACTATTGCTTTATTTGTCTCCGATCTTAGAAAGTTCCCGGTCAGAAAGAAACTGCCTTTTATGCCTTTTTTACCAAGTATGTCAAGAATCTTAACCGCACCTTCTCCATACTGGTCGGCTGAAAAGATAAGGTACACTGACTTTTCCTTGTTGTTAACCCGGATTACAGCCCCATTTTCATCTGTTATTTTACCACTTGAGGATAGTTCCTGTTTCCTGCCCTGTGATTCAAGGCTTGACAAAACAAAGCTGAGGCAGGCTGTCCCGTCCATTGTCGGTTCATTGGTACTGTAGTCACCTATGTCATCATGATATACTGCCTTGCCATCCTGGAAAAGAGGATATTCATCGGGTTTGAGAAGAGATATGCCTTTCAGGCTCCTGTAGATTCTTGCCCATACAGGACCATCGACAAGTCCTCCGTATGTTGGCACGCCTAGTTTAACTGTAAGCGAGGAATGAGGATATTCGGGGTAGTTACCCCCCGCAGGAAGTCCGATCACCATTGAGGTTCCCCATGGATTACATCCGAAAAGCCAGTCGCGTAAAGCGGCTTCCTGTTCAAGGAAGCTGCTGTCGTGTGTTGCTTCAAAGTAAAGCATATGCTGCTGCAGGGCTGCAGTTACGAAGTTATTACTGCACCATATGAAAGGTACTTTAACCTGGAAGGGATCATCAACCCTCCTGTTTTTCATTATTTCAAGACCTTTCCTCATGTAATAAATGTAACGGCCCGAGTATTTAGTACCTGATAAAGCCAGTCCCGCATGCCCCATATTCATAAATGGGTAGAACTGGTAATGCCTTGCAGTATCTTTTTCTATCCAGGGAGTAACAGGTTCAAGGGTTCCCCAGTAATCTGCAGATGACAGGTATGCTGAGTCACCAGTCCTTTTAAATAGCTGGAATGCTGCAAGCTCCAGGTCATCTGCATAATTGTCTTCCTCGTAAAAATAAGGAGACACAACACAGGCAGTCTGTGTGGCTCCCGGGTCAGACAACCCGAATTTGTATGCCTCTATGGCTTTGTTAAGTAATTTCTCCGAAAAAGCAGGGTCTTTATCTTTGAGCACTTCCGAGGCAAGGGCAAATGCCGAAGCAAACTTTCCGGCTGTTGATGAAACACCTGATGTGCGGTTTTTGAACTTCGCCAGTCCCTGCGGCTTCCCTGTCACATAATATACAGGCCTGTAATTATCCTTTCCATAAGATGCAGGATCGTTTACCGGCAGCCTGAAGCCAATGTGATCCCTGTCATCTGCGACCTGGTTATACATCTCCCCGGGCGCAGGGTTCATCCTGAGAAGCCAGTCAAGCCCCCATAAAGCCTGGTCGAGTATATCAGGCTTACCATTCATGCCCGGATTTCCCGATGCATCATATGAATCCTTATAAATACCAGGGTTTTTTGTCCATGCATATAATAGTTCATACACTGCATTTGCCGAGGTTGTGACATACTGAAGGTAATCTGTGGCATCATGCCAACCACCTTTTACATCTATAACCTGTCCTTCGCGGGCTGGATTGTCAACAATAAAGCCATCGTGTGTGTGGCATGAATCCCGGAGAAAAGGATTATAACCGCACTGCTGCTGTCTCATGTATTGCAGGATGTAATCAGATGCACCATTATAGACGTCATTTGCAATCCTGAAATAAGGGGATCTCGTTGAGTTTACAAGGAGGTAATAGCCACCCCGACTTACAACGCCTGAAAAGTCAAGCCTGCCAGCCTTTTTCATTCCCCAGGAATCACCAGGGTATTCCTTTATCTTTCCCCTGAATACTACCTTCCCTGTAACAGCTTCACAAAGAGAAAATTCATTCAACGCATCATTATTTAAGGATATATAGACGGCTACCTTGACTGATCCGGGAAGATAACCCATCTGGTTTATCCTTATCCATGACTGACCGCAGATAGAAATGGAAGATAAAAGCAGGATCAGTAATAAGACAGGTTTTTTCATAAATCAGGAATATCTGGCGTTTGATACACTATTATTCAAAAGTAAAAAGAAATAAGATTTGGACAATCATAAGTGCAGTACACATGCATATGCAACATTTTGGTATTTTTGCTATACTTGAATGCAAATCCGGCATAAAATATTAAAATCAGCCTGATGACCCGGAAGATGAAAGTTATTATTGCCGACAGCGGCTCCTCGAAAACAGAATGGAGAATTGTCGAAAACGGGATCCCCGGCACTTCTTTAGTCTCTGCCGGTTTCAATCCGTATTTTGTTGATTCAGTACAGATAAGCAGCATTCTGAAAAAGGAGTTACCCATTACAGGAGATGAGCAATTTGATCAGTTGTACTTTTATGGCACAGGATGCAACAGCGTCGCCAAGGAGGACATTATAAAGAACGGGGTCAAAGGATATTTGAATGTCAGATCAGTGTTTGTGGGAAGCGATCTCCTCGGTGCAGCCAGATCTTTATGTCTCGACCAGCCTGGGATTGCCTGTATTATGGGCACAGGGTCAAACTCGTGTTATTACGACGGCACAAGGATAGTTGCCAACATACCGCCCCTTGGATATATTCTTGGTGATGAAGGAGGTGGCGCCGTTATGGGACGAAAACTCGTAGCCGGGATACTTAAAAAGCAATTTAATGAAAGTCTCAGGCAGAAGTTCATGGATCGGTATAAACTGACAACCGCCGAGATACTGGATAATGTATATACAAAACCATTTCCAAACAGGTTCCTTGGCAAATTCGCAGTCTTCCTCTCGGAGAACATTGAAGAACCTGAAATCCGGCAAATTATAAATACATCTTTCGAGGAATTTATTGTAAGGAATATACTCCAGTATCCTGAATCATTGAAATTACCTGTGCATTTTACCGGAAGCATCGCATTTCATTTCAGTGAGATACTTGTGGATCAACTCAGGAAGTTTGATCTCCAGCCTGGCATTATTACGCATACCCCGATGGAAAATCTTGTAAAATATCACCTTCTCACAGGCATCTGATGGCAGAAAAGAAAGAAGAAAAACAAAAGTTGAGCATAACCGAGTCACCCTCAGGTTTCGACAACCTCGAGAATATGAGTGTGGGTCAGCTCCTAGCAGGTATAAACTCGGAGGATGCAAAGGTACACAAGGCTGTTAAAGCAGCATTACCGCAGATTGAAGCCCTTGTTACGGCCGTGTCATCACGGATGGAAAAAGGCGGTCGGCTCTTCTACCTGGGAGCCGGTACCAGCGGAAGACTTGGTGTACTGGATGCCTCGGAAATACCTCCCACCTTTGGGGTGCACGACCGGGTGATCGGACTTATTGCCGGCGGTGATACAGCCCTCAGAAGGGCTGTTGAAGCAGCTGAGGATGACCCCGAAAAAGCCTGGAATGAGCTTAAAATCTTCGGCATCGGCACCAACGACTCAGTGATAGGAATTGCTGCTTCCGGAAATACACCCTATGTAGTAGGCGGACTTGAATCTGCAAGAAAGAATGGAGTACTTACAGGATGCATTACCTGTAATCCGGATGGCAGGGTTGCAATTGAAGCTGAATACCCGGTTGTTGTTGTGGTCGGTCCTGAGTTTGTAACGGGAAGCACAAGGCTTAAATCCGGAACTGCCCAGAAAATGGTTCTTAATATGATTAGTACAACTCTTATGATCAGGCTGGGACGTGTTAAAGGGAACAGGATGGTAAACATGCAACTGACAAACAAAAAACTCGTTGAACGCGGCATCAGGATGATTTCAGAGGAGCTTAATATCCAGCGTGAAGCGGCTTCAATCCTGCTCCGGCAACACGGTTCTGTAAAAAAAGCCCTTGATCATTACAGGGAAAACACAAAAAATAAAGAATAACATATACTCAGAAATTTCAAAATATAACTCAATGAAAACCCGTCTTCTTTACACCATTCTGATCGCATTAACCGTTTTTTCAATAAATATTTCCGCCCAGCAAAAAGATCCTCCCTTCCTTAAATATATTAACCACCCATGGGTTGATTCCGTTATGAAATCGCTTTCCCAGGAGGAAAGGATTGCCCAGCTGATCTGGATCTCAGCATACAGTAATGAAGATATAGAATATGACAACCAGCTTTGTAACCTGGTGAAGCAAAGTGGTGTCGGTGGTATCGTCTTTTTCCAGGGAAATGCTGAAAAGGAGGCGGTGATGACAAATTATTTCAGGAAGTTATCAAAAGTTCCACCTGTAATTGCAGTGGATGGTGAATGGGGAATTGGCATGCGGCTGAAGGACGTTGCCAAATTCCCGTACCAGATGACCCTTGGCGCCATTGCTGACGATTCATTAATATACAGGATGGGTGTTGCAGTTGCCTCCCAGATGAAACGTGAAGGTGTGAATGTAAACCTTGCTCCTGTTGCTGATGTAAATAATAACCCGCGAAACCCTGTCATAAATTTCAGGTCTTTCGGTGAAAATCCCTTGAATGTAAGTCGCAAGACTCATATGTATATGTCCGCAATGCAGGATAATGGCATTTTTGCTGTTGCAAAACACTTCCCGGGTCATGGAGATACAGATGTTGACTCACACCTTGATCTTCCTTCAATAAAACAAAATGCCTCGCATATGGATTCAGTCGAACTTCTTCCATTCAGGAATCTTATTGCTGATGGTATTTCAGGTGTGATGCCGGGGCATCTGTCAGTCCCGGCGCTGGACTCTGCTGTCGGTGCAATTACAACTTTTTCATACCCCATTCTCACAGGGGTGCTGAGAAATAAACTTGGCTTCAAAGGCCTGGTGATTTCTGATGCAATGAACATGGGTGGAATAACAAGATATGCAAACCCGGGCGAGGTGGAACTTAAATCTCTGAAATCCGGAATGGATGTGCTTGAGTATGTAAATGACCCTGTTCTTGCTGTGAAGTCAATTTCGGATGGTATAAAGAAAGGTGTCATATCTCAATCTCTTATTGATGAAAAATGCAGGAGAGTGCTTGCGTTGAAATACTGGGCCGGCCTTGCTAAACCTTCCGTAGTCAATGACAATAATATTACAGATGATCTAAGCCCGGCAGATTCACGGGTACTTATAAGTGATCTTTACGCAAATGCTATCACAGTCCTCAATAACAGGAATAACCTAATTCCGCTGATGCACCTTGACAGTCTTAAAATTGCAACTGTAGCGATTAACAGGTCGGATATCGCTACCTTCCAGGAAAGATTATCGGGCTATACTCTGACTGACAATTACTTTATTGATACAATTGAATGCAAAACCACTGATGACTTACTTAAGAAACTCGGGGGATATGACCTTGTGATTGCCGGTGTATTCGGGACTGATCAACGACCGAACAAGGACTTTGGAATACCGCAGGGACTGAATGCACTCCTTGGTAAGTTAACAGGCAGCACAAAATGCATTGTTACATATTTTGGAAACCCGTATGCAATAGACAGGCTGGATGAAGCCACAAAAGCAGCCGGTCTTATTGTTGCCTACCAGGAGAATAAATTTACGGAGGATCTGTCAGCACAGCTTATTTTTGGTGCTATCGGCGCGAAAGGTAAACTGCCGGTTACAATAAACCAGGATTATCCTGCCGGACCCGGTATCAACACAATGGGAGACCTGCGCCTGAGGTACGGTCTGCCGGAAAGCGCAGGAGTTGATTCCAAGTTGCTTGAAACAAGAGTTGATTCAATTGCAAACCTTGGACTGAAAGCGCACGCTTATCCCGGTTGTGAGATAATGATAGCCCGCAAAGGGACTGTAATATTTAGCAAAACATATGGTTATCAGACCTATGACAACAGGACCGCGGTTTCTCCTGACGACCTCTATGACCTGGCGTCTGTATCAAAAATTACCGGACCTCTTCCCGGCCTGATGATACTTAATGGTGAAGGCAAATTCTCACCTGATAAGACACTTGGCTCCTACCTTCCTGAATTCAAAAAATCAAATAAATCCGATCTTCTTCTCCGCGACATGCTTGCCCACCAGGCAGGGCTCAGGGACTGGATCCCTTTCTGGAAGGTGACTGTAAAAAAAGATGGCCGCTTTAAATCAGGCATTTTCAGTCATGAATATTCCACAAAATACCCTATGAAGGTTGCTAATGACCTGTATATAAATAAGAATTACCGAAAAGAGATTTTCCGTGAGATAAGAAAAAGCAAACTGTCGGGTGAGAAAAAATACGTTTATTCCGACCTTACTTTTATAATTGTCCCCCAGATAATTACAAATATTACAGGGCAGAAATGGTATGATTTTGTTACCGAACATGTTTATCACAAACTTGGTGCTTATACAATCGGTTTCAACCCTTACCTCAGGTACCCGATGGCAAGGATAGTGCCGACAGAATATGATTCTCTCTTCAGGAAGCAGCTGCTGCACGGGACTGTTCATGATGAAGGGGCAGCGATGCTTGGCGGTATATCAGGTCATGCCGGGCTGTTTGCTACCGCCAACGACCTTATGAAAGTAATGGAAATGTACAGGAGAATGGGATCCTATGGTGGAGAGCAGATAATCAGCAGCGATATTATGAAGGAATATACAAGGTACCAGTTCCCGGAAAACAAAAACCGTAGGGGACTTGGCTTCGACAAGCCACTTGTAAACAGGGAACTAAAGCAGGGAAGATACATACCCTACCGGAGGGGCATCGCCTGAGAGCTTTGGACATTCAGGCTATACCGGGACCTTTGTGTGGATGGATCCTGTGAGTGAGATAACCTATGTATTCTTCTGCAACAGGGTCTACCCTACAAGGAACAATAACCTTCTCTCTGATATGAATATCAGGACTGAAATACTTCAGGCAATATATGATTCAATAAAGAGGAGATGATTCTGATCCCGGGATATTGACCCGGGTCTGATTTTTTCGTAGCTTTATTAAAAATTACCCTGATGTCAAAAAAAATCCTGCTTTTAGCATTTTTTTCAATGCTAACCTGCCTGTCGCTTTTCGGACAGCAATACGACGCACGTGGTTACTGGAGAATGGAGCACGACACCGCTTATGCCAGAATAAATGGACTTCAGATGTCTGGCAGGCAGATATCTCCTGCTGACCAGGCATTCGTGGATGATTATAAAGCCAGGCTTGCAGCCTACTTTGAGAAGATGACAGATGCTGAAAAAGCTAAATATTTTTCCAACAGGGCATCCTGGAATGAAACTCCCTCAAGGGTATCAATAAATGAAGAAGACCAGGTATATTCAGGTGAAAGGAGCACGTTCACAAAGTATGTAATTTCTTCAGGTATCTGGGGCTTTTTCTATGGTTCTGCCGCTGATTACGTAGTAGGGGTTGAAGGAACAGCAGCTGCCGGTTTTCCGCTTGTTGCAGGCGGCCTCTCTGCAATTATTCCTGTGCTGAGTTCAAAGGATAAAAGAGTAACAACAAATTCACTTAATCTCTCCCTCCAGGGAAGAGGCGTAGGAGCATTCCAGGGTGCGATGCTGGGATTACTTTTTGTCGGAGATAATGGAACAAATGGCACGGATAGACTGATTGTTGGACTGTCAGTCGCTTCAAGTATAACCCTTGGAAGAATAGGTTATAACCTCGGGAGAACAAAAGACTGGAGCCAGGGAAGAGTTGCACTCTATGGTCATTATGCCTGGCTGGTCCCGCTTGAAAGCATGGCCGTACTAAGTGCCATGAAGGTTGATAACAGCAGGGTGCTCGCGCTTGGTTCGCTTGCAGGATGTGCCGGAGGTTACCTTATTGCAAATAGGATTGCCAACAGGCATGATTATACAAGGGGTGATATAATCTCGATGCAGACGCTTACTTTAATGAACGCTGGTCTTGGTGCCAGCATTTATTTTGATATTCAAGACAAAGGCGCTGCAGCTATTCTCGTTCCTGCAGCAGGTGCACTTGCAGGTACTCTCCTCGGCCAGGAATGGATGCGAAATGCCCATCTTACAAATCAACAGGGGCGGAATATTGCACTATCAACTACTGCAGGTGTTGTGGTTGGTTTCGGGGTTGACATCCTAGCTAGTATAGACGAGACACCTTTTGTCTACATCATTCCTTATCTTACCGGTATGCTTGCATATACTTTAACAGCTGAAAACTACAGGGTTAAAAATATTGGAAAACCACTCGCTTCTTATTCAAAACATAATTTCCAGTTCAGTTTTACACCCCAGAATATCCTTATAAACAATAAGTTCATTTCAAGCGGACACTATACTCCATATTCAAGACAGCAACTTCTGCCTGCCTTTTCAGCAGTCATCAGGTTCTGATCTTTCGGTTAATTTTGTTGGACCAGGCTTACTTTTATCAAAACCTAAGTTTCCTCACCTGGATTCATAAGTTTAATATTGCCTGGAGGATGGATGGTGCTCAAAATACCTTTATAAAAAGATATATGCTGGTTTTCTCAACTGTTACAAGTGGTTGATTTTCCACTATGTTCTATATCATATTTAACAATTGCCAATTATCCTAAATTGCACAATAATTTTAAACAGCAAAATGAGAATCAGCATACGACAACCTGTATTAATCTTAAGTTTAATATTACTATCCTGTGCCTTAACCGCACAGGAATTCAGAGTTCCGCCTGAGCTGTTCTCAAGGGCAGAATTATCTGGTTATACGGAAACCTCGCGTGACAGTGACGTCGCTAAATTCTGCAGGACTATCGGCAAGCTTGGCGGGTATGCACATACAGA
>JAXLTT010000006.1:0-183243 GCA_046329875.1 Bacteroidales bacterium
TATTGTATTCTGAACACCTGTCTGTGTTATCCAAAGATTCCTGTCGTCATCAAGTGCCAGCCCGCAGATCCTTGAATATGGTTTTCCCGGAATTATTGTCTGAAGGGGGGAATTTGAATCATCATAAAAGTTAATAAGTGAGTCGTCCTTGTATTCGAGCAGCCCGTGACCCCAGGTTGAAACCCAGTAATGTGAGTTGTCGAGCGGATCGGGCAGTACTCTCATCGGGTCGTGAAGGTCATAGGATATTTCCGAGTGCCAGTTGCCTTCAAGGCTTGTGAACAACTCGAGGGGTCTCCAGACATTATTCCAGGCATTATCGAGGAGTCCTCCGGTAATAAAGGTTCTTCCACCCCGGCTTGTAATATAAGCGACATCATTATTATAGGGTGCAGGAAGATTGTACACCTGGAAAACAGACATACCCTGTCCCTTTATAAGTCCTTTGCTTTTATCGGCAATCCATATATCCTGTCCGTCGACAACTGACTGCTGGATATCAGGAGATCCAGGGTTGTAAGAACTGATTGTATTTAAAAGCGCTCCTTCGGCTGAATAGACAAATACAAATTGCTTTGCATTCAGTGTAAAGCCTCCGGGGTAGTGGTCGAATGAATTGAAAGTTATCCCCGAGCTTGCGTACAGAAGTGAAACGCCATTATCAATTACAAAGATCGAATCTGTGTATGAATAATCGAGCCGCCTTGAATAATATACCTTATTGCCTGAAACGATTACTGACCGGCAGATACCGTTTGGGACAGGCAGGCCATTGAAAAGGGTCCAGTTCCCAAAGTAGGACAGGCCGGGATCGCTGACAGAAGCCATGTATAGTCCTGTTGAAGTTGCGGCATACACCTTTTCTGTTGAGATATCCACATCATAAACTTCCGGAGTGCCGGTCTGGTCACCCGGTTTCCAGGTGTCGAATATTTCACCTTTAGACAGATCGAGGACTACTATTCCGAAACTGCAGGCCAGGTAAGCATACTTACCGCTAGTCCTGATCTTTGATATCTCTTTTTTCCCCGGGATATATTTTCTCTTTACGTCGGGAATATTAATAATTGAATTCTCCTTAACTATGTCAATATCAGTGTTGTTATATGCTATTACAAGGGCTTTGTTTTCGGCCGACCAGGCAATACAGGAAATACCTGTTCCGCTGAGCCCCTGTACCTTTGACAGCTTGCTAAGCTCACCGCTGTTCCTGTCAAGTACAAGTATTGAACTTCCGTTCGAGGAATAAATCCGGGTGGGTGTCACAGCCACACCTCTCGAGGAATAATATGAAAGGTGTTCCGACCAGCTTCCAACAGGTCTCTGGGCATTACCCTTCAGGGAAACAAAAAGGAAAAGTATGGAAATGAATGCTATCCTCATACTTTATTATATACTTCTATGACTCTTGGAAATCATGAACAAGATGTTAATTTTTTAATGTAAAGACCCCCATCCCAGCCTTCCCCCAAGGGGGAAGGAGCCCCAACTAAAGCCTTTCCCCCTTGGGGGAAACGGGAAAGGGGGTTTTTTGAATCTAAATATAAATAGATGATTTTCACCATACTAAATTTAATAGTCAAGAATTAATAGTTTAATAATAATCCTATATTTATTAAACACTTAAACGGCTTCTTTATTGTAGCCTGAATCAGACAGGAAGGCTTTCAGCTTATTGAACGCCAGGGCCCTGTGAGATACCTTATTTTTTTCTGCGAGATCAATCTCGGCAAAGGTCCTGTCACTTCCCAGCGGGACAAATACCGGGTCGTATCCAAACCCGGAGGATCCCCTTCTTTCTTTTGTTATATGCCCGTCAATCCTCCCTTCAAAAAGATATTCACGATCGTTAAGAATAAGGGCTATGACTGTCCTGAAACATGCTTTCCTGTTCTCGTTGTCTCCCAGAAGCATAAGCACTTTGTCGATGTTTGCAGAAAAATCCTTGTCTTCCCCTGCAAACCTTGCAGAATGGACACCCGGCTGGCCATTAAGTGATTCTATTTCCAGTCCGGTATCATCGGCGAAAGTATCTGCGCCAGTCAGGTTGTATATGTACCTGGCTTTGAACAGGGCATTCTCTTCGAGCGTCATGTAATCTTCAGGGATATCCTCGTTTATCCCCATTTCAGAGAGGCTTCTCAGCGTGAAACTATCGCCAAGCAGGTGGGATATCTCCTGAAGCTTATGATTGTTATTTGTTGCGAAAATCAATTGCATGTGCTTTATTTCTGGTCAGGCAAAAATACTCAAAATTGGTATTTCACTTTGACCTCTCTGTATTAAGTGTTACATTTGAGCGGATTAATTGATATTCCGGAAGATGAAAAGGTCGGTTGCAGTGCTAATTTTCCAGTTCCTCTGCTTATTGCCTCTTTCACTTTTCCCCTCTGCCTTCGGACAGCAGACAAATAATCTCCCGGTACATATTTCCCTGATTACAATTGGTCATGATTCTGTTATTGTCCCTTCAGGAAAATCTCTTGTCTTAAGCAAAGATGAGAATGATATAGGTTTCGAGATACAGGATACATTAAACCTTAGTATCAGGTACAGGCTTGAGGGTTATGATGAAAACTGGTCGGAATGGGGAAAGAGGAAATACACCGGTTACACAAATCTTCCTGCAGGAAGTTATAAGTTCGTAACAGAATACCAGACACCCGGGGGAGGAACAGGGAAGACAGATCCCATAGAATTCAGGGTGCTGCCACACTGGTACAATTCGTCAACTGCCCTTGTTATATATTTTGTGCTGGTTCTTCTGATTATCTGGACAAGCTATGATGTTCTTAAATACAGGTTTGCCCGTACAAGGTACATGCTTGAGCAGATTATTAACGCACGTACCGAGGAGTTAATACTTGAAAAGGAAAAGACAGAGACTCTTCTGTCTAATGTGCTGCCTAAGAATACAGCTGATGAACTCATGGCGAAGGGAAAGGCTGCCAAGATCAAGTATAATTTCGTGACTGTTTTGTTTTCTGATATACAGGGTTTCACAAAGATTGCCGAGGAGATGAATCCTGAAGTTCTTATAGATGAACTTGATAAATTCTTTTTTCACTTCGACTCGGTTGTTGAGAAGTACAGGATTGAAAAGATAAAGACTATTGGCGATGCATATATGTGTGCAGGGGGCATACCTGAGAAAAACCGGACAAATCCTGTTGAAGTAATTCTTGCAGCTCTTGAGATGAAACAGTACATGGAAAAACTAAAAGCTGCAAGTGAGATCTCGGGGATGAAATACTGGGATATAAGGATCGGTATACACACGGGTACAGTAGTTGCCGGTGTGGTCGGGCAAAAGAAGCTTTCATACGATATCTGGGGAGATACCGTGAACACTGCAAGCAGGATGGAATCCTCGGGAGAGGCTGGGAAAATAAATATTTCCGGTACAACATATGAATTTGTTAAAGAGTTCTTCATATGTGAGCACAGGGGTAAGATGCCTGTCAAGTACAAAGGGGAGATTGATATGTATTTTGTGAACGGGATCATCGATGAGCTCAGGAATGAAGATAACGGACCAAACAGCCAGTTTATCCTGAAGATGCAGAAGATCAAGCTCCAGGATGTAGAGGAATATGTAATTAAGATGTATGATGAAGAAGCCCCGCCGGATCTCTATTTTCATAACTCTTCTCTTGCAAGGGTTATATGCAGCCAGGTAGATCTTCTCTCAAATGCAGAACAGATAAGCGACGAAGAGTATATTGTTCTTCGTCTTGCAGCTATGTTCCTTTTTACCGGGTATATAACAGATTATGATAATGTTGCTGATGCCTCGTGCAGGATGGCTGAAGAGGTACTGCCGGGTTATGGTTTTACGGAGGCAGACCTGAAGGCGACCCGGGCACTGATTTTAAGATCCTTTGAAGGAAAAGTTGAGACAGTATCAGATAAGATTCTTGCAGATTCGAGGTATGATTACCTCGGCAGGGTTGATTATGTTAGGCTGATTGAAAGACTGATTAAGGAGGAGACTGAATATGGGAAGGTTAAGGACAGGAAAAAATGGTTCGAAGATCAGCATGAGCTTCTTGCAGGTTATGAGTACTATACAACAACGGCCCGGCTGCTTAGAAGTGTCTCAGCAGTTGAGCAGATGGCTGCATTAAAGGAATTTGTACGTGAATCAAAATGAGACCAAATCGTTTGTCCATTCGTTTTTAAGAGCTACATTTGGCACCTCAAAAGCTGACAACCATGGAAAAGATAGATTGGAAATCCCTGCCATTCGGGTATATGAAGACCGACCATAATGTCAGATCGGTATTCAGGAATGGAAAATGGAGCCCACTTGAAGTGTCTGATTCGGAATACATTAATATTCATATAGCGGCAACCGGTCTTCACTATGGCCAGGAGGCGTTTGAAGGGATGAAGGCATATATGGGTAAGGATGGGAAGGTAAGGCTTTTCAGATGGGAGGAGAATGCAAAAAGGCTATTCCGCTCTGCAAACGGGGTGGTTATGGAGCCGGTACCCACGGAGCTTTTCAGGGAAGCCATTTTTAAAGTCATAAATCTCAACAGGAAATTTGTTCCACCTTATGGGTCAGGCGCCACATTATATATCAGGCCCCTTCTGTATGGAAGCGGTGCTGAAGTAGGAGTTAAACCTGCTTCAGAATACACTTTCCTCGTATTTGTTTCCCCTGTCGGACCATATTTTAAGGAAGGAGTTAAACCTGTTGATATGCTTATAACAAGGGATATAGACAGGGCTGCACCCAAGGGAACAGGAACCTACAAGGTTGGCGGGAATTATGCAGCAAGCCTGCGTGCAATAGTCGCAGCAAGAGATGGCGGATATTCAACAGCAATTTTCCTTGATGCAAGGGAGAAAAAATATATTGATGAATGCGGACCGGCAAACTTTTTCGCAATAAAGAACAATACATACATAACACCTAAGTCGGAATCAATCCTGAACTCAATAACTAACATGAGTCTTCTTGATATCGCTGCGGATATGGGATTAAAAACAGAAAGAAGACCGATAGAAGTTTCGGAACTTCCGGGATTTGAAGAAGCTGGCGCATGCGGCACAGCTGCTGTCATCAGTCCTATTGCAAGGATTTTTGACCCGGCTGAAAACAAGGTTTATGAATATTGCCGCGATGGCAAACCAGGCCCGGTCTCAATGAAGCTTTACGAAAGACTTATGGCGATTCAATGTGGTGATGCTCCTGATAAATTCGGCTGGATCACTATAGTTGAGTAACCTTTTGCTTGAATTTGTTTTAAACTTCATTCAGTTAACCTGACATGAAAAATATAGATCCCGGATTATCTAAAACACGACTCAGGGGTTCTTACGTTACCCTTGTGATAAGCATATCACTTGTCCTGTTTCTGCTTGGTATCCTGGGTCTTGTTATTATAAATGCAAGAGGCCTGTCAGATTATTTCAGGGAAAGTCTTTCATTTTCAGTTATGCTCGATGAAGGAGCAAAAGAGGCTGACATACGGATGCTTCAGAAGGACCTCGATGCTAAACCCTATGTAAAATCCACCGAATATATCTCAAAGGATGCTGCGGCTGCAAAGCTTAAACAGGATCTTGGTGAGGATTTCGTTAACTTTCTTGGATATAACCCGTTAAGCCCTACAATTGATGTTTTCCTCTACGCCGGATTCACATCACCCGACAGCGTAAGTAAAATTGAAAAATACATTCGTGATTATCCTTTTGTAAAAGATGTATACTACCAGGAATCACTTCTGTATCTTATAAATGAGAATGTAAGGAAGATAAGTGTGTTTATACTTGTCATATCTATTTTCCTTTTCCTGATTGCCCTCACTATTATAAACAACACAATCAGGCTGTCAATTTATTCAAAACGCTTCCTTATCCGTACCATGCAGCTTGTTGGTGCGACAAGGGGATTCATCCGAAGGCCCTTCCTCGTTAGGGGGGCGATGCACGGGCTTATTGCCGGATTGATAGCAATGCTGCTTCTTTTGGGGCTGGTCTACCTCGTTGAGAGGGAATTTTTTGCAATACTTACATTCCAGAGCATCCAGATGCTGATAATACTGGGAGTAATACTCATTTTGACAGGAATTGTAATTACTGTTATATCGACTTTCTTTTCGGTAAACAGGTACTTAGGAATTTCAGAAGATAAATTATATCTGTGATCTATGGCAACAAAGAATGAAAACAAGGAAAAACCCGTTTTTGCACTGAGGCCTGAAAACTATAAGCTTCTTGCAATAGGATTTGTAATTATAGTCATTGGCTTTTTGCTCATGGCAGGAGGGAAATCTGATAACCCCGAGAAGTTCAGCAATGATATTTTCAGCTTCAGGAGGATCACCCTGGCTCCGATAGTGGTTCTTGCCGGATTCATATTTGAAATATGGGCCATAATGAAGAAGCCCCGTAAAGCAGATAACCAGGAATAATAATTTGCAAATATGAATTGGTGGGAAGCAATAATTCTTGGAATTGTCCAGGGATTAACAGAGTTTTTACCTGTAAGCAGTTCAGGACATCTCGAGCTTGGAAAGCATCTTTTCGGCATTGATGCGGAATCTAATTTTTACTTTACAATCGCAGTACATGGTGCAACTGTCCTGAGTACTCTTGTCGTTTTCCGGAACGAGATACTTAAGTTGCTGAAAGGTCTCTTCCGTTTCAGGATGAATGAAGAAACGGATTATGTTCTAAAGATTCTTATATCAATGATCCCTGTCTTTCTTGCAGGATTCTTCATGAAGGAGATCGTTGATAATTTCTTTAATGGGAATATGACAGCCCTGGGCATCCAGTTCTTCATTACAGCAATACTTCTGCTTGTAACTGTTTTCTTTAAAAAAGGAGACAAGCCGATCAGTTATGGCGATGCTTTTATAATGGGAATAGCTCAGGCTGTAGCGGTACTGCCGGCAATATCCAGGTCGGGTGCCACTATTGCCACAGGGCTTATGCTTGGGAACAAAAAAGATGAGATTGCAAAGTTTTCATTCCTGATGGTGCTTGTTCCAGTAGTGGGAGCCAATCTTCTTGAGATTGTAAAATCACATGATACCGCTGTTTTCAGCGGGGCAGGAGTTATAGTTATTGGTTTTTTTGCAGCATTTATTGCAGGTTATTTTGCCTGCAAACTGATGGTGGAGATTGTGAAAAGGAGCAGCATGCTCTGGTTTGCAATCTATTGTGCTGCCGTTGGGTTACTATCAATATTTCTCGCTTAACAGCGGATGGAGGAAAAAAGACTTAATTATTTTGAGGAGGGGCGAATCCTCATTTTCGATAAGCCTGCTCACTGGACGTCCTTTGATCTTGTAAATAAAATCAGGATCATGATAAGGGCTGCTTTTGGATTGAGGAAAATCAAAGTCGGTCATGCCGGCACACTCGATCCTCTTGCAACAGGACTTATGATTATCTGCACCGGGCCATCCACGAGGAGAATTGAGGAGTTCATGGGTTTTGAAAAAGAATATACAGCAACTATCGAACTTGGTGCAACAACTCCTTCCTTTGACCTTGAAACTGAAATTGACGATCATTTCCCTGTAAATCATATAACTGAAGAAATGGTCACTGAAATGCTTAAAAAGTTCACAGGAGAACAATTACAGGTTCCTCCTCTATTTTCCGCCAAGTTTATTGACGGGAAGAGAGCTTACAAGTTTGCACGTAAGGGACAGGATATAGAGATGGAGCCTGTTAAGGTTAATATAAGGGAAATAGAACTTTTAAGCTTCAGCCAGTCGAGGATACGTATAAGGATGGTTTGCGGGAAAGGTACCTACATACGGGCTTTTGCACGCGACCTTGGTAAATCGCTGAACAGCGGGGCTTATATTTCCGAACTTCGTCGAACAGCAACTGGTCCTTACAGGATTGAAGAAGCAATGGATCTGGAAAAATTCAGACTATTTCTGGAACATTTGAAACAAACATGATGTTTTTACGTATAACGGGTTCTATAATTTGAAATAATATTATTCCATTTTATGAAATTATCACAATTCAGGTACAATCTTCCACAGGATCTTATTGCCCTGTATCCTGCGGAGAACAGAGACGAGTCGAGGTTGTTTGTTATAAACAGGAAAACAGGGGAATTCGAGCATAAGGTATTCAAGGAAATAACTGAATATTTCAAGGAGCATGACGTTCTTGTGTTCAACAATACTAAAGTTTTTCCTGCAAGACTATATGGCAACAAGGAAAAAACAGGAGCAGAGATCGAAGTCTTCCTCCTCAGGGAACTTAATCGGGAACAACGCCTGTGGGATGTCCTGGTTGATCCGGCAAGGAAGATCAGGATAGGAAATAAACTCTATTTTGGTGAGAATGATATACTTGTTGCTGAAGTAATAGATAATACAACATCAAGGGGACGAACACTCAGATTCCTTTACGACGGAACTTACGAGGAATTCAAACAAACACTTTACAGCCTTGGCGAGACCCCGCTTCCAAAGTTCATTAACAGGAAAGTTGAGCCTGAAGATAATGACAGGTACCAGACTATTTTTGCGAAACATGAAGGTGCTGTTGCTGCACCTACCGCAGGTCTTCACTTCAGTCGCGAGCTTTTGAAGAAGCTCGAGATAATCGGGGTTGATTTTGCGGAGATTACTCTTCATGTCGGACTGGGAAATTTCAGGAGCGTTGACGTCGAAGATCTTACTAAACATAAGGTTGACTCCGAGAGGATAATAATAAATGAACAGGCAGCAGATATAGTAAACAAGGCCAAGGAATCAAAGAACAGGATATGCGCCGTTGGAACAACAGTCGTAAGAACACTTGAAAGCTCAGTTTCAACAAGCGGTTATCTCAAGCCATTTGACGGGTGGACCAACAAGTTCATTTTCCCACCTTACGATTTCAAAGTGCCTGATATGATGATAAGTAACTTTCAGCTTCCTTACTCAACATTGCTGATGATGGTCGCTGCCTTTGCGGGTTACGAACTTCTTTTTGATGCGTATAAAACAGCAGTCAAGGAAAAGTACCGTTTCGGTACCTATGGTGATGCAATGCTGATAATCTGATTACACAAAATCTAAATATTAAGCCGTCATGTGAACCACATGACGGTTTTTATTTGTTAATAATGCAGGATTATCGTAGGATTCAGGCCGTTTGTCAAAAAAACTACTCTTCGTTTTAAATAAATATTATCTTTAGAATCAGGATTGTTAAATGCAACCCCAGGACTAATTATTTTGTCTTGTAATATAGTTATTAAAAGTCCGTTTTTAGGTTTTTAAAACGGGCATTAAATATTTGTGTAAGGTTTCTCGGCTTTAAAAAAAAAGTGCTTAAGGCTGAACGTAATTTTTTTGATATATATACAGGCTGCATTCTGACAGGTAGTGAGTTTTACCATAGTGCCATTGCAGGCCGGGGAGAGCTTTCCCTTAAAGCTTGTTTTTCTCTGGATTCCCGGAGAAAGAAATCCTTTTTGTTTATAAAGTACCACAAAATATGAGGAGGTATAATATGAAAACGGTGCAAAACAGTTTAACAAAACCCTCTTGGAGAATGAGGGTTAACCTGATGCGGACAGGTTCGTCCCGCTTCAGAATTCTCCTTCCCCTGTTCATAATACTTCTCTCCCTGTGGGGCCAGAAGATACAGGCACAGGGAGTAGGTATCAGCGAAACTTCCATCGTACCGGATCCATCAGCTATAATGGAACTGAGATGGACATCAGGCAACTATAAGGGTCTCCTCGTTCCGAGAATGACCTATGCCAACATGCTGACAATCCCTTCCCCGGCGCAGGGCCTGCTGGTTTATGCAACCGACAGGAATGCTTTCTACTATTACAACAGCTCAACAACAAGCTGGGTTGCTGTCGCAGCAACTGCCCTCGGAGCCCCGAACCAGCTCCTTGGTATGAACGCAGCAGCTAACGCCAACGAATACAAAACAATCCAGGGAACTGCAAACCAGGTTAGTGTTTCCTTTGCACCGGGACTCATTACCCTTGCAACACCCCAGGATATTCACACCGGAGCCTCACCGGTATTTGTGGGACTTACTCTTTCAGGACTCACCCCGAATTCAGGCATCTATACAAACGGATCAAGCATCCTTACATCCACTCCGCCATCCTCAGGCATTCTGGGTTATTGGGCAAGATCAGGATCTGTACTGAGTCCTTCAAATCCCGGTGATGCAATTACAACATCGGGCAATATCTATACAAGCTCAACAGGAACAATCACCTCTGCAGGTCTGCTTACTGGCAATGCAGGGGCGACAATACAGGGCGGAGCTGTAAACATAAACGCAGGTTCTAACTACCTGACAAATATCAATACAGGTACTTCAACAGGGAATATAACTATTGGCGGGACCGGGAATTCAATATACCTTCCGAAATTCCTGACACCAGGAGTGCTCCATAATGATGCAACAGGGCTGCTGACAAGCAGCCTGATTGTAAACGCCGATATTGCAAATACAACAATCAACCTTACCCAGAAAGTAACCGGAATCCTCCCTGTACTTAACGGAGGCACAGGTTATGACAACACATACAGCAACGGCCAGGTGCTTATCGGTAATGCAACAGGCGGACTTACGCGCAACACAATAACAGGAACGCTTAACCAGGTCAATGTAACAAGCGGCAGCGGCAGTATCACACTGTCGACACCACAGGACATAGCACTAACGTCCTCACCGACCTTTGCAGGACTTACAGTAACAGGTCTCACAGTTAACTCAGGAGTTTACACCGATGGGAGCAACAAGCTGACCTCGACACCGCCAACCAGCGGGATACTTGGCTACTGGTCACGCAGTGGCAATACACTGAGTCCTACCACGGCAGGCGATGCAGTGACAACCTCAGGTAATATATCGACAACGGGAACAGGCACTATCACCTCGGCAGGACTACTCACAGGATCAGCCGGTGCAACAATAACAGGAACAACAACGATAACAGGAGCAACGACGGTATCAGGAGGGGCGATCAACCTTAATGATAACTCGAACTTCATAACCAATATCAACACAGGAGCATCGACAGGGAACATCAACATCGGAGGAGGCTCGAACTCGGTCTACCTTCCTAAGTTCATCACCCCGGGCGTTCTGCATAATGATGGTACAGGACTTCTCACAAGCAGCCTTATAGCCAACGGCGACATAGCCAACACGACTATAGACCTGACACAGAAGGTAACCGGAGTGTTACCGATAGCCAATGGAGGCACGAACTCCTCGACGGCACTGTCGGGTGAATCGATCATGGTATCGGATGGCAGCAGGATCATACAGGGCGACAAGGGAACGGCAACGACGCTTCTTCATGGTAATGCATCAGGACTGCCGACCTACTCAGCAGTGAACCTGGTATCAGACGTTACAAGTGTACTGCCAATCGCGAATGGTGGTACAAACTCATCGGCTTTACTAAACAACAACAGGCTGATGATATCATCATCAGGCAGTATTGTTGAAGCCGGCGCAATGAATGACGGAACCGTACTCGTTGGAAAAACCGGTGCCGCACCACAGATTGTACCACTTGGTGGAGATGCAACAATTGACAACACAGGGATACTTACCCTTGCCAATACACTTGTAACACCAGCTACTTATGGCAACGCCACACATGTAGGTCAGTTTACAGTTGACTCTAAAGGGAGGCTGACTTTTGCAGGGGACGTTCTTATTACTGGAACCTCACCTGTGGGATCAACCCTTACAAACGGCTATATCTGGATAGGTGACGGAACAAACCTCGCCGCAGAGAGAGCCGTAAGCGGTGATGCAACAATTACAAATCTGGGAGCAGTAACAGTAGGAAGAATCAACGGAGGCCTTCTTGGCACTACCACACCGACAGATGGTAACTTATTGATAGCTAACGGAACGAGCTGGAATTCAAGAAGTGTAAGTGGTGATATTTCAATTGACAATGCCGGGGTAACCCAAATTGGTAACGGAAGGGTTACAAATGCAATGCTTGCCGGTTCAATAGATAATTCAAAGCTTTTAAACAGCTCAATAACATTGGGTACAACTAATATTCCGCTCGGTGGAACTTCTTTGACACTGGCCGGATTAACATCTGTCACTTCGACAGACTTTTTTGGTAACCTTACCGGTAATGTTACTGGAAATGTAAGTGGAACTGCATCGAACGTGACAGGCATTGTTGCAATTATAAACGGCGGAACAGGAGCCTCAACAGTCCTGGGAGCAAAGACAAACCTCGGACTCGAGAATGTGGACAACACTTCTGACCTCAATAAACCTGTATCACTTGCAACCCAGGCTGCACTGAATCTCAAGGAAGACCTTGCGAACAAGAGCACTGATGTAACAGCAGACGGTACCTCGGATATTAAGTATCCATCGGTTAAATCAGTCAAGACCTATGTTGATGCAGCATCAACAAGTGCAGCAGCAGCACTGGCAGCAGAGATAGCAAGGGCAATGGCAGCAGAGGGTCTGCTAACAACAAACCTGAATAACGAAATCACAAGGGCAACCAATGCTGAAACCCTCCTTACAACAAACCTGAACAATGAGATTAGCAGGGCAACAACTGCAGAAGGAGTTCTTACAACAAACCTTAATAACGAGGTTACAAGGGCCACAGCAGCAGAAGGTCTTCTTACAACAAACCTCAATAATGAGATTACGAGGGCAACCAATGCAGAGAACCTGCTTACAACAAACCTTAACAATGAGATAACAAACAGGACCAATGCGGACCTGCTGAAAGAGGATGTTGCGAACAAGAGCACTGATGTAACAGCAGATGGTACCTCGGATATTAAGTATCCATCGGTTAAATCAGTCAAGACCTATGTTGATGCAGCATCAACAAGTGCAGCAGCAGCACTGGCAGCAGAGATAGCAAGGGCAATAGCAGCAGAAGGTCTGCTTACAACAAACCTGAATAATGAGATCACAAGAGCAACAAATGCTGAAACGCTCCTTACAACAAACCTGAACACAGAGGTTACAAGGGCTACGACTGCAGAAGGCGTTCTTACAACTAACCTGAACAATGAGGTCACCAGGGCCACAGCAGCAGAAGGACTTCTTACAACTAACCTCACAAACGAGGTAACAAGGGCAACAAATGCAGAGAACCTGCTAACAACGAATCTGAACACAGAGATCACAAACAGGACCAATGCAGATGCACTCAAGGAGGACAAGATCAATAAGAGTACAGATGTAACTACAGATGGTACATCGGATATCAAATATCCATCAGTCAAATCAGTCAAGACTTATGTTGACCTTGAGACTACCAGAGCAACAACAGCAGAAGGCGTTCTTACGACGAACCTTAACAATGAAGTAACAAGGGCTACTGCAGCAGAAGGACTTCTTACAACAAACCTCACAAACGAGGTAACAAGAGCCACAAATGCAGAGACCCTGTTAACAACGAACCTTAACACGGAGATTACAAACAGGACGAATGCGGACCTGCTGAAAGAAGACGTTGCTAACAAGAGCACAGATGTAACAGCAGACGGTACCTCGGATATCAAGTATCCATCGGTTAAATCAGTCAAGACCTATGTTGATGCAGCATCAACAAGTGCAGCAGCAGCCCTGGCGGCAGAGATAGCAAGGGCAATGGCAGCCGAGGGTCTGCTGACAACAAACCTGAATAATGAGATCACAAGGGCAACCAATGCTGAAACGCTCCTTACAACAAACCTGAACAATGAGATTACCAGGGCAACGACAGCAGAAGGAGTACTTTCAACGAACCTGAACAATGAAGTAACAAGGGCCACAGCAGCAGAAGGTTTACTTACAACGAATCTCAATAATGAGGTAACCAGGGCAACCAACGCAGAGAACCTCCTTACAACAAACCTTAACAATGAGATAACAAACAGGACCAATGCGGACCTGCTGAAAGAGGATGTTGCTAACAAGAGCACAGATGTAACGGCAGACGGTACCTCGGATATCAAGTATCCGTCGGTTAAATCGGTCAAGACCTATGTTGATGCAGCTTCGACAAGTGCAGCAGCAGCCCTGGCGGCAGAGATAGCAAGGGCAATTGCAGCAGAAGGCCTGCTTACAACAAACCTGAATAATGAGATCACAAGGGCAACCAATGCTGAAACCCTCCTTACAACAAACCTGAACAATGAGATTAGCAGGGCAACAACTGCAGAAGGAGTTCTTACAACAAACCTTAATAACGAGGTTACAAGGGCCACAACAGCAGAAGGGCTTCTTACAACAAACCTTAACACCGAGGTTACAAGGGCAACAACAGCAGAAGGCGTTCTTACAACAAATCTCACAAACGAGGTAACGAGGGCAACCAATGCAGAGACTCTTCTGACTACAAACCTTAACACCGAGGTTACAAGGGCAACAACAGCAGAAGGCGTTCTTACAACTAATCTCACAAACGAGGTAACGAGGGCGACCAATGCAGAGAACCTGTTAACAACAAACCTGAATACAGAGATCACGAACAGGACAAATGCAGATGCTCTTAAGGAAGATGTTGCAAATAAAGTAGCAGCCTTCCAGCCAACACCCGACAATACACATTATCCTACAGAAAAACTTGTATATGACCAGCTCTTATTAAAAGTGCCAACAAGCACAACAGTGAATGGCAAGGCACTTTCAGGCAACATTACCCTTGGTCTTGCTTCAGCTGATTTTGCAGGGCAGGGACTAACGACACAGGTTTTGCATGGAGGCGGAGCCGGAAACCCGACATGGTCAGAAGTAAGTCTTGTTAATGACATAACCGGTACACTTGGTCTTACAAATGGTGGAACCGGTGCTACTACAGCAGCAGGAGCAAGGAGCAACCTTGGACTTGGAAATGTTGAGAACACAGCATTATCCACCTGGGCAGGAAGCGCAAATATCACGACAGTTGGTACAATAGGAACAGGTGTATGGAATGCAGGTGCTGTAACTTCAAGCGGAGCAGTAACAGGAACCAGTTTTATAAGGACAGCCGGACTTGCAACGCAGTTCCTTAAGGCTGACGGATCCATAGATGCGAATACATATCTGACAGGCAACCAGTCAATTAATTTTGCACCGACTGGTGATGTAACCGGATCAACTTCAGGAACCACGTCTTTAACCCCTGCACTTACAATATCAAACGGTGCGGTATCACTTGCAAAGATGGCCGATATGGCTTCAGGTTCTCTTATATACAGGAAGACAGCAGGAGCAGGTGCTCCTGAGGTACAGACCCTTGCAACACTTAAAACAGACCTTGGCCTTACAGGTACAAACTCAGGCGACCTGACAATAGCCGGACAAAATTACCTGTCACTTGCAGGCCAGGTACTAACCGCGAATGCAATTGACCTCTCAACTGCAAATGTTACAGGTACCCTTGCAGCAGCAAGGTTCCCGGCACTTACAGGTGACGTGACAACTGTTGCAGGTTCACTAACGACAACTATAGGAAACAACAGGGTTACAAATGCAATGCTCCAGAACAGCAATGTGACTATTGGAACCACGGCAATCTCACTCGGAGGTTCATCTCTTACTCTTGGTGGACTGTCATCAGTTACCTCAACATCTTTTGTAGGGGCATTAACAGGCAATGCAAGTACAGCCACAGCACTTCAGAACTCAAGAACTATCTATGGCAACTCATTTGATGGCACAGCCAACCTTACACAGATAATTGCATCGACATATGGTGGTACCGGCAACGGATTTACAAAGTTTTCAGGAGCATCGGGCACTGAGAAGACCTATACATTGCCTAATGCAAACGCGACTATCCTGACAGATAATACTGCTGTTACGATTTTGCAAGGTGGAACTGGTGCTACCACAGCAGCGGGAGCAAGGAGCAACCTTGGACTTGGAAATGTTGAGAACACAGCATTATCCACCTGGGCAGGAAGTGCAAGTATTACAACAGTAGGTACAATAGGAACAGGTATATGGAATGCCGGTTCAGTCACTTCAAGCGGAGCAGTAACAGGAACCAGTTTTATAAGGACAGCCGGACTTGCAACGCAGTTCCTTAAGGCTGACGGATCCATAGATGCGAATACATACCTGACAGGCAACCAGTCAATTAATTTTGCACCGACAGGTGATGTAACAGGATCAACTTCAGGAACCACATCTTTAACCCCTGCACTTACAATATCAAACGGTGCGGTATCACTTGCAAAGATGGCCAATATGGCTTCAGGTTCTCTTATATACAGGAAGACAGCAGGAGCAGGTGCACCTGAGGTACAGACTCTTGCAACTCTTAAAACAGATCTAGGCCTTACAGGTACAAACTCAGGAGACCTGACAATAGCCGGACAAAATTACCTGTCACTTGCAGGCCAGGTACTAACCGCGAATGCAATTGACCTCTCAACTGCAAATGTTACAGGTACCCTTGCAGCAGCAAGGTTCCCGGCACTGACTGGCGATGTCACAACTGTTGCAGGTTCATTGACGACAACTATTGGGAACAATAAAGTCACTAACGCTATGCTTTCTGGCTCAATTGCTGCTTCAAAACTTATTGGAACAGATATAACAACCGTAGGGACGATAGGAACAGGAACCTGGGCCAGCACGGTAATCGCCGGACAGTATGGTGGTACCGGAGTAAACAATACCGGCAAGACCATAACACTTGGAGGTAATCTTACAACAAGTGGTGCATTTAACACCACTCTTACTGTAGGGGCCAATACTAACGTTACTCTTCCATCTTCAGGAACATTGTTGACAACAACGGGTAACGGTTCAGGACTGACTAACCTGACAGGAGGAAATGTCGTTGGAGATATCACTGGTAATTCTGCCAATGTCACAGGCACTGTTACAGTTGGTCATGGAGGTACAGGTGTTACAACATTAACTAATCATGGGGTGCTTATCGGCGCCGGAGCCGGTAATATTAATGCAACTACAGCAGGTACGGCAGGACAGATTTTGCAGAGTGGTGGTGCTTCAGATCCTTCATGGACAACCGCTACCTATCCGTCTACAGCAGGAACAGCTGGTAATATACTTCGATCAAATGGGACTAACATTGTTTCAAGCGCGATTAACCAGCTGCAGGTTGATCCTGCGGATCCGACAGGGGCTGGAACCGGAGGCGCAATGATGGGGCTTGCAGTATCATTCACACCCAGTTCAAGCGGGAAAGTGATGATTATAGTCAGCGGTGATATTGATAATAACACTTCCAATAGTGGAGGGCAAACCCAGATAAGATATGGTACAGGTTCAGCACCAGCTAATGGTAATGCACTGACCGGAACAACTGCAGGCGGATTAGTCAAGTTAACTTCAGTTGCTGCAGCGGGGAATAGACGTTACCCGTTCAGTTCTAATGCAATTGTATCATTAACCCCAGGGACTACATATTGGTTCGATCTTGGAGTTCAGGCCCTTACTAATGGTACTGCAAGTGTCAATGATTTAAGCATTTCGATAGTAGAATTATAATTAAGTACTGTAATGAAAAATTGTCTTTTAATACTTTTAATCCTGTTCCCTTCATTAATCGTAGCACAAAGCCAAACTCAGAAGACGGGAAATACACAGACAAAAACCCAACCAGCAATAAAACTTGCTAATGGGATCGATTCCTCGCAGTATATACTCGGGGCCTACCTTGGCCAGTACCTTGTTGCGAATGGCATCGCTATTACAAAACCCGATCTCTTTATTAAGGGAATGGATGATGTTGTAACTGGTAAAAAGCTGCTTATAAATGCCGACAGCATTCCCAAAAGGATGAATGAGTATCTCAGCAAAATGAACATTGAGCGCAACAGGCTCCTTGAAAAGCAGCTTTTTGATGCAATAAAAGGTCAGCCCGGAGTGGGAACACTACCGAATGGAGTATGCTACGTGATTGTAAAATCCGGAAATGGTGCCAGGCCTGCTGTGAACGATTCAATTATGGCTCATGTAAAAGGATACCTGCCTGACGGAAGGATTTTTGAAGACTCATACCCGAAAAATTCACCTTTGAAATCCACCCCAGCCAACCTTATTCCCGGGCTTAAGGAGACCCTGCAGATAATGCCTGCCGGTTCACTTTGGAGGATATATATCCCCTCATCCCAGGGCTATGGTGAAAAAGGAATCCAGGGTATAATTCCACCTTTCTCAGCAATAGTGTTTGATATCGAGTTACTGAAAGTTGGCAATCTGAAATAAAGTTTAAAAGAGTTATTAAAAATCCTGGCATAACAGGTGATTAAAAGAAGAGTAAATACAGTCATTATGATTCAGGCGAGCCGCCTGAAACGGGTGATTATTTCACTCTTCTGTATCACATTATTCCTGCTTACACAGGTTTCTGTCGGCCAGGTCATAAACAACAACGGTGCTGTGATTTCAGTGAGTTCAGGCACCTATGTGAACTCAAAGGATGCAAATAACACAGCAGGAACACTTTCGAACAACGGTAACCTTACCCTTACAGGAAACTTCACAAGTACTGCAACTACAAACGGAGATGGTATTTACAGGATTGGAGGCAACTGGACCAACGGCGGGGTATTTAATGCAGGGATAAGCACTGTTTACTTTAATGGAACTGCAAACCAGAGTTTAAGCAACCCGGCAGGGGAGACTTTCTTCAACCTTTACCTTAGTAATTCGGGAACCGCAGGTTCTAACTTCCTTGGACTTAATAATAATGTTACGGTTCAGGGTACCCTTACAATGTCGGCCGGGAACATAAATTCAGGTACATCAAGGATCTATCTTTCAAACCCTCTGATCTCAGCGCTATCGTACAGTTCAACAACAGGAAGCAGGATAGTTGGAAAATTTGAGCGCAAACTCAGCCAGGCAGGAACTTATCTGTTCCCACTCGGTACAGTTGCACATTATAATCCTGCCAACTTTACAAACAATACAGTTCCTGTTACAGGAAATATACTTTCAGAGTTCCTTAATCCCGGATTCATAGATTCTTTGGGCCTGCCATTGTATGATGCTCCCGATGAGGTTGCAAGGGTTTACCAGGATGGCTACTGGAGTATGACCTCCACAGGATTTTCAATTTCCAATTTCAACATTAACCTCGATGGTTCTGGTTTTACATCATATCCACCACACTATATCACCGATATAACCCGAATTATAAAACGGACAACCGGTGGAAACTGGACCCTCGACGGGACACACAATGCTGCTGCCGGAACCATTGCTTACAGGAACAATCTTACCGGGAATATTTCCGGTTCCGGGACACAGTTTGCACTTGCTCTCAGCAGGCCTAAGATCCTGAAACATCCAAGAGATACAATTGTCTGCGAATCCAAACCGTATGCAACATCATATGCAGAGTTTGAGATCCAGGCTTCTTCAACCCGAAATCTTACATATACATGGTATAAGGAGCCTTCAACCCTCCTTACTGGTTCGCATTACAATACGACCGGACCAGGTGTCCTCATAATAAATAATGTTGCACTTGCTGATTCAGGAAGATACTACTGCATTGTCACCGATGATTATGGTACATCGACAAGGACCAATTCAGCAGTACTCAAGGTTAATAAGAGGCCGGTAGTCACAATGACTCCGTCGCAGCAGGATCACACCTGTTCTAATGTGGCATTCACAAATATTGTAATGGGCGAAAGTAATGGGGTCGCAGGTACCTCATTTATCTGGTACCGTTCTAATCCTGCCGGAATCATAACAGCTATTCCAATGACAGGTTCAATACCTGCAGTTGGTGGTTTCATCAGTGGGACCATAACAAATACAACAGATGCACCGATAAAAGTGAAGTTCTATATCACTCCGGTAGGGCCATTACCAACTTCATGTGCCGGACATGTAGACTCAACATATGTTATTGTTAACCCGACTCCGCGTGTTGTTCCTATTAACACCAAACCACAGATCTGCTACGGAGGAACTACTGACATTACACTTACCTCCCCGTCCATAATGACAATGGGACAAATTAAATTCGATTATACTGTAAGTGTTACAGGTGGACCAGGTGTAGTTGTAGGTCCTACAGCTCCGGGAAGCAACCTGACACCAGGCCAGAAGATACAGCTCCAGTACCAGGATAACTCTGATACGATACAGTCTGTATTCTACACAATAACACCTAAAGTTGTTGGTCTGGGTTGTCCTAATGGCGTAAACCAGGTGCCTGAAGTCAAGATACATGCAAAACCATTGCAGGGCAATACGATTGTTCAGCCGCTTAAGTGTTCAGGCGGAAGCGATGCAATCCTCAGGGCAGATTTATCAAAAGGTGCCGGACCATATTATGTACACTGGACAGGCCCGTTCGGATTAAGCAGGTTTACACAGGTAATAAGCGGTGGAATATATGCCGGTACCTACAAGGATACAGTTATGGATAACCTTGGCTGTAAAAACTCAAGCTTATTAAGCATTGACGGCTCATATACAAGCTCACTGGTTCTTGTTAATACACCAGTATCATGTTATGGCGGCAGTGATGGTATAATTCAGGTGAAAGTTGATGAATCAACAGGTATCCCTCCATTCAGTTACTGGATACTTAAAGATGATGTTGATACAGTCGCAAATGGCACACTGAATACAACAGGTATTTTCAATTATCATGGTGGTCTGAGTGCAGGCAGCTATACAGTTCACATGAAGGACAGCCAGGATTGCTGGGAACAGTATCCGCAATCGGTTGAGCTGCCTCAGCCTGACCTTATAAAAGTGACATTCGAAAGAAGTTCATTTGCAGGTGGATATAATGTCTCATGTAAAGGTTACTGGGATGGATATGCAATGGTCAAGACAATCAGCGGAGGTAACGGAGGATATACATATCACTGGTATACAAATAACGGGAATATCCACTATGGTCCTGTTAATACAAACAGAATCGACAGTCTTGCTGCAGGAAGGTATTATCTCGAGGTAAGGGACAGCAAGAACTGCTACATGCTCGACAGCATAGATATAGTCGAGCCTGCCGGTATGGTCCTTTCAGGTTCACAGGTTTCTGTAAGCCGGGATGGAGTTTACAATATTTCATGTAACGGCTTCAGCGATGGTTTCATAAAAATAGATGTATCCGGGGGTTCGGGATCATATCTATTCAACTGGGTTGATTCCACCGGGACTTATTCTGCCGGAACAAAAGATATTTCCGGACTGAGAGCAGGTACTTACATTGCAACTGTAACAGATGTGTCAAATTCAAAATGTTACCTCAGCCCGAAACCAAGATTCAGGCTTACACAGCCTTCACCTCTTGGTGTTTCAGCATTAAAATCGACTGCGCCGGATCTTACTAATAATATAAACTGCTTTGGAGGAACAGGATCAGTAAATCTCACTGTTACAGGCGGAAGTGTTGGTAATTACAGGTTTAACTGGACAACTTCAAACGGATCAGGAATAGTACAGGGTCTTGAGGACCAGAATGCATTAACAGCCGGTAATTACCATGTTGTTTTAACTGATACGAACCAGTGCGTGATTCCAACTGATGTTGTCCTGATCCAGCCGCAGAAATTGCAGACCTCCATGGCTCCTGTTAATCTTACATGTACAGCACAGGGCAGTGTGGATCTCTCTGTCTCCGGAGGTGCTGCTCCATATGGATTCAGCTGGTCGAATGGTTCCACTACGGAAGATATCTCATCACTTGCTGCCGGAAAATATATTGTAACTGTAACAGATATTAATGGATGTACTAAAGCTGACTCAGCCACTGTTAGTCTTCCGCCTCCTGTTACCTACGATACTACTTTCTCCTGGTATAACGGGTATAATATCAGTTGTGCAAATGGAAGCAACGGATGGATCAAGGTAAATGTGACATCAGGAATCGGACCGTACACTTACGCCTGGACCAGTCCTTATGGCAGCTTCTCAACAGGTGATATTTCTGATCTGCGGCAGGGGCAGTATGACCTTATAATTACTGATAACTCAACAAATTGTACAGCAACCGGATCGTTCATTCTTACCGAACCGGGTAAATTAGGCATGAACCTTACCTTATCACAGAGCAAGGACGGATTTTATAACATTGATTGCGCAGGTGCGCCCACCGGCTCGATAGAAGTCATGCCGGTTAATAATGCCGGTCCGGTACATGTTCTCTGGTCGGATGGCGATACTTCAAGGGTGAGATCCGGACTATATCCGGACAGGAATTACAGGGTAATAATCCTCGATCAGAATAACTGTAATACCGATTCGATTGTATCACTAACTGCACCTGATTCGATAAAGATCTCCTTCGATGTTACACAGGCATGGTGCCCCGATAGTCCTGACGGTGAGATTAGATCAACTGTTACCGGCGGTATACCGATTGGCAGCGGTTATATATATAACTGGTCGGATGGTTCATCAGGTCAGGTGGTCTCAAATATATTGAAAGGCTGGTACTGGCTTACAGTTACAGATGCAAATGATTGCTCAGTAAAAGACTCAGTTAACATGGAGCCGCAGAAAGAAACCTGCCTGATTGTGCATAACATATTCTCACCAAATGGCGATAATATTAATGACAGGTGGGAGATTGGAATGACAAATCTTTATCCCGAAATGGAAGTCAGGGTATACAACAGGTGGGGTCAGCAGGTATGGAAATCTGCACGTGGATATGCTGATCCATGGGACGGAAGAAGCAATGGAGCTGTATTGCCGATCGACTCCTATCACTATGTTATCGACCTGCATAACGGAAGCAAACCTATACTTGGAAACGTTACTATAGTCAAATAAACATTACTTTTAACGAAAGTGAAAAAGGTCTTACTCATATCGGTTCTGGTTCTCCTGTTCTCCCAGGCAAGGGGGCAACAGCTTCCGATATTCAGCCAGTACCTTTACAATAAATTCCTTATTAACCCTGCAGTTGCCGGCAGCGACGGTTATACAAGTTTTAACCTTACTGCAAGGGAGCAATGGGTCGGATATTACGGGGCGCCGCAGACATTTGCCTTCAGCGGACAGACAAGGATACTCAAGCAGAAATATATAATAAAGAAAACCACTGTCAAGAAGCAGTTCAACAGGCCAAAGACTGACGGGAAAGTCGGGCTTGGCGCCTTTGTCTTCAGCGACAGGAACGGACTAATCCAGAGAACAGGGTTCCAGTTCTCATACGCCTACCATATGTGGCTCCAGAGCAATACCCAGTTATCAATGGGACTTGCATTTACGGGTTACCACCTGAAGATTGATGAGCGGCAGATTGACTTTGATAACCCAAGTGAACCATGGCTGAATAATGACCTCCGCAAAGGAGTATTTATACCTGATGCATCTGCAGGCATATACCTTCTGAATCCTAATTTTAATGTTGGTGTTTCAGCCGACCAGCTTTTTGGTGCGGCATTAAAGATTGGCCAGGCGGCATATGATAAATTCAAGATGAGCAGGCAGCTAAACATATTCGGATCATATACATTCGAAGCAAGCAGGTATGTAGAGTTTCAGCCTTCGATGCTTGTCAGGATGTCAACACAGCTGAAACCTATGGCTGATATCGGGGTTACTTACATTTATAAGCAATCCTTCTGGGCAGGTTTAACTTACCGGACAAGCAATGCAGTTATTGCTATGGTAGGCGTTAAATACGAAAACCTGTGGTTTGGATATTCAGTGGATTTCACCCTTGCTGAAATTCAAAGGATAACTTACGGGACACATGAACTTACAGTCGTACTTAGGTTTGGCGACAACTCAAGAAGATACAGGTGGCTCGACCGCTATTGATCTCCCTCGCGCTTTAAAATGTATACAAGGGAACTTGAAAACTCCCTTCTGAAGATGCAGTGTACATAAAACAGGAAGCCCTTAATTATCCCCTTTACTGCAGGAAATCTTTTCCCACGGTTTCTCTCGCTTAGAATAGCAATATAAAATACATCAAGGGGCAGGGGACGGATCTTAATCAATCTTAGGCCTTTGTTTTTCGCAAAAATACGAAATGAAGCAGGATTAAAATGCCAGAGGTGACGTGGCACATCCCATGCCGCCCAGTCACTTCCATAATAGAAAGCATCGTAAGACTCACTGTTGGGAAGGGCAATTATTATAACACCCCCGGTCTTAAGCACCCTCTTTATGTCGCTGAAATACCCGTCAAGGTCATGAAGATGCTCGGCAACATGCCATAAAGTTATGCAGTCAATACTTCCGGAAGCTATCTTTTCAAATTCTGTTGGTTTCAAAACACTGAGCGAGAATTTTGAAACTGAATAACTGCGGGCATTATCGCTTATTTCAATACCTGTAACTTCCCAACCGGCCAGCTTCATTGAATTCAGAAAATGGCCTGTCCCGCTTCCGATGTCGAGCAGGGATCCGTGCTTTTTACCGGTTACTGATGATACAAGTCTTACCTTCCGGCCAAGCATGTAGTTCCTGGCGACCTGGTAAATTTTCTCGATAAAGGTCCTTTTGGAATCTGTATGTGAAATATATTCAGCGGATTCATAATACCTGCCAGATTCAGATTCATCCGGATAATCCTGGGTGAATGTAAACATGCAGGACCTGCATCTGAGAATATTGAAATGGCTTCCTGTTACAAGCCAGTCCTTTGCTGATGTAAATTGTTCAGGTCCGGGTGTGCCGCAAATGGGACACTTTTCAAGATGCTGCATCCTGTTTCTTCTTCCTGGAGTTTACAAAATACATCCCGGCATACCCTGCAGCAATAAGTATGAAGATTATTGAACTGGCTGTGGAGACAGCATTCCCTATTCTGAAAGAAGCAGGTTCAAATGAGAACCTTATTTCGTGGCTTCCGCCGGGAACGATCATTCCTCTTAATATCCAGTTTGCCCGTAGATAATCAGCCGGTTTTCCATCGATGAAAGCTTTCCACCCTGCAGGATACCATACCTCCGAGAAAATGGCAAGCCTTTCTCCACTGGCATTATACTTATAAATCAACTCATTCGGCTGATAGGAAGTAAGAGCTATAGTGTCGCCTTTTTCTTTCGAATATGTACTGTTTGTAACAAGCTTCTTAAAGGACGATTCAATTACGGCTTCATTTGCGGGGTCAATAGTCTTAACCATTGAGAGTTCCTCATTTGCATTTGCTGCAAATTTCACTGTGCCGGCAAACCATGCATTTCCGAGGGCTTTCTCGTTTAGTACCGGGTCTATCTGGGGGTTAACAATAAAGTATTTTGTGTTGAGCATCCTCAGGGCCTGGTTGTTTTTAAGGAGATCAATTGCAGGAAGGATATCCTTTAGCGACTGGGCCATCGAAAGATCTCTCCTGTATACAGCCAGGTCATAGGCAAGCAGTGTATCTATCATCTCCTGGTATCTCCTGAGTTTTGCCCCGTTATAGCCTCCAATTGATTTATGATACTGGGAAACTGATGCATCGCTGAAAGTGCTTACAGCGAGGCTGAGCACCCTGTAGTCTGTCTTGTCTTCGAGTATCCTTTTGTCGGCAAGCGAGGGAACTTCATTACGGGCAATAGTTGTCTGGTTAACAAACTTATCTGAATTAAGATACCTTTTGTCAACACCAAACATATCGATAAGGAAAAGAAGCCCGAGAAGTATTATCGCATACTCTTTCTTAATCTTTTCAAAGACAAAACCAAGGATGACTGAGGACGCGAGAATTATAAAAACAAGTGATCTGAAAGCATCATTTCTAAGCAGTGAAATCCTGTCGGCTTTCATGGCTGAGCCTAACCATTCAGGTAACTGGTCTCCATCATTTGCAGACGAGAAATTGCCTGCAATGCCAGGGAAGATCAGGAAAATAAGGGTCAGGCCACCTGTCACACCCAAAGCGATCTTAAGTCCCCTGAACAGTTGTTTCCTGTCAATGGTTCCCTCAAGTATATCCCTAAGCGTAATAACGGCAAGAAGAGGCATGCAGAATTCGGCAATTACAAGTGTCATTGTCACTGCCCTGAACTTGTTATACCCGGGGAAGAAATTCATAAAGAGATTAGTGAGCGGCAGGAAATTCTTTCCCCACGCAAGCATTATTGAAAGGATTGTGGCAACAAGCAGCCACCACTTTTCAGGTCCTTTCACAAGGACTAGTCCGAGAACAAAAAGAAAAACCACTATTGCCCCGACATATACTGGTCCGTCGGTCCAGGGCTGTGTTCCCCAGTACTGATAGAAACCGCTGGCATACTGCCCTGCATTATTCTGTTTTAAAGTTGTAACAGTTTTCGAGTTCCTGTCAAATGGGATATTGGCACCACCCTTGAAGTTAGGAATAAGGAGTGTCATTGTTTCGTCCACGCCATAGCTCCACTGTGTTGCATATTCAATGTCAAGACCCTTTGAAGTGGTTTTATTGTCATAAACAAGGTCAGATTTGCCCCTTATTGAATACTTACTGTACTCGTATGTTGTATAAAGTGATGCAAAATTCATTCCCACTGCCAGCACTACAGGAATAACAAGTACAAGTGAACTCTTCACGAAAGCCGGCAGCCTTTTTTCCCTTACGGCATATACAAATTCGGTAATTACAAATACAAACAGACAGATGAATGCATAATACGTTATCTGCGGGTGATTGGCATAGATCTGCAGCGAGAGGAAGAATGTAGTAAGTATCGCCCCTAATATTGCCTCCCTTCGATACGTGTAGTAAATCGCACCTATCATTGGAGCCATGTAGGCTATTGCCATTGCCTTTGTATTGTGACCGGCCGAGAGTATAAAGAAGAAATAAGTCGACATTCCATATGCAATAGCACCTGCAATTGCCAGCCATGGCCTCACCCTGAATATAAGGAGAAGGATGTAAAAGCCAAGCATTGTAAGGAAAATTGAAGCAATCGGCAGCTTAAGGATCTTGAGAAAACTATCGACATGACTTATTATGTTACCGGTAAACTTCACAGAGATCATATAGGCCGGCATTCCACTGAACATTGAGTTTGTCCATAATGCTTCCTTGCCTGTCCTGTCCCTGTATTCGGTTATCTCTTTTGCTGCATTCCTTGCAACAGTTCCGTCATTTGTATGAAGAACTTTCCCTTCCAGAACCGGGTAGAAATATAATACTGTGATTGCGAGGAAAATTACAACTGCCAGGATGTGTGGCAATGATTTTTTAATAAGATTGCTTGAATTCATCGAAAATCGTTGTGAGATAATTAATAGCTGGTAAAAATACTTGAATATCGTTTACAAACCTACTTTTGATCCAATTTAGCATTGCATTCACAATGTTGTCAGTGACAGGACGAACGGGGGATATACATTTCCAGACTGAGACATTATACTCCATTGTTCCCTTGCTGCAAGCCTCTTTCCATAGTAATCATTACTGAAGACAGTTGATGTAATTATGCGGGCAATCTCAACCGGGCCTGCGGTGGTATCAATTAGTGCACCCACCTTCACCGAAACCAGTTCTCCGGTTCCTCCCGCGTTGGTTGCAACTACAGGTATTCCGAAGGAGAGAGCCTCCATAACTGAAACGGGTACCCCTTCTGAACTGCTTACATTCACAAAAAGATCGATTGGAACCGAGCCATAATATCTCATAAGTTCATCATGACTTATCTTTCCTGCCAGCCTTGTACGTATATGACCCGGAGCTGTGGCAATTACTTTATCAACACCAGGCCTGAGTGGTCCGTCACCGAAATGTATCCATTCGGTTTTGAAATCAAGGCAGCAAATTGCCTGAGCAAGCAGGTCGACCCTTTTTACATCAACAATATTTGAGCATGATACTATCCTGATTGTTTCTGATCTGAAATAGGGATTTATTCCCCTGTCATCAGTACCTATCCTCGAGATAATGATCCTGCCATTGAACCATGGATAGTGATCATTGAAATACTTGGCGCCTGTTTCCGAGATTACTATTGCGGTGCCTGTCATTTCAAGCTGTTCTTTTCTCCATGGAATATAATTATCATTCGTATGCTCGTATAGATCTGAACCGTGAAATCTTACAGCAATCGCTGGCCTTAGCTTAACCGGAAGGAATGGCAGAATTTGGCTCCACCTGAGTCCCCAGTAAAAGTATAATACATCAAAAGAGCTGAAAAATGAAGCATTGTTCTTAAAGAATGATCCTGACAAAAGCTGCCGGACCAGTAAAAAATGAGTGCCCCATCTCCTTAATTTTCCCAGGTTTGTGAATGCCCCGGACCTTATGCCTTCCTTTATGAATGGTAGAACAGGACTCAGATTGAACAGTCCTTTTAAAATCAGTGAAAACCTGTCCTTAAGCCTGCCCAGTGGTGGTGTGAGAACTGATATGTTTTCGGGGATCTCCCTTCTGCTTTGTGTAGCCCCCCTTTCAAGAGGAAAGATTGTGATGCTTCCGAAATTCTTTTCAAGGTACGGAAGTTCTGTTTCAAGAAACTGCTCTGAATTTCCGAAAGGGAAGGTATCGGTCAGAAGTAGGAGACTCTTGTTCATTAATAACTCTAAGCGGGTATAAATGTACTTATAAATGAGAACAAAGATGCATACAGCCTGTTTTTGGACTATGCAGCATCTGACACTGAAAATTGAATATTATGCAATTTAGTTTAATTTTGGTGGTCATTATTCAGCAGTAGCATGGAATATAAGTTAATGGAATGGACTGATGAGAAAGTCCGGAGATACTGGGACTATATTTCGCTTAGCCCGGAACACTACTTCACATACCAGGTTGGTGGCAGGCTCGCTGCAGCATTAAAGAAGTATATAAGACAGGGCAAGGAGTTGCTTGATTATGGATCAGGCCCGGGCTTTCTGATAAGGCATCTTCTGGACAGGGGCATAAATGTAACTGCGCTTGAGTTTTCGACAAATTCTCTTGACCAGATAAGGAAAACCTATGCCGGGAAATCCGGATTCAGAGGAGCTTATTCTATTGAAGAGCTGCAGGAAAGGAAAGAAAAATTTGACCTTATCACCCTTATCGAAGTCATTGAGCATCTCGATGACAGGTATCTCGAACTTACTTTCTCAAATATAAAGAACCTGCTTGCCGCTGATGGCATATTAGTTGTTACAACACCTAACGAAGAGATACTGGAGAATTCCTATATTCTGAATCCTGAGACAAACGAGCTCTTTCACAGGTGGCAGCATGTAAGGAGATGGGACAGGCAGATCCTCGGAGATTTTGTAACAGGGAAAGGATTCAGGGTAGTTGAGATCGGGGCAACAAATTTTAATCTGAGTCCCTTGAGAAAATTGTTACGGCTGCCGAAAAAGACCCTGAAAAAAATTCTGGGAATGAAGAGTTCAAAAGACCAGCCACACCTGTACTGCGTCTGCTCACTTACCTAAAATCATTGTAATGTCAGTTGATCCAAAAGACAGGTTTAAATTCGGTGAGAACTGGTCAGCATTCCTGGCCGGGCTTGGTGAATCAAATATAATTGAGGCACAACGATCTGTCTCCGAAATGCTTGAAACAGACAGTCTTTCGGGGCTTAGTTTCCTTGATATCGGTTCAGGCAGCGGAATGTTCAGCCTTGCTGCCTATAAGCTTGGAGCCACAGTTCACTCGTTCGACTATGATGTTCAGTCAGTTGAATGTACAGCAGAATTAAGAAGGAGATATGGCTCAGATGACAGGTGGATTGTTGAGCAGGCATCCGTCCTTGACGGGAAATACATGAACAGCCTGGGGAAATTCGATATTGTATACAGCTGGGGTGTCCTGCACCATACAGGATTTATGTGGGAAGCCATTGATAATACTATAGACAGGGTAAAGGAAAAAGGAATTTGTTTTATAGCAATATATAATGACCAGGGTGTAAGGTCGAAACGATGGAAGAAGATAAAAAAGACCTACTGTTCAGGTCTTGCCGGAAGACTCCTTGTAAAAACAATATTCATACCCTGGTTTTTTTTCAGGACCATACTGAACGAAGTTGTTAAGGGGCGAAACCCTTTCACTGTTTTTAAGAGGTACCGCAAAAACAGGGGGATGAGTGTTTACCACGACTGGATCGACTGGCTAGGCGGATATCCTTTCGAGGTTGCAACGCCAGCTGCTGTTTTTGATTATTTCAGGAAAAAAGGCTTTACCCTTGTAAGGCTTAAGACTACGCTGGGGCTGGGCTGCAATGAGTTTGTCTTCAGAAAGATCTGAGTAATTATAAAAGTTTCATTTAATGTGCGGACTGGCAGGATTTATCAGCAGCAACATGGGACTTTCGGAGAAGGACCTGAAAGCCATGATAAGTACTATCAGCCATCGCGGACCCGACAGCGAAGGGGTTTTTATTTCTGATGATGAAGATTTCAGGGTTGGTATAGGTTTCCGCCGGCTTGCGATTATCGACCTTTCTGATGCCGGAAATCAGCCGATGTACTATAAAAACCTTGTCCTCACTCTCAATGGCGAGATTTATAACTACAGGGAGATCAGGGAGGAACTTAAAGAGGCAGGCTACAGTTTCAGCTCCGGGTCGGATACGGAAGTGGCAATAAAGGCTTTTCACCTTTGGGGTGTGGAAATGGCATCGAGGTTCATCGGCATGTTTGCCTTTGCTGTCTATAACCGTGAAACAAAAGAGTTTTTCCTTATACGCGACAGGCTAGGAATCAAGCCATTATATTACTACGAAAAGGGCGGTAACATTATCTATGCTTCAGAGCTGAAACCGGTGATGGCATGCCATGGGGTGGATAAGTCACTTGACTATGAATCCTTATCATCTTTTCTGTACCATGGCTACATAACCGGAAGTTCGAGCATATTCAGGTATGTAAAGAAAGTAGAACCAGGTACCTATGTGAGATTTGTAAATGGTCAGCCACAGGCATCAAGGTACTGGGATCTGAAAGAGCACTTTCTTCAGAATAAAGAACAACTTATTACAGATGAAGCTGAGTGTCTCAGCCGTCTTGATGCGCTTATTACCGACAGCGTCCGCTACCGCATGATAGCTGATGTTCCAATCGGTTCATTCCTGAGTGGTGGAATTGATTCTTCCCTCACAACCGCAGTAATGCAGAAGTTGTCACCCGAACCGGTCAATACTTTCACTATAGGCTTTGACGATAAAAGATATAATGAGGCAACCGAAGCTGCAATGGTTTCAAAGTACCTGGGGACCCGGCATTTTGAACTGATACTGCCTGTTGAAAAGGCAAGGGATCTTATAACAGATATACCCAATTATTTTGATGAACCATTTGGCGACAGCTCGGCACTTCCTACTATGCTTGTCAGCGGTCTGGCTAAAAAAAATGCAACAGTTGTTCTTTCCGGTGATGGTGGTGATGAACTTTTCTGCGGTTATAATAATTATGCCTCAGCTGCCCGTATGAAAAAGCTGATGCCGGCAGGGAAAATATTAAACCTTCTTACCGGAAGACCAGACCTGGCGAAGGCGCTGTTTTCACTTAACCCCAGGTTCGCCCGTTATCCATACCTCAACAGCAATATCAATATTATCAATGTTAACTACATAGTCTCAAAGTACTTCCTCGGAGATGTCCTGGGCAGCAGGGAATATTCCCTGAATAATGCATATTTCAAGAACCGTGACCTCTCAGGAAACCTTGAAGAGCTATACATGCTGAACGATATGACCACCTATCTTCCGGATGATATTCTTACAAAGGTTGACAGGGCTTCGATGTCGGTATCTCTTGAAGCAAGGGTCCCGATTCTGGATCACAGGCTGGTTGAGTTTTCTTTCAGGATTCCCCATCAATTAAAGAACAGGAACGGCACCCGGAAATACCTCCTGAAAGAGCTTGCCTACCGGTATGTTCCGCGTGAAATTCTCGACAGGCCCAAGCACGGATTCGCCGTACCGGTCTTCAGCTGGCTCAAAGGCGACCTTAAGTGGCTCAGGGAAAAATATCTGTCTGGGGCATATCTCAAAAAGCAGGATCTTTTCAATCCTGCTGCTATAGTTAAACTCGATACAATGTTTGAAAAGTCGGGTAATAATATTCCCGAAGGAAATTATATATGGAACCTTATTATGTTCCAGTTGTGGTTTGAGAAATATCTCGAATAAGCAGATGTCCGATAAACCCAGGTACCTGATACTGACACTTTCACTTGAAGGTGGTGGCGCCGAGAAAGTTATCTCCAGGATAACGCAATCGCTTGTAAGTGAGGCAGAGATAATCCTTGTCTCATTTTACAGGAAGGGGAGATATCTTGACGAGTTGCTTTCACTGAGCGGACTGAAATATATCTCCCTTGAGGCAGAACATGGGAATACTTTATCTTTTGCATTACGACTTCGTGAGATAATTAAAAAGGAAAACCCGGACAAGATACTGTCATTCCTGTATTATCCTAATATAATAAGCTACCTGGCCACACTGTTCATGAGAGTTCCTCTTATACTTTCAGAGAGGTCGAATCACAGGCGTTATCTTACCAGGTCCTTCAAACATAGGGTCTGGAAGCTGCTCCTGCGGTTTGCCTATAAAAAATCAGAATCAGTTGTTGCAGTTTCTGATGAGTCCAGGATGGCAATTATTAAAGATTTCAGGGTTGATGAGGATAAAGTTTTTACTATAAGGAATGGGCTTTCATTTCCATATATTGATTCATGTGTAAAGGAGAAAGTTACTGAAGTAGATCTTGATCCCGGACTTAAATATGTACTTGCCGTAGGGAGTTTTTCAAGGGCTAAGAACTACAGGCTGCTTGTTGAAAGTTTCGGGCAGCTTCATTCAAGGCATAAAGAACTACGCCTTATAATTATCGGAAAGGGTGAGCTTGAAGATGAAATAAGAGACCAGGTTAATGCCAGCGGGTTGAGTAATTATGTAATTTTCCCTGGCTATTGCAACAACCCGTACAAGTTCATGAAGTCAGCTGAATGCTATGTTCTTTCATCGAGCTGGGAAGGATTTCCAAATGCGCTTATTGAAGCCATGTATGTGAATGGGCACGTAGTATCTACCGATTGCCAGACTGGTCCGCGGGAAATAATAACACACGGCAAAGATGGTCTGTTATGCCCGCCTGAGAACAGTGAGGCCCTTGCATTTGCTATAGAAAGAATGTGCTTCGATCAGTCTCTCAGACAGGAAGTCTATAAAGAAAGCAGGATTACAATTGCTGATTTTGATGAGAATGTAATGATCAAAAAGTACAGGTATTTGTTAACATATAAAAAAGACTGAAAGGATGCTCGGGCAGATCAGAAAGCTGGGAAAACAGACCGCTATTTACGGGTTCGGGAATATTCTGAACAAGCTCCTGGGCTTCATTCTTATCCCCCTGTATAATAATTTTATCCCTATTTCTTCTTTCGGAGACCTGGCTGTAATGGAGACAACGATCCTTCTCCTCACAGCGATACTTCATTTCGGAATCACATCGGGTCACCAGAGATATTTTTTCATCGAAAGGGAAAAGGGAACCTACCGAACCTTCCTTTTTAACAATTACCTGGGGAACCTGTTACTATCGATGCTGTCTGTTGTTCCACTTATTATTTTTTCAGCACCTGTTGCCCATACCCTTTTCGACAGTGTTTCATACAGTCAAAACCTCAGGATAGTATTCTGGATCGTAGTTGCCGAGATAATGTGCATAGTCCCTTTCCAGATACTGCAGTTTGAGGAAAAGCCTGTTCAGTACCTTGTATTCAATGCCTTCAAGCTTACCTTAAGCTTCCTTCTCACAATCTTCTTTGTAAAAAAACTTTCAATGGGGATTGAAGGCATACTTACTGCAAGGCTTATTGGTGTTGCCTCGACAGCATTGATTTTCCTTTTCGTTGTGGTTATTCCAAGAATAAAAGTGAAGCTGGATCTTCCTGTTGTCTGGCTTTCAATAAAATTCGGCTTCCCCGCAATAGCAGGGAATATCGGGTTCCTGATTTTCCAGCTCAACGACAGGTATATGCTGAACTGGTTAAGCACAAGCGCCGAGACCGGCAAATATGCTTTCGGATATAAAATAGCAAACTTCATAAACCTGATCTTCATTTCGACAATCGGCCTCAGTTATATGCCTTCAATTTTCAGCAAGGAAAAGGAAGAGAATAACCTGAGATATTACAGGAAGATGCTTACATACTATTGCTTTATAATTTCCCTTATTATCCTTGGTTTCCTGTTCGTGTACAAAGATCTACTCTCAGTTGTTGCAAGGAACAAGGACTATTTCGACGGGCTCGCCGTTGTTCCTGTTCTTGCATTCAGCTTCATGGTACTGGGTATGAATTACTTTGTTGGTGTAGGACTGTACCTTAAGAACAGGATGATATACTTCCTGGTACCATCACTGGTGGCTGTAGTATCTAACATCCTGCTGAACTGGATACTCATACCGGAAATCGGGATGATGGGAGCAGCCTGGTCAAGTCTTATTTCACAGATCCTGTACACAGGAATTCTTACGGTAACTGCTTCCCGTTTCATGAAAGTGTCATTTGAATGGATGAAGGTGTTTATGATCTACCTTCTTGCTGCTGGTGCACTTATCGGAGGTTTCCAGGCAGAGAAGCTGGGATTTGCAGTCTCATACGGGATTAAACTTGGGATACTTATTGCATTCCCGCTCGCATTGTACTTTATGAATTTCTTCGAGAAGATTGAGATTCAGAGGCTGAGGGAAGGATTATCAAAGGTTTTTGACAGGTTCAACCCGCTCTGATCTTAAAGCCTGCTGAGAAGCCCTGCCAGTTTTGAAGTAAGCTCTCTCCTTGAGTATTTGTTAATTCCGGCTTCATTAATCCTGAAATTTCCCTTTCCGAGTTCTTCAAGGGTTTTTTCGATTCCGGCAACATCATTGTATTCATGAACCCTTCCAGATTCTGATTCATTAATAATGGCTGCAGCATCGCCGTCCGGTGGTCCTATGCATATTATCGGCCGGCGGGATGCGATATACTCGAAGAGTTTTCCTGTTATTATGCTGCGGTTACTGCTGTGGTCGGGTATTATCAGAAGATTGGCAGAGGAATCAAGCATGTACCTGATCGCCTTAATATGTTCAACGTAGGGGACAAATTCAAGAACATCTGACAGACCTGAAGTTTCCATCTTTTCCCTCCAGGCCGGAGACACGGTGCCGATAAACCTTATTTTAAGGCGGTTTCCCCCGGCAATGTAGTTTACTACAGCCTCGATAAAACTTTTCATCGGGTATGATTCGGACAGAGTCCCTGTGTATGTAACGACAAACTCCGTGTTAAAACCATTCGATTTACCCTGGAAATCAGTCTCATCAAATCCATTTGTGATTGTATGGATCTTATTTGCAGCATCCTTATATTTTGAAAGGAACAAATCGCGAAGGCTGTCTCCCACGGTAATCAGGCTGTCAGCCAGCTCAAGGGTTTTCCTCTCATAATGGCTGTCAAGAGCCTTTGCCGGCGGAGTATGATTGAAGAGGGAATAATAATATATATCTGTCCATGGATCCCTGAGGTCAGCTATCCATTTTATTGAAGAAAATTTCTTTTTGAGTTTTATCCCGATCAGCTGTGTGGAATGGGGAGGGCTTGTAGTGATGACATGTGTAACTCCTTCGGACAGGATTAGTTCACTGGCTTGTTTGAAAGCGTATTTATTCCATCCACGCCGTGGATCGGGAATAAAGAAGTTTCCTCTTATGAAACGGATCAGCCAGCCTTTAAAGCTTTTTTCATCAGATGAGGCAAACCCGGCGGCAGGAACCTTTGACTTATCCCTCCTGTATATCCTGAAGTAATCAGTTGCCCTGGTCTTCCAAATCCTTATTTTGCTGTCAAGGTCCCGGTCAAGTGAATGATCGAGGGCAGGATATGTGGCATATTCCGGATCAACCGTAATTATCAATGGTTCCCATCCCGACGATGGCAGGTATTTTGCAAATTTCAGCCATCTCTGTACACCGGCCCCTGCAGATGGCGGCCAGTAATACGTTATGATGAGAACTTTATTCATATCAGAGCTTTTTCAGCAGGGTTCTCAGGCTTACCTTCTCAGCGATAATCTCGCGGAGGCTGCTGATTGCTACCCTTTCCTGCTCCATTGAATCACGGTATCTTATAGTAACTGTGTTATCCTCGAGGGTCTGATGGTCAATTGTTATACAGTACGGTGTACCTATGGCATCCTGCCTCCTGTAACGGCGTCCAATTGAATCCTTGTCGTCGTACTGGCAGTTGAAGTCGAACTTGAGATCCTCGACAATCTTTTCAGCAATTTCAGGCAGACCATCCTTCTTTACAAGCGGCATAACAGCTAGCTTCACAGGTGCGAGATAAGCAGGAAGTCTTAATACAACGCGTGTATCTGTGGACCCGTCTTCTTTTTTAATCTCCTCTTCGGCATAAGATGCTGATATCACCTGCAGGAACATCCTGTCAACACCTATAGATGTTTCAATAACATAGGGTACATAAGATTCATTCTTCTCTGGATCGAAGTACTGCATTTTCTTCCCGCTGTACTGCTGGTGCGATTTAAGGTCGAAGTCGGTCCTTGAATGTATTCCTTCCACCTCCTTGAATCCGAACGGGAACCTGAACTCGATATCGCAGGCTGCATTTGCATAATGAGCCAGCTTGTCGTGATCATGGAACCTGTAGTTTTCAGCCCCGAAACCCAATGCCTGGTGCCATTTCATCCTTGTCTCCTTCCAGTGCCTGAACCATTCAAGTTCTGAACCCGGACTTACAAAGAACTGCATTTCCATCTGTTCGAATTCTCTCATGCGGAATATGAACTGGCGGGCAACTATTTCATTCCTGAATGCTTTTCCGATCTGGGCGATACCAAAGGGGAGCTTCATCCTGCCGCTTTTCTGTACGTTAAGGAAGTTCACAAAAATCCCCTGGGCTGTCTCGGGCCTCAGGTAGATCTTCATTGCCCCGTCAGCTGTTGACCCCATCTCAGTCGAAAACATCAGGTTGAACTGCCTAACATCTGTCCAGTTGCGTGTACCGGATATCGGGCATACAATTTCGTTGTCGACAATAATCTGCTTTAGCTCGGCAAGATTTGTTTCATTAAGGGCTTTTGTGAAACGAGAATGTATTTCATCGATCTTAGCCTGATTTGCAAGGACACGCTGGTTTGTTTCCCTGAATTTCTTTTCATCAAAGGATTCACCAAAACGCTCCCTTGCTTTTTCAACCTCCTTAGTGATCTTATCCTCGATCTTTGCCATGTGTTCCTCAATGAGTACATCGGCACGGTATCTTTTCTTTGAATCCTTATTGTCGATGAGGGGATCATTGAATGCATCAACGTGTCCGGAAGCTTTCCAGATTGTAGGGTGCATGAATATTGCAGAATCAATACCAACTATATTGTCGTGCATCAGGACCATCGAATCCCACCAGTACTTCTTTATATTGTTCTTAAGCTCGGCACCATACTGACCATAGTCATAAACGGCACTCAGCCCGTCGTAAATGTCACTTGATGGAAATACATAACCATATTCCTTGCAGTGAGATACCAGCTTTTTAAAAACATCTTCAAGAGCCATAATTGTCTGAATTATATTATAAACGGAAGGCAAAAATAATCGAAAAAGTTAATTATTACAATCAGCTTGCCGGGGGCAGTGAAACTTATTCCTTAATCTATTAGTATCTTTACTGCCTTATATAACAGGGCCAATGAAGAAAAGGACAGATTTTCTGGTTATAGGTTCAGGTATCGCAGGCCTCATGTTTGCCCTAAAAGCATCGAAGTTCGGCAAGGTGAGCATTGTTACAAAAGCGTCCCTTGAGGAATCAAATACAAGGTATGCACAGGGTGGCATTGCAGCCGTTTTCAGGGAACCGGATAATTATGAAAAGCATGTGCAGGACACCCTTATTGCCGGTGATGGTTTCTGCAACGAAGAGATAGTGCGGATGGTAGTAGAGGAAGCACCGGAAAGAATAAAGGACCTGATAGATCTTGGCGTATCGTTCGATAAAAAGCCCGACGGCTCCTACGACCTTGCAAGGGAAGGCGGGCATACAGAACACCGTATCCTTCATCACAAGGATAATACAGGTGAGGCAATTGAGAAAGTACTTGTGCAGAGGGTAAGGAAGAATCCGAATATCTCGATATACGAAAACCATTTTGCAATTGAGATTCTAACCCAGCATCACCTTGGTATAGAAGTTAAGAAGGGCTACCCGGATATAAACTGCTACGGGGCTTATGTTGCAGACCTTGTTAATCCGAAAGTTATCACCTTCCTTTCGAAGGTTACGGTTATGGCTACCGGAGGGGCTGGCAATGTTTACCAGACCACTACAAACCCTGAGATAGCGACGGGAGACGGAGTGGCAATGGTTTACAGGGCAAAAGGTGATATAGAAAATATGGAGTTTATCCAGTTCCACCCCACCTCATTCTACGATCCCAAATCGAGGCCTTCATTCCTTATTACTGAAGCAATGAGGGGTTATGGAGGCATCCTCAAAAACCTGCGCGGGGAGAAATTCATGAACAGGTACGACAGCAGGGGCTCCCTTGCGCCCAGGGACATTGTGGCAAGAGCCATTGATAACGAAATGAAGATTTGGGGTGACGATCATGTATGGCTCGATTGCACGCATCTTGAACCTGAAGGACTGAAGAATCATTTCCCCAATATATACGAACATTGCCTTACCCGCGGCACTGACATTACAAAGGACCTGATCCCGGTTATACCTGCTGTACATTATACCTGCGGGGGGATAAAGGTTGACAGGGACGGGCAGAGTACAATAAACAGGTTATATGCTATAGGGGAAGTATCATCGACCGGACTGCATGGCGCCAACAGGCTTGCATCAAATTCACTTATAGAGGCAGCTGTTTATTCGCACAGGGCAGCACTTCATTCAGGGGAAAGGATTGCAGGGCTGGGCTTCGAGGAAAAAGTTCCGGACTGGGACTACAAAGGGACAACGCATCTTGAGGAAATGGTACTTGTGACCCAGAACTTCAAGGAGGTCCAGATGATAATGAGCAACTATGTAGGCATAGTCAGGTCAGATCTCAGGCTTGAAAGGGCGATGACGCGACTTGAAATCATATACAAGGAAACTGAAAGCCTGTACAAACGTTCGCTGATCTCAAAGAAGATCTGTGAGCTCAGGAACCTTATAAATGTCGGCTATATTATAATAAAGATGGCCAAGAACAGGCATGAAAGCATCGGGCTGCACTATTCAATAGATTATCCAAAAAAGGCTCCGTCAGGATCCGAATTCTGAGCTGACATCACATGAAACATCTTCAAAATTCATTTACAGGCAAGAATGCCCCATGGCGTTATATAGCCCTTATCGCTGCAGTTTACCTTGCAGCTAATACTGTCGGGGGAATCCCGCTTATAATTGGGATGGTTTCCTCAACATTGAAGAATCCTGATGCTTTATCAAAGCTTGCACAGAACCCGACTGACCTCAGCCTTCTGGGCATTGAACCGAACCTGGCATTATTCATGATGCTTTTTCCTTTCCTTGCGGGGCTCATCAGTTTTATAATTCTTATTAAGCCGCTCAACGGGAGAAGATTCCTCGATGTTATAACAGGATCATCATCATTCAGGTGGAAACGTGTATTGATATCGGCACTGACCTGGATACTGATTTCAATAATATATTATCTCCTGTACAGGGCAGTAGACCCGGGGAACTTCAGGGTTAACAACTTATCTTCATCACTGTATCCATTAATTATTGTTTCAGTGATCTTTATCCCTTTCCAGGCTATGCTTGAAGAGGTGATATTCAGGGCTTACCTGGTCCAGGGTTTTACAGTATTTTCTGCAGGCAGGAGGGGATTTTTTGGACTTGTCCTCTTCCCTGTCATTACCTCTTCATTACTGTTTGGCATAATGCATGCATGGAACCCCGAGATAAAAGCCTACGGTTTCCTGACAATGATGCCTCAGTATATTTTATTCGGGCTGATCTTTGCAATTACGACAGTTCTTGATGACGGCATTGAAATTGCTGCAGGGGCTCATGCCGCAAATAATATTTTCCTCAGCATAATGGTTACAAACAGCACATCAACACTTCAGACGCCTGCAGTATTTGAGCAGATCAATATACGTCCTTGGGTGGAATTCTATTCACTCCTGGCAGTGTCAGTTGTTTTCTTCTTTGTTATGAAAACAATTTTTGGATGGAAAGACATTTCGTTGCTTTGGAGAAAGGTGGATAAAATAAAGGCGGATAGTCAGACAGGGTATACCGAGCTGCGGTCCTCTGATCTCTGATCACCCCATTTTTCCCTTATATCTTCGAGTATCTTCCTTATCTCATCAGGTTCGGTTGTTGTAAGGAGCTTGAGCCTTGTGTCGCGGAAGTGGGAGAGTCCCTTAAAATAATTTGAAAGGTGTCTTCTCATTTCGAAAATCGCCCTGTTGCCCGATTTAAAATTTAGTGACTGCTCGAGATGGTAAAGGGCAAGGTCGACCTTTTCGCTTGCTGTTGGTTCAGGAAGCAGCTCACCTGTATTGAAATAATGCTTTATATCCCTGAATATCCATGGTCTTCCAACAGTTGCCCTGCCTATCATAATCCCGTCAACACCATATCTTGAGAAGTATTCAGCGGCTTTCTGCGGGCTGTCAATGTCACCATTGCCGATTATTGGTATAGACATTCTCGGGTTGTTCTTTACCTCGCCAATCAGTGTCCAGTCTGCACTTCCTTTATAGAACTGCGACCTGGTGCGGCCATGTATTGTAAGCGCTTTTATACCCGTGTCCTGCAGCATTTCTGCAACCTCGACAATATTTTTACTCGAATCATCCCAGCCGAGTCTTGTCTTGACTGTAACAGGCAGTTTCACAGTATTCACTATCGCCTTTGTCATTTCGATCATCAAAGGGATATTTCGTAACATACCGGCACCGGCTCCCCGGTTAGCAATTTTTTTAACGGGGCAACCGAAGTTTATGTCGATAAGATCAGGGTTTGCAGCCTCGGCAATACGGGCGGCTTCGACCATGGCATCTATAAGATGGCCATAAAGCTGGATACCCATCGGTCGTTCATAGTCGTAGATATCAAGTTTCTTTACACTTTTTTCCCCATCGCGTATAAGGCCATCCGAGGAGATGAACTCGGTATACATGAAATCGGCCCCGAAACGTTTACATACCATCCTGAATGAAGGATCGGTTATGTCTTCCATAGGGGCCAGGAAAAGCGGTCTTTCACCAAGTTCTATATTAGCTATTTTCAACTCTTTCGCTTAATAGATGTTTATGCATAACTTTGGGCAAAAATAATAAAATGGCTGATATTGCCCGGTATTTCAGATTCAGTGGTCAGCCTGCCATCCTGCAGCTTATACTTACATTCTGTATTGTGGTTGTCGCCGGGACCCTGCTTTTCTGGCTCTTCCTGTTAACCGGGAGCCTCTTCTTCGGTATCAGCCTTGCTGAACTTGAAAACATAATGAGCGGGACAAATCTGACAGGAAATACAGCTGTACTTAAATATGCCCAGTTTTCCCAGCAGGCAGGGCTCTTCCTGCTGCCGACGCTTATCTCTGTATGGATGATTAAGAAAGAAGGTGACAGTTTCCTTAAACTCGACAGAAAGCCTGGCATGGTTCCAATTGCTTATGTAATTGTTATTGCCCTGGCATTTATCCAGGTAAATGTATATACAGCCACACTGAATGAAAAACTTGTAATGCCCGGTTCATTTAGCAGTATACAGGAATGGATGAGGGATAAGGAGGATATTGCTTCACGACTCACCTCAATATTGCTGGGCAGCGGATCGGCAGGCGGCTTGATTTTAAATATTTTTATCCTGGCTATAATGCCGGCAATATGCGAGGAGTTTTTATTCCGTGGACTTGTTCAGCAGCTTTTTGTCAGGATCTTCAGGTCGGGACATATAGGGATATTCGTAACCGCCATAGTATTTAGTTCAATACATCTACAGTTTTACAGTTTTTTGCCGCGGTTCCTGCTTGGAATAGTTTTCGGCTATATATTCCTGTGGAGTGGCAACCTGTGGTACCCGGTGATTGCACATTTTCTTAATAACCTTATCCCGGTTCTGTTTACTTATATAAGCAGTTCAGGGAAATCATCCCTGCAGGAGGGAACAGGTATGGATTCCGCTGCCAGGTTTCCTTTCGTGGCGGTAATACTTCTTGTTGTTCTTCTTTACAGCTTCCGCAGGTGGTCGTCGGAAAGTTCAGGTTCGCCCGGGATTGTTTCAACAGGGGCGGCCGATTCAGAGACCTGAGTATTGACTTGTGTTTCTTTTTCAAGTTCTCCTTTCCTATAAAAGTAAACCAGGCCGTATTCCTCGCATTTCAGCCTCTTCTCTTTTTCGTCAAGAGATGCAAAATAGGTTTCAACATCATTCCAGATGTCAAGGATTATTTCATCCGCTTCAGCTCTCATCTCAATTATTTTTTTCGAGTACTCCTGTGTTCGTTTCGACAGGGTGCTGCTGAAGTTAAGGGCATCTATATATTTTCCGAACCTTACTTTCACAACTGCAATTGTAGGATTTGTTATGGGGCTTCCGCCTTTTTTGATCCTGAACTCCTCGCCGTCAATTATTCTTTTGCCCCAGCTTACTAGTTCATTTTCAGTATTAAGTGAAGGGACAGTTGAATCGTTTGTTGCAAGGCCGTAGTATGCCCTTGTTTCGGCCGGTAGTTCACCCCTGTAAATTGCCATATTCATCACCCTAATGAAATGGGTGAGATAGATCCTCGCCTTGCGGGCAACATCACTGTCGTTCTTGCTCTTTTTTGCCTGCGATGCCAGTGATTCTCTCTGCAGCGATATACTCTGTTCAAAAAGCGGGAGGAACTTCTGGAGCCTGACAAGTATCTTTGGGGAAAAGGCAAGTTTATAGGGAGGCATTTCCCTTCCTGTCTCCAGGGCTTTTTTCATTGCCCTTATTCTTGCACTGTCGGTGTTAGGAAGTCGGCGGTAAGGCATTGACTATTGTTGATAAGCTGTTAATAAACCTATGCGAATATAATGATATTTTGTTAATATCAAAGTCTATTCGCAATTTTTACAGCTGAAAATGAGAAATATGTGAAAGGAAGCGGGAATTAAGGCATACTTTTAAGGTTAAGCTCTTTTTTCTGCACTTTTCTTGCAAGTGACTGTATAGATTCTTCAGAAACCAGCTTCAGTACTTTTCTTCTTATCGGAGCGTATTTCTCGTGGAGCGGGCAGGGGTTGCCATCGCTGCAGTTTTTGAGTCCGAAGCCGCAGCTTGAGAATGACCTGTTTCCCTCGATTGCAGAGATAAGGATCTCCAGCTTCACATCAGGCTTTTCAGGATCAAAGAAGAATCCCCCATTTTTTCCTTTAAGGGATTCGACGAAACCTGCCCTCACCAGCCTCTGGAGGATCTTTGCAGTAAAGAACTGGGGAGCCTCTATCTCCCTTGCTATTTCAACTATTCCGGGCCTCCGGCCTTTTGTGTTCTGGACCTTAATGTAGACAAGGCTCCTTAATGCATACTGGGTTTCCTTATTGAACATCGATATGATATTTGCAACAAAGTAAGTAAATTATTTCTAAAATACCAAAAGACCATTTTGTCCTTTAATAAAATGTTCCTATGTTTGCTGCTGGAAATTAATCATTAATATGATACAAAAATGAAAACAGCAACAGAAAACCTCGAGAATGATCATATATATATCATTCAGCTTACCGAGATAATGGACAGGATGGCTGAGACTGATAATCCTTCAGCAGAAGATACGGCTGTCGTAATAGATATAATAAGGAATTATGCCGACGGAATTCACCATGCCAAGGAGGAGAATCTTCTTTTTCCCAAGCTTGGTGAAAAAGGGATGTCACCCCACCAGGGACCGGTGGCTGTCATGCTGCATGAACATGTTGCCGGAAGGAATTATGTGAAAGGTATGACTGAAAGCCTTGAATTATATTTAAAAGGAGATACATCCGCTGCCGCTGTGCTTCGTCAGAATATGACAGGCTATGCCTCGCTTCTACAGAACCATATTTCAAAGGAGAATAATATTCTGTTCAGGATGGCTGATAATGTGCTTTCTCCTGATGAACAGAAAAACCTGCTCGGTCTATTCCAGGAAGAAGAGAATAACCCTAAAGACGGGAGGAAACCTGAGTTTTATATCTCAGCAATTTCGCGTCTTGCAGGCAAATACCTTAAAAAATAAGAATTACTAACCTGAACAATAATCTGATTATGAAAACAAAACAACTATGGTTTGGTTTTATTACGGTTATGGTAGTATCCTTCGCGGTACTGCTGTACTATGGCAGTGAAATCTACAGGCAGGCACCGCCTATTCCCGACAAGGTACTGGCTGATGACGGCCGGGTGCTGTTTACCGGGAAGGATATCCGCGACGGACAAAATGTCTGGCAGTCACTCGGCGGCCAGGAAATTGGTACAATCTGGGGGCACGGGGCTTACCAGGCACCCGACTGGAGTGCCGACTGGCTTCACAGGGAAGCAATGTTTATGCTGAATGCCGCTTCAATGTCAGCTGATTCGGTCAATTATGACAGGCTGGATGATGAGAAGAAAGCAGCACTCAGGGTAAGGCTTCAGAAAGAGCTTCGTATGAACACCTATGATCGAGCTTCCGCTACTATCAAAGTATCAGTTTCAAGGGCAGCTGCAATCGACGCAAATACGAAATACTATACCGGACTCTTTATGAACGACCCTGCCCTTGCAAAGCTCAGGGATAGTTACAGCATCCCTGAGAATTCACTTAAAGATCCTGAAAGGGCAAGGTTGCTCAATGCATTTTTCTTCTGGACTGCATGGGCCTGCGTAACAGAACGGCCCGGAACAGATATAACTTATACAAATAACTGGCCGGCGGATGAACTTGTTGCCAACAGGCCATCAGGTTCACTTATTTTATGGACCGGCTTCAGTGTTATTGTTCTTATTGCAGGTATTGGCCTTATGGTATGGTTTTATGCAAGGAAGAGAGATGAGGCCGGGGAAGTTCCACCTGTTAATTTCCCATTAAAAAATGAATTACAGACAGCTTCCCAGAAGGCAACAGTCAAATATTTCTGGATAGTATCGGCACTTATACTTGTCCAGGTTCTTATGGGTGTAATAACTGCCCACTATGGTGTTGAGGGACAGGCCCTCTATGGTCTACCGCTTTCGAAGATACTTCCCTATTCACTTTCAAGAACCTGGCATGTACAGATAGCAATATTCTGGATCGCGACATCCTGGCTGGCCACAGGTCTGTATTATGCTCCTGCAATTTCAGGTGTGGAGCCCCGTTTCCAGCGACTTGGAGTAAATGTACTTTTCGGTGCTTTGCTTGTAGTGGTTGCAGGTTCACTTGCAGGACAATGGTTTGGCATTATGCAGAAGCTTGGGCTTATAACTAACTTCTGGTTCGGTCACCAGGGTTATGAGTATGTTGATCTTGGCAGGTTCTGGCAGATCTTCCTTTTTGCAGGACTTGTTATCTGGCTCTTCCTTATGGGGCGTGCAATATGGCCGGCTCTTGTTAAGAAATCGGAAAGCAGGAACCTTCTCATTTTATTCCTTATCTCGACTGTTGCTATTGCAGCATTCTATGGTGCCGGACTTATGTGGGGCAGGCAGACAAACCTGGCAGTTGCCGAATACTGGCGCTGGTGGGTTGTTCACCTGTGGGTTGAAGGATTCTTCGAGGTCTTTGCAGCAGTTGTGGTAGCTTTCCTGTTCGTAAGGCTTGGATTACTCCGGGCTGTAACTGCGACAACGTCGGTTCTTTTCTCTACAATAGTCTTCCTCAGCGGTGGTATACTCGGAACCTTCCATCACCTCTATTTTACAGGAACTCCCACGGCTGTAATGGCTCTGGGGGCAACATTCAGCGCACTTGAAGTTGTACCCCTTGCAATGATGGGTTTCGAAGCCTGGGATAATCTTAAGATTAGCAGGAGTAATGAGTGGATTAAAGCATACAAGTGGCCGATCTACAGTTTTATTGCAGTAGCTTTCTGGAACCTGGTCGGTGCAGGAATCTTCGGCTTCCTTATCAACCCCCCGATGGCTCTTTATTATATGCAGGGACTGAATACAACCCCGGTTCATGGTCATACAGCCCTTTTCGGGGTATACGGGATGCTGGGCATCGGTTTAATGCTTTTCGTTCTCAGGGATATGAATAAAGAGGTTGTATGGAATGACAAATGGATAAAGTTTGCGTTCTGGGCTATAAATATTGGCCTCGCCTTAATGGTTCTTATAAGTGTTCTTCCAATAGGACTGGCACAGGCTGTCGCAAGTGTAAAACATGGCCTGTGGTATGCACGTTCCGCAGAATTCCTGCAGCAGCCCTACCTTGTTACCCTAAAATGGTTAAGGGTTATCGGGGACACTGTCTTTGCAGCAGGCACAGTCTCACTTGGATGGTTCATATTCGGTCTCAAAGGTGGCTGGAGCATTAAAAAGTAATATAGCAGTTTGCTGAATTCATATGCGCCCGGTCTGTTCTTACCGGGCGCTTTCTTTTTAAAAATCTTTCTCCCTGCTGGCTGAAATTATCGCAGGGTTACTACCTTAGTGGAAAATAGGAACCAAAAAATCCAGGTATGTTCAAGAGTGAAATATATTCGGCGAGAAGGAAGAAACTTCATGAAAAAATCAAAAGCGGACTGGCCCTGTTTATAGGCAATACAGAAGCTGCAATGAATTATCCTGCCAATCCCTACCATTTCAGGCAGGACAGCGATTTCCTGTATTTCTTCGGACTCGACATACCAGGGTTTGCTGCCGTAATGGACTTTGATTCCGGTGATGATATTATTTTCGGCAATGATGCTGATATGGATGATATTATCTGGATGGGCCCCCAGCCTAAAGTGAAAGATCTTGCCGCGAAAGGGGGAGTGCTAAAGTCATCACCGATGCAGTCGCTCGAAGAAATGATAAAAAATGCACTGGCTGCCGGCAGGAAAATACACTTCCTCCCACCTTACAGGGGAGAGACAAAAATGAAACTTGGATCACTGCTAAAGGAAAACCCCTGCCAGATGAAGACTCTTGCTTCTGAAGAACTCATTAAAGCAGTTGTTTCACTCAGGTCTGTTAAAGAAAGCTGTGAAATAGACGAGATTGAAAAGGCTGTCAATATCACATGGGAGATGCAGGTAACTGCAATGAAGATGTGTAAACCGGGTATTAAGGAGCAGGACATATTCGGAATAATTGAAGGTATTGCATGGTCAAAAGGCTCAGGTCCTTCTTTCCCGACAATTCTTAGTGTCAACGGTCAGACCCTTCATAACCATGCTCATGGCAATATACTGAGGGAAGGGCGCCTTATGGTTGCCGACTGCGGCGCAGAATCGGAACTGCATTATGCAGGGGATATGACCCGTACCACACCTGTTGGAGGTAAATTCGATGACAGGCAGAGGGATATCTATGAAATAGTCCTGAATGCAAACGTCAGCGCAATAAAGGCTGCCGCCCCGGGGAAGTCAAACAGGGACCTTCACATGATTGCATGCAGGACAATTGCCTCTGGATTGAAAGATCTCGGATTAATGAAAGGAGATGTTGATGCAGCTGTTGCGGCAGGTGCACATGCCCTGTTCATGCCTCACGGTCTTGGCCATATGCTCGGTCTCGACGTACATGATATGGAGTCGCTTGGTGAAAACTACGTTGGGTATAACGATACCGTAAAGAGGAGTGACCAGTTCGGACTGGCCTTCCTCAGGTTCGCACTGCCGCTTGTGCCGGGACACGTATTCACAGTTGAACCTGGTTGTTACTTTATTCCCCAGCTTATTGACCAGTGGAAAGGAGAGGGGAAACACAGGGAGTTTATTAATTATGAAAAAGCCGAAACCTACAAGGATTTCGGCGGAATAAGAATAGAGGACGATGTCCTTATTACTTCAAATGGCAGCAGGGTACTTGGCAAACCGGTTCCAAAAACAGTTGCCGAAATTGAATCGGCCTGTTCGCACTGATCAATAAGCCTTATAATATTCCCTGTTGAGCCTTGCAATATTTGCAAGCTTGATCTCTTTCGGGCATTCTGCTTCGCATGATCCGCTGTTTGAGCAGTTGCCAAACCCGAGTTCATCCATTTTCTCTACCATAGCCCTTACCCTGTCTTTTGCCTCAACCTTACCCTGTGGTAAGAGGGCAAACTGGGAGATCTTGGCTGAGACAAACAGCATGGCTGAAGCATTCTTGCATGCAGCGACGCATGCGCCACAACCGATACAGATTGCTGAGTCGAATGCAGCGTCGGATTTATGCTTCTGTATAAAGTTGGAGTTTGCTTCCGGGGCAGACCCTGTATTAACAGAGATGAACCCGCCGGCAACCTGTATCTTGTCGAAGGCGCTCCTGTCGACAATAAGGTCTTTTATTACAGGAAATGGTTTCGCCCTCCATGGTTCAACCCATATTGTTTCACCATCGTTGAAGAATCTCATCGACAGGTGGCAGGTCGTTACTGCAGGCACAGGTCCGTGAGGATGCCCGTTTATATACATACCGCACGATCCGCATATACCCTCTCGGCAGTCGTGATCGAAAGCTACCGGATCACCACCCTCTTCCACGATTCTTTTATTAAGCGCATCGAGCATCTCAAGGAAGGCCATTTCAGGAGCTACATTGTCCATTGAATAAGTTTCGAACTTCCCTTTGGCAGTTGCATTTTTCTGCCTCCATATCTTAAGAGTTAACTTCATGTTATATTTTTTTTGATCTGTCTGGTTGTCTGGTTATTTGGTTGTCCTTTTATCTGCATAATGACTGCAAGACTGCAAGACTGCACGACCTACTTATAACTCCTTTCCTTCAGTTCAACGAATTCAAATTTCAGTTCCTCCTTGTGAAGAACATGAGGTTTTCCTTCTCCTGCATATTCCCAGGCGGCGACATAAGCGAAATCCTTGTCGTTTCTCTTAGCTTCACCTTCAGCGGTCTGGAATTCTTCCCTGAAGTGAGCGCCGCAGGATTCCTTCCTGTTAAGTGCATCTGTTATGAGAAGTTCTGCAAGCTCAAAGAAGTCGGCTATCCTTCCTGCTTTTTCAAGTTCCGGATTAAGCTCATTAAGTGTTCCGGGGATCTTCACATCCCTCCAGAATTCCTCTTTAAGCTCATTTACAAGAACCAGCGCTTTTTTCAGCCCCTCTTCATTCCTTACCATACCGCAGTAGTCCCACATTATTCTTCCAAGTCTCTTGTGGAAAGTAATTGCGGCTTGTTTACCGTTTATTGAAATAAGCTTCTTCAGTCTCTCAACAGCCGCTTTTTCAGTCTCTTCAAATTCGGGAGAGTTTGTTGGGATCTTTGGAACCCTTATCTCATCAGCAAGGTAATTGCTTATTGTATTCGGTATTACAAAATAGCCATCCCCGGAGGCCTGCATAAGCGAGCTTGCACCCAGGCGGTTTGCTCCATGGTCGGAGAAATTGGCCTCACCTATTGCATAGAGCCCGGGTATCGTTGTCATAAGTTCATAATCGACCCAGAGACCACCCATTGTATAATGCCCTGCAGGGTAGATTATCATCGGTTCTTCATAAGGATTTATACCGGTGATTGTCCTGTACATATCAAAGAGGTTGCCGTACTTGCTCTCGATCACTTTCTTCCCATGTTTTAGTATGGCATCCCTGAAATCGAGATTAACTGCAAGACCGGTTGGTCCGACGCCATAACCTGCATCACATCTTTCCTTGACAGCCCTTGATGCAACGTCCCTGGGAACAAGGTTGCCGAATGCAGGATATCTCCTTTCGAGGAAATAATCTCTCTCCTCATCGGGTATTGAGTTTGCAGGTCTCTTATCACCTTTTACTTTTGGAACCCATATCCTTGCATCATTCCTGAGCGACTCTGACATGAGTGTGAGCTTTGACTGGTATTCATTCAGCTGGGGAACGCTTGTCGGGTGGATCTGGACAAAGCTTGGGTTTGCAAAAAATGCACCTTTCTTATGGGCTTTCCATGCTGCTGATGCATTTGAATTAACGGCGAGAGTTGAGAGGTAATAGATTGTACCATATCCCCCGGTTGCCAGTATCACTGCATGTGCTGAGTGTCTTTCAATCTCCCCTGTGACAAGGTTTCTTGCTATTATCCCGCGTGCCTTACCGTTTATAATAACCAGGTCGAGCATTTCCCTCCTCGGGAATAGTTTTACGTTTCCCTTTTTGATCTGCCTGTTAAGTGATGAATATGCGCCAAGCAGGCATTGCTGCCCGGTCTGACCTTTTGCATAGAAGGTACGTGATACCTGCACACCACCGAAAGACCTTGTGTCGAGTGTCCCACCATAATCGCGTGCAAAAGGCACCCCGAGTGCTGTAAAGTGATCAATCACCTGGTTGCTCACTTCTGCCGCCCTGTAAACATTGGCTTCACGTGCCCTGTAATCACCACCTTTAATCATATCATAAAACAGCCTGAAGACGCTGTCTCCGTCATTCTGGTAGTTTTTGGCGGCATTAATACCTCCCTGTGCGGCTACAGAGTGAGCTCTCCTTGGAGTGTCCTGGTAACAGAAACTTTTCACATTATAGCCAAGTTCACCAAGAGCCGAGGCAGCACCGGCACCTGAAAGGCCTGTGCCGATAATAATTATATCGAGCTTCTTCTTGTTTGCCGGGTTCACGAGTTTGACACCAGCCTTGAATCGTGTCCATTTTTCCGCAAGCGGACCTTCGGGGATCTTTGAATTCAGTGTGCTCATTATGATTATGTACTTTAAATATTAGCGGAATAACCAGATAGAAATTGCTACGATTGCGAATCCTGCAGGGATGAGGATTGCATATATCCACGCTACAGCTTTCACGATCGGGGTCCATATCCTGTGGTTAAGGCCCAGTGTCTGGAATGCAGAATAAAATGCATGATGCAGGTGAAAACCCAGCAGGATAAAACATGCAAGATATATGTAATCGTAGGCAGGTACTTTAAACAGGGAGTGTGCAACTCCGTAGAAATTCTCAGGATCGCCCTTCACAATACCAAGTTTTATAAAGTAGAAATTGAAAAAGTGAAGAACAAGGAAGATAAGGACAGTAGAGCCTGTCCAGATCATAAACCTTGAAAATGAATTTGCTTTTGATTTCTCACCGCCTGCATAACCAATTGGTCTTGACAGCCAGTTCTGGATCTGCAGCATAATACCATATGTAATATGCACAAGTATTGCGGCAAGAAGTACCACCTCAAACACTTTTACAAGCGGGAAGGTGGCCATGAAGTGAGCCGCAGTATTAAAGGGAACCGGATCACTCTTCAGCAGCATAAAGTTAATTGCCAGGTGAACAGGCAGGAATGTTATCAAAAACAGGCCGGCAAGCGCCATCACAAATTTCTTCGACAGGGAAGAGAAAAGGATTTTATTCATTGCTAATGAGGTTTTTACAAGTCTGAGTTGGTTAAGGGCGATGATCCTGATAAATGTAAATTTAATAAATCACTTTAACAACATCACCAATTATGTAAATAGATAATATTTATCAGTTTCCGTATTGAAACACCCCAATTGAACCGGAATGGTTAACTTTGTGAAAAGCACCTCGCATGAAGAAATATGTACATTTCAGGGGAAAGAAAATTGTCTATTCTGAATACGGCACCGGCTACCCCGTATTTCTTTTACACGGCTACCTTGAGACATCTGAGATCTGGGAAGATCTGGCAAACCGTCTTTCCGGCAGTTTCAGGGTGATAAGCGTTGATCTTCCCGGGCATGGAGGCTCAGATATATATAATGAAATTCATACAATGGAGTTCATGGCTTCAGTTCTTGACGGGATGATGAACACGCTCGGTATTTCAAAGGCTTTTGTAGCAGGCCATTCGCTGGGCGGTTATGTGACCCTTGCTTTCGCAGAGAATTACCCATCAAGACTTGATGGCTATTGTCTCTTCCATTCACACCCTTTCGCTGATACTTTTGAAACAAGGTCAAAAAGAGAAAGGGAGATCAAAATAGTGATGTCAGGGAAAAAGTTCCTGATTTATCCCGACAATATAAGGAACATGTTTGCAGGCAGGAACCTGCCGGCAATGAATGATGCCTTCGAAAGATCAAAAAGGATTGCTTCCGGAATTTCCGGGGAGGGGATTATTTCAGTTCTTAAGGGTATGATGGCCCGCCCTTCCCGCCTTGAAACAATGGAGTCGGGGAAACTACCCTGCCTGTGGATACTGGGAGCACTCGATAACTATATCCAGGCAGATACTATGAAAAACAGGGTTAAGCTGCCATCAAATGCAGAATTGTGCGTGCTCGAAGGATCGGGGCACCTGGGATTCATTGAGGAACCGGAAAAATCTGCAGATATCCTTTCAGCCTTTGTAAGGAAGACTGCAAAATAGCAGACTGCTACTTTGGCTCAGCCTTGTTCTTCAGGAACCTTACAGCATACCTCAGTGTCGAATCAAGTTCAGACCATACAGGGTAGAAACCCTTGTTGTCGAGGATGTTCCTTATAATATAAGCCTTAAGCTGCGTGTGGATCAGGTTTCCTGAAACAGCAAGTCCTCTGGGATCTTTCTTTACACCGTTAGCAGCTGCAAACCTGACAAACTGGTCGAGAAGTGACTGCTTGTCAAGATACTTCTCCATTTCCCTGTACTCGGTATATTTTGTAAGCTTCTCACGGTTTGCCTCTGTATAGTTCAATGCGAACCTGTAGATAAGGTTATTTCTTACTGTTGCAAAATATGACGAGAACCCTGAGGTGTCCAGCGGAACAAATTTATCGGGCATTATGCCGCCTTCACCGTAGAGAACTTTTCCCCCGGGTGTTTTAAATTTAGGAAGGTTACTCAGATGTATGCTGTCTTCAACAAGGTATTCTCCCCTTGTAAACCTGTCGTGGAATTCTGCATAATACCTGTCGGTTCCCTCGGTATAAGGTTTCTGGATAGACCTGCCTGTCGGGGTATAGTATCTTGCAACAGTGAGCCTCATACCCGATCCGTCAGAGAACATTACAGGTTCCTGTACAAGTCCTTTGCCGAAAGATCTTCTTCCAATTATGGTTCCGCGGTCATTATCCTGTATTGCACCTGCAAGTATTTCACTTGCCGAGGCGCTCCACTCGTCGATAAGAATAACAAGATCACCTGTCTCAAATTCACCTTCGCCATCAGCATAGGCGTCGCTCCTTGGCTGAGCTCTTCCCTGTGTATAGACAATAAGCTGACCCTTCTTAAGGAACTGGTCCGCAATCCTTATTGCCGATTCCATTATTCCCCCTGAGTTTCCGCGAAGGTCGAGTATCATGCTTTTCATCCCCTGCTGTTTAAGCTCCCTGAGGCTGTTCATGAACTCATCGAAGGTTGTAACGGCAAAATTGTTGATCTTTATATAGCCAGTATTGTCATCGACCATATAAGCAACATCGATTGAGTATCTTGGTATCTTGTCACGTGTGATCTCAAAGGGGATCAATTCACGTTGGCCCTTCCTTAATATTTTAAGCTTTACAGTGGTCCCTTTCGGTCCTTTAAGCATTCCCATTGCGTCTTCATCGCTGATCTTTTTACCGGCAACAAGTGAATCATTCACATAAATGATCTTATCGCCAGCCAGTAATCCTGCTTTTTCTGACGGGCCGCCAGGTATTGTACTTATGACAAGAATAGTATCAGTCATGAGGTTGAACGAGATTCCTATCCCGTCGAAATTTCCCTGGAGGGGCTCATTGGCTTTTTTCAGATCGCTTGCAGGTATGTATATCGAATGTGGATCGAGTTTTTTAAGTATTGCAGGTATTGCAGTCTCTTCAAGCTCGTTCCTGCTTACAGAATCCACATAGTTGGATTCGATAATACTTATAATGTTGCTCAGCTTATCGTTCCTCGATCTGATATTTGAATGTACCTGGTCTCCTTTCCGGCCAGGAAGGTAGACACCGGCAAAGATCCCTGCTGTAACAGAGAATGCAATTATCAGCGGAAGGTAGATACTTTTAAGAGTGTTATTGTATTTCATAAACATCATTTTCCGGATCAATATAAACAAGTTCAATTCCAGCCTTTTTGAGAAGGTCGAGCCCGTCTGTCTTATGGTACCTGTTGCAGTACACGACCCTTCTTATTCCGGCCTGTATTATAAGCTTGGAACACTCAAGGCATGGGGATGTGGTAACGTAAAGTGTTGCATTTTCACTTGAGTTATGTGACTTGGCAACCTTGGTAATTGCGTTTGCTTCGGCATGAAGTACATAAGGATATGTAACATTGTTCTCATCCTCGCATTTGTTTTCAAAACCTGAAGGTGTGCCATTATAGCCGTCGCTTATAATCATCTTCTCCTTAACTATCAGGGCCCCAACCTGCCTGCGGATGCAATATGAATTCCTTGCCCATATCACGGCCATTTCAAGGTACCTCTTATCGAAGGCAACCTGCTTGGCCCCGTAAGGATGGATTTTACTTTTTTCGTACATGCTTCAGCGTGTATTCCTGTGATTAAAAGTGCTCAAAGTTATACATTTTTTCCACTGGCCGGATAACCTGAATTTTCTCAATTAACAGCAGGCGACTTGCTTTTGTTGAATGGGAAAGGTAAATTTGGAAAACAGATTCTCTGATTTACACAAATGGATTTCCGGATTATAAATAAAGACGGCTCATCCTATCTTGAACTTACAGACCCCGGGTTTAAGATAAATGATGAACAGGATGCAGTTGACCTTGCTGCAATCTGCAGGGAAAATGGTACATCGAAGATGCTTGTAAGCGCTGAGAATCTTACTAACGATTTTTACGATCTGTCTACCCGGCTGGCAGGAAATATACTTCAGAAATTCTCGAATTACAGGATGATATTTGCTGCTGTCGTTCCTGCACACAGGGTTAAAGGAAGATTCGGTGAAATGGCTCTTGAAATGAACAGGGGAAAGCAATTTCATATAAGCACTGAAAAACAGGATGCAGAAAACTGGCTCGCCGGACTGCCTGACATGTAATACTGGTGATCTGCAGATAATTTTTAAAAAATAAGAACACTAGTCAAATATAACGAAAGATTTAACACCTGGGAATACAGGGAATGACCGATAATATTAATTTTGCACCAGTTAAGCTTACCCTGCTTGGTATAATTTTTGTACCTGGATTGATTTGATTTCAATCCCTAAAAATATTGGAATATGAAAAAAATTCTATTGGCAGCAACACTGGTAATGCTTGTTTCAGCACTCTCAGGCCAGGAGACATTCAGGGATAAACGCGACGGGAATGTCTACACAACAGTTAATATCCAGGGGATCACCTGGATGGCAGAAAACCTGCGTTATAAATCTGCAGCAGGATCTTCATGGTTTGAAAAGGATTCTGTCAATTCGAAAAAATACGGTATCCTTTACGACTGGACAAGTGCAACAAAAGCATGTCCAGACGGCTGGAGACTTCCGACAGGCGATGAGTTCAGGTTGCTTGTGAATTACAACGACCAGAAAGGTGCATGGAAAACCAAAAAGGCCGGGTCAGATTCGTTTGGTATTCAGCTCGGCGGAATGCAGGATTATGAAGGCAACTTCTCCGAAATGGAAGAAAGTGCATATTTCTGGACATCAACAGAATATGATAAGGACCATGCTGAATACCTGAGCTATCTTATACTTACAGACAATACTGTTGTTGACGTTTCCCATAAGGAAGATATAGAAGACGTACACGGAACTGAAAAAATCAACAAGTATTCGGTACGGTGTGTACGTAAGATTAAATAAGGTTCTGAGAATAACAGGACTGGTTTTCAATAAGACTCAGGTCAACTTCTGGTAAATATTTTTTTGCCACTAAGCCACCAGGACACTAAGGTTGCACCAGGGAATAAACAATGGCTGCTTAAGGGGAGTCTTTGTGGGTCTTTGTGTCTTAGAGACTTAGTGGCAAAATAAACAACCAAAATTTTAAATTGGCAGGTTAAGCGATATTTAACCACAAATGATCACAAAGTTCTTCTCAAAGGGCACAAAGGAAGAAATTCACAGCAGGGCCTGATCCTGGTCTTAATTCTTATTTTTCATGTCCCTTTTTATCACCTCTTTTGAAAGAATAAATTATTATCTTTAGCTTTTACCGGCATCATAATTCTTTCGTACTTAGACGAAATACATAAGATGAGTTCCAGGGAAAAGGTTTATTCAAAGAAACAGGAGAGGCTTTCGCGTTATTCAAAAGCACTGAGCCATCCTGCAAGAATTTTTATTCTTGAACATATTGCCTCAAAGAAATCAATGTGCTGTTACAGCGGTGAACTTGCCGGGTTGATGCCCATCGCCCGTTCTACACTTTCACAGCACCTTACAGAACTCAAAACTGCAGGACTGATCCACGGCGAGAACGATCCTCCCTTTATAAGGTATTGCATCGACACAGAAGCATGGGAGGAGGCGAGGAAAATGTTCAAAACCTTCTTTGGCAAAAAGGAGGGCTGAGCCTGCTGCCCATCAGCATTTAATCTGCAATACAACGGTTCGCCAGGCTGCCTGTTTACCGACAGGAGAGGCTATTATATCGATCTGTTATTTTATTATACATATTGTGGCATTCATCATGCCCGGATATTTAGGTAAAAAACTATTTTTACCTTTTCAATACTCTGATTGATGGACAGTAAGCAAAAAGTTTTAGTAATAGGTGCCGGAATTGGTGGTCTCACCACAGCCATATGCCTTGCAAAAAAAGGCTTTGAGGTGACTGTGGTTGAAAAGAATCCCGGCCCCGGCGGAAGATGCGGTCAGCTGTGGCACGAAGGTCACAGGTTCGACCTGGGTGCCACCATGCTTCTTATGCCAAATGTATACAGGCAGGTCTTTGATGCCGCCGGTATTGATTTCGATTCAACCCTCAGGGCAGTTCCCCTGCATGAACTTTACAGGCTTTATTTTGACGACGGCAGCCAGCTCTCATTTACAACCGATGAAAAGAAAATGGAAGCACAGCTTGAAGCTGTTGAAAAAGGAAGTTTTAAGATGTCGGAGAAATATGTGAAAGAGGGCTACAGGTTTTATTCCATTGCTTCCGACAACCTTATTGGCAGGAATTTTCTGAATATCTTCCAGTTCGCAACATTAAAGAACCTGTCGATGCTGCTGAAACTGAAAGTTCATCTTACTCACCAGCAGTATATTCAAAGATTTTTCAGGGATCCTCACCTGCAGATGGCTTATACATTTCAGAATATATATGTCGGGCAGAGCCCGTTCGATTCACCGGCTTTCTTTTCAATGATACCTGCCATTGAGCTTAAAGAAGGCTCTTTTTTCCCTGAAGGCGGAATATTTAAAGTCGTTGAGACACTGAAAACGGAAGCAGACAAATGCGGGATAAAATTCCTTTTTGATACAGAAGTATCTTCAATAAATGTGAATGGTAAAGTTGCAAGGAATATTTCTCTGAGTACAGGTGAAATTCTTGATGCCGACATCATTGTTGCAAATGCCGACCTGCCTTATGTATATAAGAATCTTCTCCCCGACAGGAGAATGGCACGCAGGTTTGACAGTAAGAAATACTCCTGCTCAGCAATGGTATTTCACTGGGGTCTTGATAAGAAATTTCCGCAGTTTGCCCACCATAATGTCTTTCTTTCAGATACTTTCAGAACCGGGCTCAGGGTCATATTCAGGGATAAAGCTGCCGATCCGAATCCGAGTTTCTATGTTCACGCTCCATCAAGATCTGATCCCGCGGCTGCACCGAAAGGTTGCGATACCCTTTCTGTAATAGTCGGTATCGGCCATCTCGATGAAAGTAAGGACCAGGACTGGAACGCCTACAGGAAAATGACAAGGGAAGCTGTTCTCAGACGTCTTTCTGAAGCAGGAATGCCGGATTTGGAAGAGCATATATCACACGAGATCTGTTACAATCCCGGAACCTGGGAATCGGTATACAATGTTACAAAAGGATCTGTTTTTGGAAGTCTCAGCCACAGCCTCCTGCAGATGGGATATTTCAGGCCGCACAACAGGCACAGGAAATACAGGAACCTCTACTTTACTGGCGGAAGTACGCACCCGGGCAACGGTATACCCCTTGTGCTTCTCTCGGCAAAACTGACTTCTGAAAGGATATTACTCGAAAATAAGGGAAAAGAATGACAGCCCTGAAGGATATATACCTGGATATTTATAACTCGATTGACTTTGAAAAAATCAAAGATCATCCGAATATTCTTATTGCAGCGGGCTTCTGGGAAGAGGAACGTTACAGGGCTGCTAAAACCTGCTACAAATTTATGAGGGCTGTTGATGACCTTATCGACGATCATAAGTCTGCCGGGAATACAATAGGGGAAAAGGAACAGGCTGAGTTCCTGGCCTACGTCGATTCATGGCTAAAGATGATTTATTCGGGCAACAGTTCCGATCCTTTCCAGGAAGAACTCTCTGACACAATAAAACGGTTCAGGATACCTTCATGGCCACTTGAAGCATTTGCGAAGTCGATGATATACGACATTAACAATGACGGCTTTCCTACCCTTGAATCTTTCATCTCCTATGCAGGCGGTGCATCAGTAGCACCTGCGGCTATCTTTGTCCATCTTGCCGGATTGAGAAAATCAGGCAATGGTTTTGAGGCGCCTCTTTTTAACGTGAAGGAGGCAGCTAGCTCATGTGCGATATTCAGTTATCTCGTTCATATTATAAGAGATTTCAGGAAGGACCAGCTGAACCATCTCAACTACTTCGCCAATGATCTAATTGAGATGAATGGCCTCTCGCGGGCACAATTATCGGAGATTGCGAATGGGGCAGAAATACCTGCAGGTTTCAGGAACATGATGAGGGAGTATTACAAACTCGCTGACCAGTACAGGGCTAAAACAAATAACTGCATAAAAGAGATCTGGGATTTCCTTGAACCAAGGTACCAGCTCAGTCTCGAAATCATCTTCGATCTTTATGTGCTGGTTTTTGAAAGGATAAATATAGACGGAGGCAGCTTCAGTACTGAAGAACTGAATCCAACACCGGGTCAGTCTGCTGAACGTGTTCTGAAAACAATTCTTGGTTCGGCAACACTTAAGTGATTCGCATCTTCATATATTTACAGCATGCCAGCGAATAACAAAAAATTAAAATCTTTAATTAACCTGAGAGACGTCGGGGGTGTACGTGCTGCAAATGGTTCTGCAATAAAGCAAGGCATAATTTACAGGTCAGCAAATCCCGACAGGATAAGCACACGTGACATTAATGCCCTGAAAGAAATGGGAATTGACGTGATAGTGGATCTCAGGGCAGAATATGAATACAATAAGAAAAAGCGCAGAATAGACGGGATAAAAGTTGTATCGCTGCCGCTTGATTTTGAGAAAGAAACGAGAGAGCTGCTTTATCCTTACCTGTATAAGAAAAACTCCGAAGACAAGATTCTCGAGATCACGGCATCGCTCTACCAGATGATAATTGACGGTTCAGCACAGGTCTTCAGGGAGGTATGTGAGCTGATTATGCAACCAGGTAACAGGGCAGTACTTATTCATTGCCAGGCCGGGAAAGACAGGACCGGCATAATCTCAGCCCTTATTCAGAAATTACTTGGAACACCTGATGAGACAGTAATCGAGGAATACCTGAAATCAAATATCGAACTGCTTCCTTATTTCAGGAGAAAAATGCTTCCAAGAAAGATCCTGACCTTAGGTAAATTCCCGATGGAGACAATACTTTTCGCAATATCTGTTAAAGAGCAGAATATCAGGTTGGTTCTTGACAGGCTTGACAAGGAATACAAGGGTGCTGAAACATTCCTTGTCTCTGCGGGGTTCAAACCGGCTGACCTTCCAAAGCTCAAAGAAAAACTACTTGTTAATTTGGACTAACCCCCTGGTGTACTTTGAGGAAGATTCCTTATTTTTAACCAGAATCTGACCTTATGAGAATTATACCTGTATGCCCTCCGGTGAAAACCGCATTTATGCTTTTTGTTTTTCTGGTAACCTTATGTTGCCCGCAATCTCTTTTTTCTCAGGAAGATTCAATAGTAACCTGGGGCAACAGGAAACAGCCGGTTTATTATACAAAAAGACTATCCACAGTCAGGCCGGTTATCGATGGAAAACTGAATGACGAATGCTGGAAAACCGGTACCTGGGCCGGGAACTGGTCACAGGGTATTCCAAATGAGGGTGCAAAGCCTTCACAAGCTACAGACATGATGATCCTTTATGATGATAAGAACATTTACGTTGCTTTCAGGGCACATGATTCTGAACCCGGGAAAATAAAACGCATGCCAGGCGGAAGGGATGAATTTGCTGGTGACCTCATTGGGGTCAATTTTGACAGCTATCGAGATTACAGGACAGGTTTTGAGTTTTCACTTTCAGCATGGGGTCAGAAAATTGATGTGATTCTTTTTAATCCCGACAACTGGGATGTGAACTGGCAGGCTGTCTGGAAAGTTAAAACTGGAATGGAAGATTCATCCTGGGTTGCCGAACTGGAGATACCGTTCAGCCAGCTCAGATACCCGAACAAGCAGGACCAGGTGTGGGGGCTTCACACATGGAGATGGATATCAAGGCTCCAGGAAGAGGATAACTGGGAGAAACAGACAAAATCAGGACCTGGCATCATGTACAATTTTGGCGAACTAAGGGGAATATCCGGACTTAAGAAATCGCGCAGGCTAGAACTTCTGCCTTATTCCCTCGGCTCAGTCAGGACTATGGAGAAAATCCCCGGGAACCCTTTCACGAAAAACGGGAGGGCGTTTGATGGAAACCTCGGTCTCGATGCCAAGATCGGCGTTTCAACCAACTTTACTCTTGATCTTACAATAAATCCTGATTTCGGACAGGTGGAGTCGGATCCTTCGGTGATGAACCTGACTGCATTTGAGACCTTTTACCAGGAGAAGCGACCCTTCTTCCTTGAAGGTCTTACAATATTCGCATATGATTTTGATGACCAGAGGATATTTTATTCAAGGAGGATCGGTCATTCTCCGTCTTACAGCATACCTGACCCGGGCAACATATTTATAAAGTCGCCTTCAATGACAACAATACTCAGCGCTGCAAAATTCAGCGGCACTACATCAAACGGTCTTTCAGTAGGTGTGATACAAAGCGTTACAGCTCCTGAGTATGCAAAAGTCAGTGATCTCTCCGGAAATACTCACACTGAAAAGGTTGAACCGTTAACAAGTTACACAATCGCCAGGGTTCAGAAAGGATATAATGCCGGGACTACGGTGATCGGTGGAATTTTCACTTCAACAAACCGTTTCGGAAATGACGGGGCGCTGAATTTCCTGACAAACAATGCCTATACTGGCGGGCTTGACATACTTCACAGGTGGAAAGACAAGAAATATTTTATTGATGCTAAACTCCTGGGAAGTTACGTTGAAGGAAGCAGTGAAGCAATAAAAACATTGCAGGAATCGTCGGCAAGGTATTTTCAGAGACCCGATGCAGGATACCTCTCCTATGATACAACCAGGACAAGCCTGAGTGGCATGGGAGGAAAGCTGAAAGTCGGCAAAGGTTCGGGGCAATGGAGATATGCAACAGGTATTTCATGGCTCACCCCGGGACTCGAGTTAAATGATCTCGGATACATGACAACGGTTGACCAGGTGGACCAGAGAAATGAAGCCTCGTATTACGTTACGAAATCGGTTTCAATCTTCCGGACCTACAGCCTCAGGCTCGAACAGTTCAATACATGGAATTTCGACGGAACATGGCTTGGTTCGGGAGCGCATCTGACAGGCGACCTGGGTTTTAAAAATCAGTGGGGACTGAAAAGTAAGGTCAGCTACTATTCTTCTGCAATAGATCCGAGGAGACTTAGGGGAGGATTTGATTTCAGGATGCCCTCCGCCCTTATGGCCAACTTTGATCTCAGCACTGACCAGTCGAAAAGAGTAACCGGTGAAGTGATATACAATTATAAACTTTTCGGAAGCGGCTCCGGCAGGGTGCATAGTATAAGCCCCATGCTTAGTGTAAGACCTTTCATGCGTCTCCGTTTATCAGCATCCGCAACTTACGAGGATAATTTTGATGAACTCCAGTATGTCACTACAGTTCTCAGGACCCAGGGTAACAGGTACATCCTGGGAACGATATCCCAGAATACTCTCGGACTTACATTCAGGGCTGACTTTAACATAACACCCGAACTTTCAATCCAGTATTATGGAAGCCCTTTTGTTTCAAGAGGACAGTTCAGCCAGTTCAAGAGGGTGACCGATCCAAAGGCGAAAGAGCTGTCCGACAGGTTTGAAATATACGGAACCCCGACTTTAAATAGCGGTACCTACAGCCTTGATGAAAACAATGATGGGACACCTGATTACACAATTTCCAACCCCGATTTCAATTTTCACCAGTTCAGGTCAAACCTTGTTGCAAAATGGGAGTACAGGCTCGGCTCATTTATTTACCTTGTGTGGTCCTCGGACCGTACAGGTTTTATGGAAAACCCCGGGTCGTCTGTGGGAGAATCATTCAGGAAACTCAGGAAGGTGGTGCCAAATAACGTATTCCTGATTAAATTGAATTATTGGTTTTCATTGTAATTTTGCATTGACGGGTCAGACGAAAACAATCCAGCCGGAATGTATATCTATATACTCCTTCTTGTACTGGGCTTCAGCTCCAACATTGCGAGCACCTACACCGCATTCTATTCGGAAAGACTAGGAAAGCAGGCAGGCACTTTCATAACAATACTTTTAAGGGACGTTCTCGGAATACCGGTATGGGTGATAGGATTTGTTGTTGCAATAGGCAATAACCGTGAGACCCTGTTTCCCACATCAGCTGTTTCAATGGTTGCCGCCTGGGTCCTTATTATTTCAGGTGCAGTTATTGTAATTGCCTCGCTTCTCAGCATCAGGTTAAAAGCCGCAGCGCCTTCCATGGATGATAAACTTGTTAATACCGGGTTATACGCTTACATGCGTCATCCTGTTCACCTTGGTACGCTCCTCGGTTTCCTTGGAATGTTCATGCTCTGGCCATCCTTCGATGTCATGATCTCGGTTCTCATCGGCATAGCCTGGCTTATAATACAATCAAAGGCTGAAGAGCATGATCTGCTAAGAAGAATCAACGGATACAGGGATTATATGGCTAAAGTTCCCGGTTTTTTCCCGGCACTGATGAGGGAGAAATAAACAGAAAGCCTGGATTGATTTTCCATTACAAATTCAAAACAAAATCTCACTAAAGAGACTATTTTTACATTAAGAAAAACCCCTTTGAATGCTTAAAAGCATCCTCCTTATCGGTACTGGTGGATTTATAGGCAGCGTGGCGAGATACTTTGTGTCAAAGCTGAACCTTACAATCAACCTTTTTTCAATTCCTGTCGGAACCTTACTCGTAAATATTACAGGAAGCCTGCTTATCGGATTCCTTGCAGGGCTATCTGAAAGGACCACTCTGATAAATTCGGGTACCAGGCTCTTCCTTATGGTTGGTATCTGTGGCGGGTTCACAACATTTTCAAGCTTTACACTCGAGAATCTTACCTTATTGCATAATGGCCAGACGCTTCAGGTGTTAATCTATATTGCTGCTTCAGTTTTTCTCGGACTTCTGGCTGTTTTTGGAGGCTATCTTTTAAGTAACCTAATCTGAAACACCTATGACACACAGTATCCTGAAGGTTTATTCAAGCACGACCGATAAAGTCGGTTCAACTCTGTTGTATGAACATGTTGTATACCTGGCTAAGAATATGGGAATTTCCGGGGTTACGGTTTACAGGGGAATAATGGGTTATGGCATGAGCAGTGGCAATATAACAACAACCCGTTTCTGGGAGCTTACAGAGAAACTTCCTGTGATGATTGAGATAATTGATAAAACAGAGAAGCTCGAACAATTCTACAGGCTGATTGAACCTGATCTCAGGAATATGCCAAAGGGCTGCCTTGTGTCACTTGAACCGGTTGAAATTTTATTGCAAAAACCAGGAAAAGAACAAAAAAAAATATGAAACGGAATTTTAAAAAGTTTGCCGTACTGTTGTGCGGCTTAGTATTGCTGTCAGCTTACAGTCACTCCCAGACAATAAAGGATTTTGAGGCAAAAAGGATAATGCTCCCTAACGGCTGGGCAATTACAGCCGCAGGAAAAAGCCTGACACTGGGAGATCTCCCGCTTAATATTGCCCTGTCTCCTTCAGGAAAATATTTTGCAGTTACAAATAATGGCCAGGGAACACAAACAATTCAGCTCTTCGATGCAGTTTCAGAAACAATGACAGATTCTGTTATTGTTGGAAAAGCATGGCTTGGCCTGGTCTTTTCACAGGATGAAAGGTCGCTTTATGCCTCGGGGGGTAATGACAATATTATAATCCGCTACTCGGTGAACAAGGGCAGGCTCAGCACTGCCGATACAATTGTTTTCGGCAAGCCATGGCCTGAACGGATTTCAGTGGCAGGGCTGGCACTCGACGACCAGGGCCAGAAAATATATGCAGTTACAAAAGAGAACAATTCACTTTATATTGCTGATACAAAGACACGGAAAGTTCTGAAACAATTGCCTCTCGGCGGCGAAGGTTATACCTGCCTGCTCTCACCCGACAGGTCAAAACTGTACATAAGCTGCTGGGGTGGTAACAGGATTTTGATTGTAGATACGAAAAAAATGGAGTTTGCCGGGCATATTCCTGTCGGGGACAATCCTAATGACATGTGTATTACAAAATCAGGTAACTACCTGTATGTGGCAAATGCCAATGATAATTCAGTATCCGTTGTAGAGCTTGCAACCGGCGTTGTACGGGAGGTTCTGAACAGCTCGGTGTTCCCAGGTGCGCCTGCCGGATCAACGACAAACAGCGTTGCTCTCAGCAACGATGAAAAGACTTTATATATAGCAAATGCAGACAATAACTGCCTCGCAGTTTTTGATGTCTCCCAACCTGGTCATTCAAAAAGCCTTGGTTTCATCCCTACCGGATGGTACCCGACATGCGTCAGGACCTTAGGGAAGAAGATTCTCGTAGCTAACGGGAAAGGCTTTTCATCCATGGCCAACCCTGATGGTCCGAGTCCTGTTGTAAATGATGTTGAATACCAGGGTGGTGGAAAGAAAAAGGTAAAGAAGGAACAATATATTGGCTCATTGTTCACAGGATCCTTATGCATAATAGAAAAGCCTGATCAGAAAAAGTTGTCTGTATATTCACAGCTTGTCTTCAGGAATACACCATACAACAGGGAAAGAGATTTCACATCAGAAGGCGAAACTGGTAATCCTGTCCCGTTAAGGATTGGAGACATATCTCCAATAAAGCATGTATTTTATGTAATCAAGGAAAACCGGACCTACGACCAGGTGCTTGGCGATATGAAAGAAGGAAACGGGGACAGCAGCCTGACAATTTTTGGTGAAAGAATAACACCAAATCACCATGCAATTGCGAGGGAATTTGTTCTTCTTGATAACTTCTATGTAAATGGTGAGGTAAGCGCTGACGGGCATAACTGGAGCTTGGGTGGTTATGCAACCGATTATCTCGAAAAGAACTGGCCAACAAGCTATGGTGGCAGGGGAGGCGATTATGATGCAGAAGGAACAAGGGAAATCGCAAACAATAAAGACGGTTTCATCTGGGATTTCTGTAAACGATATGGGGTATCATACAGGACCTACGGAGAATTTGCAGATGATTATAAACCGAATCTGCCTGTCCTTAAAAATCATTTCTGTCCCTATTTCACAAGCTGGGACCAGTCTGTCAGGGACACTGTCAGGTTTGGACAGTGGAAGCATGAATTCGATTCTCTTATGAAAGCCGGAGCCGTACCCCAGTTGAACACGCTCAGGTTTATAAACGATCATACCGAGGGTATGTCCAAAGGACGCCCTACACCATTTGCACATGTGGCGGATAACGACCTGGCCCTGGGACTTTTCATAGATTACCTGAGTCATAGTTCCATCTGGAACGAAAGCGTTGTATTCGTAGTTGAGGATGATGCACAAAACGGACCGGATCATGTTGATGCTCACAGGAGCGTGGCACTTGTTGCAGGCGGATTCGTTAAGAAAGGTTTTGTTGATCATACAATGTATTCGACAACCTCCATACTGAGGACCATTGAGCTTATACTCGGTCTTCCGCCAATGAGCCAGTATGATGCTTCTGCAACCCCCATGTGGAGATGCTTTGGGAAAACTGCTGATCATCTGCCCTATAATTACAGGAAATGCAATATCGACCTGAATCTCAAAAACAGTACTGAAAATAAATGGCAGGTACTCAGTGAAAAGCTTGATTTCAGCAAGGAAGACAGGGCCCCTGATGACCTGTTTAACAGGATCATCTGGGCAGCAGTAAGGGGAGATGATGCCGCATACCCTGCCCCGAGAAGGGCTGCATTTCTGAAAGCCGATGAGGATGAAAGATGAGGACCAGGAAAAAGAATAGATTTGCCTGGTATTAACTTGACATTATTTAAAGAATTACTATATGACCTCTAAACGATTTGCAATAATTGCAATTATCCTGCTTGCTGCTTTTGATCTTTCAGCGCAGAACACAAAGAACCTTGCAGAATTGCTTGGTTATCCAAAGGCTTCGAAACTGCTCATAATTCATGCTGACGATATGGGCCTTTCACAGTCTGTAAATGCTGCGACACTTAAAGCATTCTCTTCAAAAGGCATAACATCAGGAAGCATTATGGTGCCCTGTCCCTGGTCGGGTGATATTATGAAATATCTGAAGGAACATCCTGGTCCGGATGTTGGTATTCACCTGACCCTTACAGCTGAGTGGGACACATACAGGTGGGATGGGATAAGTTCTTCCGATCAGATAAGGAGCCTGCTCGACAGCAGCGGTCGTTTTCCCAGGACCGTTGAAGAGCTTGGCAAAACAGCAAAGGGGGATGAGGCATATAAGGAACTGAAAGCACAGATAGACCTTGCAATAAAATCAGGCATCAACCCCACTCATATAGATACTCATATGGGCAGTGTCCTTGCGAATCCTGAACTTGTAAAAGTTTATCTTCAGCTCTCCGAAGAATATAAGCTGCCAATTCTTTTTCCAAGGGAATATGTTGGTATGCTGCCGAAAGATGTTGCAGCCATGTTTGGATCAAAGATATTCCTGCTCGATAACCTGTTCATGCTCGACAATTCACTTATAAAAGGCAGCTGGGCTGAATCATACAGGAAAGGCATTGAATCACTGAAACCTGGCCTGAACCAGATTATTGTCCATCTTGCTATCAACAATGACGAAATGAAAGCCATCTGCGGAGGTGTTGACTATGGATCTGAATGGAGGCAGAAGGATCTTGATTTTGTCACAGGCAATGAACTGAAAGAGATGTTGAAGGCAAACAATATAAAACTCATTACATGGCGACAGGTTGGGGAAGCGATGAGGGCGATGGGAGAAAAAAAATAGCAGACCTAGAAGTCCGTTGAGGCGTTGCCGCGAATCTTGAAGCTGTATGTGAACATTATGACAGGGCGTCCGAAAATGGACATCTGGTAACCTTTTACCTCGCCGTCCTCTACACCAAAGAAAATAGAATAGGGATTCTTGCGTCCAAGTACGTTGTATGCTGTAATCGTAAGCGATGAATGATTCATTTTCCTGACTTTAAGGTTCCCGTTCATTGTGACAGAGAAATCAAGTCTCATATAATCTGGAATGCGGAATTCATTCCTGTCGGAGTAAAATACACGAGAAACGTTATAGAAATCATAATAAGCTACAGGGAAGGTGATGGGCCGTCCGGTATTATAGACAAAATTTGATGTTGCATTCAGCCTTCTTGTGAGTTTAAGGTTAGCAACAATCTTAAGATCGTGAGGTTTATCAAAGTTAGCCGGGAACCAGTTTCCTCCATTAATCTTCTCCTCGTTGAACCTGCCGTTCACTTTATAGAATACCCTTGAGTATGTGTAGCTAATCCAGCCTGATAGTTTGCCATACTGCTTCTTGAGCATAAGCTCCGCACCATAGGCTCTCCCGGTTCCGTTGATCATGTCAGTTTCGAGATGATCATTCATTATCAGGTTAGCACCTCCCTTATAGTCAAGGACATTTGAAATGTTCTTATAATAGCCTTCAACCGATAATTCAAGTGAATGAACATTAATGTTCCTGTATAAGCCCAGTGAGGCCTGTATACCCTTCTGCGGCCTTATATAAGAATCAGAAAGCTTCCAGATATCCGTTGGCGACATCGATGTGGTATTGGATATCATATTCAGATACTGGTAATTGCTGTGCAGCCCTGCTTTAACTGAAAATTCGGGAGTAATAATAAATCTTGCTGAAATCCTGTATTCAAGTCCCGGATATCTGACAACAGCCTGTCCGCTGCTGAATTTAATAGTATCAATTATATTCTCAGTTGAACGAGGTGTGTTTGCCCTGTAAACTAGCTGTGTGCCAGGTCCGAACATTGTAAAATAATTGAACCTCAGGCCACCGGAAATCAGAAGCCGCGGTGTTACATCAAACTCATCACTTATATACAATGATGGTTCGAGGGCTCTTTCAGGCTCAAGCTCTGAATGAATTATTCTTGAAAACTTGCCATAAGGATCCTTGGTGCCTGGCTGGAGGTAATAATAGATTGCGTTGGCCCCGAATTCGATCCTGTGATTCTCCCACCTGTGCCAGCTGAAATCGGCTCTGAAGATCTTCTGGTCGAGTTTATACTTCAGAGTGCTTGAGTAGAGCGAGTCACTTTTTGTGTCAACTATGTAATTATAGTTGCTTATGATTGCTGAGACCTGCGAAGACAAATACTGATTGTAAATGTGTTTCCATTTAAGCGTGGAAGAAAAGTTTGAATAGGAGACACCTGTGGTCTTGTAATAATCGAAATTGTCATTGCTTATGTAACCCGACAATGATATGGAGTTTTTCTTGTTTAAATCATATGTAAACAGCCCCTGGAGGTCATAAAAACTGGCACTGCTCCTTTTCAGTTTTGCATCTTTGAGAAGTGTCAGAAGCCAGTCGGAGAATGTGGATCTGCCACTTAGTATAAGAGATCCTTTTTTCCTGAAGAGAGGAGTCTCTACCATAAGACGTGCCATGAACGGGCTCACACCTCCGCTTATATTCAACTTATCCCTCGACCCGTCCTTAAGGGCTATGTCCATTACTGATGAAATCCTTCCTCCGAATTTTGCGGGAATTCCGCTTTTATAAAGGGTCACATCCTGGATAATATCGGAATTGAATGCAGAAAAGAAACCGAAGAAATGAGTAGGATTAATTATGGGAGCATAGTCAAGGAGAATAAGGTTCTGGTCGGTGCTGCCACCCCTCACATTAAAGCCGCTTGAGGCTTCGCTTACAGTAGTAACTCCCGGAAGGAGAAGCGAGCTTTTCAGAAGGTCTGTCTCGCCAAGTCCCATCGGTATCTGCTTCAGCATCCTGAGGCTTATTTTTTCAATACCTATCTTTTCGTTCCTTACATTGTTCTCCCTGTTTGCAGAAACAACTACTTCATTCAGGTTTGTTGTATTGCTGAGAAGTGAAAGATTAAGTCCTCCAGATGAGTATATTACAACATTTCTTCTTGTTGTCTTCATGCCTATCATACGATACTCTACCTGGCACTGGCCGACAGGAACCTCAATTGAATAATATCCAACATTGTTTGTAATTGCACCGGCCTTTATCTTCTCAACATAAACAATAACTCCTGGCAGCGCTTCCTTGTTCTCAGCGTTTGTTACAAAGCCTGAAAGCGTTGCAAACCCATTGCTGTTAGCAGATGATGGTGTACCTATCTTGAATACCTTGTATTCTTCATTAATTGAGGCATCCTCCGCTTTTTGCTGGGGCAGTATATAAGTTGTGGTGTCTGGCCTGAGAAGGCTTTTCATCAGGTATTCCCTGTATTCCTTATTAAAATTGGTCTTGATTGAGTATCCCTTTGAAAAGATAAGCTTTCTGTCATCAGTTATTATAAAATTCAGCCCGGAATTGGCAAGGGATTTTGAGAATAATCCGCCAAGCGAGTCGCCTCGGGAATCCACTTTAAGGTAGAGTGTATCTACCCAGCTGTCGGCAAAATATAATCTGACAGGAACCGTCTTCTCAACAGTATCAGCAAGGTTTTTAAAAAGGATACGTGAAAATGAAAGCGACAGGCTTTTGTCCTGGCCTGAAGCCAAAAAAGACGAAATTAAGAACAATATTACGACTGACAGTTTCCTCATTCCTTCTGATTGCTTTTTTCAATTGATTCATCAAAGGTCTTCAGTAAATCTGAGATCTGATCCTTCGTTGCTTTCCTGATATTTACACCTTTCTTTTTCATCAGCTGCGCCATCTCCTTCGATCTTTCGCCTAAACCTTTCTGCAGCGAATGGTTTGATGTAATCCTGAAATATGAATCGCCGTACATAATATACTTATCGGGTGAATAAGCGTATTTATCGAGCCCTTCCTTATTATATACAGTTGATTTGTGTTTGATAAGGAATTTTATTTTACCGTCATACGCGAGCTCGTAAAACCCGTCTTTCATGCGTGAACCCTTTTCTCCGTTAAACCTCAGGTATTTGAAGCTAAGGCTGTCATATCCGAAATACAGGTTAAACCCCCTGATGTTGTCATTGTTAAGGGCAATCTGCGGATAATGGCCATTAACCAGTTTTGAGTTGTCCGTAAAAACGAGAACATCAAGGAAGGTATCGTAGTTAAGCGATATGTTGCTGAACTTCATGTCGCGGAAAAAAAGTGTGGAAGTCCGGCTTTTATCAGCAAAAAGGAGAGGATTTGTCCCGCTTCTGTAAAAATATGGAAAGTACTCCCTGCCGTTAATCAGTTCATTTGGAACGGTGACGGAACCCATGTAGAGTTTATCAAGATATTCTTTCTGTAAAACTGCAAGCTGCCTTGTACTGAGCTGCTCTGCTCCCCTTTTTGAGAAGAAATCCTCATAACCGGCTTTCTGTGCTGACAGTATTACAGGAATAAGGAAAAATAAAAAAACAGCTGCCGGTTTAAACATTACTGATAAGGGGTGATATTTGAGGATTCTAAATAACGAATTTTTTTGCTCTTTTAATTCTTAAAAAAAATTAAATTTCTTTAAAATGAATGTTGTGTTTCAATAATAACAATTCAATTTACTAATTTTAGACACTTTTACTTTATTGTTCGATATGTTATTTCTTAATATTTCAACCCCATGGTAAGACCGGGGTTGCGTTTCATTCTGATACTGTTTGCTGTTATCATTTTCATAACATGTATCGATCCTTATACTCCCAGGTTCAGTGCCAGCGATGCTGTAATGGTTGTTGAGGGTCTTTTGACAAATGATAACAGGTCCTACCAGGTAAGGTTATCATATACAAGACAGGCAAAAGACTCGGCTGCGAATACAATCTCGGATGCCTCTGTACAGATATCTGACGATGCAGGGAATACTGCAAACCTTGCTTTTGCCGGTAACGGTATTTACAAAACCGACAGTCTCACTTTCAGGGGCGAGGTAGGGAAGAAGTATGTGCTGCATATTCACATGACAAATGGAAATGAGTACGCTTCAGATACCTGTGAGATGCTTGATGTCCCCGACATTGATTCAGTTTACTATGGCCGTGATCTCAGGTATACAAAGAACCAGACCAACCTTATGCTCGGAATCAGCATATATGTTGATACGAGAGAGGCACTTAATGAGAGCACCTTTCTTCGCTGGGATTTTGATGAGACATGGAAATTCAGGGTTCCTTTTCCCTCCACATATGAATATATAAACGACTCAACAATACCGCAGATTTCACCAGACAAGGTTAATGATGTTTGTTACAGGAGTGCGTCTTCAACATCTATAATTATCGGGGAGGTGAATGGAAGCATTTCCGACAGGTTGCAGAAACAGTTCGTTACTTTCATCACACCGTCTGAATCCAACAAGTTGTCGGTACGCTACAGTATCCTCCTGCACCAGTACTCAATTTCATATAACGAATACAAGTTCTGGAATGATCTTAAAAAAATGGATGAAAGTGTTGGCGATATTTTCGGATCTCAGCCGTTTGCAGTTTCGGGAAACATAAAAAATATTGCTGATCCTAATGAACATGTGCTTGGATACTTCCAGGTGTCGGCGGTAAAGCATAAAAGGATTTTCATCAATTATGACCAGCTGATACCCATAGGGATTAAAAATTATACATATCCATGCAAGGCGCTAGCCAAATCTCCCAGGGATTATGCAATGGGTTGGGGCACTCCTCCTACCTGGGATGAGATTTTTGAGATGTTTACAATAAATCCGGGAGGTTATGAATTGGTTGAGCCGCAATTCGGCTCCAATGGTCTGCTCAGCAAGCTCGTGTTCACTAAGGCTGAATGTGCCGACTGCAGGGTGGAGGGAGTAAGGAAGAAACCCGATTTCTGGGTTGATAATTAATACCGGGAAGAGTTTATGACGATCATTAACAGATACATTCTTATTCTTACTGCAGCTTTAACAGTCTGTAATTCGTTATTCTCCCAGGGTATTGCAACAACCGCAGATACACTGAACAGGAAAAACTTCTCGGAGGAAATCTATGTTAATACCGACCGTGATGTTTATATTACCGGGGAGCAGGTTCTCCTGAAGGCTTTTAAGTTCGACCGGCTTACATCACTTCCTTCGGGTGAAAGCAAGATAATTTACCTTGAGTTTCTCAATAATTCAGGAAATATCCTGAAACAGCTGAAAATTTCTTACGAGGGCTTTTCAGGCAGTGCAAGCTTCAGAATTGATGATACACTCAGTACCGGAAATTACCTTATAAGGGCCTATACCAGTTGGATGCAGAACTACCCTGAAGAGACATTTTTCTATAAGTACCTGTCAGTGATAAACCCATTCCGTGATTACAATAAGCTGGTCCCAGAAAAGGCAAAATCCGGAGCAGATACGCTTGAATTTTACCCTGAAGGGGGCTCTCTTATTACAGGTATTAATACAAAGATTGCAATCAGGAGCACGCTTTTCAACGGAAAGGCAAATGCCACAGAAGGTGTAATTACCGATAATAAAGGAACAATAATTTGTCATTTCAGCACCGATAAATCGGGGTTCGGAATCATCAGTCTTACACCCGGCAATGAACAGCTTTATGCCAGTTTCAAAAAATCCGACAGAACAACGGGCAGGCAGCAGATGCCGGCAGTACTCTCATCCGGTATTTCCCTGGCCTGCAGCAATCAAAAATCTGTGATTGCGGTGAGGATCAGAAGATCACCTGGCTACAGCAATGGGCCGATGGCAAAACTGATTGTTGTTTCCGGAAGAATGATTTCACTGGTAAGGGAGATCGATATCCAGCATGATACCTTAACAAGGATCATACCCGGTATGATACCAAAGGGGGCAGCCAGGATTTTGCTGTACGATTATTCAGGAAAGCTGCTGTCATCGAGATGGATTATGAACAGTGAGGATAGCCGGGCCGGCATAACAATAAGCACACCGCAGGAGAAGCTTTCCACGAGGCAGAGGGTTGACCTTGGTATAACTTCTGAAACATCCGGAGGACTGCCGGTTGAGGCTATACTGTCAGTCTCTGTTGTTAGAACTGCACTCCTTGATACCACAAGAATGAATATTCTTACAAGAAGGGAAAATGCTGCAGTTCCCGGTGAATGGCTGTCTGGACTGAACTCAGACGATATAAACGAACATCTTATTCTGCGTTCTGACACCGTGGGGATAGGTGAGATCTTTAATATGGCTGCGAAAAAACCTGAACACCTTCCTGAACTTGGCGGACAGCTGGTATCGGGGGTTTTAAAAAGCCGGCAAAATCATGAACCGCTAAAAAGCACAGATATATCACTTGCATTTGTTGGCAAGTCAGCACTATGCCAGTTTCAGAAAACAAACAGCAAAGGTGAGTTTAATTTTGTCGTTAACAGGCCGGGACTTAATGAGATCGTGATTCAGCCTCTTCAGAAAATTGAAGGAGGTTACTATGTTGAATTCTATCAGCCTTTCTGTACATATTTCTCCGATCACCAGCCACCTGCCTTCAGCGTTGACAGCAATCTTGTCGGTGAGCTTAACAAGGCAGTCATTGCAATGCAGGTCAGTAAGATTTACGAGCCTTTCAGGCCACAGAAGGAACTCTCTGCCGGGAAGGAAGGGATGGATTTCTTCGGGCAACCCGACAACAGCGTGAGGCTTGCCGATTTTATTGAACTTACTACTGTAAAAGAGGTGTTGAAGGAGATTATTCCTGATATCATGGTCACAAGACGGAACAAGGAATATGTAATAAAGCTGTTGAATACACGGGCCTTAGGATCTTCAATCTTTGAGGGCGACCCGCTTATTCTTGTTGACGGAGTTCCGTTTTACAATATAGGCAAGCTCCTTGAGGTAAATGCAAGGGATGTAGAACGGGTGGACGTGTTAAACATCAGGTATTATTATACGGATTACTACTTTGACGGAATTCTGAGCTTCATTACAAAAAAGGGAAACCTTAGTGCTATAGAATTCGATAATTCAGTATTCAGACAGGTCTTTGAAGGAACCCAACTTCCCGGGAAATTCTATTCGCCTGATTATTCTGTAAATGCCGACACGCTTAAAAGAATTGCCGACTTCAGGAATACGCTTTACTGGAATCCTGATGTTCAGACAGACAAAAAAGGAAAGGCATCGCTGACATTTTACACATCTGATGAGCCGGGCCACTACTCAATTATTGTTGAAGGCATAACCCGGGATGGCATAATCTGCCGCACAGTGAAACCGCTGGATGTATATTAGAAGTACTGTTATTGAGTCTTGATCACGCGAAAAGTCGCCGCGAAGTTTATTCCCGATATCTTGATTATATATATGCCGGAAGGAAGACTGCCTGCATAAACGCTTGTGCGATACCTGCAATTCGTTAGTTCTTTTACAAGTGATCCGCCCGGGCTGTATAATCTTATTGTGTATGGTTCATCACTGCCTGGTGCAATATTGACGTAATCGCTTGTCACAGTTGGCCAGACCATAATTCCATCTGAAGCAGATGCCTGCCCGTTTTTCACATAGAGGTAAATGCTGTCACTTGTAACTGTTCCGCACATTCCGCTTACTGTAACCCTGTATTGACCGATGTCGCTTGCATTCACGTCAAACAATCTTAGTGTCGGGCCCGTTGTTCCCTCAATCGTTTTTCCATCTTTCTGCCATTTGTACGAAAGGCTGTCACCTATGGAACTGACTTCCAGTAAGGGTGAGTCGCCGGTTAAAGAATATGTGGCTGGTGAGACTCCTGTTATCGTAGTAATCGGTAATACATCAAGTGTAAATTCGGGAGATGATACTGTATCGCATATATCTGTAATTTCACAGCGATATATGCCTGAGTTTGAAGCTTTTAATGAGTTAATGCTGTATGTATTACCGGTACCTGACTGGAGCAGGTTATCATTGAAGTACCATTTGTAAGAAAGGTTGTATCCGTTTGCAACGGTTTTAAATGTTACTCCTTTGTTCGTACATATAGAGGCTTTGCCCGGAACATTTGAAATATTTATACGCGGCGATACCAAAACATTCAATCTTGACCAGTTTGAAAACTGATTTGCAGCAAAGGTCCTGGCAAGAACCTTTGCGCTTCCATGATATGACGGAGACCATAATACCTTAGCGCTTGTATTGTTCCCTGTTATTGTGCCTGATTCGAGTGGATATAGCTGCCAGTTATAATAATCGCCCGTGGGATACGGGTCTACTAAATAAGTAAGAGTATCGGTTGAATTGCAAACTACTGTTTTCCCTGTTGGAGTTGAAGGCCAGAAATCAATAATACCTGTTTTTTCACCTATCCAGTCGAGGAAATAGGATATCCTGGTAAAGCCGCTGTAGGTATTGCAGTTTGTACTGCCCCAGCTCACAATACCTGCAACCTTATATTCGCCAAGAACAGGAACAACCAGTGGTCCGCCGCTGTCTCCGCTGCAGGCATCTTTATTGCCTTTCTTGTAACCAGCCATCATGGAAGTTGCAGGAATCTGTTTACCCCATATTTCCACTGCCTGGGTGTTTGAAACAATCGGAAGCTGCACTCCCATAAGGGTTGTAGCTATCTCATACGGAGATAAGCTTGTAACTCCCCAGCCTGTCACCCACGACATCACACCGGGTAAGGTTGCTCCCTCTGATACATCAAGAGAAGAGATCAGCCGTATCGGGCTTGCATTTGAAGTACCTATATCTCCTGAGACCCTGAGCAGTGCGATATCATTAAGAAAAGTTTGAGGATCATATAACTCGTGCCTTATAACTTCACTTATTTTATAGGTGACTCCCTGCCCGGCAGTCATGGGCCTGTTTGTTCCCGCAACTATCGACATGTCTGCCACTGGTATATCCACTCCCGAAGAGGTGCATGTGCAATGTGCGGCAGTAAGCACCCACCCGGGGGAAATTATAATACCTCCGCACCTATAGTTTCCGGCAATAAAATATACCTGCCACGGGAAATTGGAAATATCAACAGAGGATCCCCCTATAATTTTTGACGACTCTTTATGGATCCCTGTGAAGAATTTGTATACTGCCTCACCCTTTAAGGATGCCTCCTTAACCTTAATTATAAGTGAACCATTAACCGATAGTTCGTAATCTACAGGAACAGCAATCGTATCTGTAGAGGAAATAACCAGGGAAAACTGTTTTTCAGCCGGTAGTGAAAAAGTTATTGAATCAGTATTTTGATCTTTCGCAGAGATTTTCTCGTTTCCCGAGTCATCAACTATCTGCCAGTAGCTAAGAGCAGATTCATTGCTGCGTTTCAGGTCGACAGTTACTTTCTGGGCTGAGGCCGTCAGTAGAAAAAATTCACATATAAAAAACAGAACTATTGATCTGGTTATCTTCATCACTGTGAAATTAATTACAATCATCTCCCAAAATCGTTAGTTATTCTTCAGACATCTGACTGACCATCCGCTCCCATCTAAGCTGGTTTGATACAGATACAAACTACCGGCATAATTAATCTGGAAAACGAAACATCCGTAGCTGGCTTTGGACGAGGAATGAAAGCTGGCAAGATACAGCAAAGACTGATACACTCCTGAATAGGATATTTCTCCACCTGCAACGGCGCCAAAAGCTGTTTCATCAGTACCATTTGTATTAGGCGAGCGCCAGTGCAGAGTACCCTGTTCCATTAAGGGACCCCCTGAACCCCATCCACCAAGATACCTGGCTAAGCCAAGCCATTCATCGTTATTTGGAATATGCCATCCGACCGGACATAAATTTCTTTTCCCGTTAACCACTGTATCAACCGCATTATAATTATACAGAGCCCCGTACGGATTCTTATATAAACTCTCGTCATTGTTGTACCATGTCATTCCCGGTGCGGCATCATCGATCCACTGACTTCTCACGGCGACATACTCGATAGGACTGTTATCATTGAAATGGGTGACTTTCAGATTTGCTCCCATCCAGATCATCTTTCCAATCTTTACCACTGGATATTCATTTCCATCTACATCATAAACAGATAATTGCGGTGTGGTAAATACCGAATCCGGGCTTGATACAGTACCAAGTATGTTACTGGCCTTCAGCCTGTAATAATAAGTTGTTTCAGGATTAAGCCCGGTAAGGCTTTTAGTAACATACACAGGGGAGGAACCAGCTACAGGGCCATTTTCCACTGGAAATTCTGTCCCTAAATCAGGTGTCTCACCAAATTCAAAAACGGCAGATGTTGAGAAATAGTTTGCATTGACATAACCATTAAGAATGACTGATGATCCTTTTAGTCTTTTTAATTTACTTATTGAAATTATCGGTGGTCCTCCCAGTGTTGTAAAAGTATAGTCTGTACTGTAAACAGGTCCAAGCCGGTTAACAGCTTTGATCCTGAAATGATAGTTTATTCCAGGTTCAAGATTGATTAAATCTGCAGATACATGAATGTTTGAGTTCCCAGATAAAGGAGATGGTGTAACTTCAATACTGGTTCCATAGGATTCAGTTTTTCCGTATTCTACAAATGCCGAGGTTTCAAGTTCTCCGGGATTTACAATGCAGTTTATGACTACGCTGGAGGCAGTTAATGATGATGTTGAGGCAGAGAGAATAGAGGCAGAATCACCCCTTGTAGTAAACGTCTTGTCACTACCTGTAATGCAGCCCCCGTCAAACCTTACCTTAATACGGTAATGGTAGAGTGTCTTTGGAAACAGCCCGGTAAGGTTAGCACTGACAGCAGTTTGTATATGGCCTTTTACATTTCCCGGGTATGTTATCACAGAATCACCGTATGCTTCAGTTTTTCCATAATCAAAATACACTGTGGTTATCTTATCAAAAGGATTCAGAGCCCCTTGTAATTTTACACTCGTTGTTTCAAGCATAAGGTATTCCCCGGTCTCTGCTGTGGGAGTAAGGCTGGTATGACGGAAAAAGGCATCAATATAAGTTTCAAATCCGGGAGCAGTTGATCTTATATTCATACTGTTATATTTTTCCTCCAGCCTGGTTTTAATGACTGCAAGATCCAGTCTTAGTGTTACTTCCCGGAAATCCTTTAACAGAGAATCGTTGTCGAGGACCCCGTCATTCTTAATGTCGGATGATATTAATTCAAGCAAACGGTTAAGCTGAAAGGTGCTGCGGTTACCCTGAAGTATTATTGAAAATGCAAGTAAAACAGCATCACCGTCATTTCCTTGTGAGATATCAAGCATTTCGGAACGATATGAACTGCTTAACCCAAAACCAAGAATATTTGTAACCTCATTCTGAGCCAGGATCTTGGCATCGGAATAGCTATAATCGTTCGATATATAGTACCTTATTCTTTCAATTTCGAGGTCAGATATAAGGTTAATGTTTATACTAGGATACTCTTCAATATTGGAGATGGCGGCTAAGGTTAGATGATACTCAGATTCTTTCCCGCTTATCTCATTGAAATAATACCCGTTTGCTACAACTTCAACAAATGGTGATTTCAGATTGAGGTTCTCAATAACATATTGACCTGACTCATCTATTACCTGGCCGTAAAAAACTTTACCTGTCCTTCTCAGGACTGCATCAAGTTCATACAGGGTGATTGAACCATTTTTGAAAGGACCCTTCTGAACGTAGCCAGTAAGCTTTGACGGGTATGGAGAGTTGCCGGACTTCTCCTTTCTGCAGGAAAGAGATACAATAAATCCGGCAAGAATTAAAACGGACAGAATAAGAAATGTCCTTTTCCCTTTTCTATAACCACGGAAATAATTCTCCTGCATAATTAAAGTTTGATGTTGCCTTGTAAGATTTGCAGACTCTTAACAAACATACTAAGTTAAATAAATTTAGAATAAGTTGTCCGCTATCTGCAGTTTCTGATCCGGCACTTAAAGATGCCGGTAACTAAGCCGTTGCTTGCAAACTATTGAAGAAATAACTATTCGATTTTCTTAAATAATTGGTTGATTGACATTTCCCATTCAATAAAAAGACCTAAATTTATTACTAAAGAAGAAAATGATGTCCAACCGGAGATCTGTTTTGTTCATTTTAATTTTCCTGGTACCCGCAACAATGGCTGCTCAGAAGTTGCCTGCAACGAAGCCTAAACTGTATGAATCATGGGTTAATTCAGGTGTCAGTCTTCAGCCTCCAAATGGATTGTTGTATGAAATCAGGGACTCATCAGTTGTTATCGCAAATACAAGGAACAGGCTTGATCTTGTTTCAGGAAGGTTCATTAAGACTGAGATTCCGTACAGTGATATAAGATCACTTAAAATCAGAAGGGTTGATGCTGTAAAAAGAAGCGCTTTGATTGGAGGGGGAATTTCTTGCTTGACCTTTCTTATAACTTATATTTCACTCAAACCGGAATGGGGCGACCTGGGAATAATCATGTGGCCCACAATTGGATTAATGTCCTTCGGTTTCGGTGCTTTGACGGGAGGCCTTATCGGGCTGATCAAAGATATAATACCGGTAAACAGCAGTTATCCCACCTTCGACTCAAACAGGTGGAGACTTCAGAATTATTCATACCTGATTGAAAATAATTCATATGTGAATCCCAATTCTGTAAAGCACAAATGTTATATCGGGATGATGGTGGGCCCGGCTTTCCCAGGAGGTGCAATGATTAAAAATTCTCCAACAGATTCAATAGCAGGGTCTGCCAAAAACGGTAGCGACTTCCAGCTTTCATTAGGGTACAGGTTAAGCGAGAAATGGGGTTTCTTTGTCGGGTATTTTGAGGATCAGTTCGAGGTTAAGACACCGGGGTCAAAAGACTGGTGGAGTTTCGGGGGATTTGCCGCAGGACCCATGTATACAATTTCCCTTGGAAAGATGATCAACCTCGACCTTAAGCCGGGGGCAGCCTACCTTTCCTCCCAGTATGCGTATACGAATGGCGATTTTATACCGGCTAACGGATTCGGGATATTGATGTCGTCAACACTGCAGTTCAGTTTTGCAAAAAGGTGGAGTGTACTCGCAGGGGCTACTTATGCTTATTCGAAACAAAAATTTTTTGATGGCAGGGACAGAAATATGTCAAGCTGGAATCTTAGCTTCGGAGCCGCATATCGCTTCTTCTGATCTGATTGACGAAATTATTCAAGTGCATAAAAAAGAACGCGAATGATCGCCTGTCATCCGAAGCTTTAGCGCAGGCTGGCTCTCGCTCTCAGGAGAAAAGGAAATATTTAATTTTTAGTGTGAGTGTGAGTGCGGGAGTGAGAAAAAAGAGACGAGAATGATCGCTCTCGCTCTCACTCTCGCTCTTTTTTAAGTACCCGGAGCCGGGATCGAACCGGCACAGTATTGCTACCACTGGTGTTTGAGACCAGCGCGTCTACCAATTCCGCCATCCGGGCAAGCTGCCCCTGCCATCCGGGCAATACAGGCTGCGAAAATACAAAAACTTTTGTCTATTTAGTTCCTGACTGGCAGAAGCTTATTTTATCGTTTTCTCAAGGTTTAGAAGTTCAACCTTCCTGAATTCAGTTGGATGACTTTCTGCCTGGAGTGCAATGAACCCTGATTTCAACGGAGTTCCGTCTGAAAGGCTGAACCCTTCTGGAAGCCCTCCACCGCCAATCTGAGGCTTCGAATAAGTAAGTACAGTATCACCGTTAACAATATGGTGGATAATACTATCGCCATAAACAACAAGCTCCGCTGTAACCCATACATCCCCGTTGAATGTCTTTGACCTTGAATCGGTGCAATGCTGTGTTATGAGACTGTCGTGCATAACAATATTCGTCCCAGGTGTGCAGACATTCATTGTCGGCCTTTCAGATTTACCATCGCCGCCAAGAAGCTGGGCCTCTATACATACGGGGAAGTCCTGGTTGAGAAGTATCGTAGCCGGATCCTGGCAATGGAACATAATGCCATTATTCCTGAAAGCCCATGATTCCCCGCCTTTTGTCTGTTCACCGACAAAGCGATATTCAACCCTGACCTTATAACTTGAAAAAGGTGTTTTATAGTAAATATGACCATATTCACCATTGAATGTATCATATTCATTGTAAGCGACTTTAAGAATACCGTTTTCAACCCTGAAGGTATTTTTGTAATTCACACCGGCAGGATACCCTTTAATTTTTATTATCCAGCTGTTCAGATCTTTTCCGTTAAATAGCTGAATCCATTCACTTTTAGGATTACTGTTGTTTTTACAGGAATAGATAAAAATTGATACGAAAAAAATATATACAAGTTTTCTCATGGCAATTGGTTTTATTTGCTGCTTCCGTGATCAGGTCAGCATTGTTTTTACTGTTCTATAAATCGAGTCAGTATCGAAACCGCATTCGCGTATAAGTTCATCCTGGGTCCCGTGCTCAATGAACTCATCAGGAATTCCGAGTCTCTTAACTTCAGCCCTGTAGCCGTTATCAATCATGAATTCAATGACTGCGCTTCCAAAACCACCCTTCAGTATCCCGTCTTCAACAGTAATCACATTCGCAAATCTCCTGAATACTGAATGCAGTTTCTCTTCATCGAGGGGAGTGACAAACCTCATGTCGTGATGTTCAACAGATATTCCTTCAGATTTGAGTTTTTTTGCGGCAGCAGCTACAAAGTTACCCGGGTGTCCGATCGACAATATTGCAATATCATTCCCGGCTGAAATCTGCCTCGATTTACCTATTTCAATTTCACTGAATGGAAGTTTCCATTCTGAAAACAGGCCGCATCCCCTTGGATACCTTATGCTTATTGGCTGGTTAACCTTATCGAGCTGGGCTGTATACATGAGGTTCCTGAGTTCGATTTCGTCCATTGGGGCGCTCACTATCATGTTCGGTATATTCCTCATGAAAGCAAGGTCAAAAAAACCGTGGTGTGTAGCACCGTCAGAACCAACAAGACCACCCCTGTCTATGCAGAAAATAACCTTAAGCTTCTGAAGGGCAACGTCGTGAATTATCTGGTCATAGGCCCTCTGAAGGAAAGATGAATAAATGTTACAGTAAGGGATCATGTCCTGGGTTGCAAGACCCGCAGAAAATGTGACCGCATGCTGCTCTGCTATTCCAACATCAAAGGTTCTTTCTGGAAATTCCTTCATCATATAGTTTAGTGAACAGCCGGTAGGCATTGCCGGTGTGATGCCGCAGATCCTGGCATTTTCCCTTGCAAGTTCAAGTATCGTGTGACCGAATACATCCTGGTAAAGTATAGGACCATCATCCTTTGCCGGTGCTATAATTTCGCCGGTTTCCTTATCGAACAGACCCGGGGCATGATACCTGGTCTGGTTTTCCTCAGCCAGTTTGAATCCTTTACCTTTCACTGTAATACAGTGTAAAAGTTTTGGACCGGGTATATTTTTCAGATCATTCAGAACATCCACAAGATGCAGGAGGTCGTGCCCGTCAATCGGACCGAAATACCTGAAATTCATACCTTCGAACAGGTTGCTCTTATCGAGTATTGTACTTTTTAGACCCGATTCAAGCTGCTGCGCAAGCGACCGTGCATTTGGTCCGAGCTTACCTATCTTACCAAGTATCTTCCATACATCGTCTTTAAACCTGTTGTAGGTCTTGCTGGTTGTAATATCGAGGAGATATTCTTTAAGCGCCCCAACATTAGGATCAATAGCAATGTTATTGTCATTCAGTATGACAAGGATATTTGATTTTTCAATGCCTGCATTATTGAGGCCTTCGAATGCCATGCCTGCTGTCATTGCCCCATCCCCGATAACGGCAACTATCTGCCTGTTTTCGCCTTTCCTCTGTGCGGCAACGGCCATTCCAAGAGCTGCAGATATTGAAGTTGAGCTGTGACCTGTGCCGAACGCATCAAACTCACTTTCCGAAATACGGGGGAAGCCGCTTATTCCCTTGTACTTCCTGTTTGTGTGGAATTTCTCCCTTCGGCCTGTAAGTATTTTATGCCCGTAAGCCTGGTGACCTACGTCCCATATAATCTTGTCGTAAGGTGTATTGAATACATAGTGCAGTGCAACAGTAAGCTCTACAACACCAAGGCTCGCACCAAAATGACCCGGGTTTGAACTTACAATATCAATAATAAACTGCCTGAGTTCGGAACTTAGCTTTACAAGTTCGGCGGGCTCCAGTTTCCTTATATCGGAAGGCAATGAGATCTTCTCCAGCAGGCTCTCTCCACTATTCATCTGGTGTTCATATTATCAACCACCCGTGCAAAGATAATAATTATTATTCCCCACCCGTTTCCATGTGCAGAATAGGGATTTTCTTATTTTTGCCATGGCAGCTCAGCTGATTAAACAACAAAATCATCAAAAAGATTCATTGACAGGTAAAATAATCAGGAGATGAAGAGAAGATTGTATTACATACTGACAGCATTACCCCTTGCATTAGCTATTGTTTCATGTGTACCGGGTAAAAAATTCAATACTGTAAGGGATGAGGGAAAACAATTCATGAATGAAAGAGATTCCCTCAAAACAAGGAATATAAACCTTGAGATGTCAAACAGGGAACTTCAGTCAATGAGTGAGTCCCTGAAGAAAGAGGCAGAAGACCTTAGGAAAGATATAAGGAAGACCAGCGAAGAGAGGGATAAGTACAGGGAAGACTACAACAAACTGCAGGCCAAGGTCAATGATCTTCAGAATGCACAGGAAGATCTTATACGAGGTAACGTCAGTGAGACAAAGAAACTTCTTTCAGATCTCCAGGTTGCACAGGATAATCTTCAGAAAAAGGAGGACCTTCTGAAGCAGCTTGAACAAAACCTGGATACAAAAAAATCCACACTTGATGAAATGGCATTCGAACTTGAGAAACGAAATAAAAGAATGGCGGAACTCGAACAGGTTCTCGATGCCCAGAAGAAGATTGTACAGGATCTGAAGAATAAGGTTTCGGAAGCATTGCTCGGGTTTGAAAACAAGGGCTTAACAGTGTCAATGAAAAATGGAAAGGTTTATGTATCACTTGATGAAAAGCTCCTGTTTAAAACTGCAAGCTGGGATATTGATGCAAACGGTCGTAACGCGCTCAGGAACCTTGCTAGTGTACTTGAGAAAAATCCTGACATCCAGATAACAATAGAGGGTCATACCGATAATGTACCATATAATCCTGCAGGTGGTCAGCTTAAGGATAACTGGGACCTTAGTGTGAAAAGGGCTACAACAGTTGTCAGGGTATTGCTTGAAGGTACTAAGATTGATCCTAAAAGACTCACTGCTGCAGGAAGGAGCCAGTACCTGCCGGTCGATGACAGGAACACTGTTGATGCCCGCCAGAAGAACCGCAGGACTGAAATTGTACTTACACCTGATCTTACTGAACTTTACAGGTTAATAGATAAATATTAAGCAGGTTTAAAGTATTATCTGTCCTCCCCGTTTTTGGAGAATTCCTGGAGTTTGACTTTCATGTTTTTAAGGGCGTTCATCAGGTTATCCTCCGGCTTAAGGAAGTCGAGATCGCCCCAGAAATCAGCATCATAGCTGTTTATAGTCTTTGAGAATATCGAGTGAATAGGGGCAAGTTCATCCCTGTCGAACCGGTTCACGTTTTCTGTTTTTATATCATTCACAGCCAGTTCGAAAAACACATCAAAACTGCTGTGGAAGAGCTTGTTCTTCTGCTTCGCCGTGAATTTAAGATCACCTCTCGAATGGCTGAGAAAGTACCTGTTGCCTGATTTTCTGTAACTGACTGAATATTTGATTGAAACCGGCCACATCGAATACCCTTTTGCCTGGTAATTTATATAATCATCCTTTAATTTATCAATGTAAAGGGGATTGATCTCAAACTCAGCCTGTACAATTGCATAATTAACAGTATTGATATAGATTGTCCCTTTGAACAACGGGATATCAACAGTCGGTTTCTGTGTGAATTCAATCAGGTATGCAGATTCATCATCAACAGTAACAATGTCTGTCATCCTGTAGTCGTACTGGAAGTAGTTTTCTGGTTGAAGGAAATCAAAAGTATTCTTGGCACCATCGAGCATAAGGCATGAGCTAAGCCCGGCCTTCAGCCTTACTGTGAGTGTATCCTTCATGCCGGTATTCTCGAGTTTCCTGGACCTTTCAATTTTCATCTGGTCATTTCCAGCAAGGCCAGAGTAAGCACTTTTATAGATACTGATTATTGCTTCAGAGTAAGTCTGGAGTGTATATCTTCTCATTACAGCTTCCCTGTAGAATGCAGACATAAGAGCCGGTGAGGATCCGTAATTTCTGCCTGTGTTATAATAAGCTTTTCTAAGTATTTCCTGTGGTGCCTGGTTTTTAATTATGATCTCCTGGATTGAAACAAATTCCCTCTTCATCTTTATATTAAAAGTGTTACCAAGGGCCTGCCTGACAGGTATTTTCCTGTTTATATAGCCAAGATATGATATTGTAAGGGAGTCATCGATGCAATCCCTTGTGATCCTGATCCCGAATTCCCCGTTTGCATTTGTGATTGTTCCTTTTCCTGACCCGATCAAACCTATTGTTGCAAAGGGGAGGGGCTCACCTGTTTCTGAGTCTGTTATTGTTCCGGAGATTGTACGTATGGTCCAGGAACTGTTAATGTCAGATACTGGAGGCTGTGGATTGATCTTATAGATAATTATATACTTGTTTATTACTGAGAACCGGAGGGAGTCATTATCAAGCAGGCTGTCGAGGATTATTCTGAGTTTAAGATTACTGAAGGTCAGGTCACACTTCCTGTCAGACTCGACAAGTTTGCTGTCGTAAGTGAAATAATAGCCTGTCTGCCTGCTTATCAGGTTAAGGGCATTGGCTGTCCTCATTGTCCCGCTCCTGAATGTATATATTGAATCAAGAATACTCTCCTGGCATTTCGCAGGGAGAGTAGTCAGGAGTAAAACCATTAATGCTATACCCGAAATTGTAACTTTTTTTATATTCCCGGGCGGCAACATTTTCCGTAATGATATTATTTTCTTGAAAGGTGGTAGGCCTGTCCTTCTTTGTTGAAACGGAAATTAAAGGTAGTACAAATTATACTTATAACAGTATCCTGGGGAAGTTTATCGAAAGTTGTTGATATCGTCTCATTGAGTATGTCAGGATCGTCGGCTATCACGTCAATATTGTGTACTCTCTTAAGATCCGCGAACACAGTTGAAAGCCTTTCACCTGTATAGACAAGGAGCCTGGTTCTCCATGAAAGATAGTTCTGGTTTTCATTTACAGATTTTTTTGCACCATTGCTTCCAATGGTTCCTATGTAACCTGGTTCGAGTTCAACCCTTGAAGATCCTGAGATATCTGAAAGCAGCACTTTTCCTGAACTTACGAACACCTCAACCTCCCTGTTGCTGTTGCTTGTGATTACATTGAATGATGTTCCAAGGTCTTTCACAGTTGCCTTGCCTGCATCTATTGTGAATTGCCTTGATTCGTCGTGGGCAACATCAAAATAGGCTTCGCCGAGGAGTTTAACGTTTCTCGATTTCTTGCCGAAATCTTTCCCGTATACAAGTTCTGAATTCCTGTTAAGCCATACTTTGCTTCCATCGGGCAGCAGAACTTCTTTATTCCCTGTTGCATTATCAGCAACAATAGTTGTCTTGCCAGAAAAGATCCCGGTATTGCTTAAATAAAGGGCAGCTGTTCCAAGACCTGCAACCAATGCGATTGCTGCGGCGATACGGAGGAGCATGTTCCTGCGAGGAAGCCTTGCTGTTCTGGTAAGCAGGCCATTCTCCTCGAGTCTGCCATGCAGTTTCTCCCAGCCCCTGTCAACATTTACATCGGAAATGACAGAAGACTTTCCAATCTCGTTCCACCTGCTTTCGGTACTTAATTCATCGCTGCTTAATAATTCATCAGCCTCTTTGACTGGTGAGGTATTTTCGCCCGAGAACCGTGCTGCAAGTTCTTCCCACTCCCTGTCTGTGTATTTGTCAAAATCTTTCATCGTTGCATTTTATCTTTTCTGTTCTGCAAGAGCTCTTCTGAACTCCTTAAGTGCTTTCCCCATATTTGCCTCTACGGTCTTTACCGATATAGAAAGTTTTTCTGCTATTTCGGTATATTTCAACCCGTCAAACCTGTTCATGCAGAAGATCTGCCCGCATCTTTCAGGCAGCCTTTCGAGTATCCTTGCTATCTTTTCCTGAAGCTCACCGTATTCGAGTATTTCAGAAGGATTTTCATCGTTCTGATCAGGTTCATTTATCATTTCCCTCGCGTGCTTCTCCACGACTTTCATATGTTCTATATGATGGAGGCACTTGTTGTGAACCGACCGGAAGAGATAACCATTTAAAGAACTTTCAATTTTTAAATTTTCCTTGTTTTGCCAGAGCCTGAAAAAGAGATCCTGTACTATTTCTTCTGCTGTATCCTTATCCTTTCTCAGTGTGCCGGCGTATTTTACCAGGGAAGCATAGGAGGATCTGAAAAGTGTCTCAAATTCTCTGATATCACCTTGCCGGATCCTCGCGATTATTTCTGTTTCCCTGATCATTTCAGATCGAAGATACTATTTTTCCCTGTCGCTGAATTTAACTCTTTTAGCGATTCTCTTAATTGCCGACTCGATGCTCTGGTCGGGTTCGATCACGTTATAATCGCCCCAGAATTCGGGATCTGCAAAGGCTGTTACCTTTTCTATGAACTGATCAGTTACCCTAAGCTTATCCTTGCCTGCAAATTTAATAACTTCCTGGTCTGTCCTGTCGGTTACAGCCATCTCCGACATAATTGTATAGTTTGTGTTGAAGAGTTTCTTCTTCCAGTTGACTTTGAATTTAACCTCTGCCCTTGAGTAAGTGAAGTACCATTTTTCATCCTGCATGCGATATTTTACAAGATAGGTTGCAACTTCAGGAGTTACTTCCATTCCAAGCGGCTTCTTCTTGATAAAGAGAGCTGTTGCTTCTTCTTTATTTGAAAGGTTGAATCCGAACTCAGCCTGGGCAAGTGCGAAGGTCTTTGTGTCGATAAACAGTTTCCCGAGGAAGAGAGGAAGTTCAACACCTGGTTTCTGTGCAAATTCCATTACATAGGTAGGTCTTCCATTAATCTCGACAACACCTGTAAGTCTGTAATCATAATATTTCATTGCATCCGGTGTTATAAGCTGCTCGGGATTCTTTATCATGTCGAGCTGAAGTGCTGTAACCGGGCCACCCTGTAGCTTAAAGAGAACAGTATCTACTTTTTCCGTATCTGTATTCTTTCTCCCTTTATAGATTTTGGTTCCGTCGTACCTGAGATCATTTGCATAAGGTGCTTTGAAGATCTCCACAAGTGCCTCACCGATTGAAACATAGGTCCTGTTTTTCCTTATTGTTTCCCTGTAGAATGCTGTCATGAGGTTAGGCACCGAAGGGTAGTTTTTACTTACCATGCTTACCATCTTGTCCATTATTTCATCGGGCATAAGCGGCTTGACAATAATCTCCTGGATGGGAATAGGCGCTGTTTCAAGTTCAATTATGTTTTTGAAACCGCTGTTTTTCATCTCAGAGAGGGGAATTGTTCTTGTCTTGTACCCAAGAAATATGAAATCAAGATTTTTTGAGTTAGCCTGGTCTGAGATCTTGATTAAGAACTCACCATCGATGTTTGTAACAGTGGCAACGTTTGTCTCTTTTACAACAACTGAGGCGAATACAAGAGGGGCCCTTGTTTCTTTATCAATGACCTTCCCCTTGATTGTAAGGATGTCCTGCGGACCACCTTTTTTAAATGGTGCAGCGAACGCTGACCCTGCCGTTAACACTACGAGCAGGAGTGCGCTGATAACTGTTAGGTAATTTAATTTTTTCATGGCGTTGTTTATTTAAGTTTGTAATTTCAGATAAGTAATTTTTCCAATTCTTTTTCCTTTTCAAGCTAATGACCGTAAGGGGCAGCTAAAACCCTATCGACATCTTAAATTGTTTTTATATTAGCATGACATAACTTCATATATGATACCGCTTAGAAAGATCGTAAACCTTGTTCCTGCCTTCTTTTCATACAGTGCAAGTACTGTAACGGGGAAACCATATATAGCAGGAATGCCCTATTCTGCAGGTATCGAACTCACAAACTTCTGTAACCTGAAGTGCCCTGAATGCACAACGGGATCCGGTGTGTTGAGCCGAAGCCGGGGTTATATGGATATCCGGCTATTTGAAAAAATTACAGGAGAGAAAGACAACGGAATAATTCACCTTAACCTGTATTTCCAGGGTGAACCGATGATGCACCCCGATTTCTTCAGGTTTATAGAAATTTCACGATCATACATAACAACTGTATCCACAAATGGTCATTTCATAGGAAAGGATGAAGCAAGGCAGTTTGCCTCTTCATCGCTTAATACTCTTATTATCTCACTTGACGGAATGTCTGAGGAGACCTATCTTAAATACCGGAGAAACGGGGACTATGGTAAAGTGATTGAGGGTATAAACCTGGTTTCACAATCAATCAGGGAACTGAGATCATCCCTGAAACTTGAAATCCAGTTTCTTGTAAACAGTTTTAATGAGCATGAGCTAAAGACTGTGGCTGAATTCGCCAGGAGCAAGGGCGCCACACTTAAACTTAAATCAATGCAGCTTCTCAGTCCCGGTGAGACTTCGGCTTCATGGCTGCCGTCCGAGGAGACTTTCAGCCGATACTCCAGATCAAACAGTGCTCCTCTTATTAAAAGCAAGTTGAAGAATAATTGCAACAGGCTGTGGTTTAATCCGGTAATTACTTGGGATGGAATGGTTGTCCCCTGCTGTTTTGACAAAGATGCCGGTTTTGTAATGGGTGATATAAATAAGAACAGCCTCAGGGAGATTTGGTATGGGAAAAAATACATGGATTTCAGGAAAGCTCTCCTTTCGGGACGAAAGGATATACCTGTCTGCCGCAACTGTACTTCTGGTTTATCGGGTGTAAAAATTTAGCATTCAAATTTTTATTGTAAATTTTGGAAAAATTAATACAGTCAATATGAAAGTACTGAAGGTAATTATCTACACAATTGTGATATTAATTGCAGTCGTAATTACGGCCGGGCTACTATTTATTTCCGGGATCAAAAAAGGGGCACTTCCAAAGTACAGCGGGGAGCTTACTCTTAATGGTCTTACCGGGAAGGTGACAGTGTACCGCGATGAGAGGGGTATGCCGCATATTTATGCCGATAATGAACAGGATCTCTATTATGCGGTGGGCTTTGTTATGGCACAGGAAAGACTATGGCAGATGGACCTGATCCGCAGGGCAACTACCGGAAGGCTCTCTGAAATCTTCGGAAAAGACTTCGTGAATACAGATATTTTCCTCCGGAGTCTTGACATGACTGAAAAGTCGAAGATGGTTATAGCAAGTGGCGAGCCTGTAATAATTGACGCGATGAAGTCTTTTTCGGCAGGTGTGAATGCATACATTGAAAGCGCCGGCAGCAAACTTCCGCCGGAGTTTAAAATACTTTCTTACAAGCCGGATCCATGGAAACTTGAGGACATTGCAAATATTATAGGGTTCATGGGGTGGGACCTTGCAAGTCAGAACCTTGGTGCCGACCTTGAAAACTATGCCCTTGTGAAGAAATTCGGGGCTGAAAAAGCTGGGCAGCTAATCCCCGACTGGAAGGCTGTGAACTCATATGTATTTCCCGATTTTAAACTTGATGATGCATCCCTGAAAAAAGTAAAGGCCCTTCTTGAAGATCTTGGGAAACTCGAGGCCAACGGAATAACTGTGTTCTCCGGAAGTAACAACTGGGCCGTTTCGGGAAGAAAAACATGGACAGGAAAACCTGTACTGTCAAACGATATGCACCTTGATATAGCATCTCCGGGAATCTGGATTCAGATGCATCATGTAATCCCCGGAAAACTAAATGTGACAGGAGTGGTGGTGCCTGGTGAGCCATTCGTAGTGGACGGGCATAATGAAAGGATAGCCTGGGGTATGACAAATCTTATGGTTGACGATATAGACCTTTATAATGAGAAGATCAATCCTGCCGATTCCAACCAGTATTACTTCAATGGTGAATGGAAAAACATGAAGGTACGAGATGAGCTAATAAAGATCAAGGGCGGTGGCGAGGTGAAAATGAAACTGAGGTTTACCCATCGCGGACCGGTTATTTCGGGTTTCAGGAATGTGAATGATGCAGTACTCTCAATGCGCTGGTCGGGCTTTGACAAGAGTGACGAGATAAGGACCTGCTACCTTCTTAACAGGGCATCAAACTGGCAGGAATTCAGATCCGCGATAAGCAGTTTCAGGTCAATTAGCCAGAATATCGTATATGCCGATGTTGACGGGAACATAGGACTTAATACAGGTGGCGGGATACCGGTTAGAAAAGACAGGGGTACAATAATCCGCGACGGTCAGACTTCAGAATATGACTGGAAGGGATATGTCCCGTTCGAACAGATGCCAACAAGTTTTAATCCCGATACAGGCTATGTCGCCTCTGCAAATAATAAAACCGTTGATGACAGCTATCCATATTATATAAGCTCTGAATTTGAACTGCCATTCAGGATAAACAGGATCAGGCAGATGCTTGACGAAAAGCCGATGTTTGGCGAGGATGACTTCAAACGTATGATAACCGATCAGCATTCAAACTATGCCCAACTGCTCACCCCTGTATTATTGAAGTCGCTTGAAGGAAGTAAGGACCTGAGCCCCCTTGAGTCTTCTGCCTTTGAAGCCCTGAAAAAATGGGATTATGAAATGAACAGGGACCGTGTCGCCCCGTCAGTCTTTGAATTTTTCCATTACAAGCTGCAGGATAACCTGCTTGCAGATGAGCTCGGGGAGCTGTACGGTAAATTCGACATGACTTACAGGGACTATTATGTTTTCAGGACTATTGTCACGGGGCCCGATGAGTGGGTTGATAATGTAAATACACCCGAAAAGGAAACTCTTGACGACATAATAGTTAAAAGCTATAAGGACTGCATATCCTATATTTCCGGGAAATATACAGCTGATACACTCAACTGGAAATGGGGGGATATACATAAGATAATCATCAGGCATCCGCTGGCAAAGGTGAATATACTTGATAAGGTATTCGGTTTAAATTCAAAAGCATACAGGATAGGAGGAGCCCATCATACTGTCTGTCCTTATTCTTACGGTGAGGATATGGTTGCCGATAATGGTGCCTCGGAGCGTCATATATTTAATACAGCCGACTGGGACCAGTCGCTTACTGTTATTCCGACAGGAAACTCCGGAGTACCTGGCAGCGAGTTCTATCTTTCACAGACCGAAACCTACCTCGATGGTAAGTTTTACAGGGATCATTTCACTGAGGGGGCGGTTAAGGCAGGAGCAAAATATACACTGGTGCTGAACCCGGGTAAATAAATAAAAAGGGCGTTGAAACAACGCCCTTTTCTATTTTTTAGCTGTCATATCAGACAGTCATAATATCTTTTTCCTTAAGTGCCATTACCTTATCAACTTTTATTGAGAATTCATTTGTGAATTCCTGTACCCTGTCAACAGCACCTTTTTCAAGGTCCTCAGGCATACCTTCCTTGAGCAGGTTCTTCAGTTCATCATTTGCCCATTTCCTTGAATTGCGGATACTGATCTTGGCTGTTTCACCCTCGTTCCTTACCTGCTTGACAAGCTGGTGTCTTCTTTCTTCTGTGAGAGGGGGGACATTTATCCTGATAACTTCGCCTGTGTTGATTGGTGTAAGACCAATGTTGGCTGCAAGTATTGCCTTTTCAATAGGGTTCAGCATGGTCTTTTCCCATGGCTGTATAAGGATCGATTTTGCGTCAGGTGTGTTTATATTGGATACCTGGTTAAGCGGGGAGTTAACCCCGTAATAATCGACGGTTATACCATCGAGAAGCGCAGGGGTTGCACGACCTGCCCTGAGATGGGCCAGTTCATGTTCGAGATGCTCTACAGCTTTCTCCATTCTCTCTTTTGCTTCATCCAGTACTAATTCAAGTTCCTCGTTCATCACCTTAGATTATTGTGGTTATCGAATTAAAGAAAACAAATTTAATAAAATAGGCCGAATGACAATGCTGCCTTTCAGCTTACAATTGTACCGGTTTTTTCACCCATTACAACCTTTTTGAGATTGCCCGTGGTATTCATATCAAAGACAACTATTGGCATTTTGTTGTCGCGGCACATTGTAAAGGCTGTCGAGTCCATTACTTTAAGTTGCCTTTCAATGACTTCTGCAAAGGAAACCGCCTCGAATCTTACAGCATCCGGATCTTTCTCGGGGTCAGCTGTATACACTCCGTCAACCCTGGTTCCTTTCAGCAGTACCTGGGCAGATATTTCAACAGCTCTTAATGCGGCTGCAGTATCTGTTGTGAAGAAAGGGTTTCCTGTACCGCCGGCAATGAGGCAGATCGTCTTCTTTCCCATAAGTTCAACAACCCTGTCGCGGTTATATAGCTCTCCAACCGGTTCCATCCTTATTGAAGTGAATACCCGGGCATCGCCACCAAGGTTTTTTATCTCGCTCTCGAGGGCCAGGCTGTTTATTACTGTTGCAAGCATACCCATCTGGTCGCCCTTTACGCGGTCGAAACCTGATTTACTGCCGCTGAGCCCCCTGAAAATATTACCGCCTCCAATAACTATTGATACTTCACAACCTGCATTTACTATTTCAAGAACCTGGCGGCTGTAGTCTTCGAGCACCTGGGTTGATATGCCATGGCTGCTATTTCCCTGCAAAGCCTCACCGCTTAATTTCAGGAGTATTCTTTTGTATTTCATATTGTATGCCATTTAAGAAAATTCCTGGCCATCGTTAATGGCCAGGAATGAGTTTTCAGCCGTTATAATTCACGGCCTGTATTATCAGTTCTTTTCTATCTCTTTCCACACGAGGGCACTGGCGCCCAGAATAGCTGCTGAACTTTCCTTAAGTTCGGAAGGAAGTATCTTCACCTTGTTACGAAAAACAGGCATAAGGTGGCGTTCCATGCTCTCCTTTGTGGGTTTGAAAATGTAATCACCGGCAGCTGCTGCCCCGCCGAACAGGAATATTGCTTCAGGGCTTATGTAGTGAACCGTGTCAGCGAGTGCACGTCCGAGGATCTCACCTGTTATTAGGAAAACCTCTTTTGCAATGCGATCACCTTTTTCAGCTGCATCAAAAACGATCTTTGAAGTCATTTCACTCATTGGAATTTCATTGAGCGGGCTTTTTGAATCGTTATACTTAGCAAGAAGTTCGTAAACAGTACGCTTTATACCTGTTGCTGAGCAATATGCTTCAAGATGGCCATGGCCACCGCAGCCGCAGAGGCGTCCTTCAGGAACGACAGTAATGTGACCGCATTCACCGGCAAAGCCATCGGCTCCGTAAACAAGGTCGCCGTTAACTATAAGTCCGCTTCCAAGACCAGTTCCAATTGTCATCATGGCAAAGTTCTTCATCCCTTTAGCACCTCCGTAGATCATCTCTCCGAGGGCTGCCGCATTTGCATCGTTTGTGAGCTTTACGTGCTTGAATTCGGGGAAGTTTTTCTGGATCATTGCTGCAAAGTTGACAACACCTACAAATGGAAGGTTTGGTGCGTACTCAATGGTTCCGCTGTAGTAATTGGCATTCGGTGCCCCGATACCAATACCCATAACCTCAACCTGTGGATTGATCTGTTTTACAGTCTCGATTGCCTTTTTAATTTCTGAACAGAGGTCAGCAACATACTTGTTGAGGATCTTGTCAGAAACATCCTGTGTCATGTTCGGGTTCTCCTTCTTCTGCGGAGTTGCCATCTGTGGTTTTCTTTCATAGAGAACAACACCGTCGCTGTCGACTACCCCGATTGCAGTATTTGTACCGCCTATATCTATGCCTATGGCTACCTTTTTCATTATCTCTTGTTTTATAATTAAGATATTATCTCATCTTGCTTCCCTTGAATGCGAAGAATACTATGTAAAGGTATGATACAAGTGGAACAAGCAGTGCAATACGAACTGTTGCATGGTCGGTAAACCAGCCCATTACAAGAGGGATAACAGAACCACCAACGATAAGTGTATTTATAATACCTGAAGCCATCGGCATTTCATTCTTGTCGAGGTCAGTAACACCGAGTGCGAAGATATTGGGGAACATAATTGAGTTGAAGAAACCGATTGAAAGAAGCGCCCAGATACCGACGTTTGCACTGAGAACTGTTGAAGCGAAAACCAGGGCTGCAGCAATAAGGCCGAAAATACCAAGGGCAACGTTTGTCCTTCCCTTTGAAAGGAACATTGCGAGGAAGTTAACGCAAGCAATGCCAAGGAAGATAAGACCGTTAACAGGCTGTGAATTGAAAACAAAAACGCCTTCCTTGATCTGGCTGCTTGTAACAAGCCATCCTACAAAGAATGCAAGTACAATGACTGCGCTTGAGTAGATAAGTTTTTTCTGGTTTTCCATGGCGCTGAGGTTAATTGAACCAAGGAAACGGCCAACCATAGCACCGCCCCAGTACATTGCTGCCAGTTTAGCAGCTTCCCCGATCATCATACCGGTCTGCTTAAGGTAGGGAACAACTGCTGTTGAGATACCCACTTCGGCACCAACATAAAAGAATATTGCGATTGCACCAAGGAGAACATGAGGGTATTTCCATACGCTCTTCTTTTCAGAAGGCTCGTCGCCACCCATAATTTCAGGTAACTTGAGGAAATAAATCACTATTGCGATAAGAACAACTATCGAACCAATAACAATAAATGGTATCTGTACGGCTGTCGGGCCCATTGCTATTGCAGCAGGGGTGAGGACCAGTATACCAACAATAAAAGGAGCTACTGTTGTTGCGAAACCGTTAAGAGCCTGTGCGAGGTTAAGCCTTGATGAAGCTGTGGCAGCTTCGCCGAGAGCAGCAACATAAGGGTTTGCAGCTGTCTGGAGGAACACAACGCCGGTTGCCATTACGAATACTGCGCAAAGGAAGAGAGTGTATGAAGGAACTGCAACGGCAGGGTAGAAGAGGAAGCTGCCGAGGGCTATAGCCAGGAGGCCGATAATAAGCCCCATTTTATAGCCTGTTTTCTTGATAATCCTTCCGCAAAGGAATGAGAATACAAAATATGCGAAGAAAAATACTCCATTGACAAGGTTAGCCATGAAGTTGCTCAGGTTAAAGGTTGCCTGTACCTGGTCTTTCAAAGCGATGTTAAAGTTGGTTATGAATCCGAAAATGAAGAAGATCATCAACATGAGAGTCATTCCCAGTCTTAAACTGCTGTTAGATTGTGGTTTCATTAGTGGATTTTTTTGTTATGATTAGATTGTTTGTCATTTTTTGGGATGAACAAATATAAAATTAATTGAATAAAGATAATACAAGTGCAGTTCGTTTTACAAAAACGGGAAGTAAAGTTGGCTCGTGAAGCTGAATAGCTGAATCAAGGGGCCGACGCGACCGAATGTTAATAAAATTAAAAAGGGAGAATCTCAAAAGCAGCTTTTCACCCCCAGCCCCCCAATGGGGGGTCTGATCTAGTGAATTAAAAGTCCCCCCTGGGGGATTTAGGGGTAAATAACAGAAGAGGGTGCTTTTGGCACCCTCTTCCTTTTACAAATACTTTATTAAAGATTTAACGTGAATCTTTTGAAAGCAGTTACAGTTAACGATTTGTCAACTGACTGAAGGTACTGCCTGATTGTCATTTTGTTATCCTTTACAAAATCCTGGTTAAGAAGAGTACTCTCCTTGAAGAATTTGCTCAGTTTACCCTGACCAATCTTTTCAAGCATCTCTTCAGGTTTACCTTCACGGCGTGCCTGTTCCTTGCCAATCTCGATTTCCTGTGCTATAACCTCAGGTTTTACATCATCCTTGTCTATTGCAACAGGATTCATTGCAGCAATCTGCATTGCAACATCTTTGTAAACCTGTACATCGAGTCCTGCCTTACTGAAACCTACAAGTGTTGCAAGTTTGTTACCCGGGTGAATGTATGCCTGTACATAAGGAGCTTCAATCTTTTCATAATATGAAAGATCAATTTTCTCACCTATTACACCAATATATTCAACAACCTTGTCTGCGATTTTTGTACCGTCAAGCTTGAGGGCCTTAAGGTCATCAAGAGTGGCTGGTTTGTTAGCAAGAGCAATATTGAGGATATTGTTAGCAAGATTGAGGAATTCGGCATTCTTTGCAACGAAATCGGTTTCGCTGTTAAGAACTGTAATTGCACCGAATTTTCCTGAAGGATCTACCTTTGAAAGAACTGCGCCTTCGCCTGCTTCCCTGTCAGCACGCTTATTGGCAACAGCCTGTCCCTTTTTGCGGATTATCTCGATTGCTTTATCGAAGTTGCCATCAGCTTCTTCGAGTGCTTTTTTACAATCCATCATCCCGGCAAGGGTTATTCTTCTGAGTTTTGCAACATCAGCTGCGCTTATTGTAGCCATTTATGTATGTTTTACTGATTGAAAAACTAATCTCTTATTCTTCCTCTTCGGTTGAATCATCTGATTCCTCGACGCCTTCCTCTTCCTCTTCAGCAAGAAGCTCTTCCTCGATTTCTTCCTCTTCGTCTTCATCAACGATTGCTTCAACAACTGAGCTTGGAAGATCTTTTTCAAGCTCTTTCCTCATTATTTTCCTGTCTTTCATTCCAGGTTCCTTGTCTTTCTCAAGTTTCCTTTCATTAAGACCTTCTTCAATTGCCTTGCAAAGGATGTCGACTATAAGTGATATTGATTTTGATGCATCGTCGTTTGCAGGTATCGGGAAGTCGATGTTTGAAGGATCGGAGTTTGTATCCACCATAGCGAATACAGGTATACCGAGCCTGCGTGCTTCACGAACTGCAATATGTTCCTTGCTTACATCTACAATGAAAAGAGCAGATGGAAGACGGGTAAGATCAGCTATGCTACCGAGAGTTTTTTCAAGTTTAGCCCTCTGGCGGGTAACCTGGAGTTTTTCCCTCTTGGAAAGGTTTGCGAAAGTACCGTCTACAGTCATCTTGTCTATTGAAGACATTTTCTTGACAGCTTTACGGATTGTCGGGAAGTTTGTAAGCATTCCACCTGGCCATCTTTCAACAACATAAGGCATGTTTACCAGCTTAACCCTTTCTGCAACGATCTCTTTTGCCTGCTTCTTTGTAGCGACAAAGAGAATCTTCTTTCCTGATTTTGCAATGTGCTTGAGAGCAGATGCTGCTTCATCTATTTTTGCAGCGGTTTTCTCAAGATCGATGATATGAATGCCATTGCGCTCCATGAAAATATAAGGAGCCATGGCTGGATTCCATTTTCTTTTCAGGTGACCAAAATGAACACCTGCTTCGAGTAATTCGTTAAAATTTGTACGTGGCATTTTATAAATATTAAGTTTACTTTCTGTTTATCAATTGCAGAGTAGCCCCGTAAAACGGGAGTCAATGCAATTTAGATACTAAACCCCATCGGCCGGATTGAAAATTCCTAGCGCTTGCTGAACTGGAATCTTCTGCGTGCTTTCGGCTGGCCCGGCTTTTTCCTTTCAACCTCGCGTGGATCGCGTGTAACGAAACCGCTGGCTTTAAGAGTCGGCTTATATTCTGCGTCAGCCTTGATGAGTGCCCTTGTGATGCCAAGGCGGAGAGCTTCTGCCTGGCCTTTTGAACCACCACCATCAAGATTGGCTTCTATATCATACTTTTCAGCAATATTCAGAAGCATCAGAGGCTGAGTAACTACATACTGAAGAGTCTCTGCACCGAAATATTCCTTGTAATCACGATCATTGACAGTTATCTTACCTTTGCCATCCCTGAGATATACCCTGGCAACAGCTGCCTTCCTTCTTCCAATAGCGTTGATTGCTTCCATGTTATGCTATCTGATATTATAATTCTATATTCTTTGGTTTCTGAGCCTCATGAGGATGAGCGCTTCCTGTGTACACATGCAGGTTCCTGAATATTTCCCTTCCAAGCCTGTTCTTTGGAAGCATACCCCTTACAGCATGTTCAATAACTTCGATAGGCTTCTTCTTCAGCATCTCTTCTGCCCTTGTGAACCTCTGTCCACCCGGGAAACCGGTATGCCTTACATATTCCTTATCGTGCCATTTGTTACCTGTGAAATCCACTTTCTCGGCATTGATTATTATTACATTGTCACCACAATCAACATGAGGTGTGTACTCAGGCTTGTGCTTGCCCCTCAGAAGCATTGCAATTTTTGTTGCAAGCCTTCCAACAATCTGACCTTCTGCGTCTATAATAACCCACTCCTTATTAACAGTTGCCTTGTTGGCCGATACTGTTTTGTAACTTAAAGTGTTCACCTTTATATTATTTTTTAATTGATATTCTTGCTCTTATAAGCTAAAACCCCATAATTTCGGGACTGCAAAAATACAACATATTTTGTAAAAAAAAAGAAATATGATTGCTTTTTATAAATTATACCTTTAGTTCAAATTAGTCTTATGGGAAAAGATAGTCTGAAAAGGACCCTGTTTATCGCATCACTGTGCGCTACAGCTTTTTCCCTCCCCCTCTCTGTATGGCTGCTTTCCGTTTTCACAATCCTTAGCGTGTTAATACGCCTGTTAACATGGACAAACATACGGGAAACATTCAGACTTAGAAAAAAAAGCGACCTTCTTATTTTTTTTACAGCCTACCTTGTATACCTGTTATGGATGCCGGGAACCTCTGACATGGTTTTTGGTCTCAGCGAACTAAGGATAAAACTCCCTTTGATCGTCTTTCCTCTTATACTCGGATTTTCAGAACCGGTCAGGAAAGACGAAATTAAGCTGATAATCACAGCTTTTATAACAGGCATAATTGTATCCTCAGTTGCCGGCACAATCTCCGGAGCTCATGAAGTCTTTAAAGGACTGGCCGATACAAGATCCTTTTCACCATATATATCACATATACGGCTCAGCCTTATGCTTGTCTTTGGCATTTTCAGCTCGGGATGGTACCTTTTTGGAAAAGGGGAGAAGGGTTTATGGAAGCTTTTCTTTATCCTGTCAGCATGCTGGATGATTATCTTTCTCTTCCTGCTGATGTCCCTTACAGGCATTTTCATTTTTATGTTTATAATGGTCATTACAGCTGTCTCCATTGTGTTCCGTAAAGCCTCACCTTTAATAAAATGGATGGTTCCGGCACTTATCCTTGCTTTTGGCTTATTTATTTTTCTCCTTATAAAAAGGGAGGTCAGGGCATTCTATACTCCTCATACTATTTCAGCTGTGTTGCCCGTAAAAACACAAGGAGGGAATCCCTACTGGAATGACAGTACACGCAATGATATAGAAAATGGTAACCGGGTGTGGGAACTTATATGTGAGCCTGAGCTGAAGAAGGAGTGGGGCAACAGGTCATCATTGCCATACGACAGTCTTGATCTCAGGGGGCAGGAACTGAAGGCAACCCTTATCAGGTACCTGGCTTCAGCCGGCCTGCCACGCGATTCAGCCGGGCTGTGGACTTTAAAACCGGCAGATGTAAAAAACATTGAACATGGGATTTCAAATATACTCTTCAGTGAATGGGGTCCATGGAAAAGGAAGACCTATGAGTTGATCTGGCAGGTCGATTATTACAGGAAAGGAGGAAATCCGTCTGGTCATTCAATAACGCAGAGGCTTGAATATTTACAGGCTGGCTGGCAGATATTTACCGGCAACCCGGTTTTTGGAACAGGTACGGGTGATATAAGTAAGGAGTACGCCGAATGGTATGAGAAGAATAATTCAAAACTCAGCCCTGCATACCGCCTTCTTTGTCATAACCAGTTTCTAACTTTCCTCGTTTCCTTCGGAATCACAGGTGCTTCAGTTATATGTTTTGCCCTGGCATTCCCGTTTTTCAGCCGGAAGCGCTACAGGGATTATCTTCCACTTGTTTTCACTGTTATTATTTTCATTTCAATGCTAACCGAGGATACCCTTGAGACTCACACAGGGATAAGTTTTTTTGCATTCTTTTATTCTTTGTTAATTTTCGGATATGACGATGACCCCAAAACCAGTGAGACTTAAGAAGGATTTTTATACCGAAGATGTCCTCGTTGTGGCTCCTTCGCTGCTTGGCAAAACGCTGGTAGTTGATTTACCCGGTTGCGGATCATTAAGGCACATGATTACTGAAGTTGAAGCCTACAGGGGTGAAGAGGACAAGGCCTGCCATGCTGCTAAAGGGAGGACAAAACGGACCGAAGTAATGTATTCTGAGGGTGGCCGGGTATATGTTTATTTCGTTTATGGGATGTACTGGATGCTTAATATTGTAACTGGCAGAGAGGACGATCCGCAGGCTGTTCTCATCAGGGGCCTGGAGGGGATCAACGGTCCGGGACGGCTTACAAAAAAGCTTTCAATTACAGGGGATCTCTATGGAGAGGATCTTACAACTTCACAAAGGATATGGATTGAAGATAATGGTATTGCACCTTTTTATAATACCACACCACGAATAGGCATCGGCTATTCCGGCGAGCCATGGATATCGAAGCCATGGAGGTTTATTATTGAAAAAAAATAGGAATTTCAGTGTGTGGAAGCTATCCTTATGAACCTGTTGAAAGCCAGGTGAAGTGAAAGGGAAATATCAAGGTCCTCCCGCTCCAGATCCCAGTAAGTATCAACTCCTGCAAAAAGTTCAAAGAATGAGGCAGGATGAATTGTGAAATACACCGAGTTTGTAAGGATGCTGCGTGAATGGATAAAGGTACCGGGGAATCGTTCCGAGATACTGCTGTAGAACTGGTTACCGTCAGGTGCATAGAAGTTATGACTGTGCCATAGTGAGCTTGTATAGTGGAAAGACCGGATGTAGTAATGAATTGCCAGTAATCCTGCATTACCGTTCCTGATTCCTATGTCCCCGTGGGGACTTATGTACTGGAACCTGAACTGCTGGTATTCACCAGCCAGCCTTCCGTACCTGCCGTTGTCAAAGAGGTAGTTAACACGTAGTCCGGCCGACATATTCAGGAAGGTCTCCACGTATTGATTGTAATTGCTGATCTGACCACCCTTGTGCTTTGCATAGACCTGCACTGGCAGTTCTATGTTGAAACCAGAGCCTGAATGAGGTGAGGAATAGCAGAACGATTCCCCTACTTCGAAAACCTCCCTCGTTGTATCACCCCTGAAAATATAATTCTCCCAGTTTACCCATGTATCATTGAAGAACCTTTCACCCTCGCTATAAACCCTTAACCCGTTTTCCATATTTGCAGTATATGTCCTTTCCCTGCTGAACTGCTGATCATACATCCTGTGCCTGTCACTTCCTTCGAATGAGCCAAGAAGGATTACCGACCTTTTGGAGAACCTGTAACTTGTGGAGAATATGAGACGCGGTGCCCTTATTTTTTCTGCACCTGAGTAGTTCATTAACTGTAGCCCGAGAGAAAGCCTGAACTTTTCTGCAGGGCTGTATACGACAGAGGGCTGGATGAAATAGCCGATGAGTGTGTAACCTTCGGTAATGGGATTCGAATATTCATTATCCTTTACAAAGTTATAGTTCCTGAAGCTGAAACTTAGTGCTCCTGTGTCAGCCGGGCTTATAGCAGATGTAGTCTGGCTGGCTGCAGTAAGCATGACAAAGAGGAATAGTGATGTGCCAGGAAATTTCATAAAAAGTTAATGCTCAGTAAAAATAACAAATAACTGAAAGGTTAAATTGAAGTTAAAGAGAATAGTAAGTACTTACATCTGATAATTTTTTGCGTTCTTTGCCTGAAACTGGAAAACCAACACCTTATGGATTCATACAGCACGTTCAGGCGCTGGAACAATATTACCGGATGGGTATTATTTGTTGTTTCTTCAATAGTTTATATACTCACACTTGAGCCTACAGTAAGTTTCTGGGATTGCGGGGAGTTTATACTTTCAGCATTCAAACTCCAGGTGGGCCACCCCCCGGGAGCACCATTGTTCCTGATGATGGGACGTGTTGCATCGCTTTTTGCAATGGGCGACACAGCGAAGGTATCATTGACTATCAATACACTCTCGGCATTATGCAGCGGGTTTGCAATCATGTTCCTTTTCTGGACAATTACGCATCTTGTAAGAAAAATTTACAGGAAAGATGAGGAATTCAGTACAGGGAGGATACTGACAATTCTTGGCAGCGGCGCTATCGGCGCTCTGGCCTATACCTTTTCAGATACTTTCTGGTTCTCAGCCGTTGAAGGAGAATTATACGCCTTGTCATCATTGATTACCGGCCTCGTGTTCTGGGCCATCCTTAAATGGGAGGATGAAGCCGACAGCAGTTACTCCGGGAGGTGGCTGATACTGATTGCATATGTAATGGGTCTCGGAATTGGAGTTCACAGGCTTAACCTGCTTGTGATACCGGCACTTGTATACGTATTCTATTTCAGGAAGTTTGAGGTGACCAGGAATGGATTCATAAAAGCCAGTGTCGCAGCTGTGGTGATCCTCTGGCTGATGGTCTTCGTCATAATGCCGGGTATTCCAAAAGTTGCAGGCTGGCTGGAACTTCTTTTTGTTAATGGTTTTCACCTGCCATATAACTCAGGCCTCTACTTTTACCTGCTCCTTGTTATTGCGGTCCTCTCTACCGGTATCTGGTATTCACTGAAAAAGGAAAAGGTAATACTTAATTACGTCCTTACAATGCTTACCGTAATATTCATCGGATATTCATCTTACGCGATGATTATTATCCGTTCCAATGCAAGGCCACCGATGAACCAGAATGATCCTTCTGATGTATTCTCCTTTATCTATTATATAAATATGGAGCAGTATGGCTCCTCACCGAAATTCTTCGGCAATTACTATTCCGCACCGGTTACCGGCGTAAAGCAGGTTGTACAGGGATATAACAAGGTTAAGGGAAAGTATGAACCATACTACAGGCCGGAATATAGCTATAATTCAGAATTCGAGACCGTTTTCCCAAGGATGTACAGCCAGGATCCGGATCATGAGGATGCCTATAAGTACTGGGGTAAGATAGCAGGTCGCAAGTATTCCGTTGAAACAGGCACCGGCAAAAAGACAGTGGTTTGTCCGACATTCGGAGAGAACCTCAGGTACTTCTTCAGGTACCAGGTAGGCTACATGTACCTCAGGTACTTCATGTGGAACTTCACAGGAAGACAGAATGACATCCAGGGGAATGGTAACCCTATTCACGGAAACTGGATAAGCGGTATAAAGTTTATTGATCAGATGAGGCTCGGTAACATTGATAAAATGCCGGAAGATCTCAAAACAAACCCGGGCAGGAACACATACTTCTTCTTACCGCTGCTGCTCGGTCTTGCAGGACTGTTCTGGCAGTACAAATCCGACAGGAAAGGCTTCTGGCTTATAGTAACATTGTTTTTCATGACCGGGATGGCAATAATACTCTTCCTGAACCAGTATCCGAATCAGCCTCGTGAGAGGGATTATGCTTATGCCGGCTCATTCTATGCATTTGCAGTATGGATCGGGATGGGCTTTGTGTTTGCAGTGGACGCTCTCAGGAAAGTTATTAAGAAGGAAATACTGGTTATCGGGGTAACATTTATAATTCTTCTGCTGGCCGTTCCTGTACTGATGGCTTCCCAGAACTGGGATGATCACAGCAGGGCAGGAAGGTACACCGCGAGGGATATTGGGGCAAACTATCTTAGATCTGTAGATAAGAATGCAATCCTTTTCACATACGGGGATAATGATTCTTTCCCGTTATGGTACGCACAGGATGTTGAAGGTATAAGAACAGACGTGAGAGTCTCAAACCTCAGTTATATTCAGGCTGGCTGGTATATTGAAATGATGAGGCAGAAAGCCTATGAATCTGATCCTCTGCCATTCTCCCTCGGTCCGGATAAATACCTCGAGGGACAGAGAAACCAGCTTCTTGTTGACGACCGGGTGGATACACCTACACCTATAAAAAAAGTACTTGATTTTGTAAGCCTCGACGACAAACGGGCAAAGGTAGATATGTCAGGAAGGGGAGACTTCGCTAATTATATTCCGGTTAACAGGTTCGAGATCCCGGTTGACCCGGCGAAGGTTCTTGCAAATGGTACGGTCAAGCCGTGGTTCAAAGACAGCATTGAGTCGCCGATGATCTGGAAATTCACTGACAGCGAAGCTTTCAAAGGTGATCTGGCGATGATGGACATACTGTCAACAAACGAATGGAAACGCCCGGTTTACTTCTCAACCACGGTACCTTCGACACAATATAAGGGACTTGAAAAGAACTTTGTCCAGGAAGGCCTTGCATACAGGGTCACCCCGGTTAAGACAGGCACACCAGAACCAGGGGAATTTGGAATTATTGACCCTGTTACGATGTATGATAACATGATGAACAGGTTCACTTGGGGCAATGCGGCAGCACCAGGCGTCTACCTTGATGAGAACAACAGGAGGATGTTCGGGAACTTCCGCAGGCTCTTCGGAATACTTGGAAGGAAGCTTGTTGAGAATGGCGATACTGTTAAGGCCAGGGAGCTTGCTGAGAAAGGACTTTCGATTGTTCCTGCATACAAAATGCCGAATGATTTCTTTTCAATAGGCATTGCTGAGATCCTTCTGCGCACAGCTAAAAGGGATGAGGGTATAAAGTTGATTGATGACATAATGAAGTATTCAACATCATACCTTTCATATGTCGCTTCACTTCCGGGTTCAGAGAGGTTTGGACTTGAATACCCCATAGGTTTGAACATGCAGGCGCTTATTGACATATACAGGATGGGTATCAGGCTTGGAATGAAAGATATTGCTGATAAGTCAGAACCTGAATTGAATAAGTATTACCCGCTGTTTTACGCGGGAGGAAGATAAGTATGCGGCTATACAGGCCCGGATTGATTTTCCGTATTCTTTACCCGGCGGCGCTATGCAGTGAGACGCCGGGTAACAATACCCTTTATCTTACTTTCGACGACGGACCGGTGATGGGTTCTACAGAAAGGATACTCGATATCCTTGGCAAATATGGCATTAAGGCAATGTTCTTCTGCACCGGCGTGCAGGCTGGAAAACACCCGGACCTTAGAGACCGGATAATCAGCGAAGGACATTTTGTAGGGAATCACGGGTACAGGCATATTAACGGATTACGATGTTCCGCGCCCGCCTTTGTAAAGAATGCAGAACAGGCTGACAGTCTGACGTCCGGTAAATTTTTCAGGCCGCCATACGGAAGAATGAGTCTTACACAGTACCGGACTCTTGCCGCGAAATACAGGATAGTGCTTTGGGACCTGATGCCATACGATTTTGATACGAGATTAACTCCCGACAGGGTACTATGGTCACTTCTTACAAAGATTCGCGACGGATCGTTAATTGTACTCCATGACAAAATCGACAGTCATGTTCATGTAATTCTTGAAGATTTCATTTTGAAAAGCAAGACCATGGGATATTCATTCGGCCTGCCTGCATCTCTTTCTGAATAGCTGTCCTGATTTTTATATTGCAGGAAATTGTACATTTGGGGAACCTAACGACTTCTTTATGAAAATTCTGATACTTGGTTCCGGTGGCAGGGAGCATGCCCTTGCATGGAAACTGGCTCAAAGCAAAAAGGTGACTTCTTTATTTATTGGCCCGGGGAATGCCGGCACTTCTCAATGTGGTACTAACATAAACCTGAATCCTGAAAACTTTGAAGAGGTCAGGTCTGTTGTTCTTGAAAAAGAGATAGATGTTGTTATCGTAGGACCGGAAGCACCTCTTGTTAGCGGCATTCACGATTATTTTCTGAAGGATGAGAAGCTTGTAAATATACCTGTGATCGGTCCAAAAAGTTCTGCCGCCGTTCTTGAAGGGAGCAAGGATTTCGCTAAAGCATTTATGAAAAGGCACAATATTCCGACTGCAGCCTACAGGACCTTCGATAAATCGACTTTTTCAGAGGCTATTGACTTCCTGAAGACACTCGAACCACCTTATGTACTGAAAGCCGATGGACTGGCAGCCGGAAAAGGTGTTGTTATACTTCACAATATTGATGAAGCTTCACTTGAGCTGAACGCAATGCTTAATGGTAAATTCGGAGAAGCAGGCAGCAAGGTTGTAATTGAACAGTTCCTGAGTGGAATAGAGATGTCCGCCTTTGTAATTACAGACGGCAAGAGCTATAAGATGCTGCCCGGGGCAAAAGACTATAAGAGAATTGGGGAGGGAGATACAGGGCTGAACACTGGCGGTATGGGTGCCGTTTCACCGGTCAGTCATGCCGACCAGGTATTCATGTATAAAGTCGAAAAGATGATTATAAAGCCTACAATTGAAGGGCTTGCCGAGGAGGGTATTGATTACAAAGGATTTATTTTCTTCGGGCTGATGAATGTAGATGGTGAGCCCTATGTAATAGAATATAATGTGCGTCTCGGCGATCCTGAAACAGAAGTTATCATTCCCAGGATAAAATCCGACCTGGCAGACCTTATTGAAGGTGTTGCAAAAGGTGATTTGAAAAAACGCAGGATAAGAATAGATGAGCGTTATGTGGCAACCGTAATGCTCGTTTCTGAAGGATACCCCGGATCATATGAAAAAGGGAAGCCCATTTATGGCCTGAATCTCACAAAAGACTGTATCGTGTTTCATGCAGGCACGAAAGAGAAGGACGGGCAGGTTATTACAAACGGAGGGCGTGTTATATCTGTGAGTGCTTATGGCAATACTTTGTTTGAAGCCCAGGAAAACTGTTACAGGAATGCAGGGCTTATTTCATGGGAAGGGATCTACTACAGGACTGATATAGGTTTTGATCTGTTATAATAATGTTGCTAAAATTTTTCAGAGGTACAGGGCCGGGAATTGTAATATTGATTTTCCTCGCAGGCTGTGGTTTATGGCTGAATGCTGTACTTCATCCCCTTTTGCCCGACATGTTCCATTATGACCAGCAGCCAATGCCTCTTTATGCATTTCTGCGCAACATCGCATTAAAGAATGCTCTTGGCGGTACGATATTTTCGTTTGTCATGGTTATTTTAATGACCTATCTCCTTGTCAATTTTAATACGACATTGTTCTTCATAAATGAGCGTACCTTTCTTCCTTCTGTTATATTTCTTCTTGTTAGTTCATTCTTCCCTGCTTTCCAGCTTTTTAATCCCGTCTTGCCTTCGGCTGTCCTGCTAATGCTTGCAATCAAAAGGATTATGGAGGCTTACAGGAAAAATGGCACAGCTTATAATTTCTTTGATGCGTCATTGCTGATAGGTACTTCAAGCCTTCTTTATGCCAATATGATCTGGTTCGGACTGCTTTCAATAATAGGGATAGCAATCCTGAGGACAGGAAACCTGAAGGAAATTCTGCTTGCCCTTCTGGGGCTGTGCACTCCCCTTGCAATAGCCACAGGTGTCTATTATGTAGCGGGCAATGATCCAGCGGAGCTTATTAGGCTTTCATATTATAACCTCTTTGGCCGTGCCGAAACTTTTGAGTTCACGAGGGTAACAATAGCCGGCCTGATCATTCTTGGACTTGTACTCTTATTCAGTATTTTCTTCCTGCTGGCAGAACTAAGCAGTAAGAAGATCAGGTCGCGTAAGACATTTTCGCTCCTTATCTACACCTTTATAATTTCAATTACGGTTTATTTTGCTGTTCCTTCAGTATCGCTTGAGATGATTTATATTGCTGCAATACCTGTAAGTTATTTTCTTACCCATTACTTTATATTCAGCAAAAGGAAAATAGTACCGGAAATATTCTTCCTGGCTATATTAATTATAGTCGTTGTTATCCAGGTTATGTACTCGCTGTAGACTGCTATTTGACGAGTGACACCACACCAACACCCATTCCCTGCTGGAAGTTCAGGAAATCGAAATAAATATGGTAAGTGCCTGTCTTATTGCATGTGAATTCGACAGATGCAAAGGTCTTGCCTGATTTAGGGTCGAATGAACTGAGTACCTGCCGGCCTGATTCGTCGGCGATCTTCATTATGAGGGCACCCTTTGAATTCTCTGCACTGCAAAGGGTGAATTTGTATTTCATGTTCTTACTGAGCGGGAATACCTGCTTATACCTTAATTCTGATTGTTTTCCCCCGGGCCCGAGCTGAACACGGAAGTCTTTAAGGTAGGTGGTATTATTGCCTGCTGTCATAGCGCACTTGCTAACCAGCGGATCTGTAGTCTGGGCAGAAAGTAATGCTCCAAAAACAAGCAGGCAAGCCAGGAATGTTAGGGTCTTTTTCATACTAATTACTGCTAATCAGTTTGTTCCTGATCTTCTCTGAAGCTGCGATGATCGTTTTCATCTGATCATCTGTAATGTCAACCTTGCTCTGGTCTGTCTGAACAACAACAAGTGCCCCGTCTTTTTCTTTCATCACAGGCTCACCAATTGAATAGGTGATCCTTACTTCCCTGTACTTTTCTTTCATCTCCTGCATATCCTGGCAGAGGCTCTTGAATTCTTCACTGCTGTTGCAATATGGTGCAAGCAGCATAAGCAGGTCGTTTAAAATAACTTTTTGTTCACCGACACGGTTTCTTAGCAGGGTATCGGGGAACTGTTTCACAACCTGGGTTGCGAGATACTGCCCTTCGATCCAGACACCTGTGAGCATAAGGGCGCTGAGTTGTCCTCTTCCCTTATCGCGTAGAAACTTATCAATCTGGTTATAGGAGTTATTCGAGAGCAGGAACAGCGAGTCGATATTAGACCTGTTCAGTGACAGTCTTTTTATTGTCTCAAAATCAAAAAACTGCCCGACATTGAGTCCGTCGGCAAGCTTCTTTATACTTGAAAGGACATCAATTGATGTACCTGTTTTTTCATACATATTGAGGTAACCAAGGTCGGCACCAAGTATACCAAGTTTCAGTGCCTTGTCGAAACTTGTGCTAAGTCTGCTGGCGTCAATTGATGATGCAAGGTATGAAGTTGAAAAAGGGACAGACATCCTGTGAAGGATATCGGCAATTTCGACGGGTGAGGAAATATTCCTTGAGATATCATCGAGGAACTCGTCACTGAGCTTTTCAGCTTCGGAAACAGGAATGGAATCTGCATCAGGGAAAACAAATTCCGCCTGCTTCTTAGCTCCTCCCCTGCATGAGAAAAGAAGTAAGACGACAATAAGTTGGACAAGTATAAGTCGTCCCGCCATTCGTATTATGAACTTAAGATTAAAACAAATATATAAAAATTCAGAGAACCAACCAAATAGATTTATTTTCTGAATCTCACGTTTTCTATTAAACGCACCAGCCTGCCAAGAAGTTCAAAGTAGAGGATTATGAGCCACATCAGAGAACCTGCAAATACGACTGTTATGTTAAAGTAAAAGGTATCAATGTTTGTTCCAAAAAAGTATTTTGATGGTGCGAAAAAATGTGTTCTGAATGCAAGCGGACCTTTCTTTTCGGGTTCAAGGTAAACAGGATCGTAATTCTGCACGAGGGAGTTTTTATATTCAAGAATTCTCGTCTTATCCCTTTCATAGAATTTTGTAACAATTTCCTGAAGTTTTATGTTACCATACTCGTTTTCAAGTTTCTTGATCTCCTGTTTGTTTGCAAGATAGAATTCATCCCATTCTTCGTTGACCCTGTTTTCAATCCGGTTGAAACTGCTTTCAACGAAGGACAGGTACTTCTTAAGATCCGTATAAACAGTCTCATTGAAATTCTCGGGAGTAAGCTCAGAAATTCTCCTGAATGGTTCAAGCGATGGGAAACGGCGGGCAAGGGACCTCAGTTCATTCTGGAGGAGTTTGAGATCACCATTGTCCTTTAGAAAATCCACCCTTGGTGCAATGCCGGGATTTGCCCTTGAATTCTGTATCTGCCTGTAAAGCGAATCGGCCCTTTCCAGTGCGGAATTCAGTGATGGCATAAGTTTAACAGAGTAATAGTTGGCAATACTCTGGTTCTTCTTGTATTCATAAACTGTCTTTCCAAACCTGCTGTCGCGGAACTGGTTGTATTCATTATCCTTGAACTGGGATACCATCAGTGCCTCATAGGTCCATCGTGTTGGCATAATCTCCGCGATCAGGGGAACCTTATCAACACTTCCAATAGTCCTGTTAAGTTTATCGAAAGAGAACATCGCCCCGCTGAGAACCATCATTGGTATGATTACCAGTGGAATAACAATGTAAATTGTAATTGCAGAGTTAAAGCTTGCCGAGATATTCAGGCCGAGTGTATTTGCACAGAATGCAGTGGCGAAAAGTGCAACGAAATACCTGAAGAAAAGGCCTTTAAGTTCAAGTATCGGGTTTGCAATAACAAGAAAGAGGAAGACCTGCAATGCAGATATTCCTATAAGGATGGCAACCTTCGAGAAAAGATAGCTCCCCCTGCTGAGGCTCAAAAAGTGTTCCCGCTTAAGGATTTTCCTGTCCCTGAATATTTCTTCTGCGCTTATAGTGAGTCCAAGGAAGAGAGCCACAATAAGGCTCATGAAAATGTAGATCGGAATATTCTCGTTCTCGAAAAAGATATACTTATCGGAAGACGGGTCCGGTATATACCTGATAATAAATGAAAGAATGAAACCCAGTATAGGTGCCTCAAGAACAGTAAGAAGTACATACTGCCTGTTAGCAATTTTGCTTTTGAAATCCCTCGAAAGAAAGATATAAAACTGGTTCAGAAGTGATGGCCTCTGGAGGTTCTTGTGTGGCGGTTGGGTAACAACACTAACAGGGGTGTAAGGATGCCTTTCAGCAAACCGTGATGCCCATTCCGCAGGTTTTATTTTTCTCTTTTCGGTATATCGCCCGAATTCATCAACAACCTGGGTTTCCATTATGTTGAAGATGGTTTCGGGGTTCACATTACCGCAGGACGGACATTCACCTATTGAGGAATTGATCTGCACATCAAGTGTCTTGAAGTAGATAACAGACTCAACCGGATTGCCGAAGTATGCCATGTGGCCTCCCTGGTCGAGTATAATTACCTTGTCAAACATCTTGAAAACCTCAGAGCTTGGCTGGTGTATTACGGTTATAATAAGCTTCCCTTTTAGAGTAAGGTCTCTAAGAAGGTCCATTAGGTTTTCAGAATCCCTCGAGGAAAGTCCGGATGTGGGCTCATCAAGAAAAAGTATAGATGGCTCCCTTATTAGTTCCAGTGCTATGTTAAGGCGTTTCCTCTGGCCCCCGCTTATTACCTTGTTTAACGGAGAACCAACTTTAAGATCCCGCTTTTCAAGCAAGCCCAGGTTGGAAAGTGTCTGCAGGGTTATTTTTTTAATCTCGGCGGGAGAGCTGTTCCCGAAGCATTGTTTTGCAGCGTAGTAAAGGTTCTCAAAAACCGTGAGATCTTCTATAAGCAGGTCGTCCTGGGGCACATAGCCAAGCACACCTTCCATTGCCCTGCTGCTCGCCGAGAGATCGATGCCGTTAATCCTTACTGTTCCTGACGTAGGTTTTTCAATGCCACACATGAGGTTGAGCAGGGTTGTCTTGCCCGAACCACTTGCACCAAGAATTCCAACAAGCGCCCCCTCCTCAACTGAAAAACTCACATTATTTACAGCAGTGTTTCCATCGCCGAAGCTGTAAGTTACATTTTCAACATGGAGAGACAGGGGAGGAATATTTTTATCCGAAAGGAAGGTTGAACTGATATCACTGTAATATATCGGGTGTCCCTGCTGAGTTTTTACGGAACCTCCTTTGGCAAAGGTGTATACCTGGTGGGCAGATATCGGCAACCCGTTCAGGTAGAGCTGGTCGTGTGAAATATACCTTAGAAAATACAGATCTACACTTATTACCCTGAGAACTATAATTGTGGTTTCAGCGTAACCGGTTATCATCCTGTCGCATATATCACAGCTTTCAAGACCAGGCTGGAGGACGATTATCGATCCGTTAACAAGCTTATCGGGAGAGTCATTCCTTATGAACTGTTCTATTGCATTTACTTCATCCTGGGCGATCCTGAACACCTCGGCAACAGTGTTGATTATGTTCATCCTCTGGGGGGTGAACTGCCTCTTTGCATTTACAAGTTCATAAAGCCTCATCAGCACCACCACTTTCTGTTCCTGGTTAAGAGTACGGTTTATCTTCTTGCAGATGCCGAGTATCTTAACCGAGTCTTTAACGGAAGGAGCTGAATGTTCTGCTTTAACCTCATCACCGGTAACCGGTCCGGCATGAAAATCAAAAAGGGCTATATACTCACTTACAGCTTCGCTTGTGAGCTGTTTTGAGAGAAAATTGAAAACATAGTCACGCTCATCGGCAAGAATCCCTTTGTCCTGCTTAACGATGAGGGCAAACAACTCCATTAATGCTTTCAGAATCTCTTCACTCATAGCTTAAGGAAAAGCCCGGATATTGAACTAACTAAGGTAACAATTCTAATTCTCTTTACAAACTTAACAAAAAAATATCCCTTGCATTAGCATCTTCATACCGATCCGTATTCAATATTTTACAGTTGGGCCGGGTTTATATGCAATTCAGATATATTTAATTTTTTTACGGGATGTACAGGTTTTTCTTTGTATAAATGAAGCTGGATGAAACCGGTTCTTCAAAATGAAGATGCTGCTGTTGAATCAGTAAGATTGGTTTTTGTTCGTTCTGTTAGTTAAACTGGATTAAATTTGTAATTATGGAAAACAAAAATCCCGAATACATTCTCGACCAGAGAAAATGGGGTCTGCATGTAGTAATAGCCGTTTTTGCCCTGCTTGTTGTTACCGGTTATTCTGTCTTTAAATCAGGTGAAGCGAATTTTGAAGACATGCTGAGTCTTTTCATCCTCCTTGTAATCCAGTTAGAACTCTTTATGACTGTAGCAATAAGGTTATTCAGGGATGTAAAACCCGGCGGGGACAGGAGGCTTATTACAAGAACATTGCTTTCCCGGTTTGCCCTTTTTCTTGTTATCTGCTTCATTATTGCATTAATTATTCTTTTCTGCTCACTTATAACAGCGAGCCTGATCCATGGCCTCGACCCGGTTGAGGAAATCAGGAAATATATCCCATCAAAATTTTCAGGCTGGCTCAAGGGAACGGCAGGCGGGTTGTTGTTCGGAGCTGCCATCTTTATCTATGTTCAATGGCAGGATGCACTTAAAAGGGAACAGAAGCTGCGTGAACAAAACCTGATCTTCCAGAATGAAACCTTAAAGACACAGATCAATCCGCATTTTCTCTTCAATAATCTGAATACACTTTCTTCCCTGATAATCAGCAACCCCGCCGACGCTGAGATTTTTACTTCAAAGCTTGCATCAATTTACCGGTATATAATAGAAAACAGCAATAAGGACAGGGTGAGCCTTAAAGCTGAACTTGAATTCATTACTGAATATTTTTACCTGTACAGGATAAGGGATGAAGAGAAAATACGGCTTGACATTGAGATCGGTAACACTGATAATCTCAGCATAATACCGGTATCTCTCCAGGTTCTTGTTGAAAATGCGATAAAGCATAACAAAGCCACCCGTGATGAGCCGCTTAATATTAAGGTCACGAGGGAAGGGGATACTATTGTGGTGGCAAACAAGCTTCAGCGGATGGCTTCCCGGATCAGGTCAACAGGCATCGGACTGAAAAATCTCTCTGAAAGGGTAAGACTGCTTACCGGTAAGGAAGTTGTAGTTGAGGAAACAACTGATATGTTTATTGTTAAAGTACCCCTTATCCTATGAAAATACTGCTTGTCGAAAATGAAATGCCTGCTGCAAACAGGCTCATAGAACTACTAAGAAGAGTCGACAGGACTCTGGTTGTGGCTGATATTGTTGAAACAGTAGAGGACGCTGTTACAAAGTTGCAGGAGGGTCCACTTCCTGATCTGATCCTTATGGATATTCAGCTTGATGATGGTCTATGTTTTGAGATATTTGAAACAGTTAAAGTCGAAACCCCGGTTATCTTCACTACGGCTTACGATGAATATACGCTTAAGGCTTTCAAGGTAAACAGCATAGATTATCTTCTTAAACCTGTTGAGGAGGATGCCCTGAGGGCTGCAATAGAAAAATTCAAAAAGCTTTATGCCGACAAGTCCCCGTTCAGATCTGATTTCCGGGAGTTGATGAACGAATTCAGGAACCAGTACAAATCCAGGTTCCTTATAAAGATAGGCGGCAAATTCAAATCGGTGACTACAAAAGAGATACTATATCTTCATATTACCGAAAAGTGCACTTTCCTCAGGGATGTCAACAACAAGGACTACGGACTTGATTATACTCTTGAACAACTTGAAGGTGTACTTGATCCGAGGCGTTTTTTCAGGATAAACAGGGAGTGCATAATGAGCATCGATTCGATCGATGTGATGCACAGCTACTCAAGCAGCAGGCTGCAGCTGAGCCTGAAGAACGGCGAGAAGAGTGAGAAATTTGTTGTAAGCCGTGAAAAGGTGGCTGATTTTAAAAAATGGATCGACAGGTAACCCTGGGCATCGCCTTCATAAAAATGATCAGCTATGATCCGGCATTCTTTTGGTGATCTGGAATGTGATGCTACAGAACATTTTCCCTTTTTCAATACACCTTTTTTTATACCTTGTACCAAATTTTATTTTGAATGACCCGTTTTCAGCATCCCGTCGTATTTGGTATTTTATTCTTTATTACACTGAGCCTGTCAGGCCAGCAGCGCGGTATAAACCGAGATAAATACAAGGTATATATAAATAAGACCGATAAGGAAATAAAGATCGATGGCATACTCGATGAGGATGCCTGGAAGTCGGCTGATAAAGCAGTTCATTTCCAGAGGGTACAGCCCACTGATACGGGTTTTGCAAAAGCTCAGACAGAAGTAGTTCTTACATATAATGAGAAGAACCTTTATGTGGGTATAACATGTTACGATCCGACACCGGGGAAACGCCCCGTGGAATCGCTCAGGCCTGATTTCAACTTCGGGAAAAACGATAACTTCCTCCTTTTCATGGATACTTTTTCCGACCAGACAAACGGGTTCTCATTTGGTATTTCAGCTGCCGGTGCACTTTGGGACGGAGTACAGGCAAACGGAGGTCTCGTAAACCTCAACTGGGATAATAAATGGAGGCCTGCAGTAAAAAATTACGACGACAGGTGGGTTGCCGAGTTCGCAATACCTTTCAGAAGCATACGGTATCCGGAGGGGGCAAAAGAGTGGGGGATCAATTTTTCAAGACTGGATCTTAAATCAAACGAGAAGTCGAGCTGGGCGCCTATGCCAAGGCAATTCGCAACTGCCACCCTTGCATATGCAGGTACCCTTGTCTGGGACACCCCGCTGCAGAAATCGGGAACAATGTTCTCACTAATACCCTATGTGTCAAGCAAGATTACAAACGACAGGGTTAAAGGAGGAGGCAATAAATTCACCACAGCTGCCGGTGTCGATGCAAAAGTTATACTGTCAACATCTATGAACCTGGATGTTACTGTGAATCCCGATTATTCACAGGTAGAGGTCGACAGGCAGCAGACAAACCTCGACAGGTTCGAATTATTCTTCCCGGAAAAAAGGCAGTTCTATCTCGAGAACAGCGACCTTTTTGCAAACCTTGGGAGCGACAATGTGAGACCATTCTTTTCAAGAAGGATAGGGCTTGATGCACCTGTTCTTGCCGGGGCCAGGCTGAGCGGGAAGATCGGGAATGACTGGAGAATAGGTATGATGGATATACAAACAGGTGAAAAAGATGGAATTGCAGCATCAAACTTTGCAGTGGCTACAATACAGAAAAAGGTCTTCCACCATTCGTCAGTCACAGCTTTTGTTATAAACAGGGAAAAGACGGGTTCCCTTTCGGCAGAACAGGCAAAAGGTCTGAAATATAACAGGGTTGCTGGTCTTGAATTCAACCTTTCGAGCAAGGATAACAAGTGGACCGGTAAGACATTTTATCACCAGTCATTTTTCTCAGGGGCCGGCAGCGGTTCGGGAGCCGCAGCTGCCAACATAATGTATTCCACACAGTATATAACCGCTACGCTTAACAATGGCTGGGTCGGGGCTGACTATATTTCAGAGACAGGATATATAAGGAGAAAAGGTTATTACGAGGTGAACCCTGTGTTCCAGTATAAAATGTACCCGAAGTCGAGCATCCTTATAGATCATGGGCCAGGGCTTAAGACCGACATCCTTTTTGACAGGGACCTGAAGTTGTCTGACAGGGAAACACAGCTTTCTTACCTGTTTGACTTCACAGACAAGAGCAGTCTCGTTATAGACGGAAAGGAATATTACATAAGGCTTCTTTCACCATATGATCCGACGAATACCGGAGGTGATTCCCTCCAGGCAGGGCAGGAGTTCAGGTGGAAGGATATGGGAGTGACTTTCACATCTGACATAAGAAAACCGTTTAATGTAATACTTGGAAGCAGGTACGGAGGCTATTTTAATGGTAATAAACTTTCGTTTTCAGGAGAGATAAACTACAGGTACCAGCCATATGCAAGTATTTCACTTGTAGCATCATACAATAAAATTGATCTGCCGCAACCCTACAACAGCGCAGAACTCTTCCTTGTTGGCCCCAGGATTGACTTTACATTTACAAACAAGCTATTCCTGACAGGCTTTGTCCAGTATAATAACCAGATAGATAACCTGAATTATAATTTCAGGCTCCAGTGGAGGTATGCGCCTGTTTCCGACCTGTTCATTGTTTATACTGAAAATGACTTTGCCGGCAACTACAAGGTCAAAAACCGTGGCCTTATAATAAAACTATCCTACTGGTTTAATTAGTCGGGTTACATAAAATCAGCTTTCAGGCCGTAGGCAGCCAAACTACCTTTTCAGGAAGAATTCTTATCATATTTCTTGTTAACAGGATGTTAAATAGCTGAACAGCTATTTGTAATAAGGATATTTGTTTCGATCTTTATAAGATAATCAAAACCAAAAGCCATGAATTTTAAGCGACGTGAATTTGTAAGAATCGGAGGTCTGGGCCTTGCCGGCTCTGTCCTTCTGCCTCCATTTCTTAAATCCTGCACGGGTGTACCGCTGACTAAAGGTACCGAAGGATACCTGTCTCATTTTGAGGTTACACCCGAACTATTAAAGAAGGTGATCGACACCGCTATGGAGAAAGGTGCCGACTATGCTGATCTTTATTTCGAACATACAGTCGAGAACTACAGTACGCTTGAGGATGGAAAAGTAAACCAGGCCTACTCAAATATCGGATATGGCGTGGGAATAAGGGTCCTTAAAGGCGACCAGACAGGTTATGCCTTTTCAGAGAATGTGACACCCGAAGCTTTGCTGAAGGCTGCAAAAACAGCTGCTAACATTGCAAACAGCACAGGGAAAAACATTTCTGTGAATATAAACGAGTTGAAGGCACCTAACCTCTACCCCGTACAGACTTCCTGGGAAAACACTTCAATAAAGGATAAGATCCCCTTCCTTCAGAAGGTGAATGACAAGATCTTTGCAGGCGACAAGAGGGTCACCAAGGTAAATGCATCAATAGGTGACACTTCGTCCTATATTATGTTCTACAATTCCGAAGGTCTGCTCGCTTCAGATTTCAGACCACTTGTTTTCATGTATGTGACCTGTGTGATGGAACAGAACGGGAGAATAGAGAACTTCGGTGTTTCACGTTCAGCAAGGAAAGGGGCAGAATTCCTTACTGATCAGCTGGTGGATGACCTCGCAAAGGAAGCAGTTGAAAAAACCTCACTTCTTTTCCAGGCCGGCAAACCAAAGGCCGGAGAAATGCCGGTTGTTATGAGTGCAGGTGAATCCGGCATTCTTCTTCATGAGGCAATTGGACATGCTTTCGAGGCTGATTTCAACAGGAAGAAAACATCAATTTTCTCTGACAAACTAGGCAAAAAGGTTGCTGAAGACTTCATTACAATTGTTGACGACGGCACACTTCCTTCAGACCGCGGATCACTCAATTTCGACGATGAAGGCAATCCCACTGAGAAAACCGTAATAGTTAACGGGGGAACCCTTTCAAGTTACCTTCACGACAGGATAAGTGCAAACTACTACAAGGTAAAACCTACGGGAAACGGGCGCCGCCAGGATTTCAGGAATGTTCCGATCCCAAGGATGAGATGTACAAGAATGGAGAACGGTCCTCATAAAAAAGAGGAGATTATAGCAAGCGTTAAGAACGGTATCTATGTTGACAGCTTCAGTAACGGGCAGGTCAATATTGGTGCCGGTGATTTCACCTTCTTTGTGAAGTCGGGCTACCTGATAGAAAACGGCAAGCTGACTATGCCGATAAAGGACATCAATATTATTGGCAACGGACCACAGGCCCTTGCAGATATCGAGATGGCTGCCGATGACACAATGCTCTCAGGTTCAACCTGGACCTGCGGTAAAGACGGGCAGGGAGTGCCTGTAACAATGGGGCTTCCGACAGTCAAGATCAAAAAACTCACAGTAGGTGGAACGAATGCTTAACCTCTTAAAAATTTACTATCATGACAACAAATGAAAAATATATGCTGGCTGATGAGGTTATCAGTCGTGCCTCACAAAGCGGTGCTCAACAGATTTCCGTTTCATTGGATCACAGCAGGAGCACTAACGTGGATATAAGGAATAAACAGATTGATAAGCTCACAGAATCAAACAGGAGCAGTCTTACAATCAACCTGTATGTTGACAATAAATATTCAGCCCATACTACAAACAGGCTGAAGAAGACAGACCTTTTCAGTTTCGTTGATGAAGCAATTGCTGCAACAAAGTTCCTCGCTGAAGACCAGTTCAGGAAGCTTCCCGAACCGGAACTTTATTATAAAGGTGGAGGGACCGATCCGAATCTGCTCGACAAATCAATTGAAGATATTGATACAAGAGCAAAGATAGATATGGCAACCCAGGTGCATGATGAAGCCTATGGAAAAGATGAAAGGATAATACAGGTCACTGCTTCTTATTCAGATACAATAAGCGACCGTGTGCTAGTTACAAGCAATGGCTTCAGGGGAGAAAGTGCCAGGAGTGATGTATACCTGTCTGCCGAGGTAAACATTAAGACAGATACCGGCAGACCTTCGGATTACTGGTACGAAACAGCACAGTTTATTAAGGATCTTAAGAAGACAGGTATCGGTATAAGCGCTCTTGACAGGACCACGAAGAAAGCCGGACCTAAAAAGATAAAATCCGGAAAATACCCGATGATTCTTGAAAACAGGGTTGCTATGAACCTCTTCGGACCACTGGCCCAGGCATTACAGGGATATGCCCTCGATCAGAAGCAGTCGTTCCTTGCCGGAAAACTCGATAAGCCTGTTACCTCTAAACTGCTTACTGTTACAGATGATCCTTTTGTCGAGGGTGGAGCCGGTTCGCGACTGTTTGATGACGAAGGTCTGTCAGCTGTGAAGAGACTGATAATTGAAAATGGTGTGCTCCGCAATTTTTATATAGATACATATTATGGCAGGAAACTTGGAATGAAGCCAACCTCAGGTTCAAACTCAAATATCCTTTTCAGCCTTGGGACAAAAGATCTTGCCGGGCTGATGGCATCAATGAAGAGAGGTATACTTGTTACAGGTTTTAACGGTGGTAACTGCAACGGATCGACAGGCGATTTTTCATACGGAATAGAAGGTTACCTTGTTGAGAACGGACAGGTGATTCACCCTGTAAATGAGATGAACATCACAGGGAACATGAACCAGGTCTTCTTCAACCTTGTTGAAACCGGGAATGATTTCAGGCCCGGAAGAACTGTACGGATACCATCAATGCTTTACGATAATATCGATTTCAGCGGAATCTGATATATGATTCTTTTTACAGTTAATAAGATCCCCTCCAAAAGAGGGGATTTTTGTAAATTAGTACCTGGACAATATATATTCCGGGTAACATGAACAACTCATATTCTTCACGCCAGAGAAAAATTTACAGCGATTATTCCTCCTTTGATACTGAAAAGCTTCTGGGTATCATAAATAAAAGGCAGGATTATAATCCTGACATAATTTCGGTAATAACCGATATACTGAAAGAAAGAAATGTTCCTGTACCTGAAATTCCTGAAAAGAAGGCACCTGGAAAGGTGATAAGTGCTGAGAAGCCCCAGGTTGATTATACTGCCGAATTCAGGAAGGACCAGGAACTAAGATCATTTATAGAGAAACTAAGGGAAAAGGATCCGGAGGAGATACTCTCAGTGATTAAACAATACTCCGAATTCAGACCTCCTGCTGTTGAAGCAGCCCTTACAGTTGCTGTCGATAAAGGTCTGATTTCATGGGATCTGAAAGCCCTGCTTCAGGCCCAGATCATGGAAAACAGGAAAAAGCATGTTAAGCGTGACGGGAAATTCGGATGGGAAAGAAGCAATGCATTTGAAGGACTCTTTAAAGATTATTCCGATGATGATCTTTATAAGATAATCGACGCCCCTTCAGGAGTGGTTATTGATGTTTACCATGCAGTGTTGTCTGTTGCCCTTAAAAGGGAATTAATTTCCACTGATGAATTTGATAATTACTTCTCTGATGCAAGGAAATCGATGAGAAGTGAAGAAGAGGTAAAAGAGGACGATTTTCTCGAGTACATCTTTGATAAACCTGCTGCTGAAGTTAGGGCAGATATTCCTGATCCGGAGATAGAAAAGGAGAAATACTGGAAATGTCCTTCATGTGGCGAGCTTGTCGAATTAGACCTTGGAGTCTGCTGGAAATGCGAGACCCCGATGCCTGAGCAGATAGTACATCCGACTTATGATGAAATGAGTACTGAAATTGAAAAAGAATCTGACCTGGGAGCATGGAAGTGGATAATCCCGGCAATATTATTTGTGATTGCCGCAGGTGTTATGCTTATCAATGGGTACATTCATAACCGGATCTGGCATCCAAAAAGTAACTGGCTTCCATTTACCGCGGTGTTCATCGCGGGTTTCCTCGTTTATTACATAATTAAAGTAGGAAAGATCAATAGAAAATAAAAACTGTTTCTTTTTCAACAGGAATGTTTCACACAATACTCACGCTATCTTACCTGCTGCCGAATATTTACCTGTTCCTTAGAATCCGGCAGCTTTTCATCCCGCGCAAAGCGTTACTTATCTATATATTAGTTTATTTGCTCATAGCAAGCCTTTACCCCTTAAGCAACATAAATGGGGATAGCTCATCTTCCTTCATTTTAAAGCTCCTCGAATCCGTATCAGCTTATCTTCTGCCACTGTACCTGTATATTTTCCTACTTGTATTGTTTTTTGACCTGTTTCTCCTGGCCAACCTTTTATTCGGTTTCTTACGAAGGCCTGTTATAAACAGGGAAGGGTCGGGTCTGAAAGTATTCGCACTTATATTATCGGCTGCAATACTTATTGTGGTGGCAGGTGTGATAAATTTTAATACTATCAGGATATCGGAATACAACATTGAGGTGCCTGCAAGATTGTCACACCCAGGTGGTCTTAAGATAGCCTATGTCTCCGATTTCCATCTTCAGAATAACACACCTGCCGGTTTTGTAGAAAGATTTGTGAAGAAAGTTGAAAAGGCAAACCCGGATATTCTGATTTTCGGAGGAGACCTGGTTGAGGGAGACAGGGATGACGGAAACCTTTCTGTCTTTGAAAAGAAGATCAGGGGGATTAAGACTAAATATGGAACTTATGGCGTATTGGGTAATCATGAGCATTACTCGGGCCAGGACAAAGGCGGTTTTTTCGACAAGGCCGGTATCCATATTTTAAGCGACAGTGCAGTAGTGATTGACAGGGCTTTTACGCTCGCAGGCAGAAATGACAGACATTCAAGAAGCAGACTTACTATTTCAGAACTGATGTCTAAGGTAAATGACAGTTACCCTGTAATTCTTCTCGATCACAGGCCGGATGAAATTGATTCACTTGCAAAATACAAAGTGGATATCCAGCTCTCAGGTCATACACACAACGGGCAGATGTTCCCTGTAAACCTGATTACAGGCAGGGTCTACAAACTAAGTTATGGCTTCCGTAAATTTGGAAATACAAACGTCTTCGTAAGCAGCGGTATCAGGCTCTGGGGTTTCCCGGTAAGAACCGCAGGGAAATCTGAAATTGTGGTTGTAAATGCCAGGTTCATATAAAGGATATCCAGTTTGCCACCGGTTCTCGCTAAAATTACATGAATAACCAGACAGGCAAGGAACAGTTATTACCTGTTTCACACCTGCCCGAGAAAATTCAGAACCGTATATACTGATCTACCAGGTTGTGTATGATGGGCCGCAGTCAACGAAGCTGACTGGGATGTCCTTTATGAAAGTTTTAATCCATTCTGCACCATATTCCATCCCTGCGTTTTCTGATGGGATATGTCCGAGGAATATAATCGCCTTTTTCTTTCCCTGCTGGACGGCATCCCTTACATATTCGTAGGTCTCCCATTGCTGTACCTCACCGGCAATAACAACCTCGGTGTTTTTATATTCGAGAAGCCTGAAATGTATCTGGCTGCCTGGTGCCCCCGCTGCAAACCACACCCTGGTGAGTTTCATATCGGGATCACCGACTACATTAAAGCTTGTTCCGGGGAACCTGCCTTTCAGGTACTGTATCAGCTCCCTTAGTGTAGATTCCGGTATTTTAAAACGGTTGAAATCTTCATTATCAGCATACTCAGACCATCCTAATTTTCTTGCCATTCCAAAATCTATTGCATCGGGTTTTATGCTGTGGATGTAGTCGTGAAACCTCCAGATAACAAGCTTATGATCGTCAATATATTTTTTCTTGTCGAGGTAAACCTGGTCGCTTGAAAACTGTTTTGTCTCGTCAAGATGGTTATAGAATAAAGGTTCATGTGCTATGATAAGGTTACAGTTCATCTCAACCGCTTTCTTAAGAACATCCATAGTGGCAAACATGCAGGTTACAATACCTGTCACTTTTGTTTGCGGATCACCAACCTTAATGACATCAACAGTATTCGGAATTGGCTGGGCACCTGTTTCCTTTATTATCATGTCGATAATATTTTTCGCAGTCTGAGCCGGTTTTGGCTGGCTGAAAGCAGTTATACAGGCAGCTGTAAAAGCTGTTACAAGTATGTACTTCAGGATTTTCATATATTAACTTTTTGGGGGTTTTGTAAGGTGATGAAAACGGGATGCTTTATTTTACACGGTCGTAGTGGCAGCATCCGGGAAGCTTGGCATAAACGTCGTCTGGTGCCTTGTATGCTTCAGTATCGTGCCCTGCGGCAGCAACCTTCTTCTGCATGGCATCAATGCTTGTTTTTGCCGGGTCGAAAGTTACAGTGACCATTTTTGTCTTTTCGTCCCATACAGCACTTGTGACTCCATCCATCTTCAGGGTTTTTTCGATCCTTGTCTTGCACATATCGCAGTTACCTGATACCCTGAATGTTTTTGTTGTGGCAGTTGCCCCGGCTGTCTTATTGCTTGTCTGGGCTGTAACCACTGCTGTAATTGCCAGTAGCATTATTACAGTGAAAAGTAATTTTACTGTTTTCATGATTAATTATTTATATGACTGTAAAATTGTGACTATCAAATTTAACTCATTAGAGGGAGAAGTATTTCCATTACACTTAACAATTATTGTTTTCCTGCTAAAGATCATATTCCCGACCCCGCAGGGGTCATTTATTAATAACCCCCGGCCCAGCAGGGAACTCCAGACGCTACAGTACCTTCCCGACCCCGCAGGGGTCATATATTAATAACCCCCGGTGTAACCGGGGGTCATAAAGCATAAGTATGCTTACTGCCCCGGAGGGGCAGAATAAGCTACTATAAAAAAATACTCAAAAGCATCTCCTTCCCTGTCTCCATACTCACAATCTTTTATAACTTTAGTGGACTATAAAAACAATTCTAACCAACCAACCAATAAACCAACCATGAAAACCAACAGAAGAACATTTTTAAGATCAGGCGCGCTGGCAGTTGCCGGGGCTCTCGTCCTGAAGGAAACGATGCTCACGGGTTGCACCGAGGTAAAGAAAAAAGGCAAGGTAGGCGTTCAGCTCTATTCAGTCCGTGATGACATGGGGAAAGATCCCCTTGGCACTCTGAAACAGGTCGCAGCTATGGGCTATGTGTATGTAGAACACGCAAATTATGTTGACAGGAAGTTCTACGGATATGCACCTGCAGAATTCAAGAAGATCCTCGATGACCTGGGGCTCAAGATGATCAGCGGCCATACTGTAATGGGTATGGACCACTGGGACGATACCAAAAAGGACTTTACAGACAGCTGGAAGTATACAGTGGAAGATGCTGCAACATTACAGCAGAGCTATGTAGTCAGCCCCTGGATGGACGAAAAAATGAGGGACACTTACGACAATGTTATGAAGTGGCTTGATGTATTCAACAAATGCGGTGAGCTTTGCAATAAGAGCGGAATGAAATTCGGCTATCATAACCATGATTTTGAATTCAGCCAGCAACTGAATGGACAGCAGCTCTTCGACATTATGATGAAGAACATCGACCCGGGCAAGGTCGTTATCCAGCTCGATACGGGTAACCTGTATAATGGCGGTGCAATTGCACTCGACGTTGTAAATAAATATCCCAACAGGTTTGAACTTATCCATGCGAAAGATGAGATAAAGGCTACCGAAGGGAATGAGAAATATGAAAGCTGTGTTCTGGGCGAGGGTATCATCAAGGCAGAGGAAGTATTCAGCCTTGTTACAAAAATTGGCGGCACACAGGTTTATATAATTGAACAGGAATCTTACCAGGGAAAAACACCGCTTGAATCAATAAAGGCTGACCTTGAAGTGATGAAGAAGTGGGGATACGTTTAAATGTAGGCTTGGGGCTGAAGGCTGAAGGCAAATAACCCAGGCTTTGCCATCTGAAGCTTTAGCGAAGGATGGGCTAAACCATAATACCGAATTTTATTTATTTTGGATAAGGGGCCTGAGGGCCCCTTTTTATATTTCCTTCTGGTAGATCCTGTAACGCCTCATTGGCTTTGCATCCAGCTTTATAATGGCATTGTTCATAGGTGCATTATCTTCAAGCACATAGTTTATCTCAAGAAAAGTATCTGGCGAGTAAAGCGAGTCGTGCAGCGCCCTGTACATAAGGCTGTCAATACCTTTTCCATGGTATTCAGGTATCACACCAAGTGCAAACAGCCTGTAATTGTGAAGCCTGGGTATCCCAAGCAGAAGCCTGATCCAGCCAAAAGGCAGCAATGAGCCTTTCATGTCCTTTATCAGAACATTGATGTTTGGGATCGTAATTGCAAAACCAACCGGCCGGCCATTCCTGTCTTCTGCAAATATTACCCCCTTAGATTGGATTACCGGCTTAAGATCACGGGCAATTGCCTCAGCCTCCTCCCTTGTAACTTCTGTATAACCCCAGTTGTCAATAAGACTTACATTTGAAAGCTCTATTATCCTTGATACTTCATTGTCATAATCTTTCATATTGACCTGCCTCACCCTGATCCCGTATCTTTTTGCCACATCATCAGTAAGGGTCATGATCCTGTCAGGGATTTTATAACCTTCTTTTACCGAAATGCTGTAAACCAATAAGTCCTTTATTTTTTCAAATCCTGACGAGCTGATATGATTAATATAGTATTCAGGGTTATATGGTGCCATTACTGTAGGAGAAGGGGTGAAGCCTTCAATTACAAGTCCCCATTCCTGGGAAACAAAACTCCATGGTCCCCTCATATACTTCATCCCTTTGGAACGAAGCCACCCTGCAGCTGCTTCAAAGAGCATAACTGAGGCCTCCTTGCAGTCGATGCATTCATAATAGCCAAAAAGACCCACTGGTTCCTTCCAGCTGTCGATTGCAATTTTGTCGGTGAATGCAGCTATCCTTCCTATTGTTTTTCCTTTATCCTCAAGCAGGAACAAGCCATATTCGCAATGGTCAAGTGTAGGGTTCTTTTTATTGTTGAACTGTCCTCTTATCTCTGATTTAAGAGGAGGTACCCAGACCGGGTCATTTTTATAATGTTCGTATGGGAAACAGATAAACCGGTCAAGAAGGGCAGGGGAGTTTACATCTGTAATATTCATCCGGAGCTTTTAAGAATTAAGATGAAATGTTGGATCTGTGGAATAGATGCAAATTATGCATATTTTTCAGAAAAGAAAAGTCCCGCAGGATGCGGGACCTAACCTAACCTAACCCTAAAACCATGAATTGAAGTACTCGGCGCTCCTGATGAGCAGCCGGGAGAGTATCTTTATTTAGCCTGTCCGGCTTCTTCAATGTCTTTAAGTGCTTTTTTCTGTTCGTCAGTCAGTATATTCATTATCTTCTTCTGGTGCTCTTCCCTCATAGCCTTCATTTTAGTGAAGCTTTCTTCCCTGAACTTTTTCATTTCATCCATCTGCTGGTCACGAAGGTCGGCGATCTCTTTCTTCTGTTTGTCGGTAAGATTTGGAAGCATCTCAATCATCCTGCCTTCACGCATACCGTTGAAAGCGCCTGGTCCCATCATTCCTGGTCCTGCTCCCGGTCCCCACATTCCCGGTCCTGCCCCGGGCCCCATCTGACCCTGTCCAAAACGGCCCATCTGACCCCTTCCATGCCCGGGCATGAAATTATTTCCCCATGGCCTTCCCTGCATTCTTCCATGCATCCTTCCATGCATCATTCCCTGTGCCATTCCTGACCTGTACATCTCACGCATCTCCTTTCTCATCTCCCTTCTTTCCCTGTGAGCCCTAGAACAGCTGCCTAGTGTAACCACTACAGCCAGCAGCACTATCGATAATCCTATAATTCTTTTCATTTTGATGTCCTCCTGTTTTGTTTCATCTGACTTTTAGACAGAGAACTAAGCTGTTTCATTCCCGGCATTTCAAATTTTAACATAACATTAACCTTAATGTTTATGTGATAGTTATGTCGGAACATATAAATAAAAAGGCTACCTTTTGACAAAATTTTACAGTCATGATTACCTTCCTTAAAGCTTATGGTGTGGCGTTCGTGGCATTTACTGCCATCGATCTTGTCTGGCTTGTTTTCATTGCCAATTCCCTTTATAAAAAGTACCTGGGTTTTCTTATGAAGCCACAGCCGAACTGGTATGCCGCTGCCCTGTTTTACCTGCTCTACCTTGCAGGGGTTGTGTTTTTTGTGATAAGTCCGGCCCTTGAAAAACAAAGCTGGAGGTATGCATTTCATGCAGGGCTCTTCTTCGGGCTGATTACCTATGCAACTTACGATCTTACAAACCTGGCAACAATTAAAGACTGGCCTGTGACTATCACGATTATCGACCTGGCCTGGGGATCAATAATGGGAGGGCTGGTTTCCGTTATAACCTATTTTGTTATGAACAGGATAGGATAGATTTTCCTGAAAACCAATTACATATTATTATATGAAAAAGTTAATGCTTTTGATTGTTGTGCTTGCCGGGATATTAATGACCGGATGCACAAAAAAGGATAAAATGGATTCTTTTATCAGCGACCTGATGAGCAAGATGACTCTTGAAGAGAAGATAGGTCAGCTTAACCTTACAATCACCGGAGGTTTTACTACCGGTACAAAAATCAATGAAGACGTTGAAACAAAATTGAAAGCCGGCCTTATCGGCGGGCTTCTTAACAGCGGAACACCTGAATCGATGCGAGCAATGCAGGAGATAGCAATTAATGAAAGCCCGCATAAGATACCGTTGATTTTTGGAATGGATGTGATTCACGGATACCAGACAATATTCCCGATTCCCCTTGCAATGTCTTGTTCATGGGAGCCTGAAAGGCTTGAAAAAGTTGAACGTATCGCAGCAAGCGAGGCAACAACAGGCGGCATATGCTGGGTCTATTCACCGATGGTAGATATTGCACGCGATCCGCGCTGGGGCAGGATAGCGGAAGGAGCCGGCGAAGACCCCTTCCTTGGATCAAAGTTTGCAGCTGCCGCTGTCAGAGGTTACCAGGGTGATTCACTTGCAGCAGCAAACACTGTTATGGCCTGTGTCAAGCATTTTGCCCTGTACGGGGCAGCTGAAGCAGGTCGCGATTATAATACTGTTGAGCTGAGCAAGGTTACCATGTATAATTACTACCTGCCTCCCTACAAGGCTGCTGTCGACGCAGGAACCGGTAGTGTAATGTCATCATTCAATGTTATCGATGCTGTTCCTGCAGCCGGAAACAAATGGCTCCTTACTGACCTTTTAAGAAACCAGTGGGGATTCAAAGGATTCACAGTTACAGATTATACAGCTATCAACGAGATGATCAACCATGGGATGGGAGACCAGCAGACCGTTTCAGCCCTTGCATTGAATGCAGGTACTGATATGGATATGATAAGCGAAGGTTTTCTCAATACACTGAAGAAATCACTTGATGAAGGAAAAGTTACACTCGAATCCATAAATACAGCATGCAGGAGAATACTTGAAGCAAAATATAAACTCGGACTGTTTGATGACCCATTCCGCTACTTCGATAAGGAGAGGGCAGCAAAGGAAGTTTTATGCGAAGAAAACATTAAAGCTTCAAGGGAAATGGCAAAAAGATCGATTGTTCTTCTCAAGAACTCGAACCAGGTCCTGCCACTTAAGAAAAGCGGAACAATTGCAGTTATAGGTCCACTGGCGGAAAACAAGGCAGATGTGCTCGGTGCCTGGACACTTTTCGGCGATCTTAACAAGGTTTCGAGCATCACCGACGGACTAAAGAATGTCGGGGGAAAAAATGTTAAGGTGATTACTGCTAAAGGATCTGAGCTTTCAGAGATAAAAGAGATGAATTACCACTGGGGACTGCCTTCTCCTCCTCCAAAGACTGATAACAGGTCGGCTGAAGCATTGCTTGCAGAGGCTGTTTCTCTTGCAAGGAGATCCGATGTTGTTGTTGCTGTTCTTGGTGAACTTGCAGCATGGTCTGGAGAAGGATCAAGCCGCTCAGATATAAGCCTGCCTGCGCCGCAGGAGAATCTTTTGAAAGCCCTCGTTGCGACCGGTAAGCCTGTTGTGCTCGTCCTGCTTAACGGGCGGCCACTCACACTCCCATGGGAGAATGACAATGTCCCTGCTATTGTTGAAGCATGGGCTCTCGGCATGGACGGAGGTAATGCAGTAGCTGATGTACTCTTCGGGGATTATAATCCATCAGGAAAACTTACAGCAACATTCCCAAGGAGCGTCGGGCAGATACCTTTGTATTACAATCACCTGAATACAGGTCGCCCGGGTGACCCGAAAAATCACTTCACCTCAAGGTATCTCGATATTTCAAACGAACCTGTTTATCCTTTCGGTTATGGGCTTAGCTATACAACATTCAGCTATGGTGACATTAAACTAAGTAAAACTGAACTCAGGGGAAATGAGAGCCTTACTGTTACAGTTCCTGTCACTAATACCGGAAAAGTTGCAGGTGAAGAGGTTGTACAGTTATATATTGCTGACCCGGTTGCAACTATCTCAAGACCGGTTAAAGAGCTGAAGAATTTCACAAAAGTGATGTTACAGCCAGGCGAGACAAAGGATGTGGTCTTTGATGTTACAACAAACGACCTTAGCTTCTATAACAGCGATCTTAAATATGACTGGGAGGCAGGTGAATTCATAGTATATGCAGGTACGAATTCAAGGGATGTTAAAGGGGTAAAGGTTAACTGGCTTAAATAAACAGGATTTCAAAATCATAAACTGAACGGATCTTTACCGGTTTACCTGACCGGTGGGGATCCGTTTTTATTTATATGAATCTTTAAGGCAGTTCGCCGAAAGAGGTTGTTGATGCTTCCTCGTCGGCCTTAATTGTCTTTTCAACCGAATCGCTTTCCACTGCGGTTGATCTGAAGGCCTGGATTCTTGATACCATGAGCGAGATACAGATACCGAAGATCCCGATTATTGTAAATGAATACCTCAGGTTAAAGAGCTCTGATACATGTCCAATCAGTGGTGGTCCCATCAGGAAGCCCAGGAAGCCAACACTCGATACGGTTGCAAGGGCTATCCCCGGGGGAACTTTCGTATACCTTCCTGCTGTGCTGTAAAGCGTGGGAACAATGCTTGAGACACCAAGACCTACTATCATGAAAGAGATTACACATGAGAGGAGATAGGGGAAGAGTACTGCAGTGAAGAGACCTGTGGAGATCATTACTCCTGATATTGTAAGCATCTTTCTCCTTCCTATTCTTGAAATTATCCTGTCGGCGAGGAACCTGCCACTTGCCATCATAATCATAAATGAAGTATAGCCAAGAACCACAAGTGAAGGTTTTACTTTCACGACATCCTTGAAGTATACACCGCTCCAGTCGAACATAGCGCCTTCACTGGCCATGCTGCAAAAACAAATGATGCCAAGTTGCAGCAGAAATGAATCGGGTGCGGAAAAAAACTTTCGTTTAACGGATCCGCCATCGTGGCCGGGGCTTACTGCAATCAGGTATTTATAATTCAGGCTGAAGACAATCCACACGACGACCAATATCACAAGAAAGTGCCAGCGGGGTTCAATTTTCAGGTTTATCATGGCAAATCCGATGAGAGCCCCCGTGAAACCGGCAAGGCTCCATCCGCCATGGAAGGTGGCCATTATCGGCCTGTTATAGAGTTTCTCTGTTGTTACCCCCTGGGTGTTTGTTGATATATTACTGAGGTTGCCGGCGACACCGAAAAAGAAAAGTACAATGGCAAGCTGCCAGCCGGTACTTACCCATCCTATACAATTCATGCATATTGAATAAGCAGGTATTGCAATAAGTATTGTGCGGTGGCTGCCATAACGTGTGACCAGTCTTCCTGAGATTGGCATCATAAGGAGTTGTCCGACAGGAATTGCAAAAAGTATTGAGCCGAGTTTTCCGTCACTGAGGTTGAGGGTTGTTTTAATATCTGGTATCCTGCTTGCCCATGATGCGAAGCAGATGCCCATGCAAAAATAGGCAAGGGCTACGGCTATCCTTATCCTGCTTCTTTCTGTAGCAGCACTTGTCAATCCATCAGGTAATACAAATGTACCAGTCATCATTAAAATATTCTGGATTGTAAATGTACAAAAACGGCATAAAAAAGCCCGCCTTCGCTAAAGCTTCGGCGGGCGAGGGTGGAGAATAGGGGAATCGAACCCCTGACCTTGTGACTGCCAGTCACACGCTCTAGCCAACTGAGCTAATTCCCCGGAACCAAAGAACTGCCCGGGCTTTTCCGGGCTCTGCAAATGTAGAAAAAATAATTTATTAGCTTTGTACAAGCTGCAATTTTCATGACTGTGAGTTTGACTTAAAAATTGCCGTCCTGATTAAAAATTATTATCAGGTTGAAAAAAAGTCTGAATATTGCAACATTGTTTTAAAAACTGCGTCAATTAGATAAAAGGGTCAGCGAAAGCTGGCAGGATAATTGCAGAATATTGGTTATGAAAGACAGGCAGGCATTCGAGGATCTTATATTCAGCAACCGTAACAAGGAGTACGGGGCTTATATGCTCAGGCGTAACTACTCGAGGCTTGTCAACCGCTCTATATTAATCGCCGTAAGCATCTTCAGCCTTCTTGTACTGATTCCGTTCTTAAAAGTAATTACGCAGCCAAAGGAGGGAGGGGAGAGACTCGGGCAGAGATATGTGTCAGTTCAGATGGACCAGCTCGAGCCACCGAAGGAGGAGGTAATTGCATTACCAGAGGCACCACCTCCACCAACTTCTGCACCTGTAATCAGGTACGTGGCTCCTGTAGTTGTCGATTCTGTCCCAATAACTGAGAGACAGCTCCCTACAATTGCTGAGATACAGGCTTCACCTACTGATAAGCCTGATGAAAATGTCACATATTCAACCTCGGCTTCTGAAAATGAACTTGTTGGTGACCCGAATGGAACAGGCAGTGATGAGCCTTTTATGATTGTTGAGGTAAAGCCTACATTCAGGGGGGGTGATGTTGAAAAATTCCGCGAATGGGTACAGAAGCGTGTTGTATATCCCCAGCTTGCCATGGAAAACCGTATTCATGGCAGGGTCTACCTTACTTTTGTAGTGGAAAGAGACGGTACCGTCAGCACTGTAAATGTTGTAAAAGGTGTTGACAAACTGCTTGATGATGCAGCAAAAAAAGCAATAGAATCATCCCCGAAATGGAGCCCGGGACTGCAGAGGGGAAAACCGGTAAGATTCAGGTATTCAATATTCCTCAACTTCCAGTTGTAAAGCTTAGTTAATTATCCTATCTTTAACACAATCACATTAATATATTCGAATATGAAAAAAGTTTTACCCCTGCTATTTGCATTGGCCATTATAATGTCGGGCTGCGGTTCGTCGAAAAAGCAACTTGAAAAAGGAAACTACGACGAGGCTATAGCCAAGGCTGTTAAGCAACTCCGTAAGGACCCGAACGACTCCAAGCAGCTTGGAATAATGGAAAATGCATATAAGATTGCAAATGACCAGGACAACGAAACAATCAAGCTTCGTAAAACTGAAGGAAAACCTTCAGGCTGGGATGAGATCTATCTCCTCTATAAAAGGCTATACGACAGGCAGGCACTTGTGAAGACAGTTCCGGGTATCAGCTACCCATGGGTCGACTATACACAGGATATGGTTGCTGCAAAACGGAAAGCTGCTGATTTCTACTATGCCCACGGGATAGAACTGATGAAAAATAATATGAAGGATTCTTATCGCCAGGCCTTCTATGAATTCAGGAGAGCGAAGGAATATGTTGATGACTACCAGGGAATAGATGCCAAGATTTCAGAGGCTAAATACATGGGTATGAGCAGGGTGCTCATCGTTCTTCAGAATAAGTCAATTCTCAAATTCCCGAAGGAATTTGAAGATCAGCTGCTGGCTGTTGACCTCCCTGCACTTAACAGCGAATGGGTTGAATACCATACTCAGAACCTCGATCCCAATACCCAGTTCGACTATTTTATAAATGTAAATGTCAATGTTGTGGCGGTTTCACCTGACCAGACAAGCCAGGCCGACTCATCATTCAAAAAAGATATAGAAGATGGTTTCAACTATGCCCTCGACAAGAAAGGGAACGTGATGAGAGACACACTTGGCAACGACATCAAGATCAAAAAATACAAGACAGTACAATGTGCCCTTATCGAAACTATCCAGAAAAAAGCCTGCCGCATAGATGGTGATATTGAGGTTATTCAGGTCAATCCAAGCAAGACCCTCAAGAAGGATCCGATAGGTGCAGAATCAAAATTCTTTAATATATCGTCAAGGGCTGTAGGCGATGTACAGGCTCTGAACCCACAGCAGCTAGAAAGGACAAAATCAAAAATTCTCCCTTTCCCGTCAGATATTGAGATGGTGATGAGATGCTCTGAGAATCTTAAAATGGCAATCAGGGGTGCGATAATGAACGACAGGAGATTTATACAGTAATAAGGTATTTTAAATGTAATATGCCGCAAATGAATAAATTTGCGGCATATTTTTTTTATGGGCGATACAGCTATAGATATTGTGAAGGCAGTACTTGTTGGTGTTCAGCATCCCGGGCAGGATGAAAGAGAGGTGATTGAATATCTCGATGAACTTGCATTTCTGACCGAGACAGCCGGTGCAGTACCCGTAAAACGATTTATTCAGAAAATCGATACCCCGAATGCACGTACATATATAGGCTCAGGCAAGATTGGAGAGATCGCAGAGTTTATTGAAGTAAATGATATCGGTCTTGCGATCTTTGATGATGACCTCAGCCCGACTCAGATGAGGAATATCGAAAAGGATCTTGATTGCAGGATACTCGACCGTACAAACCTTATCCTGGATATTTTTGCTTCAAGGGCGCGGACATCCCATGCCCGTACCCAGGTAGAACTTGCCCAGTACCAGTACCTGCTTCCAAGGCTTGCGGGGATGTGGACACATCTTGAGAGACAACGCGGAGGTATCGGATTGAGGGGCCCAGGTGAGACTGAAATTGAAACCGACAGGAGGATAATCCGCGAGAAAATAGCAAGGCTTAAAGAACAGCTCAAGAAGATCGACACCCAGATGTCGGTTCAGCGGAAGAATCGCGGCAAAATGGTAAGAGTAGCCCTCGTTGGCTATACAAACGTAGGCAAATCAACATTGATGAACCTGCTTAGCAAATCAGATGTCTTTGCTGAAAACAAGCTTTTTGCGACACTCGATACAACAGTAAGAAAAGTTGTTATCGGTAACCTTCCTTTTCTGCTTTCCGATACTGTAGGATTCATAAGGAAACTGCCGCATCACCTTGTGGAATCATTCAAATCAACTCTTGACGAGGTGAGGGAATCGGATCTGCTTTTACATATTATTGATATATCCCATCCGGGTTTCGAAGAGCAGATAAAAATTGTAAATAATACCCTGAAGGAGCTTGGCACATCCGGAAAGCCTGTGATACTGATCTTCAACAAGACAGATGCTTTCACCTACCAGAAAAAGGATGAATTTGACCTGACCCCGGTACTGAAGGAGAACTACTCACTCGACGACCTCAGGAAGACATGGATGGCTGCCGACAACAACTCGAAGACAGTTTTTATCTCGGCAAAGAACAAGGACAATGTGGATGAACTGAAAGAGCTGCTTTATTCAGAGGTCAGAAAAATCCATGTCACAAGATATCCTTATGACAAATTCCTTTACGACCAGGAGTTTATTACAGGATGAATGTATAAGTGTACTTGACAAGTATTCCTGCATTGGCTACCCTGGCAAGGGCAGGCACTTCCCTGTTTAACTCAATATTTCTCCCCTCGTTGAATACAATATAAAGGTTATGTCCTTCTTTCGGATTGTACCTGAACCTTAGATTTGTCATTATCCCGTGGGCAATATTACTGTACTGAGCCAGCCCGCTAAGGGAGATTTTGTTACTGAACATTACAACAGCCCTCAGGCTTGCAATTTTCCCTGTGAAACTCTGGGATCTTGACGGGAATCTTATCATGTCATATTCAACTGATGGCTCGAGACTAAGGAAGGCCCCGAACTTAAATGTCGCCGAAGCGTTTGATGTAAGCTGGTTGCCGTCATAATACTGGCCAAAGTTGGACATGAGGTTAAATGAGACCTTTTTTGTGAAAGGGGTATTGAAAATGAAAGTCCCAAAATTATAGCTGTATGAACCCGACGGAATATATGCTTTTACAGCATCATTCGAAAGAAAAAACGTGTCTGTAAGGTATTCATATTCATGATTCAGCATTATTCTGAAACCTGTACTCGATTTGAGATTCAGGCTATAACCGGCGTTAATCAGACCCGACTGGGTCAGATTCGTGGCATTATCCTTCCATATCTGGCCGTTAAGGTAAAAGGTATGTGTGGCAATTTTTGATTTTTCCTTTGCAATAAGGCCATATTTCAGCTTTGTACCTGTTGAATAATAATTGCTTCGGAATTCGAAACCCATATCCGGTTCATACTTACTTCCTGCTCTTGAATAAAAGAAGTCATAACCAAGACCCGCTTCTTTCCTCCGCTGCCAGTCCAGCCATATCCTCGATCCGTCAATGGCCAATCCATTGTTTTTGAACTTTTCATCGAATACTTGAACATATTTCATATCGAGGAAATCGTTGCCAAAGATGTTGATTATCCCATCAAGGCCAACTGCTTCATTATAAGTTCCGTCAGTCCCGATCCTTGAGGTAAGTATCCCGCCAACATAACTATTCAGATTCAGAACGCGACGCCTCAGGCGAAGAACTCCGAAGTTTTCTGTAGGCAGGTCAGATACCCCTGACTCTTTTGATTTAAAAGCGGAAGTCTGCATATCGAGGAGTCCGATATCCCATGGTCCCTGGCGTCCCACAAGGCGAAAGCCGGCAATGATCGGAACAGCATTTCCGTCGTGCAATCCTATCTGCCTGCTGTAAAAAAGGGTATTCATATCATCAAAAGAGAATGCGAAATTGCTTGCCCTCTCCTGGAAAAAAAGTCTCTTTTCAGGAAAGAAAAGTGAAAACCTTGTAAGGTTGACCTGTAAATTGTCTGACTCTACCTGTGCAAAATCTGTGTTGATAGTCAGGTCGGCCGTAAGGTTGCTTGTTATCCCATACTTTACGTCAAGCCCGCCGGTGAACTTCGAATTACTTTGCATCCTGTAAGCGGAATTATCAGCATTCAGGACTGATTCGTAGTTTAATCCTCCGGTGAGGTAAGGGGCAATGTAAAAAGGTTTCTTGCTATGCACATCATCCATAAGGATCGTCTGCCCCCTGGAGACTTTTATGAAGCTCCAGAATCCCCAGTCCCTTGGTATTGCAGGAGCGATGTCGATTTCAAATTTTCTTGGGATATACCTGAAGCATATCATCGACATCTCTACCTTCCCTTCTTTCTCCCTGAACCTCAGGCTTGACAAAGGTATCCGCATCTCCATGAACCACCCCGAGTTATCCCTAGTAGTTTTAACATCCCAGAATGTGTTCCAGGTGTTATTCCAGGGAAATGGCTGTTCGGTTCCATCCTTTGCAATTGTCATATCTTCCCTTACGCCGCCCGCATTCGTGTGAAACACAACCGCGTTCTCGTGGTCATGAAAAGTGTCAAACAGGATGAAAAAGCCATCCTCGGTAGGAGGGATATCGTCCCTTAATCTTGATGTGATATTTATTTTCTCAGGTTCCTTGTCAAAGAAACGGCCTGCAACGTATACAAAGTCATTATCATGGCATATGTAAACGTCTGATTTTTCGCTCGGCTCAAGTCCGAATGTAGGGATATGCATTACAAGCTTTACCGGGTCGAGGTTGTTCCAGCATTCGTCATCGGTTATGCCATCGAACCTGAAATTCCCTTTTATCCGTGGAATGACCACCGGTGCCATCTGAACGGAGTCACCGGCAATACCGGTGAGTATGTCGTTGCCTGACCTGCTTAATGAATTGGAATAGCCTTCAGAAGACAGGAATAATAGCAGTGTAACAGCAACTGCAAAAAGTCTGATTTTCATTTACCGTATGTTTGACCAGGTACCTGTTAAACATAGGTAAATACATATTGTTCAGAATGATTCTAAATAAGAAGCTGGTTTAATCAGTAAAGCTTATTTGCAAGCATGTATTCAGCTATCTGAACTGCATTTGTGGCAGCACCCTTACGGATATTGTCTGATACAACCCACAGGTTCAGGCATTTTTCCCTTGAGAAATCCCTTCTTATCCTTCCAACAAATACCTCATCACGGTTATGTGCGAGTATCGGCATGGGATACTTATGTTCTGCAGGGGTGTCATAAACGACAACACCGGGGAAACTTTCAAGAAGCTTTCTTACATTATCAAGGTCAAATTCATTCTCGAATTCGATGTTAACGGCTTCTGAATGACCTCCGACAACAGGTATCCTCACAACAGTTGCTGTTACCTGGATTGTAGGGTCGCCAAGTATTTTACGGGTCTCATCCACAAGTTTCTGTTCCTCGGTTGTGTAGCCTGAGGGCAGCCATGATCCGCCGAAAGGAAAACAGTTCATATCTATCTGGTGCGGGTAGGCCATCTCACCTTGTATACCCTGTCTCTCATTTTCCATCTGGGTCACCGCTTTTACACCTGTGCCTGTCACAGACTGGTAAGTTGCAACAACAAGTCTCTTGATCCTGTAAGCTTTGTGAAGCGGGGCAAGGGCCATTACCATCTGTATGGTTGAGCAGTTAGGATTTGCAATAATCCTGTCACCCTTTTTTAAAACGTGGCTGTTTATTTCAGGGACAACGAGAGGTATCTCTTTTTCCATCCTCCATGCGGATGAATTGTCAATTACTATTGTGCCGTTTTCAGCGAATGCAGGCGCCCATTCTTTAGATGTTCCGGCTCCTGCAGAGAATATGGCAAATACAGGTTTTGCCTCAACAGCCTCCATTACACTCATCACCTTTACCGGCTTGCCATTGAAGACTATCTCCCTGCCAACCGATTTGGATGAAGCTGCAGCAATAAATTCAGTAACGGGAAACTTTCTCTCTTCAAGCACTTTTATCATAGTTTTTCCTACCATTCCCGTGGCGCCAATAACCGCTGTTTTCATTTTTTAATTTGCTTTTTAATCCTTTTTTAAAGAAATTTACTTTATCAGAAAAAACGGTCAAAATTAGCTTTTTTTTCTTTCTGTCACGCTGCATGAAAAAAGTTATTTTGCTTTTCTGCTTAATGCCTTTAAATGCATTCGGCCAGCTATTGTCTACTTTCGAGAACGGGAATATCGCAGGATGGGAGGAGAGTGTACTGGGTCGCTGGAAAGCAGATACACTTATGGCTCTATCCGGGATTTTTTCCCTCCATCACGTATTTGATAATGCCGAAGCATCAACCGACCAGGCCGGGATAAGAACCGCCGGCCTGAGACCTGCCCTTGAACCTGTAACATGGTCATTCCTTGTAAGGCATGGAGCTGATCCTTCATCCTCAAACTGCTGGTGTATCTTCCTTATGTCAGATAAGGGACCTTCAATGATGCAGCCTGGCGCAGATGTTAACGGCTATGCTGTTGGAGTTAATGTAACAGGGTATGATGATACCCTGAGGCTGTGGAAGATAAAAGCAGGGACAGCTACTGTTGTCAGATCCCTCGGGGTTAACTGGCAGAGTGATATAGGCACGGCAGGGAAGGCCCTGATAAAGGTTACAAGAGATCCTTCAGGATCATGGGATTTGGAAGCCACATGCATTCCGACAGCACATAAACATATTTCATCTGCCTTCGAACCTGAACTTTTCGCCCCGAAGTGGTTCGGTGTTTTTTACAGGTATACATCCACCCGTGACAGGCTCCTTTGGCTCGACGATGTTTCAGTCACTGGATATTTTCGTGATCCGGAACTTCCACCTGAACTCGTAAAAGTAAAACCGGTAAACAGGTCATCTGTTTACCTTTACTTTGACTGTGACATTGACCCGGCTTCCTTCACCGCATCGTCTTTTTATTCATCACCTTCAGCAGGTAAGGCAAGCTCGGCAATACTTACTGATCCGGCAACAATCAGGGTGGATTTTGAAAAACAATTCCTGAATAAGAGTGAAAATACAATCAGGTCTGCTGGTGTTTGCAGTGTTGATTCAGCCTGCTCGGGCCAGGAGAATTATACTTTTGTTCCATGGAAGCCCGGGGCAGGAGATGTGATAATATCTGAAATTATGGCCGACCCTTCCCCTCCGGTCAGGCTGCCGCAGGCTGAATTCATTGAAATTTATAACCGGTCTGATTCCGCTGTTAATATGAGTGGATGGACTCTAAGGTGGGAAGGAGGAAAGACCTATTTCCCAGATGTTATTATCAATGCGGGATCATTTGCAATTCTTTGCCCGGCAGGTGATACATCCCTTTTTAGTAATTATGGAAGGACCATAGGTATAAGTTCATTCCCGGCCCTCTCCGACGGCGGGAGAAAAATTTCTGTTTATGATGAAACAGGATGTTTTATCCATGGGCTTTATTACTCTCCCGACTTCTATGGCGACAGGCTGAAGATTGATGGGGGGTGGTCTCTTGAAATGATCGATACAAACTTCCCTTTTTATACAAGGGGAAACTGGCAGGCGTCTGTCTCCTCAAATGGAGGGACACCCGGCAGGAAGAATTCGGTAAATAATGTTAATCGCGACGGGTACTTCAAAGGAATTGAAAATGTTTTCCCTTCTGACAGCGTGACTATCGGTCTTACCACTTCAGAGTCAGTTCCTGACCTTGAAAAGCTTGCCTCGGAGATCACAATAGATGGGAATTCGATATCTGCTGTTAAAATGAAGGATGTCATTTCAACGGAATTTGAACTCACACCTGCAATTCCTCTTAAAAGGGTATTGATAAATAAACTGCAGTTTAATTTTAAAATAAAGGATTACTCCGGGAACCCTGCAAGTGTAAATGAATATCGTTTTGGCCTGGCCGAAGAAGTGGCAGAACACGATATTGTTTTTAATGAGCTTCTGTTTAATCCGCTTCCGGGTGACGAGGATTTTATTGAGTTATTCAATAATTCAGGGAAGATACTCGACATTTCATCAATAGGCGTCATTTCGGTAAACGACGAAACATTCGATACGTCAGGTGTAGTGAACATTTCTGATACTGCAAGGTGCTTTCTCCCGGGTGCGTTTTATGTAGTAACTTCCGGAAGAGAAGAACTCATTGCCAGGTACCCTTCAGCGGTGGACTCAAATATCCATTATACAGGTTCAATGCCATCAATGCCGGATGATAAAGGTCACCTTGTTCTTCTTGATAAAGGATTGAATCCAATAGATGAGGTGCCGTACAGCAGCGAATGGCATTTCAGTCTTCTTTCATCAGTTGAAGGTATTTCGCTTGAAAAGATACGTCCGGATGCCCCATCGGCCGGCAGAGCCTCATGGTATTCTGCCTCAGAGGCCTCAGGGTGGGCTACACCGGGCAGGATAAATTCGGCATACAGTGAAAAGGATACAGGTGATGAGTCAGTTAAACTTTCATCAACAAGGATCACCCCTGACAATGATGGCAATGAGGATTTTCTTGTTATTGATTTTTCACTTCCCGGTAAATCAAATGTGATAACAATAAAGATTTTTGATGAAACAGGAACACTTGTTAGAAGACTGGCAACAAATGTATATTCAACAGGAGCATATTCTGCGACATGGGACTGTACTGCAGATGATGCAACAATAGTTGACAGGGGAATTTATATTATCCTTGTTAATATTATTGATGAAACCGGCAGGATTACAGGTTACAAGCGTGCCTGTTCCGTTGTCAGGAGATAGTATCAGAGTGACGAAATAAGTTCTGTCATTATTGTTGTCATCCTTGCCTCTGTCCTTGCAGCTTCACGCTGGACCGATTCATGTGTGGTATATTCGATTTTCCCTTCAACACCAAGGTCAGTAATGATGCTTACAGCAAAGCAGGGCAGCCCGGCATGCCGTGCAATAATTATCTCGGGTGTTGTCGACATGCCAACGGCATCGGCGCCAATGGTCCTGAAATATTTATACTCTGCAGGTGTTTCAAAAGTCGGACCTGAAGTTGAAAGGTAAACACCTTTATGTACACGTATCTTATTCTCCTTGGCTATAAGAACAGCTTTGTTTATCATATACTTATCATAAGCTTCTCCCATATCGGGGAATCTTGGTCCTATCCTGTCGTCATTCTGGCCGATCAGGGGATTAGGAAGCAGGTGTATATGATCTGTTATTATCATTATGTCGCCTATCTGGAATTTAGGATTAACGCCACCTGCCGCATTGCTTACAAACAGGCACTGTATTCCAAGGTATTTAAGAACCCTTACTGGGAATGCGATCTGTTCGGCTCCATAACCTTCATAGAAATGGAAGCGTCCCTTCATTGCAACGATTTTCTTCCTGCCGAACTCACCATAGATCAGCTTACCCTCATGTCCTTCCACTGTCGATACAGGGAAATTAGGTATGTCGCGATAATCGATCTCGATGCAATTCTCGATCTTTTCGGTAAGTCCTCCAAGACCGGTGCCAAGTATTATACCTGCATCAGGATTCTTAAATCCTTTTTTCCTGAGAAAACTTACGGTTTCGTTTATTTTTTCTAACATAGTCGGTTATCAGGTTATTAAATTCCGCAGTGTCATCATTCAGGAAATAGATCCCTGAGGGGATATAGTAGAATGACGATCTTTCCGGTTCTGCAATATTAGTAAATTCCAGTATCCTTACAGCATCCTTTTCAGTGGTGATAATATACTTCCGGCTTTTTTGAAGTCTCGCGAACGAACCTGAGATAGCATCAATATCTTCACTTGTGAACATATGATGATCGGCAAAGCTAAGATGAATGATATCCGAGGCAAATTTAGAAAAATGTTCAGTAAAAAGCTCGCTCCTGGCAATCCCGGTCACAAGCACAATACCGGTTTCGTGTTTGTACTCTTCAGTCAGTGAAATTTCCCTTCGATGATCTGATGGAAAAACAGGTTGAGGTTCAAGCTGCACCACGGAAGTGAAATACAGGTTCTGCCATGGCGCCTTATTCATATCCTTAACGATTATACGTCTCTGGATCGGTGTTATATCCGGCGGGGTCTTTGTTATAAGAATAATATCAGCCCTCGACATGTTAGAGGCGCTCTCCCTCAGGTCGCCGTATGGAAGCATATGGTCGTGTATCATAAGCCTGCTGTAATCTGTAAGCAGAACAGTGAAGCCGGGTGTCACCTTCCTGTGCTGGAATCCGTCGTCCAGTATTATTACCTGTGTTTTCGGGTTTTTCTCGAGGATAAGCCTGATACCCCTTGTTCTGTCGCTGTCGACGGCAACGGTGATCCCCGGGAATTTTCTGAAGATCTGGAAGGCCTCGTCACCGATGTCGGATGCGTTCATATGATCTTCAGCAATAACAAAGCCCTTTGATTTTCTTTTATATCCGCGGCTAAGGAAAGCCACCCTGAACTCGCAATGCAGCAGGTTTATAATATACTCGCAATGGGGAGTTTTTCCGGTACCTCCAACAGTAATATTGCCCACGCAGATAACAGGAATATCAAACTCGACGCTCTTTAATACCGAACTGTTATAAAGGAAATTCCTGAATGAGGTTATTACGCCATAGATTAGCGAAAGAGGATAAAGTAATATGTTACCTTTTCTTTTCAATTACTAGTGTATATCCAGAAGGTATGGCAGCCTTGCCTGTATTCCTTTAAGTGAGCTTATCTCCTTTATTTCTTCGTAGAATCTGAAGTTGGATCCGAGTTCTTTTTGAATCAACCCGGTCTTCAATTCAGATGCGAAGCCCGATAGCAGTTTTGAATATGGATCTTCAGTTACAGGGTATTCCCTCACATTGTATGTCTCAAGTTTTGCGAGTCTTGCTGCTTCTGCAATTGCATCATCAAGTCCTCCTATCTCATCGACTAGTTTAAGGTTCCTGGCGCTGCTTCCTGTCCATACCCTTCCCTGCCCGATACTGTCAACTGAACTCTCAGGAATAAACCTGCCTTCTGCCACTCTTGATACGAATTCACTGTATGTCTTTTCAATGCTTTTTTGCATTACATCCTTCTCGTAGGCGCTCATCGGGCGAAAGACACTAGGGAAGTCGGCATGGGAATTCGTACTTACTGTTTCCGTGGTTATGCCTAGTTTATCATTAACAAGTTTTGAAGCGTCGGGTATCAGTCCGAATACACCAATTGAGCCGGTTATTGTAACTTCGCTTGCAAAGATTTTCGTGGCCGGGGCAGATATATAGTAACCTCCCGATGCAGCATAGTTTCCCATTGAAACGATAAGCGGCTTTGCTTTTGCCGCAAGTTCAAGCTCGCGCCACATTATATCTGAGGCTACGGCATTGCCACCTGGTGAATTCACTCTCAGTACAATTGCCTTTACATTAGTGTCCTTGCGCTGTTCCCTTATAAGGTCGGCAAATCCGTTGCCACCGATCCGTAAGTCGGTTTCCCTTCCATTGACAATCGTTCCTTCTGCAAATATTACGGCGATCCTGTTCCTGAGCGAATACTTCTTTGACTGGTCGGGAACTTTTGAGTATTTGGACATTGGTACCAGCTGAATCTTGTCATCGAGTTTAACACCCATAAGTGTTTTTATGCTGTCGATAAGGGCATCCCTGTACAGTACACCATCAATGAGCCCGTTTGCAAGTGCACCTTCGGGGTTTGTCGCGGTAAGATCATCGGCGATTTTCATCAGTTTATCCTCTGAAACGGATCTCGAGGCAGAGATTTCCTTTATTGCATATTTCCATATCGAACCGACGTAGTCCATTATCTGTTCCCTGTTTTCTTTACTGAGCCTGTCAAGCATATATGGCTCGACAGCTCCTTTGAATTTCCCGTGACGTATTACCTGTACTTCGACACCAATTTTATCGAGAGCTTTTTTGTAGAACATCACCTCGCCGCTCAATCCCTTGAATTCAACCATTGTTCCGGGGTTAAGGTAAATTTTGTCGGCTGCTGTTGAAAGGAAATAACCCTGCTGGTTCAGAACATAGTCCGACCAGGCATAGATGAACTTTCCGCTTTCTTTGAATTTAATGAGAGCCTTCCTGAGTTCGTCACTTGTTGCCCAGCCCGGGCCCATAATTCCGTTCTCAATAAGTATTCCCTTGATCCTTGAATCTTTCTCTGCCTTCTTCAGGTTTGCCAGTATGTCATTCAGCCCGGGGGTTGGTGTAAAGGTGAATGTAACAGGATCAAACCCGGCCCATGGGCTCGGGTCACCCCTGTCGGGTATCTCGACACCTGCTTTCAGGATAAGTACAGATTTCTCGCTTATGACGGGTACGTTATCTCCTGATGCAACCATTGCCCCGAGGCTGCCTATAAGAATAAGAAAGAGAATTATTGAGGCTATTATTATTCCTGTGATAGTTGCCAGCGTATAGATCAGAAAGTTCTTCATTTTGCACATTATTTGACGTCTAAATATAGAAAACAAATGAACATGATTGGTTAGGAAAGATTTAATACTTTTGAAATGAACTGATTCGCTAATGAAAAAGGTATTTTTAGGTATAGGCTCGAACATAGGTGACAGGGCAGTTTTTTTGCAGAAGTCAGTCGACCTTGCAGGAAAGACCCTTGGGACTGTGATGTCTGTTTCACCTGTTTATGAAACCGATCCCTGGGGTTTTGTCTCCGAGGATAAGTTCCTTAACGCAGTAATTGAGATGGAAACAGCACTTAATCCTTCCGGCCTGCTTGGAAGGATCCTGATGATTGAAGCAGAACTTGGACGGTTAAGGGAAGGGAAGGGCTTTGCCTCTAGAACTATTGATATAGATATCCTGTTTTTCGGTGAAAGTGTAATAAATGAGCCTGCCCTTATAGTTCCGCATCCCAAAATTGCGGGCAGGAGGTTTGTGCTGGAGCCTCTGAATGCCATTGCCCCCGGACTTATTCACCCTGTTTACAAAAAGTCAATTCATGAGCTCCTTGAACAGTGTCCCGATACTACATCAGTAAAACTGTCAGGCATCGAACTCTCATTCTGATTTTTCGACAGGATATCAGGGCATTCAGTCAACCAGGCTAAAGCAGACCATTGTCGGCAAAACTGTAATAATCCTTATCTGTGATTATAAGATGATCGAGGAGCTGGATGTCCATAAGTGCCCCGGCTTCCCTGATCTTCTGTGTTATTTTTGTGTCTGATTCACTGGGGGAAAGGTTCCCGGAAGGATGATTATGGCAGACAATGATTCCGGATGCCAGGTATTCGATAGCTTTTTTCATTATTAACCTTACATCAGTCACAGTTCCACTTATCCCTCCCTGTGAGAGTTTCATCCTTTCAATAACCCTGTTTGACCGGTTAAGGAATAGTATCCAGAACTCCTCATGGGGCAGATCAGAGACAAGGGGATTAACAATGTCGAAGACATCCCTTGAGCACTTTATCTGTACTGATTCAGGCATTTCTGCCAGTTTCCTCCTGCGTCCGAGTTCAAGTGCAGCAGCAATTGTTATGGCTCTTGCACTTCCGATTCCCTTTACTTTCCTGAGATCGGATATGCTGAGCTTTCCAAGGCTGTTGAGGTTATTACCGACAAGGGACAGAAGTTCCCTTCCAAGGTCGACAGCTGACCGGTTCTTAAGTCCTGAACCTATCAGTATGGCCAGCAATTCGGCATCGCTTAATGAGGAGGTGCCTTTGCTGTAAAGCTTTTGCCTGGGTCTGTCCTCAACAGCCCAGTCGGTGATCTTTAGTGACATGCAGCGAGACGAGAAATTCTGTCCTTTAAAATTACTCTATTTTTTTCTTAATACTTACTTTCTTTGTCTTGAAACAAAGAAAGTAAGCAAAGAACCGAGACCCTGAAAGGGTCGAGCTCGCGAGCTTTGCGAGCAAAATTCAAGGCTGCAGAACATTTTGGGGCTCATGTTTTGAAGCTTGCTCCACACAACACAACTCGCCTGCACTCTGTTTCGGCTCAAACAGTGTTGTTTGGAAAACTCCCTCGCTCTGCAAGCTTCAACACACTCGCTTTATCCCAAAATGTTCTGAGGCCGTCTGAAATCCGGAACGGAGAGTATTCTCTGAATAATTATTAGTCCATATCCAGGAAAGTTATTCTAAGAGGGAGGGGAATCGGAAACGGCGCGAACCGCTTCCTGTTTTTTGGAGCGGGAAATTGCCCTGTGCAAATGGCGAAAAACAGGAACGGTTGTCGTTTCCGACGCTTTTTCTTTGTTACTTTCTTTTGGCAGGAAAAGAAAGTAAGAATAAAGTGAACAAATATTCTTTGAAACAACAAATAACCAGGGATCACACAGTACAGCAGACTCGATGATTTCTATGAAAGCAGAGGGAATATGTAATATGAAAAAAGGTGTCCCAAAAGGACACCTTTTATATTGAATAATAAAAATGTTATTAGAGGCTGTTTACGTGCTTTGCTACAGACGATTTGAGGTTACTTGCCTTGTTTGTGTGTATGATATTCTTCTTGGCAAGCCTGTCGAGCATGGCATTTACCTTGGGTGCCATTGCTGTTGCTTCTTCCTTTGTTGTTGTTGAACGGAAAGCCTTGAGAGCGTTACGCATTGTTTTTGCATAATACTTGTTGCTGTCTTTCTTAACAACAGTCTGCCTTATTCTCTTTTCTGATGACTTATGATTTGCCATTCTGTAAAATTTAACCAGTAAATATTTTTAGTAGTCCATAGGGGAATCGAACCCCTGTTACCAGGATGAAAACCTGACGTCCTAACCACTAGACGAATGGACCATCAAAGAACTTTAAAATGCGGATGCAAAGAAAGCATCTTTTTTCCTATCTGCAAAATATTTTATAAAAATAATTTGCTGTGCAGGCTCAACTGCTGGAAGTTAGACCCGGAGGCTTCCCGGATCAGAATACATACCTTATCGAAAGAGCACCGTTGATACCGCCCCAGCCTGTTGAACCAATAAGGTTTACAGTTGGCAAAACATCGAGTGAAAGGTTAAGCGGAATCTCATCAAAGGTATATTCAAGTCCGAGTATTCCGTCAGCCCCGATAACAGCCCCGCCACTATACGATGAATTGAGGTTCGGATTATTTCCGGCATCCCAGAAACCAATATGCGGACCTACACCCCAGAACCAGTTTAGTCCGGGGAAATGACCTGTCCATTTTTCAAATTCCCAGAGCCCGGTAATTACAAATCCCTGGTACCTGCTTGCAAGTATCCCTTCAACAGCATTGTATTTGCCAACAAAGTGTTTAATTGTCAGACCATATGGTACGCCAGCGCGTAAACCAAGGCTTGTCTTGTAATCCTGTGCTTTAACAGTGACCACTGACGAAACTACGATAAAAAGGACTATAACTAGTTTTTTCATGGCATATGAAATTATATGATTTTGTGTGCTGCGAAATTAACTTTTTTCAAATAAATTTTCAAAGTCTCCTAAATGTAAAACGCAGGACTTCCTTATTTGTTTGATAAAAGCTCATCTGATAAAGCAGCCAGGTCCTTCCCGCCAAAATCACCTGAACTCATTAGCAGGAATACGGGCTTTTCCGCTTTAACTGCCTTTACCCTGCTGAACATTTCATCGGGATTATCATAAACTTCCACGTTGTCACCTCCGAAGGCAGAAGCAACCACATCTTTTGACAATGGTGGCAGCTTTTTCATCTCAACGGCATGCGGATTGAAATATACGAATGCCCTTGAAGCCCCTGACAGAGTCCCTGCATACTGGGGAAGAAACTCTTTGCTGAGGCTTGAAAATGTGTGTAGTTCGAAACAGGCAATAATCCCGGATGACTGGAATTTTTCTTTTACCGCATTCAATGTTGCCTTTACTTTTGATGGGGCATGAGCGAAATCAAGGAATACATCACCTTTCTCATTGCTTTTCAGAAGCTGAAGCCGCCTCGAGGTTCCGGAAAATGTCCGGATGGCCTCATAAAACTCATCCTCTGTGATGCCTGCAAGAAAACATGCTTCCCTGGCAGCAGAAAGATTCTGGAGGTTATGCTCCCCGAAAATTTTCAGGGGTACAACCCTATTATGCGTTGCACCGTAAAACCCTGTCTTGTTCTGGAAATATCCATGGGTCGTGTAAGGGATTTTCCTGATATCAGGGCGGGCATTCTCTGCTATGGACTTTACTTCCTTGTCGCCTGAGAAATAAATAAGCGTACCTCCTTCTTCAATAGTTGACACAAAGATCCTGAACTGTTCAAGGTAATTATCGAAGGTCGGGAAGACATTCATATGATCCCAGGCTATACCTGTGATTATTGCAATATCCGGTTTGTAAAGGTGGAACTTGGGCCTGCGGTCGATAGGTGAGGTAAGGTATTCATCTCCTTCAAAAACTGCAAGCTCCGAAGATTCTGACAGTCCAGTCATAGTGTCGAAACCGTCAATTGATGATCCTACCATATAATCGAAATTCCTGCCACAGGTCTTCAGTACATGCATTATCATTGCTGTTGTGGTGGTTTTTCCATGACTGCCGGCAACAACAATCCTGCGCTTGTTCTTAGTCTGTTCGAAAAGGTACTCAGGGAAGGAATATATCTTCAGTCCCAACTCCCTGGCTCTTGCAAGCTCAGGGTTGTCGGCCCTTGCATGCATTCCAAGGATAACAGTATCAATATCCACTGTAATGCGGGAAGGATCCCAGCCAAATGATAAAGGAAGCAGGCCATGTGCAGCAAGCCTGCTTCTCGATGGTTCAAATATCTCATCGTCAGAACCTGTGACTGCATAACCCTTCTTCTTCAGGGCGATAGCAAGGTTATGCATTACAGCCCCGCCGATCGCAATGAAATGTACCCTGCCCATCAGAACTGGTGGAAGTTCATAGAAACAAATTCAAGTACAACAGGAAGCGCAGATCTCCAGTATGGCCATGAATGGACACCGTCCCTTATCCTGAATTCATGGGGAATCTCGCCCTTCCTCATTGCAATGTGCACAAGTGAATTGCCTTCATAGAGAAAATCATCGTCACCGCAGTCGATATACCATCTTACTGCTTTCTTCTGTGTTTCGGGCATTGTATTTATCAGGCTGAGCACGCTGTATTTTTTAAAATAAGCCTCCTTGTCGGCCTGGCTGATATTCTCCCCGCTTGTCCAGAGCCTGTAACTGTCAATATCTTTAACTGTTGCCGGTCCTGTTGCTGCGCTCAGAGGGCAGGCTGATGAAAACAATTCCGGATGGTGCAGGGCATAAATGAAGGTGCCTTCACCACCCATCGACAGACCTGCAATTGCACGGTATCTCTTTTCCCCTTTTATCCTCCAGGTTTTTTCAACATAAGGCATCAGTTCCTGGAAAAAGAAATCCTCGTAGTTCCAGTCGCCCTTTATTGTATTTACATAACCTATCTTTCCGGTATTGGCGTCGGGCATAACAATTATCATTGCCGTTGCCTTGCCCGAGTTTATAGCCTCATCGGCAATGTGCTGAACTTCACCAAACTGAACCCAGCCCGTCTGGTCATCACCGTAACCGTGAAGCAGGTAAAGAACCGGATAGCTTCTCTGTGAAGTTTCATAATCGGGAGGAAGATAGATTGCGAATTTACGATCCATATTAAGGATCTTGCTTTTCATTGTAAGATTGTCAAAGACCTTTCCTGTCTGTCCATATACTCCTGTAATAAAAACTATTAGCAGAAGAGAGAGGGATAACTTTTTCATGTTATTATTGTTTAAGATTATGGAATTTTCTTAGTGGCCAAGTTACAAAACAGGCTTCAATATTCTTTAACTTGCGATACAAAATCAAAATGATGAAAACTGACCTTTTCAATATTTCAAACTTCAAGGTTGATGGTGGTGCAATGTTCGGTGTTATACCAAAGGCAATGTGGTCGAGGGTTTACCCTGCTGATGAAAACAACCTTATAACAATTCCTCTGCGCTCGCTTATTGTTGAAACTGAAGGGCACGTGATACTTGTAGATTCGGGCTGGGGTGATAAACAGGATGACAAATTTTTCAGGTTCGTATACCAGCATGGCGGGGAAGGCCTGCTTGAAGGTCTTAAAACCAGGGGATATGCACGGGAGGATATTACCGACCTCTTTCTTACCCATCTTCATGCTGATCATTGCGGTGGTGCAATTATGAAAAACCAGGAGGGGAAAGGATTCGAAGCTACCTTTCCAAATGCCACCATACACGTTTCGGAGGCTCAGTGGAACTGGGCTGTGAAAAACAATATAAGGGAGGCCGATTCTTACCCTCCCGAGAATATTATCCCGATCGGGGAGACAGGCAGACTGAACCTTCTGAAAAAGGACGGGGAGCTCTTCCCGGGCTTTTCATTTTTTACCTGCTATGGGCATACCCCGGGGCTAATAATACCTGTTGTAAAATACAGGGACAAAACCCTTGTTTACACCGGAGACCTTATACCAACCACTGCTCATATTCCGCTGATATGGAACATGAGTTACGACATTGAGTCGCTAAAAACAATCGAAGAGAAAGAGAGACTCCTGAAAGAAGCCCTTGAAAATGAGTATATACTTGTTTTCCAGCACGACATAAATACAGAATGCTGTACTCTCGAAATGACACCAAGAGGCATAAGGGCCGGCAGAAAATTTGCTTTTAAGGAGCTTATTTAAGAACTGACACGGAGCAGGAAGGAGGAGTCACAGAGTTACACGGAGATATTGGTAATTCTCTGTGTCCCTCTGTGCAACTCTGCGTAACTCTGTGTAAGTTCTTCTCTGTGCCCCTCTGTGTTCCTCAGTGTAACTCTGTGTAAGTTCTTCTCTGTGTACCTCTGTGTTCCTCAATGCAACTCTGTGTAAGTTCTTCCTTCTTAATGTCATATTGCCTTATTTTTTTTACTATTTGTTTTTATATTTGAAATGGATCAGAAAAAAGCAAGCTGATCGGGTATTCGGATTTCTTAACTAAATCAAACATGCCAATGCCGGAATTCATCTACGGTAAGCCCTTCCAGATTCAGAAGGATACCACCAGGTACAGGCTTCTTTCAAAAGAGCATATAAGTACTGTTGAAATCGACGGGAAGAAATTTCTCAAAGTGGCACCTGAAGCTCTTGAGATCGTTGCCCGTGAAGCAGTGTCGGACATATCATTCTATCTCCGTACTGCCCACCTTGAGAAACTCTCCTCTATACTGAAAGATCCGGAAGCAACGGATAATGACAGGTTCGTCGCTTACGTTATGCTCAGGAACTCGGTGATTGCATCTGACGGGAAACTGCCCTGGTGCCAGGATACAGGTACCGCAATTGTTATTGGCAAAAAAGGAGAGCGGGTTCTAACCGGGGTGAATGATGCACTCCATCTTTCAAAAGGAATCTTCGACACATTCAGGGATAAGAACCTGAGGTATTCCCAGATACTTCCGCTCACAATGTTCGAGGAGAAAAACTCTGGGACAAACCTCCCTGCACAGATTGATATTTATTCTACAGAAGGGGACTCCTATGAATTCCTGTTCATAACAAAGGGAGGAGGTTCTGCCAACAAGACCTTCCTTTACCAGCAGACCAAGTCGCTGCTTAATGAGGAATCACTGACAAAATTTATAAAAGAGAAAATAAAGGATCTCGGTACCTCAGCCTGTCCTCCGTATCACCTTGCACTTGTGATCGGCGGAACTTCGGCTGAAGCAACACTCAAGGCAGTAAAGGAGGCCTCTGCAGGATATTTTGATCATCTTCCGACCGAAGGTGATTCAACCGGCAGGGCATTCCGCGACCTTGAATGGGAGAAGAAAATAGAGAACATCTGCCACGAATACGGTGTGGGAGCACAGTTCGGAGGGAAATATTTTGTTCACGATGTGAGAGTCATAAGGATGCCAAGGCACGCTGCATCGTGCCCGGTCGGACTTGGCGTGAGCTGCAGTGCCGACAGGAACATAAAGGCAAAGATCACGGCTGCTGGCATCTTTCTTGAAGAACTTGAGAGGAATCCCGAAAGGTTCATGCCTGAGAAGGCACCTGAACTTGAAAAACCTGTCCCGATAAATCTCGACAGGCCGATGAAGGAGATACTTGCAGAACTTACAAAATATCCTGTGAAGACAAGGCTCAGTCTGAGCGGTACCCTTATTGTCGCAAGGGATATTGCCCATGCGCGCATCAAAAAACTTATTGATGATGGCAAGCCAATGCCCGAGTATTTTAAGAACCATCCCATATATTACGCCGGACCCGCCAAAACACCTGAAGGCATGGTTTCAGGGTCATTCGGCCCAACAACAGCCGGGAGGATGGACACCTATGTTGATCTTTTCCAGAGCCTTGGCGGATCAATGATAATGCTCGCCAAAGGAAACCGCAGCCGGCAGGTAATTGACGCCTGCAAAAAATATGGCGGATTCTACCTTGGCTCAATAGGCGGCCCGGCAGCCATACTTGCAGCTGAAAACATAAAATCTGTTGAAATGGTCGACTTCGAAGACCTGGGCATGGAGGCAATAAGGAAGATAAGGGTTGAGAACATGCCGGCTTTCATAATAACAGACGACAAGGGGAATGATTTTTTCGATGTCTATAATAAACAGTAATAAAACATATTTCAACCTCAATGAAAAAACTTGTATTTATGGTTGTCCCGGCTATCGCGCTGGCTAGCCTGTTCTCCTGCACATCGAAGCAGGAAAAGGAAGAGAATCGCTTAAAGGCATTTCTTACAGTTTATGAAAAAAACCTTGTGCCCCTTTATAAGGAGAGTGCACTGGCATCATGGAATGCAAATATTTCAGGAACCGAAGAGGACCTGAAGAAGAGTGAGAATGCATCCTTTGCCCTTGAAAAGTACTACACCGATCCGAAAGCATTCGCTGAACTTAAAAGCATAAAAGAATCCGGTCTTGTGAAGGATTCAATACTGAAACGCGAACTGGACCTTGTTTATAATGCATACCTCGCAGCTCAGGTTGATACTCTCCTTATAGCAGAAAGGCTGAAGATGGAAACAGAGATAAATAAAAAGTATCTCAACTTCAGGGCAAACATAAAAGGTAAGGTTCTGTCGGATAACCAGGTGGAAGACATACTCCGGAGTTCAAAAAACAGTAATGAACTTAAGGAAGCATGGGAAGCTCATAAGATGCTTGGTCCGGTGGTTGCAGACGACATTATCAGACTTGTAAAGCAGAGAAACCTTATAGCTCAGAAACTCGGGTTCGGCAATTACCAGGAGATGAGCCTCAGGCTGTCAGGCCAGGATCCTGCAGAGGTGACAGCAATATTCGATGAACTCGATAAGCTCACAAGGGACGGGTTTGCAAAACTTAAAGGAGATATCGATTCCTACTACGCAAAAAGGTACGGTATAGCAAAAGATAAACTTATGCCATGGCATTACCAGAACAGGTATTTCCAGGAAGCACCGGATATTTACCCTGTTGATATTGACGGCTATTACAAAAACCAGGATCCTGTAAAACTTACTGCAACTTTTTATGACGGGATAGGCCTTAATGTGGATAACATACTTGCAAATAGCGACCTGTATGAAAAACCTGGCAAGAACCAGCATGCCTTCTCAACTTCAATCGACAGGGAAGGTGATGTGAGAACACTCGATAATATCCGCCCCGATTCTTACTGGATGAACACAATCCTGCATGAGCTTGGACACGGAGTTTACGATTATTATAACGACAGGTCACTGCCTTTTACACTGAGGGATGCTGCACATCCATTTACGACCGAAGCAATTGCTGAAATGTTTGGAAGCTTTGCCAGGAACCCGGAATGGATGACAGGCATGGGGGTCATCTCAGCTGATGAGAGTGCAAAAATTGGAAAGGACCTTGTAAACTCTGAGAAACTTGGCGTAATGGTTTTCAGCCGCTGGGCACAGGTTATGTACAGGTTCGAAAAATCAATGTATGAAAATCCCGACCAGGATCTTAACAAACTGTGGTGGGACCTCGTTGAGAAATACCAGATGATTTCAAAACCTGAAGGGAGAAATATGCCGGACTGGGCAACAAAGATACACGTCGCTCTTTACCCGTGCTATTACCATAATTACCTTCTTGGCTATGTTCTTGCATCACAGTTTTACAGTTATATTACAACTAATGTAACTAAAACAGGTTCATTCATCGGAGACAAAGCTGTCGGGGAATGGCTCAAGGCAAAAGTCTTCAGGCCGGGAACACGTTATTACTGGAACGAAATGATCGAAAGGGCAACAGGTGAAAAACTGACCGCAAAATATTTTGCACGGCAGTATGTGAGTGAAAAATAATTATATCTTGCCGGTTGCAAATTCTGATTATGAAAAAGATTCTTCTCTGGTTTCTTCCCGGACTGCTAATAGGTATGGCTCTGATAATTGGGGCCGGGAAAGCTATTACTTCCACATCAACAAATAAATATTGTGTCTCCTGCCATATCCATCCCGCAGCCGATGCTTCATGGAAACGGTCTGTACATTATGATACAAGATCAGGCTACAGGATAGCTTGTGTTGAGTGCCACCTGCCGCCAAAAGGACATGGTTATCTCTTTGAAAAGGCAAAGACGGGGCTGCGCGATCTCTGGAGCTACTGGACCAAGGACTCAGCTTCATTCGACTGGCAGGGAAGGAGGTCACTTGAAAAAGCAAGAGGTTACACGTATGAAAGCAGTTGTATTAAATGCCACGAGAACCTATTTCCTGCAAAACTAAGCAAGGAGGGTGAAGATGCGCACCTGTATTACAGGCAGCAGAAAAAGACTCCCGAACTTCATTGCATAAACTGCCACCTGAATGCAGGTCATTATATCGAAGGCTATACCCATGGCAGCAATAAAACATTCGGAACGGCATCTTCTGCAGTAAAGGAAAAATTCAAAGGACCGACTAAAGTCACAGATTTTAAATCATTCACCGAGCAGATACCAAATTCTTCAGTTTCGTTTAATATGGTTGCTGTACCTGGTGGAAAATTCAAAATCGGCAGTCCGGATACAGAACCATTCCGCAGAACCGATGAGGGTCCTGTAAGGGAGGTTGAAGTCAGTCCTTTCTTTATGGCTGAGGTGGAAGTTACCTGGAATGAATATCTTGCTTTTTATGCCCAGACTGCAGGTGAAGGACGTTCATCAGATACGGAAGGTTCAAGGAAGAACGGACCTAAGACAGATGCTATTTCAGGCGCAACGCCACCTTATGGTCAGCCCGACCAGGGCTGGGGGATGGGAACACGCCCGGCAATGTCTTTCAGCTACCATGCTGCCGAAACATACTGCAAATGGCTTTCGTCTGTAACAGGTAAGACATACAGGCTGCCAACTGAGGCAGAATGGGAATATGCATGCAGGGCAGGAACTGAAACACCGTATTTTTTCCCTGGTGATCCAAAGAAATTTCAGAAGACAGGTTTCCGCGCAAAACTCTCGAAGAATGACACTTCTGTTATAAACACCTATGTTATATACAAAGGTAACAGCCCTGCGAAGACACAGCAACCCGACAGGGTGAAAGCAAATCCTTTCGGGCTGAAGAATATGCTGGGTAACGTGGCAGAGTTCTGTTCAGACTGGTATGAACCGGATATATATTCAAAATATCCTGCCGGCATCCTGAAGGATCCGAAAGGACCTGACAGCGGTACCGAGCATGTGATAAGGGGAGGAACCTTCATGGATAATGCAGGTAACGTAAGATCGGCAGCGAGGGATTATACAAAGACCGCTGACTGGCTCAGGACTGACCCGCAAATGCCTAAAAGTATCTGGTGGTACTCCGATTGCTTTAATGTAGGCTTCCGCGTTGTTTGCGAATTTGACAGTAAAACAGGAAAATTGTAAATTGCATCAGACTATACTTAAACCAACCAATATGAAAAAATCAGAGATTTCAAGACGCAGATTCCTTGGCACAGCCGCAACTGTAGGTGCTGCAGGAATTGTAGCCCCAACAATTATCACAAGTTGTTCATCATCTGGGTCAGACTCAAAGTCAAAAACAAAAAAACTTGACGTTCAGCCTCTTACATGGCTAGACCAGGCTCCGGACGGACCGGTTCTCAAAGCCGGTGTTATAGGATGCGGTGGTCGCGGAACAGGTGCAGCCCTTAACTTCCTCGATGCGGGACCAAACCTCCAGATCGTTGCACTCGCTGATACATTCAAGGACAGGGTTGATGCCTGCCGTGATGAGCTTAAAAAGCAGAAAAACATGGAAGTTCCTGCTGACAAATGCTTTGTTGGCTTCGATGCTTACCAGAAAGTACTGGCTGAAAACGTGGATCTTGTTATCCTCGCAACTCCACCTTTCTTCAGACCCGAGCATCTTGCAGCTGCAGTTGCAGCCCGTAAGCATATATTCACTGAGAAGCCGCTTTGTGTTGACCCGACAGGCGCACGTTCAGTAATGGCAACAGCTCTAAAGGCAAAAGAAATGGACCTTACGATCGTCACCGGTACCCAGCGCAGGCACCAGAGAGATTATAACGGCACCTACCAGCAGGTTAAAGCAGGGGCTATCGGTGAGATAGTTGGCGGTAATGTATACTGGAACCAGAATAAACTGTGGCATCGCGATAAGGATGCATCCTGGACCGAAATGGAATGGATGATCCGTAACTGGGTAAACTGGTCATGGCTTTCTGGCGACCATATTGTTGAACAGCACGTTCATAATATTGACGTAATGAACTGGTTCACCGGATCACATCCAGTGAAGGCAGTCGGAATGGGTTCAAGACTCAGAAGGGTAACAGGCGACCAGTATGACTTCTTTGATGTTGACTATACATTCGAAAACGGTATTCATTTCCACAGCATGTGCCGCCAGATAAACGGTTGTGTTGGTAATGTATCTGAGCATATCCAGGGAACCGAAGGTTCATCAAACTGCAGGAACAGCATCCTCGACCTTAAAGGAAACGAGATATGGAAATATGAATATCCTCTCGACGAACAGGGCAAACCATCGTCAGGTAAAATGAAAGATCCTTATGTACAGGAGCATATCGACATGATAACTGCAATCCGTACAGGTAAGCCTTTCAACGAACTTGAGAATACTGCAATTTCCACAATGACTGCAATAATGGGAAGGATCTCCGCTTATACAGGCAAGGAAACAACATGGGATGAGATGATGAACTCTGACCTCAGACTCGGGCCAAAAGTATTCGCATTCGGTCCTGTCGATGTTCCCAAAGATGTTCCTGTTGCAGGAGAAGCTTATAAACCGGAAAAATAATCGCTGAAATGGATAACAGCAGAAGAGGATTTATAAAAAAGGCATCAATAACAGGTGCAGCATTAATTGCTGCACCCTCTTTTTTAAGAGGTGCTGAAGCTGAAAAAGGAAAGAAAGCCCTGCCGGCAGAGAAACCTTTTAAGCTTAAATATGCCCCCTATTTCGGAATGTTCGAAGAGCATTCCGGGAAAGACCTTGCAGATAATGTGAAGTTTTGTTCCGACATGGGTTTTCGTGCAATGTTCGACAACGGAATCATGAACAGGCCTGCTGATGAACAGGACAAGATTGCAGGAGCACTTGCAAAGGCTGGAATGGACCTTGGTCCCTTTGTCCTGTATGCCGATTTCTCGGTCACTTCATTCGTACTTAATAAGCCCGAAATAAAGGAGATGCTAATTAAGAAAATGAAGGAGGGTGTCGAAACTGCAAAACGTGTCAATGCAAAGTGGGCACTTGTTGTACCGGGCAGGTACGACGAAAGGCTTCACAGGGACTACCAGACTGCAAACGTGATTGACAACCTCAGGTATTGCTGCGACATTCTCGAACCAGCAGGAGTTACTATGGTTCTTGAGCCACTCAATACCATACACGATCATCCCGGACTTTTCCTGAATGGCATACCACAGGCTTATGATATCTGCAGGTCAGTCAACAGACCTTCATGTAAGATAGTTAATGATGTTTACCACCAGCAGATTACTGAAGGAAACCTTATACCCAATATCGACGCAGCATGGAGCGAGATAGCTGCATTTCACTGCGGCGACAACCCGGGAAGGAATGAACCGACAACAGGTGAGATCAATTTCAAAAACCTGTTTAAGTTCATTTACAGCAAGGGCTACCAGGGTGTTATCTGCATGGAACATGGCAGGAGCCTGAAAGGAAAAGAGGGTGAAGCCAGGGTTATCCAGGCTTACAGGGAGGTTGACAGCTTTGATGTATAAGATAAGGGTCTTGTTTCAAATACTGCAATGTAAATTTGGAACTACCAAATCTCCAGGTAGGTTTTTTTGAATCTCATTTGATACTTTTACCCCATGGGGTCAGGGGTGATGTCTGGCTATTAAGACAGCTTTCTTTATTTGTGTTCTTCCTTATGCTGCATTTGAAATTAAATGAAATAATGACACTATGAAGTCTTATTTAAAATTCATTTTCGCCATAATTCTTATCAGCTTTTCTTACGGCTGCAACCAGAAAGTTAAACTTATAACCGGCAGTTATTCGCAAAACGGCGAATCCGGAATTAACGTCTTCGATTTTAATGAATCGAGCGGCAGGATAACTCCCGTTGATTCATTTAATGCCGGACCAAATCCCTCATTTATTAGCATATCAAAGAAGCATAATCTTATCTATGCAATAAATGAGGTTGATTCATTCACGGTTGCACATACAGGTGGCCTTACCACAGTATCACACGATGGCTCTTTCAGGAAAATGAAGAAGGAAGGGGAGCTTACAGTTCCAAACGGCGGTCCATGCCACCTCTCACTAAGCCCCGACGAAGCTTATATTCTTATAGCTAATTACGGTGGCGGTTCAGTTGCGGTTGCAGGAACCAACCAGGAAGGCATACCTGTAAATATTACTGATACTATTGTTTTCAGAGACAGGAGTGGAAGAACTTCACATGCCCATAAGATACATTTTGATCCTACTGGTGACAGGATTTATGTAACAGATCTCGGTCTCGATAAGATTTGGATATTTAATTTTGACAGGCAGAAAGGGAAACTGATTCCATTCGACACAACCGGTATTTCGCTGCCTCCCGGTACAGGCCCCAGGCATTTCATGTTCAATAAGAGCGCCACTATTCTCTATGTGATAGGTGAACTTAACTCGACAGTTACAGTATTTAAAATTGATGAGGTAAAAGGGCTTCTGCCGCTTCAGTCAATCACAACAAGAAGGAGCGGCTATTCTGGTCCCAATGCCTGTGCCGACATACGCATAAGCAAGGACGGGAAATACCTCTGGGGATCGAACAGGGGAGAGAATTCAATTGTTACTTACAGGATAAAGGCAGATGGTAAACTTGAGCTTTCAGGAAACACTGATTGCGGCGGAGACTGGCCGAGGAATTTTACACCTGATCCTTCGGGTAAATTCCTGCTCGTGGGAAACCAGAAATCCGACAATATCGCTGTTTTCAGGATTGACCAGGAGACGGGGATGCCATCGGAAAAAGTATTCGATATAAAAGTGAAAGCACCGGTCTGCCTGAGATTTTAAGAATAAATAGGATCAATGGTTATTTGTTTGCTTATGTTTTTACCCCCATCCCTGCCTTCCCCCAGGGGGGAAGGAGTTGATTGGAACATTTCCCCCTTGGGGGAAAAAGAAAGGGGGTCAAAAGACTAAATTTACACCAGCTATAAACAGCATTTATCAATAAATATTGATTTAAAACACTCAATTAGAAAATCGAGATGAAGAGAGCTATTATATTAAATGCAACCCTTTTTATCCTATCTACTTTTCTTCTCACCTCTTTTCGTGGTGATGCAGGGAAACCTCCGAAAAACTATGTGCTTATTGTTTCCTTTGATGCTTTCAGGTGGGACTATAATAAGATTTATAAAACACCGAATCTTAATAAGCTTGCTTCGGAAGGTGTGAAGGCCGACAGGCTTATATCATCTTTCCCTACAGTAACATTCCCGAATCATTATTCAATAGCAACAGGTCTCTATCCCGATCATCACGGGTTGATTAACAATACTTTTTTTGCCCCTGAGCTGAATCTCATGTACAGGATCGGCGACAGGAAAGCCGTGGAGAACCCGGCTTTCTACCTGGGAGAACCAATGTGGATTACTGCAAAAAAGCAGGGTCTGAAGACGGCTTCATTCTTCTGGGTCGGATCTGAGGCTCCTATCCAGGGTATGCAGCCCGATTACTGGAAGAAGTACGATTCTAAAGTCACTTATTCTGAAAGGATCGACACTGTAATTAAATGGTTTTCCCTGCCTGAAGAAAAGCGTCCGCGGCTTGTGACCTTATACTTCGATGAGCCCGATGCAACCAGTCATGATTTTGGCCCGGTATCCCCGGAGACAGGTGAAATTGTAAATCATCTCGACAGCCTGCTTGGCTACCTAAGGCAGAAACTTTCTCAGCTAGATATAGCAAAGCAGGTCAATCTTATCGTGCTGTCTGATCATGGTATGGAGCAGTTGTCTGCTGAAAGGTACATAAACCTTAAGAGCGTTATACCCGAACGTATGATAGGCGGAATATGGGGAGGCAATCCGGTTTATACAATAAAGCCAAATGAAGGTAAGAAAGACAGTATCCTTATGCTGGTCAACAATACCAGGGGTGTGAAAGCCTGGAAAAATGAGGATGTGCCGGCGAGATGGCATTATGGTACCAGTCCGAGGATTCCGGGCATAGTTGTCGTTGCCGACAGTTCCTGGTATATCTCAACACGTCCGCTAGTGGGAACCCTCAATGGAGGGGCACATGGTTACGATAATCGTAATTCAGACATGTTTGCGATGTTCTGTGCAGCAGGTCCGGCTTTCAGGAAAGGCTATACTGTTGAGGAGTTCAATAACGTGGATATTTACAACCTTGTGTGTAAGATATTGAATATCACGCCGGCAAAAAATGATGGCGATTTTTCACATGTGAAAGGGCTATTGAAATAGACAGCTGTTGAATTTCGCTTGCCGGGTTTAATTACCTCTTTACCTGCAATCCTGTTCAACTTTTATAATTGGTTGTACATTATACCCATTATTCCTGGCAACCTCAAGAAGGTTGTTGTATATCATTTCGTCCATAACCCTTTCACGTCCGAGAACCCACAGGTACTTTAATGAAGGATCGCCTACGAGGGCATAACGGTAGTCTTCGTCAAGAGCCAGGATCCAGTAATTTCCGCTGAAAGGCCAGAAGAACCTGACCTTGAGTTTCGCGGTCACCGATGGATTTGGAAGCCAGGCGACACCTTTTATGCTGCTCACCTTACCCGGTTCACTTATCTTCACTCCCCTGTTCTCAACAGTTATTCTTCCATCATCCCTTAAGGTATAAGTTGCGGTGACACACTTCAGGTTTTTTTCAAAAGTGTTTGGAAGACGGGCAATCTCATACCATATCCCTGTATATTTTTTCAGGTCTACGGATTCGACAACATTTATAGCAGGCTGGGCAGACAGGCTTCTGAAGAGGCTGAAAACTGCCGAAATGAAAATGTATTTCATAATTGCTTCATTTTAACTGGTGAAAAGCAACAATTAAAAATCACGGATACTAAATTAAATCTTTTGTGGTTTAATAAGTCTCTTTTCATTGATTATACTAACAATTCTGATTAAGTTTAGTTTCTCAAAAACTCCTTTCTATGAATCGTAATAAAATGATCAGCCTTCTTGAAAATCAGGCTGATCGGCCCTGGGATCTTATTATAATAGGCGGCGGGGCTACAGGACTTGGTTGTGCAGTGGATGCAGTCACCAGGGGCTATAAAACATTACTTCTTGAAAAATCTGACTTTGCAAAAGGAACCTCATCGAGAAGCACAAAACTTGTACACGGTGGTGTCAGATACATGGCACAGGGAGATATTTTCCTGGTAATGGAAGCCCTTGCTGAAAGGGGCAGGTTGCTTAAAAATGCACCTTACCTCACTGAAAACCAGGAGTTCGTCATCCCGGTCTATTCATTGTTCGATGTTGTTCTTTACACAGTCGGACTTAAATTCTATGATATTCTCTCCGGAAGACTGAGCCTGGGGAAATCCTATTTTATTAACAAAGACAGGACCCTTCAGCGGCTGCCAAACCTTAAACCAGGAGGTTTAAAAGGTGGTATAGTATATCACGACGGTCAGTTTGACGATTCAAGAATGGCCCTGGCACTTGCACGGGCCGCAGCTGAAAATGGAGGAGTGATTCTTAACTATTTCGGCGTCACTTCGCTTGTAAAGGATGATAAAGGTAAGCTGGAAGGAGTATGTGCAACAGACAGTGTAAACGGCAAAAATTACTGTCTTAAGGCGAAAGCAGTGATTAATGCAACAGGGGTTTTCGCCGATGATATACTGCACCTTGATAATCCTGCCGCTCACAGGACTATAAGACCCAGCCAGGGAGTCCATGTCGTACTAGACAGGTCATTCCTTGCAGGAGATTCAGCTATTATGATCCCTAAAACCGATGACGGGAGGGTTCTTTTTGCAATTCCATGGTATGACAAGGTTGTTGCAGGAACAACTGACACACCGCTTGAAAAGATAAGCGATGAACCAAAAGCACTTGACGAAGAGGTTAATTTTATTCTCCGTACAGCATCGAGGTATCTTGTTAAAGCGCCATCAGAAAAAGATATCCTGTGTGTATTTGCAGGTCTGAGACCACTGGCTGCTGATCCCGATAATCCCCAATCAACAAAGGAAATATCGCGGCGTCACAAAATAATTGTTTCGGACTCAGGACTACTTACAATAACCGGGGGCAAATGGACAACTTACAGGTGCATGGCTGAAGAAGCAATTGATAAACTCATCGGGACCGGGAAACTTGAAAAGCAGAAATGCATTACAAAGAACTTTCATCTGGGCGGGAATATAGAGCATGCTGAAGATGATCGTCTCAGGATATATGGTAAGGGGGCAGGGGAGATTCTTTCATTAATAAATGAGCATCCCGGACTTGATGAACCACTTTCAGTTTCATTTAAGTATACAAGGGCCGAGATCGCGTGGATATGCAGGAATGAAATGGCAGTTACAATCGAAGATGTGCTTGCCCGCCGCACAAGGGCACTGCTTCTCGATGCCAGGGAGTGTGAAAAGATGGCTCCTGTTGTGGCTTCCATTATGGCTGCAGAGCTGGGGCATGACAATAAATGGATAGATAAAGAGCTTGAAAATTTCAGTATATTGGTGAAGAACTATATAAGAGATTAATATGAAAAAGTATATCCTTGCCCTCGACCAGGGAACAACAAGTTCAAGGGCGATAATTTTTGATCACGATGGGAAACCGGTCTCCTCATCCCAGAAAGAGTTTACACAGATCTATCCTCAACCAGGATGGGTTGAGCATAATCCGGAAGAGATATGGTCTTCCCAGGCAGGTGTTGCATTCGATGCTTTACTTAAAGCCGGCATCGATAGCAAGGATCTTTCAGCAATCGGTATCACTAACCAGAGGGAGACAACAATTGTCTGGGACCGTACAACCGGAAAACCTGTTTACAATGCTATTGTCTGGCAAGACCGTCGTACAGCAGGATACTGCGACCAGCTGAAAGCAGAAGGTCATGCTGATAAGATTCTTGAAAAGACCGGGCTAGTTATTGATGCATATTTCTCTGCGACAAAGCTGAGATGGATACTCGATAATGTAAGAGGGGCACGGCAGCTGGCCGAGAAAGGTCAGCTTGCATTCGGAACTGTTGATTCATGGCTTGTTTGGAATCTCACGGGAGGGGAACTTCATATTACTGATGTGTCAAACGCATCGCGCACAATGCTCTTCAATATAAATACATTAAGCTGGGATGGTGAACTGCTTAAATTAATGAATATCCCTGACAACATTTTGCCTGAGGTAAGGTCTTCGAGTGAAGAATTTGGAGAGACTGTCGGACACTTCTCATCACCAGTTAAGATAGCGGGCATAGCTGGTGACCAGCAGGCAGCCCTTTTCGGACAGATGTGCATTGAACCGGGAATGGTTAAAAACACATACGGAACCGGCTGTTTCATGATGATGAACATCGGAACGAAGCAGATACGATCGAAAAACAAGCTTCTTACAACAGTTGCATGGAAGATCGGGAAAGAAACCCAGTATGCCCTTGAAGGAAGTATTTTTATAGGTGGTGCCGTTGTGCAGTGGCTTCGCGATGGACTGGGTGTAATAACTTCATCATCTGAAGTTGAAGCTCTTGCCGCCAAAGTTAAGGACAGTGGCGATGTTTATTTTGTTCCTGCCTTTGCCGGGCTTGGTGCACCACACTGGGACCAGCACGCAAGGGGCACACTTGTCGGTATAACACGCGGTAGCAGCTCTGCACATATTGCAAGGGCAGCACTCGACAGCATCGCTTACCAGACCCTGGATATTCTAAATGCCATGCAGCAGGATTCTGGTATAATAATAAAGGAGCTAAGGGTTGATGGCGGTGCCACTGTGAACAATAATCTCATGCAGTTCCAGTCAGACATACTGCAGGCTGCTGTTGTAAGACCCAGGATTACGGAGACGACAGCACTCGGAGCTGCTTACCTTGCAGGTCTTGCTACAAACTACTGGGGAAGCATTGCCGAGATCAGCCGTCAGTGGCAGAAGGATACAAAGTTTTCTCCATTGATGAAAGAAACTGAAACAATCCCCCTTATTAAGGGCTGGCACAGGGCTGTTAAAGCAGCTAAAGCCTGGTCGGATGAGAAATAATTTATTAGTAGTCTATTATAAAAAACTTACAAGATGAGTCCATTTTTTGCAGAATTTTTTGGTACAGCCATAATAATAGTATTCGGCGGCGGAGTAGTCGCAAACGTATTGCTTAGTGATACAAAAGGTAATAACGGTGGCTGGATAGTTGTTACATTCGGGTGGGCAGTCGGCGTATTCACCGGGGTTCTGATCGCAGCCCCATTCAGCGGGGCACACCTTAATCCTGCCGTTACACTTGCCCTTGTTCTTGCCGGTAAATTTGCAATCTCAAAGGCGCCATTATATATACTGGCGCAGATTCTGGGCGCTATGTTCGGTGCACTTCTGGTGTGGCTGGCTTACAAAAAGCATTTTGATGCCACAGCTAATGCCGATTATAAACTTGGAGTATTCAGTACCGCCCCAAACATAAGAAGCTACTGGTATAATGTACTCACCGAGGTTATAGGAACCTATGCGCTTGCACTCGCAGTTCTTTATATGGCTGAACCACAGGTGGGACTTGGCGCACTGAGTGCACTTCCGGTCGCACTTGTTGTATTAGGTATCGGTCTTTCACTCGGTGGGCCGACAGGTTATGCAATAAATCCTGCAAGGGACCTGGGTCCAAGGATAATGCATTTCCTTCTACCAATTCCCAATAAGCGCGACAGCGACTGGAGTTATTCATGGGTTCCCATTCTTGGACCGGTTATCGGCGCTTCACTAGCTGCAGCGATGTACCTTCTTCTGAAATAAAAAGTTTCTATTTTAGGCACAAATAATCGTTAAAGTATGTGAATTTTGTTAATACAGAGATTGAATTGAATAACTTGCATAGTATCATCAATTTTAAATTGGGTTCAAATGAAAAGAAACTATTTCCTGCTGATTCTTATTTTCCTTATTTTCTTTTTTATTTCCTTTCTCACAAATATCCTGGGTTCAATAAACCCTAATGTGAGCGATAGTTTTAAGCTTACCGGCACCATGACCGGTATGCTGCCTTTTTCATTCTTTATTGCCTATGCCCTAATGTCAATACCAGGGGGGATGCTTGTGCAGAAATATGGCGATAAGAAAATTCTTACAATTGCATGGATACTCGCTCTCTCGGGAGCTCTTTTATTCACTCTGCTGCCAGGTTTCGGGGTTTTCCTCGGCTCCCTGTTTATGATCGGCTCAGGAATGGCAATGCTGCAGGTTATAATTTATCCCCTGCTCAGGGTTACAGGAGGGGAGGAGCATTTTGCATTTAACAGCCTTATTGCCCAGCTTGTCTTTGGTGCTGCTTCGTTTATCAGCCCTTCGGTATATTCTTACCTGGTCTCAAATCTTTCCCAGGCTGGTGCCGACCACGATTTTATTATAAAAACACTGTCAGGATTGACCCCGTCAAACATGCCATGGATTTCTATTTACTGGGTTTTTGCCATGGTAAGCTTTATAATGATCCTGATAATCGTACTTACAAGATTCCCGAAGGTTCAAAGGAAGGAAGATGAGATTGTAGGTGCATGGAGCATACACCTCGATCTTTTCAAGCAGAAAACTGTCATTTTGTTTTTCTTTGGCATCTTTTGTTATGTAGGGACCGAACAGGGTGTGGCCAACTGGATATCGGAATTCCTTCGTACCTATCATGGAGTCAGTCCTGAAACAACAGGTGCCGCTACAGTAGGCCTTTTCTGGGGGCTAATGACGGTAGGTTGCTTCCTTGGCCTTGTTCTTCTTAAGATACTCGACAGCAAACTGGTATTGAGGATATTTACAGTAGCTGCGCTGGTAATCCTTATAGCAACACTCTTCGGTTCAGCAAAAATGGCACTGATCGGATTCCCTGCTATAGGATTCTGCCTGTCTGTAATGTACGGGATAATATTCTCACTTGCACTTAACAGCGTACCAAAATACCATGGATCATTCTCTGGTATTCTTTGCACCGCAATTGCAGGTGGCGCTGTATTCTCACTTCTCGTCGGGAAACTCAAGGATATGATAGGACTGAGGGCTGGTATGCTTATTCTTATACTTCCGCTGGCTTATATTCTGAGCCTCAGTTTCTGGGCAAAACCACTTATAAATAATGCAACTTTCAAACGGAAAAATAGTCAATAACAAAAAATTTAAGATCATGAAAAGGAATTCAAATGTTCGATTTGGTTTAGTAACTGCTGCCTTTGCATTGATGCTGCTCGCTTTCAGCCTGAATGCATCAGCACAGAAAGGTAAAGAATGGAGACAACTGTTCAATGGCAAGGACCTGACAGGCTGGAAGCATGTTGGTCCGGGCGAACAGTACGTAGAGAACGGGCTTATCAAATCGCATGGCGGTATGGGTCTGCTTTACTGGACTGCCGAGAAGTTTGGCAACTGCCAGATAAAAGTTGTATGGGCTATGCGCGATACAAACAGCAACGCAGGTATATTCATCAGGGTCCCGATTGAGCCGCGTGAAGAATGGATGCCTGTTCATTATGGATATGAATGCCAGATTGACAACCATCCTGAACTGTCAAACGAGGATGATAGTCATTACACAGGCTGCCTCTACTCAATGAACTACCCGCTTGCAAAACCTGCAAAACCAGGTCCACAGTGGAACACAACTGAAATAACGCTCGACGGCCCGAGAACAATCGTATATGTTAACGGCGTAAAAGTTACCGACTTCAAGGAGGGTGATAAAGTTCCTGAGAAAAAATTCGATTTCGAACCGCAGCGTGGTCCGCGTCCTGAATACGGATATATTGGCATCCAGAATCACAGCGATGCAGATGTGGTATTCTTTAAGGAAATAGCTGTAAAACCTTTGCAGAAAGCTAAGAAGTAAGGAATCGCAGAACCCCCTTAACCAGCCAACCAGATGAATACAGATAAAAAAGAAAAGGAACCCGGCGACGGGTTATCAAGAAGGAACTTTGTAAAGACTGCAGCAACAGGTGCTGCAGCCTTTACAATACTTCCAAGTTTTACTATAAGCGGTCTTGGACATGTTGCACCGAGCGATAAGCTCCTTATTGCAGCGGTAGGATGCGGTGGTGAAGCAGCTGATGATATAAGGCATTACAAGATTGCACCAAAGAAAAATGCTGAAATAGCTTTTCTCTGCGATGTTGACGACAGGATGGCGGCACCAAGGATAAAGGAGTTTCCAAAAGCAAAATTCTACCACGACTGGCGCGAGATGTTCGACAAGGAGAGCAAGAACTTTGATGCTGTCTCAGTAGCTATACCTGATCATAACCATGCTATTGTCGGGCTCAGCGCCATGCAGTTGCACAAACACCTTTACCTTCAGAAGCCCCTCACTCACGATATCTATGAGGCAAGGATACTGACACAGGCTGCCGAGAAGTATAAAGTTGTTACACAGATGGGCGACCAGGGAGCTTCATGCGACGGCATGAGAACACTAAGGGAGTGGATGGAGGCTGGTATCCTGGGAGACATTGAAAAGGTCTATTGCTGGACCGACAGGCCTGTATGGCCACAGGGTATTCCCTGGCCAAAAGTAAACCCGCCTGTTCCTAAAGAACTTAAATGGGATCTATGGCTTGGAACTGCCGAGGAGACAAAGTATATAGATAACCTCGTGCCATTCAACTGGAGGGGATGGTGGAGATTCGGAACAGGTGCTCTTGGTGATATGGGCTGCCATATTATCGGGCCACCTTTCAAGCTTCTGAACCTTGGTTACCCAACAGAGGTTACCTGCAGTGCAAGCACTGTTTACAGCGGCATTTTTGAGGAAGCAATATATCCCGAAAGCGGCCCGGTATCAAGCATTGTCCGGTTCAGGTATAAGCTTGGCAATGGAAAGGACCTTGATCTCTTCTGGATGGACGGAGGTATAACACCCGACAGGCCAAATGAGATTGATCCTTCGGTGAACATGAATGAGATACTCGCTGACTTCCCACTGGGGCTGAACGATTATGAAGGCGGAACGCTCTTCATAGGTACAAAAGGGAAAGCAGCATGCGGCTGGGGTGGTCGTAACCCGATCCTCCTCCCTCTTTCACTTAACAGTGTAGTTAATGTTCCAAAGAAATATCCAAGGGTAGAAGGTGACATGGATGGCCACTGGTGGCAGTGGATTGATGCATGTATCGCAGGCTATGGCAATATGGAAGTTGACTCGCCATTCGTTGGATATGCAGGTCCGCTGACAGAGACTGTCCTTATGGGTAACCTTATACTCAGGAGCTTTAACATACGTGAGAAGGTCACAAGGAAAGACCCTGTTTATGGTGAAATGACAAGCTTCAATTTTCCTGGCCGTTATATTACTTACCAGTGGGATGGCCCGAATATGAGAATAACCAATTTCGAGGCTGCCAACCAGTTTGTAAAACGTGAATACCGTAAAGGCTGGGGTGAGATAAAACTATAACAAAACAATAAAATTAACCGCAGGGTGCACCATGCCGGAAAATGTGATAAGATTTATTCCGGACCCTGTGCGCTCTGCGGTTTAAATAAGATACATGAAACAAATAGTCTATCAGAGTTACGATGAGCTGTCTCTCAGGACCGCTGAAATGATTGTTGACATTATCAACAAAAAACCTGATGCCCTTCTCTGTTTTCCGGCTGGAGAAACTTCTGTCGGTACCTTCAGGTACCTCGTTAAGATGAATACAGAGGGCAAAGTGAGTTTCAGGAAATCTAAGATTGTAGGACTCGATGAATGGGCACACCTTGGTGATATGAAGAAGGAAAACTGCCTTTCATTCCTGAGAAAACACCTGTTCGACCATATTGACTACTCTCCGGAGAACTTCTGTTTCTTCGATGGCGAAGCTGAGGATCTTTCACTCGAATGTAAAAAGACAGATGATTTCATTAAGCGCTTTGGTCCCGTTGACATGATGCTGCTCGGAGCAGGTATGAATGGCCACCTGGGTCTGAATGAACCGGGTACCTCATTTGACCTGTATTCCCATATTGTAAATCTCGATGAAACAACAAAAATTGTGGGGCAGAAATATTTCTCCGGGTCAGTGAAACTTACATCAGGCATTTCTCTTGGCATTAAATATATAATGGAGGCAAAGACTGTAATCCTTCAAATGAACAGCACACGGAAAGCAGAGGTTGTAAGAAGGCTTGTCGACAGCCAGGTGAGTACGGCATTCCCGGCTTCAGCCCTTAAGGCACACCCAAACTCTTTCCTTCTGCTTGACAGGGATGCTGCCATCCTTCTGAAATAAGGCTAAATGGAGAGAAAACTATCAGCGGAGCTACCCCCGATAATTTCGAAAATTCTTGATCCCGGAGCCGCCCCGATCAGTGCATTACTCGGATTTGATGCATGTATTGATACAATTGTGCGCGTTGTAAGGGAAAGGACAGGAAAGGAAGAAACAGGATACTTCGAAAGCGGCCTTGAATTTGGCCACTACCTTGCAGAGAAGACCGACAAAAGCTGCGGTATAGAGCTGCAAACAAGACTCTCAAAGCCAGGCGGTAATATGACAATAACAGGTAATGCACTTGGATGCCTGGATGTAAAATGTGAGTGCATAGGTACTTTCGGTTACCCGGATATCCTTCCTTTCTTCAGGGCTCTTTCACCCAACTGCAGGCTCCATACAATTGCTGATACAATAACAGCCACAGCCCTTGAATTCAGCAATAATAAGGTTATAATGTTCGATCCGGGTCCATACAACAATCTCAGGTGGACCGATATAAAAGAGAGGATTGGCATCAAACTTCTTAGGGAGTTATTCAGTAACAGGCAGATATTAGCACTTCTTAACTGGAGCGAAATAGAACACAGCTCTGAAATCTGGAGAGGGATACAGTCGGATATTCTGCCTTATATGACTTCCGGCAGGGGAGGCCCCCTGTTATTCAGTGATCTGTCAGATTGTTCAAGAAAAGGTGGTAATGAGATAAAGGAAGCACTATCGCTTTTAGTGTCTTTCAGGAGAAACTGCAAGGTTGTGCTGAGCCTCAATCAGAATGAATCAGAGATTGTGGCAAAGACTTTCGGGATCAGCTATGGAAGCGATGATGAGCTTTTTATTAGGGATCTGTACAGGGTAAGCAATTCCGATATTATAGTAATACACAGGATTGAGGAGGCGGTTGCTTTCAACGGCTCAGAGATAGTCAGGTGCCCCACCTTCCTTTGCAAGGTTCCTGTTGTTCTTACAGGTGGCGGGGATAATTTCAATGCAGGATTTTGTTTTGCGGCGGCTCTCGGATCAGATCTATTCAGCACACTTGTTGTCGCCAATGGTGTTGTGGGTTTTTATGTTGCCGAAGGCAGAAGCCCTTCCCGTTCAGATCTTGCCGGCTTTCTTAAAAATCATCTGTAATTTGTTTAAGGAGACATCGCTGTACTCTGGTTCCCTTTGTTCCCCTTAGTGTTGTACTTTGTGGTTAAATAGATTTTTTGCCACAAAGTCACGAAGGCTCTAAGGTTACACTAAGGAAAAAATAATGTATGCTTCCTGGAAGGCTTTGTGCGACTTAGTGTCTTTGTGTTGTACATTGTGGTTAAATAGATTTTTTGCCACAAAGTCACGAAGGCTCTAAGGTTACACTAAGGAAAAAATACCGTATGCTTCCTGGAAGTCTTTGGGAGGCTTAGTGTCTTTGTGTTGTAAATTGTTGTTAAATAGATTTTTTGCCACAAAGTCACGAAGGCTCTAAGGTTACACTAAGGAAAAAATACCGTATGCTTCCTGGAAGGCTTTGTGCGACTTAGTGTCTTTGTGTCTTAGTGGCAAATATTCTTACACAAAATTACTTCTTCATCCTGAAGACCTGTAGCTTACCATTATTTACAGCGGCAATAAGGTAGCTTTTTCCAGCTGCAGTGATTTCAAGAATTTTCCTGGCATCGCCCCTTATTTCAAGGCCACTGATATATGGCGCTAATGCATTATAGTTATTCTTATTATCCGCCAGCAAAAGAGAGCCATAGGATGCGTCGTACCTTCCGTACGAAGGACGGATATAATAATTGTTTCCGGCAATTATAAGATCATTGAGCCCATCCTTATTAAGGTCTTCTGAAATAATTCCCCTTACGGGAGAGAACTGGGCTTCCAAAGGCAATTCCTTTTTTGTGAAGGATCCCTTACCGTCATTAATAAAAATGCAGCTCTCCATAGTTTGTACCTTGCTTACAGTAGCCCTGCTTACCGCATTATTTCCAAAAATGTCCTTTATTGTCTTCCCCCCGAAATCAGCGTAGCTGCTGAATTTTCCACTTATACCTGCAACCTGGGCTGAGATTTCATCAAGTGATGCAACAGGGTAGCTGATGCCGTCCTGGTAGCAGCATATAACCTGGTCGAGTGTTCCATTATTGTCAAAATCGCTCAGGTACATTTCAACAGGTTCAGATGGAGATGCTTTAAGAATACTGTTGAGACCCGTATTACCGGCAATTAAATCAACGTCGCCATCATTATCGATATCATGTGCAATTAATGAGGTCCACAAGCCTGAACTTTCAGACATCCCTGCTCTTTCTGTAAGATCTGTGAATACCCCATTATCATTTCGCAGTATCATGATTTTCATCCATTCCCCAGCAATTACAAGGTCTTTGTCACCATCCTTGTCTATATCGGCCCATGCCTCATCGGTTACCATGCCGGATGCTTTCAGGAAAGGGGCAACAGTTTGTGTTACATTTTTAAAAATGCCATGACCGTTATTTTCAAGGATATACTGGTCGGCAGGCCAGCCATATGATCCGGGAACAGACCTGGAACCTATGAAAAGATCCATATCACCATCCCCGTTGTAATCACAGGGCCTTACGCAGGAGCCGTTATGAGAAAGCCGGGGGAGGCTGCTTTCCGGTGCTAACGAATAATTACCATTTCCGTCATTTATCAAAAGCATATCACTGAGTGCTGACGATCCTGTCAATAATTCGTTACCTCCTGAGACAAGGTAAAGATCCATGTCTTTGTCGCCGTCTGCATCAAAGAATGAAGCATCTGTTATGTCGGCCGGCAGGGGCTGTTTCATGAAGTTAAAACCAGTTCTTTTGAAACTGCCGTCACGATTCTGTAGGAATATGAATGGAAAATTTCCTTTTGAGCCCCCGATGAAAATATCTTCAAGACCGTCATTGTTAACGTCAGCTTTTGCTATGGCCGGTCCTTCACCCGACAGGCTCTCGGGAGCCAGCTTTTCCTTCCTGAAATCGGTATACGAGTCTTCTTTGTGAGTATAGTTAAGACCGGGAAGGGAATCACGTTCAAAGTAAATGTGATATCCTCTCTTCAGCGTAGACCTGGTACCTGTTACTGTAGCTTCTTCTGAACTGAGTACTATACTTGTATCTGCAGGTATGTTTGTAATGATCTGTTCTGCATTGCCCGGCCATCTCACAATCAGGGTATCCACTTTTTTATCGGGGCCAAGGCCAAAGATTATTTTATCTGAAACAGATGACATGAATCCCCTGTTCCGGAATTGTTCAGCCATCTGGGTCCTGCCATTATTTATTACAGTAACGCGGGCACCGGTACCGTTTTTGTTTGACTTTGCACCGCTGAATGAGATTTTTAAATAATGGTTTCCGGTAATGCTTTTACCATTGTTCCTGTATATGAATGCCTGGTCGTTTATATTATTTACAATAAGATCCTCGAAGCCGTCATTATCAAGATCAGCGTAAGTGGCCCCGTTTGAAAATGAAGGCTTTGATATCCCCCATTTTCCTGTAACGTCTGTAAACAGCAGTTTCCCGTTATTCCTGAATAGATAGCTTACGTTCGGCTGGAGTGGCATATGTGAATATAGTTCACTGTCAGGAACACTCCTGCTGTCATTGCCCGTGAGAAGCCTGTCTTCACCTGAAAGGTATTTCAGGTAATCAAGATCATTAGCCCTCCTGAATATGCCATTTGTTATAAAAAGATCTTTCCAGCCGTCGTTGTCTGCATCAACGAAGAGGGGCGACCAGCTCCAGTCGGTGCGGTAAACACCGGATAGTCTGCCAATCTCGCTGAAGAGCCCGTCACCCTGGTTCAACTGCAGGGTATTGCGTACATACTGGTAATAATATCCGAAATCGAGTTTTACTTCATACAGGTCATAATCGTCTTCCCCCGCCGATGACATACGTAACTTCTGATTTCCCGGAAGCATATCGAGTACCATAAGATCCGGCATGCCATCGTTGTTGAAATCAGAAATGTCATTTCCCATAGATGACCGGCTTGTATGACCGAACATTTCCATGAGCTTCTCGGTGAATGATCCGTGACCGTTATTTATATAGAGATAATCGTTCTCATGAAAGTCGTTTGAAACGAAGATATCCGGAAAACCATCGTCGTTTATATCGCAGATGCTCACGGAAAGTCCGTAACCGATCTGTGACGAATATATGCCTGATTCTTTAGTAACATCAGTGAAGATCCTTTTTCCATTCACAATATCGTTCCTGAAAAGCCTGTCACCTGCAAGTGAATCAAAGTCATACCTGAGGGTGTAATCACCATAGGATTTTGAGGAGTGCACCGAATGGTTGAGAAGGTACATGTCAAGGTCCCCGTCAAGATCGTAGTCAAAGAACGCAGCCTGGGTTGAAAAGCCCCGGAAGTCAAGGCCGTATTCATGTGCTTTTTCAGTGAAGGTGAGATCACCGTTATTTATGAAAAGCTGGTTTTTCCCGTTAAGCTTTTTATATTTTCCAACCTGGCTTACATAGATGTCGGTAAGCCCGTCGCCATTAATATCTGCCATTGTGACACCGGTCTTCCAGTCACCGGTTCCTGCAACACCGGCTTTCTCAGTTATATCCTCAAAAGTAAAATTGCCCTTGTTAAGATATAACCTGTTTGGCTCCTGGTTAGCCGTAAAATAGAGATCGACAAGTCCGTCGTTATTAATGTCCCCTGCAGCCACACCGGCCCCGTTATTGAAATACAGGTACTGGATTATATTATTGTCGCTGTTTTCAGTCAGTGTATTTGAAAATGTAACCCCGGTTACCTTTGAAGGGAGGAGGCTAAAAAGGGGCTGCTCATTCTTCCCTGCATGTTTACATGAATAGAAGAGTGTCAGAAAAATCACGATGACAGTAAATCGTCTCATAAGGTGATATCACCTCCTTTTTTCGATGAACTGCTGAACTGTGTCGTTACTTCTGCCTGCCATCAGTATAATGCCCCTGGAGGTCTTTATCTCTTTAAGATCTCTTATTTCACCGTCAAGTCTGAGTCCTGAAATACCCGGGCTTATGAATTTAAAATTGCCTTTTCCGTCACCTTCAAGCAGTGTTCCATAGCTCGCATCGTACCTCCCAAGCTCAGGTTTCACGCTGTAAAGGTTCCCGCCAAGGAGAATATCAGGTTTCCCGTCGCTGTTAAAGTCAAAGATATGTGATGCATAAACAGGAGAATACTGGGCTTCCTGTGGTAAAGGCCTTACTGTGAAGTTTCCTTTGCCATCGTTAATAAACAAGCATGTCTCAAGAAGATAGGCGCTTAGATGAAGTGCATGCTTTAGCTGTTCAGGTGTGAAAATGTCAGTGATCTGCTGGTTCTTGTACAGGTCATACTTAGGGTACTTTTTTTCAAGACCCGGGAGCTGACCTAAAAGGTCGTGTCTCAGCAGGTAGGGAAATGACTTATCCTGGTCGTAGGCACAGATTATCTGCTCCACGCTGCCATTAAGATCAAAGTCGTTAATATAAAGATCTACAGGTTTTTCCGGTGAAGCTTTGAACCTGGAATTAAGTCCGTGATTTCCTGCAATGAAGTCAATATCACCATCTCCATCGATATCTCCGGCACTCAGGCAATTCCACCAGCCGTTTGTTTTAATTTCCCCGAAAGAATCATTTTTAAGCCTGAATTTGCCATTATCGTTTATGAAGATTTTCAGTGGCATCCATTCGCCTGCTATAATCATGTCGGCATCACCATCACCATCCACATCTGCCCATTGCATATCCTTGATCATGCCTGTTTTAATAAGCTCCGGGGCTACCTGGCGTGTGATATCCTTAAAATTCCCCTTCCCGTCATTGTCTAGGATATAGCCATTTACAGGCACACCATATACAAATGATTTGAACCTTATACCGACAAAGAGTTCGTTCCTGCCATCCTTATCAAAATCAGCCACCCTGACGCACGAAGTACTTTCATATTTCCCGGCAGGAAGTATCTGGTCCGTTTTCCTGAAAGATCCCTTACCGTCATTCAGGTAGAGCCGGTCACTTAAGGCTGATGAGCTCTCCGGAAACTCGTTGCTTCCGCATGCTATATAAAGATCAAGGTCACCGTCACCATCTGCATCAAAAAGTGCGCAGTCGGTTTCCTCTGAGATCCGGTCGGCCGCCCAGAGCTCCTTCTGTACTGATTTAAAGGTTCCGTCTTTTCCCTGGAGTAAAAGTTCACCGGGCTGACCTTTAGCGCCACATATATACATGTCGTCCTGGCCATCTCCGTTAACATCCCCGACAGCGATCTTCGGACCTTCTGTAGACATCATCTGGTACATGAGAGGATCGCGTTCAAAATCATTGAAATTATCCTCCAGGTGGACGAAATCAACAGGTTTATCTTTTTTCAGTTCGGTAAAATATTTGTTATATGACCTGATCGAATCGTTGAGACTGAAGGTTGAAATTACAGCATCCTTCTGGCTGACTGTCAGTACCTGGTCTGTTGCAACGTTTGTAAGAAGCGTGATTTTTTTATCTGGCCATTCAATAATCAATGAATCAACGGTAGTGAGATTCCCTAGCCCGAGGTTTGGTCTGTTGTCAACTGTTGAAAGATAGCCTCTCATCGGCATTTGCTCGAGGGTGAAATATTTTCCCATATGCTTTGCCGTGATCTTTGATCCCAGTGCCTGGCTGTTCCCGTTTTCGCCTTTCAGAACAAATTTCAGGTAGTGGTTCTCCGGATGGTTTTCCCTTGAATCGTTACGGTAAATGAACATGGGCATGTTCACATTATTCACAACAAGATCGAGGTCGCCATCATTGTCAAGGTCACCATATGCTGACCCGTTTGAGAAACTTGGTTCATCAAGGCCCCATCCCGAAGTTATATTCTCGAAACTGTTGTCGCCCCTGTTTCTGAAAGCATAATTAGGGATCTTAACAGACGGTATGGCATCAATAAGAGCTTTGTAATCAACCTTATTACCAGAGATTACAGACATCATCATGTCACGGTTCGAAAAATACTTCAGGTAATCCTGGTCTGTAAGATCCTTGAAGATGCCGTTTGCAACAAAAATATCCTTGAGCCCGTCATTGTCAAAATCGGCTATGAGTGCTCCCCACGACCAGTCGGTTGCATTAACACCGGCAAAACGACCTATCTCGCTGAATGTACCGTCACCATTATTGAGCTGCAGCATATTGCGGGTGAACTGGTGGTAATAACCCCCGTTAACTCCGGTTTTATAACTGTCCCAGCTGTCGAATGTAGTCTTGGTTTTAATGCGGTCGTCATGCTCCGGGACCATGTCAGTGGTGAAGATCTCAGGATAGAGATCATTGTTTATATCTGCCATGTCGCCTCCCATTGAAGCAGCCGACACAGATTTCATCATCTTTTCGAGGCACTCGGTAAAAGTACCATTATGGTTGTTTATATAGAGATAGTCACGTTCAAAGAAATCGTTAGATACGTAGATATCGGGCCATCCGTCGCGGTTTATATCACCGACAGTAACACCCATTCCAAAGCCTATTATACTTCCATATATACCTGCTTTTTCACTTACGTCAGTGAACCTGGACCCGTCGTTCCTGTATAACCTGTCACCTCCGAGCGAGTCCCTCACATTCCTCAGGTTTTCAGACATTTTGAAACTACCGATGGCCTTGGGATAATTGTTCAGGAGAAAAAGGTCAAGGTCACCATCCTTGTCGTAATCAAAAAAGACTCCCTGTGTTGAGTTTCCAAAACCACCAATCCCGTATTCGGAAGCTTTTTCAGTGAAAGTGAGGTCGCCATTATTTATATAAAGCCTGTTCCTGTTGTTATCTCCCTTGAAATTGCCCGAGTTGCATACATAAATGTCGAGAAAGCCGTCGCCGTTAATATCAACGAAACTTGCACCTGTCGACCATTCTCCTTTCTCACCGATACCTGCTTTGGCAGATATATCTTCAAAAACGAAGTTCCCTTTATTAAGATAGAGAACATTCCTCCCCATGTTTGAAGTCATGAAGATATCCGTGAGACCATCATTATTTACATCGCCGAGCGAGACACCACCGCCATTATAGAAATTCCTGAAAGTGTAAATATTGAACTTGTTCTTAAGTTGCTTATCGAAATCGAGTTCATTCACAAAATCAGCATGTGTGACTGAAGCCGGCATTAATGTGAAAAGTGGTTTGCCGGTATTCCGGCCGGCCTGTTTACCGCATGATGTAAAAAGCAGGAGAAACAGGATGAGAGCAAGTCCTGAACTTTCAGACCAGGTTTTCTTATTCATTTGCTTTCTTTTCGCTGTTGCTTACGGATGTTTTGATGCTATCAGGTCTGTTGGAACTAATCGTATCATTTTTTACAGTCAGGTCAGTAAATGTTGCGTAAACATAAAGATCATCTGCCTTGTAAATAGTAATCCGCCTGTTCCCGTCAATTTTAACATAAGCGTTGCCCATTACTTTGTTGCTCACGGTTATGAACCCTTTCCCGTAAAGTTTCTCATAATAGCTTAGAACGTCGAGCTGAAGTTTATCTGATGAAAGAGCCTTGTTCCATGGCGCCCAGCCGGCATACTTATATTTAACAGGCATTTCAGAGATTTTACCTCCCTCGAATTTCGGGTAGAAGTTCATAAATGCCTGGTGCTTTAATTCGTTCTTCATCTTGTATTCCACCGTCATATTGCCTTCACCCTGCTTAATAAGGCCAGTCTTATTCAGTTCCCAGCACTTTGAATAAAAATCTTTCTGGGGCATGCCAAGGTAAAGCCCCATAAAAAGTGAGTCGCACCTGACACCCCGTGCAAGTTCGCGTTTAAGCATTCTTTCATATTTTGCCTTTGGTGTGCATCCGCCAATAAGGGATGCAGAAATAATAAGTGCGAGAATAAGAAAATTACCTGTTTTCATTTCAGATTTTTAGAGCTGTAAAACTGTAAATTATTATTGTTTCTTGCAATTGTAAGAACCGATTTTCCTTTAATATTTAAAATTTTCATGTCCCTGATCTCACCTTTTACTGTAATTCCTGACAGGACAGAAGGTATTGTTTTGAATCCCGAATCTTTTCTGCCCTGGAGGAGCAGGCCGTACCCGGCATCATAAATGCCCCATTGGGGTTTGGCCCTGTACTGGTTACCACCTGTTATTATATCTGTAATTCCATCTTGGTTAAAATCACCTGCAAGTATTGAATAAATGGGTGTGAACTGGGCAGGGTCGGGGAGAGGTAGTACTGTGAATGATCCTTTTCCATCATTTATGAAAGCGCAGCTTTTCATCTGTGCTGCTTTAAGAACCAGGGATCTTTTTAAAATCTCTGGTGTAAAAATGTCGGAAATACCCTTGTCGGCATAATCTGCAAACCTTGAATACCTGGAAGCCAAAGATGGTATCTGTGAAACAAGTTCATCTTTCATTACAACGGGATAAGCCCTGTCACCAAACCAGGCGCAAATCACCTGCTCAACGCTTCCATTCAGATCAAAGTCATTTACATACATTGTTACAGGTTTCGTATCGGATGCTTTAAAGTAAGTATTGAGACCATGATTACCTGCAACAAAATCAATAAAGCCGTCACCGTTAATATCAACAGCTTCCACAGTATTCCACCACCCTTCTGTTCCTGACAGACCCCGTTTTGCTGACTCGTCGGTGAATTTCCCGTTGTTATTTACAAGGATCTTAACAGGCATCCAGTCACCAACTATAATCATGTCCATGTCCTTGTCACCGTCAATATCAGCCCAGGTCATACCGGTTATCATGCCAATGTTCTTGAGTTCCGGGGCCAGCTTTGCACTGACGTTTGTAAAATTTCCTTTTCCGTCATTTTCAAGCAGGTAACCATTTACAGGAATCCCATAAGCAAAAGGTTTAAGCCTTATTCCAACAAAAAGCTCGGTTACTCCGTCATTATCATAGTCACAGGGACGAACGCATGAGCTGCTTTCATATTTGCCTGCCGGAAGTATCTGCTCCGATTTTGTAAACACACCTTTCCCGTTGTTTAAATAGAGCCTGTCAGCCAGGGCTGAAGAGGAAGATGAGAACTCGTTACCTCCACAGGCAACATAGAGATCCTGGAAGCCATCACCGTTCGCATCAAAAAAGGCGCAGTCAGTCTCCTCCGATATCCTGTCTTTTTCGAAAAGTTCTGTATTGCTTTTCCTGAAATGACCCTGTATATCCTGTATGTAGAGGCAGCCCGGTGAACCTTTTGCCCCGCAGATATATATATCTTCAAGTTTGTCACCATTGACATCAGCAACTGCCATGTGAGGACCCTCGTTGGAAAGCATCCGGATCAACAGTTTGTCACGTGAAAAGTCGTTGAAATCATTTTCGGAATGCATGAAATCCAGTCCAACAGGTTCAGGCTCATTATTGAAAATTGTTTGTTCACCTGTAAATTGAGGTTCTCTTGCGATCTTTTCTGAAAGTTTTTCCTCAATAGTTATGATTTTATTTATGCCTGGGGAAGTGATTGAAGTGAACCTGCCGTCGGGCCAGAAAATGTTTACCGAATCAGTCTTTGTCCACTCACCAAGGCCGAGATGGATCCGTGGATCTGTGGAAGACATGAATCCTCTTGAAGGCACCAGTTCTGCATATTTTGAGGAACCATTATTGAAAACTTCGACCTCTGCACCGATTGCCCCTGTGTTTGTTCCAGCTCCTTTGAGTATTAATTCAAGGTAGGAGTTTGTATTCAGCTTTGCAGTTTCATTCCTGTATATAAATGGGGCCATATTGACATTATTCACCACAAGGTCGAGGTCCCCGTCATTATCCAGGTCAGTATATACAGCACCATTTGAAAATGAAGGTGTCCCAAGTCCCCAGCCTGCCGACATGTTTGTAAATGTAAGATCCCCGTTATTGTGAAAGGCATAGTTTGGGATACTTACAGAAGGTATCTTATCAATTATTTTAAGAATGGCCTTATCTTCTGTTCTTATCATTGATCTCATTACAGTAGGGTCGGAATAGATATCGAGGTAATCCCTGTCAAGCAGATCTTTATAGATACCATTTGCAACAAATATATCTTTCCATCCGTCGTTATCAAGATCCATAATAAGTGCGCCCCAGCTCCAGTCTGTTGTGCTGACACCGCTGAAGCGTCCTATTTCGCTGAAGGTCCCGTTATGGTTGTTAAGCTGGAGAACATTACGCTCAAACTGGTGGTGATAGCCGGTGCTGATCTTCTTATTGTAAGTCTCCCAGGTATCAAAAAGGGCTTTGGTCTTTCGCCTTGAATTGTCTTCCGGTGTCATTTCGGTTACAAAGATCTCCGGCCATGAGTCATTATTTATATCTGCAATATCGGCCCCCATTGCACCCTGGCTCGTTTCCCCGAGTTCGTCCTCGAGGCATTCGGTAAAGGTCCCGTTCTTATTATTTATATATAGGTAATCTCTTTCAAAAAAATCGTTAGATATGTAGATATCGGGCCAGCCGTCGCGGTTCAGGTCGCCTATTGATACTCCGAGACCAAATCCGATCTTGCTTCCATAGATCCCGGCCGATGCACTCACATCGGTGAAATGCCCGTTATCGTTTCTCATAAGCCTGTTTCCCCCGAGGGAGTCGCGTACAGATCTTTCTCCGGGCTTCATGTTGAATTCGGTAACCGACTGGTAAGAGTTGCTGAGAATATAGCAATCGAGGTCACCATCGCGGTCGTAGTCGAAGAATGCAGCATGGTTTGAAAGCCCTTTTACATCGAGCCCGTATTCGGCAGCTTTTTCAGTGAAGGTAAGGTCGCCGTTATTTATAAACAGTTCGTTGCTCCTGTGCGGTGTGTCTGGGGCGCCTGATTTTGAAACGTAGATATCGCTCCAGCCGTCGCCGTTAACATCAGCTATTGTTACCCCTGTTGACCAGGAACCTTTGCATTCAACCCCGGCTTTTACTGTTACATCTTCAAAACTGAAATTCCCCTTGTTTATATAGAGTTTGTTGCCTGCCTGGTTTCCGCAGAAATAGATATCCATCAGACCGTCGTTGTTGAAGTCGCCTATTCCGACGCCGGCACCGTTATAGAAATTCCTGTAGGTATATGTATTAAGTTCCTCTGTGCTTGTAAGGTTATTTACGAATGTGATACCCGTTTTTGAAGAAGGAAGAAGTGTGAAAAGCTTTGATGGATTCTGCTTTTCGCAGGATGGAAGGAGTAATACAATTATACTAAGAGATAGGATGAACCGGTGTTTTTTGAAAGTGATATTTGAAGTTTTCCCTGTCATTTTTCTGCATGTCATATACCCCCTTTTTTATTTCCCCCAGCGGGAGGAACGAGCGTTAATAAATTGCCTGAACGGCAATTTTAGCG
>JAXLTT010000007.1:0-156580 GCA_046329875.1 Bacteroidales bacterium
CTGCCATTAAGGAAATACCAGTCGGGGACTGTCAGGTAGACCCCGCGCCCCCGGCACCACCTGTAGAAACCGGATATTATCCTGAACTGCTTCCACTGCGAATCGTCGAGCCCGCTATGCCCCGGGTGGGTGACGGAGGCGCACACATCGCCGGGGTAGGAGCCATCGTGCTCAAAATTGTCGAAGCCTGTATACTCAATGAAGCGGTAGAGCTTCCTGAAATACTCCTCACCCCACACAGAACCCAGGCATGGGGAGTTGCCGAATACAGGTTGCTGCCCCGGGGGCATGACAACATCATGCCCGCCGCCGATATGGCGGCTCGCCAGCAGGCTGTACCCGCCTAAAGTAATACCTTTTGAATGGGCATAATCAACAAGCTTTTTAAACCTTTCGAGATTTGCCATTGAACTGTCCTCAATGTCGAAACCGCTTCCGAACGATAGTATTATCTTTTCGAAGCCTGTCTCTGCACACTGGTCAACAGCACTCTTCACCGACTCATCATCGGCATATCTGAGATGAAAAAACACAGGGTTCTCGGTAACCCATGGAGCTATTGTCCTGTACATCTTCCTCTGTGCAAGTCCGTTCCTCTCACGGTCGTAGCTGTCAGAGACAAGGATCCAGCTCCTGAAACTCTCAAAGCGCCCCCCGGGCTTTATCTTTTCTGCCGGACCAATCATTGGCCGGCATTCAAGCATCGACGGCTGTACGCGGTTGTAGTTAACTATTGTGGTGTACTCCGGATCGGCTTTCCAGAATACAGACTTATCTATGCACGACTCCGACGACATGCTTCCCCCAAAAGCGAAGTCAGTCTCGACATATAAACCGGGCAGTATCCAGTTTTTCTTATCACCCACTGCGCTCTCTTCCTCTGTCAAGGCAAGAATTTCTGAACTGAAGCTGTCAAGCATTATTTCATGTCCCGATTTATTCTCGAGCGTGAACCATTTGCTAATAAGCGGGATCCCGTCGTAAATCTCGTAGCTTATAGTCAGCTCAAGACCGGCAGGCAATACTGTGCTGTCGGTTACCGAAAAGACCAGATCCAGCTTTTTGCCCGGAGGTGGCCATGGGAGGTCGGCCGGCATCCATTCGCTCCGCTTCTTCCATGGAAACCTCGCTTCTGTTTCACCTTTCCTTGTTTCCTTTAACCTGAAGTGATTAGAAGTATCGGCCTTCATCTCTTTTATGAAAGCCGGGGAAAGGAAGTTTTTCACAGCCTGGCCTTTCAGCCCGCCTATCCTGTTATCAGTTCCATTGATCCTGAGAACGGCTTCAGGCTTTACAGCTCTCAGCAGTTCTTTGCCTGTCATCAGGTTTTCAAGACCAATTGTTGCTGCATCAGGCTTCAGGCTTATCGTCCGGGAAACGAGACCGTTTGTCAGCGTAACCTGGTCATTGCTCTGTATTATCTCTGCCCTGTAGGAACTGCCGTCAATTAGCCAGTCGGGCCTGGCTGGTGCAGTATCGGTGCATGAGGCGGCCGCCAGCATGGCAGCAGTTGAAAGGCATAAGATAATAACTCTAAAGGATGGGATACTTCTCATCAGGTACTGTATTAAATCCAACCTAAATTAATAAAAATCCGGCTACTGCCCGGGTCCACGGTTCACATGATCTCAGGCCTTGCCCAAAAAAGAGTATATTTGAAGCTTAATTTCAAATCAAAATCAATGATCACCATTGAACAGATAAAAGGACTTTCAGAACGCCGTGATGCGTTGAGGAGGTATCTTTGACATCGAAGGCAAACTGAAGGAGATACAGTCGAAGGAAGAGCTGACACAGAAACCCGGTTTCTGGAACGACCCGAAAGCTGCAGAAGAGCTGCTGAAAAACATTTCATCATTAAAAAGCTGGACAAACGATTTCAACAAGGTGAGTTCATCACTCGATGATCTCTCTGTACTCTTTGAGTTTTTCAGGGAAGGGGAGGCCACGGAAGAGGATACAGATGCCCAGTATGAAAAATGCATTGAGCTTATCGAGACTCTTGAAGTACGAAACATGCTCAGGAAAGATGAGGATCAGCTCGGGGCCATCCTCAAGATAAATGCCGGGGCAGGTGGTACGGAAAGCAACGACTGGGCTGCAATGCTTATGAGAATGTATCTCAGGTGGGCAGAGAGGAACAACTACAAGGTCAAGGAGCACGATTTCCAGGCTGGTGACGAAGTCGGTGTAAAATCAGTGACTATCGAGATAGACGGCGAACGGGCTTACGGGTACCTGCGCAGTGAGAACGGCGTACACAGGCTTGTAAGAATATCACCTTTCAACGCACAGGGAAAGCGCCAGACAACTTTCGCATCGGTATTTATTTCGCCTCTTGTTGACGACAACATAACTATCGAGATAAACCCTGCCGATATAACCTGGGAAACTTACAGGTCGAGCGGGGCAGGAGGTCAGAATGTGAACAAGGTCGAAACAGCTGTAAGGCTCAGGCACCATCCATCCGGTTTGGTAATCGAGAACCAGGAGACGCGGTCGCAGCTTAACAACAAGGAGAACGCGATGAGGATACTCAAATCGCAGCTCTATGAACTCGAGCTCAGGAAAAGGATGGAGGAACAGGCAAAGATTGAAGGTGAAAAAAAGAAGATAGAATGGGGCTCCCAGATCAGGTCGTATGTTCTTCACCCTTATAAAATGGTAAAGGACCTCAGGACCGGTCATGAGACTTCAAATGTACAGGCTGTGCTTGATGGCGATTTAAATGCTTTCATCAAGTCGTACCTGATGGAATTTGCAGGTAAATGAAACACATGACAAAATTCATTAATTAAGTTATCCTGCAGCGGTTTATTTGCAAAATTTCATCACAGACCCCGATGCCAGAAGAGAGAAAGCTGTTTGAGAATTTCCCACCGGTAACAACCGGTGAATGGACAGAAAAAATCAAAGCCGACCTTAAGGGAGAGGATTTTGAGAAACTTGTCCGCATCAGTCCCGAAGGATTGAGAATAATGCCTTTTTACAGGCAGGAAGATATTGAAGGCCTTACGGCAATTAATACCCTGCCCGGGGAAAGTCCGTGGCTGAGGAGCGGAAAAAGTTCAGGCAACAACTGGCTCATACGTCAGGACATCAAAGTCGCAGATTATAATGAAGCTAACAGGAAGGCCCTTGATATCCTTATGAAAGGGGTTGACTCAATTGGATTCGAAATAGATAATCCCGACAGCCTGAGTACTGAATCTATTGGAAAACTTCTTGACGGGATTCACCCCGAAAGCATAGAGATCAATTTCAGGTCTGAAGGCAAAGCAAGGGAATTACTTGCTTACTTCATTGGTGTAATCAACTCACGAAAAACAAAACATGAAGAGATAAGGGGAGCTTTCGAAGCCGATCCACTTGGAAGACTCTTCATGAACGGTAAACTTTGCATCCCTTCTGAGGATGGATTCGTTTACCTCGCTGCACTGACAAAAGAAGCATCTGTACTTCCGTCATTCAGGGTCATACAGGTGAATGGCCACTGGCTTGCGAATGCAGGCGCCGACCCTGTTAAGGAACTCGCCATAGCGCTCGCAATGGGCAACGAGTATCTTTCAATACTTACCGGCAGAGGAATTTCTGCCGATCTTGCGGCTTCAAAAATGCGCTTCTCATTTGCAACCGGACCCGACTATTTTCTTGAGATTGCCCGGTTAAGGGCCGCACGACTTCTCTGGTCTCTTGTTACTGAAGCTTATAAGCCGGAAAACGAGGCAAATACAAGAATGGAGATACACTCTGTAACAGGCGAATGGAATAAAAGGGTTACAGATCCGTATGTTAATATGCTCAGGACCCAGACAGAAGCTATGTCAGCCGTTCTGGGTGGCGCTGACTCCCTTACAGTTAATCCCTTCGACAAGACCTTCAGGGTTCCTGATGATTTCTCAGAAAGAATTGCCCGTAACCAGCAGCTGCTCCTCAGGGAGGAAGCATATTTCTCAAAAGTATCCGACCCTGCAGGTGGTTCGTGGTATATTGAAAAACTTACCTCGATGGTTGCTGATGAAGCCTGGAAAACCTTCCTTAAGATTGAATCGGACGGCGGATTCCTTGCAGCCCTGGAGAAAGGTTATATTAAATCCCTTGTGGATGAAGGATCTGCAAAACGTGAAGCATTTCTTGCTATGGCAGATTCACTTTACCAGAAAGGGAAACGCCGTGACCAGGAATAAAATTGAAACTTATTGATTATCATATAGCCCGATAAAAATGAGGCCCGAATTTAAATACGATGACCTTGCCGCTGCAGGGAGGAAGAGCAAAGGCAGTACTGGGAAGAAGGAACAGGGGCATGCAGATCCATGGATGACACCCGAAAGGATCCCTGTGAAAAGCCTGTTCACTTCAGATGACACGAAAAATTTTGAACATCTCGGGTATGCAGCCGGGATTCCTCCTTTCCTGAGAGGTCCGTATTCAGGTATGTATACGATGCTTCCCTGGACTATCAGGCAATATGCTGGTTTTTCAACTGCTGAGGATTCAAACGCATTCTACAGGCGAAATCTTGCCGCAGGCCAGAAAGGTCTTTCAGTCGCTTTCGACCTAGCAACCCACAGGGGTTATGATTCTGATCATGAAAGGGTTGTCGGCGATGTAGGCAAAGCCGGTGTGGCAGTCGATTCAATACTCGACATGAAGATACTCTTCGACCAGATTCCTCTTAACAAGATGTCGGTGTCGATGACAATGAACGGTGCCGTTCTGCCCGTAATGGCTTTTTATATTGTTGCAGGGCTGGAGCAGGGTGCAAAACTGGAAGAACTTTCAGGAACAATTCAAAATGATATACTCAAGGAGTTCATGGTGCGGAATACATATATATACCCACCTGAATTTTCAATGAGGATAATTGCTGACATCTTCAGGTACACATCGGAGAAGATGCCGAAATTCAATTCTATAAGTATCTCCGGTTATCATATGCAGGAGGCAGGTGCCACATGCGATCTGGAACTTGGTTATACTCTTGCTGACGGGCTTGAATACCTTAGGACAGGTGTTAAATCGGGCCTGGCAATCGATGCTTTTGCACCAAGGCTTTCGTTTTTCTGGGCAATCGGAATGAATCATTTCATGGAGATTGCCAAGATGCGAGCTGCAAGGATGCTGTGGGCAAAAATTGTAAGCGGTTTCAATCCAAAGAACTCAAAGTCCCTTGCACTGAGGACACACTGCCAGACATCGGGCTGGAGCCTCACGGAGCAGGATCCTTTCAATAATGTTGGCAGGACCTGTATTGAAGCAATGGCGGCCGCCCTGGGTCACACTCAGAGCCTGCATACAAATGCCCTTGATGAGGCACTTGCACTGCCTACAGATTTTTCGGCTGCAATTGCAAGGAACACCCAGATCTACCTGCAGAATGAAACATCTATCTGCAGCCAGATTGATCCATGGGGTGGTTCATACTATGTTGAATACCTTACCCATGAAATTGCCCGCAGGGCCTGGGAGCATATAGAGGAGATCGAAAGGCTTGGAGGTATGGCAAAAGCGATTGAGTCGGGTATTCCCAAGATGAGGATAGAAGAAGCTGCTGCACGGGCCCAGGCCAGGATTGACTCGGGTCAGCAGACAATAATAGGAACAAACAGGTACAGGCTTGAAAAAGAAGATCCGCTCGAGACACTCGAAGTGGATAATACTGCTGTAAGGGAAGCCCAGATAAAGAGACTTTCGGAGCTGAGGGCAGAGCGTGATGAGAAAGCCTGCCAGGCTGCCCTGGAAGCACTTACTAATTGTGTTCGTACCGGAGAAGGCAACCTTCTCGAACTTGCTGTCGATGCTGCCGCAAAAAGGGCATCGCTTGGTGAAATATCGTTTGCATGTGAAAAAATAGCCGGGAGGTATAAAGCAGTGATACGTTCAGTTTCAGGAGTATATTCTTCAGAATACAGATCCGATAAGGATTTTGAGGAGGCAAAGGCCCTTGCAATTAAATTCGCTGAAAAAGAGGGCAGGCAGCCAAGGATCATGATCGCCAAAATGGGACAGGACGGTCACGATCGCGGAGCCAAAGTTGTTTCAACAGGTTATGCCGATATCGGTTTTGATGTCGATATAGGGCCGCTCTTCCAGACACCTGCCGAGGCAGCCCGCCAGGCAGTGGAAAATGATGTACATGTGCTTGGTGTATCAAGCCTGGCTGCAGGTCATAAGACACTGGTTCCTCAGGTGATAGCTGAGCTTAAAAAGCTTGGAAGGGAAGATATCCTTGTAATAGCCGGCGGGGTTATCCCTCCGGGCGATTACCAGTTCCTTTACGATGCCGGCGTTATTGCAATATTCGGACCGGGTACCTCTGTATCAAAAGCGGCAAGACAGATTCTTGAGATACTTCTCGAGATCAGCTAGTTAAACTCCACATTCAGACCGAATGTAACAGACCTCGTACGGGGCCATGTGATCCTCCTGTCGGCACCTGCAACAAGTGGGTTATTGTAGGTGCCAAGGTTCTGGTCATTATCCCTGTATCTTGGCTCAGGATCTGAGCCCTTGTATTTCGTAATGTAAAACAACCTGTTTGCAGCAAGATACAATCTCAGTCTTCTTACAGTACTATTCCCACTGAGCCTGAAATTATACCCCAGGCTTATGTTGTCGAGTGATACGAATGAGCCTTTTTCGACATCATAGTTAGTAAGGACACCCCCAAAGGAGTTTAATAGCATATTGGTTTCAGGATTCTTCAGATCGGGAGTTGTGACAGGTAAATTGTATGTCGAAATAAATCGGGGTACTTCATACTGAGCCCTGAAAAGGTTAACAATAGAATGGCCGAAAACACCCCTGAAAAATATACCAAGATCCCAATCTTTATATTTCAGGTTATTGCCAAAGCCCAGGAGGTATTCAGGCAACCCGTTGCCGACTACCCTGCTATCCCTGTTATCGAAGAAAGTGTCTTTATTCACATCTTCATAGATCCTGTATCCATCAGGGGAAATACCTTTTTGCACCATTGTAAATATCTGGCCTGCAGGCTCTCCGGCTGCGATCTTTGAAATTGTATAGCAGCATCCACCCGGAGATCCGACATCACCTAAAAGGATGGTGCCAGCCGAAATCGTGGTTCCGCTGTAATCAGCAGAAATTGAAGTTATTGTATTATTGAATAAAAATGACTGATCAAGTGAAATACTATAGCTTAAGTCTGAACCGGCAATCAGATCATAGCCAAGCGAAAGTTCCATCCCGCTGCTTTTAATTTTACCGGCATTCAGCCACTGGTATCCGAAAAGGTTAGGCGGACTTGGAACCTGGAAAGGAAAGAACAGGTCACTTGACTTCCTGCTGAAAAAATCGACAGAACCGGTAATTTTTGAGTTCATGAAATTAAAATCAAGCCCGGTGTTAAATTCTTTTGTTGTTTCTGATCTAAGGTCAGGGTTGGAATTGTTTGTAACAACATAACCATATGAAAATGCCCCGCTTATATAATTATACCACCCTTGTTGAAACCTCATCTGGGAGAGATAGTTCTGGGATGGTTCATTCCCTGTGACTCCATATCCAAATCTCAGTTTTAGGAGGTAATCACTTTTATCAAGAAGTTTTGTTACATCAATTCCGGCAGATATAGATGGCAACAGTTTCCATTTGTTATTTGTACCGAAGCGTGATGACCCTTCGTACCTCGCACTTGCATTTAAAAACAGGAATTCCTTATAGCTTGCCGAAGCCCGCCCGAGAAACGCAATGAGCTTGTATGAGTTCTTGAATGAGCTGACTGTTCCGGTTCCTGTCTTAAACTCCCTTGCAGCACTGAGGTTGTTGAATGTGAATGCATCAGAAAGGAAGTCACCTCCGGTTGCCGAAAAGCCTTCATTTGCAAAATCCTGGAACGTGTATCCCGCAAGAATTTTTACATCAAGACCTGAAACCGCGTTCAGGTAATAATTAAGGAACGATTCAAAATACTCAGAGGTGGCATTATAGTAGTTTCTTGAAGCTAATCCATTGTGAGAAAGTCCTCCCCAGTATTCTTTTTTACCAAAATACTCGCCACCCAGCAAGCCTGTCTGCTGAATCGCATATGTTCCGGTGACAGTAAGATTCTTCGCAAGTTTCAACGAACCATTTATTGAAAGGTCGAGTATCCTCTCCCTTGACTCTCTCTGGTTAAGTTCAATCATTGAAACCGGGTTGTAATAATCAAAAAGTACCTGCTGGAAATAGCCATTATATCTTGCATAGGCTGGATCGTTACTTCTGACAGGTGCTGTAGGGTTATAGATTGTGGCATACTTAAAAGCTTCAGGGAAGCCCTGGTTTATCTTTTTTTCAGTGCCTGCCATTTCCACAGATAGGTCAAACCTGTCGTGAAGTAGTTTCTCTTTCAGGACAACCCTTCCGGAAAAGTCAGAGTTTCCTGTGTATTTCTGCACACCTTCCACATTCCTGTAATTTAAAGATGCCCTGTAAGATGATTTATCGTTGCCGCCTGATACAGCTACATTATTAGTGTGTGAAAGGGCGGCCTGCTCAACCTGCCTGAACCAGTTTGTACTGAAGCCGAAATCTGTTCCGCCTGATAATCCAAACTGGGATTTAAATACTTCGTTAAATGACCTCCACTGTCCGGCGTTCATCACTGGGGTGTTCTTTGCAACAGTTTCGAGTGAAACAAAGGCGTTATATTCAACCGCAGGAGCACCTTTACTACCCTTTTTTGTCTCAATAAGAATTACTCCGTTTGTACCCCGTAAACCGTAAATTGAGGATGAAGCAGCATCTTTCAAAACAGTAAAAGATTCAACGTCAGCAGGCATCAGGTTCTGAATGTTGCCTCCCGGTATTCCATCAATGACAATCAGCGGCTGATCACTTGCATAGAATGTGTTAAGTCCCCTGAGACGGAGGTAAAACGATTCATTTGGATCAGCCCCCGCCTTGCTTATATCCAGTCCGGCGATCCTGCCTGTAATAAGCTGCAGGGGATTATTAATATTGCCCTCATTGAAGCCCGGCCTGAGCATATTCCTGACAGCCCCGGTGATCTCTTTGTTATTCAGTCTTCCATATCCCACAGGAATATCTTTCACTGAACTGCTGTCAGGAGAAGCTGATTGGTTTTTAAGGGATGAACTGTCGACTTGTGCGACAGCGACCGGCAGCCATAAAAGGCAAGCCATCTTAAGCAGTAAAACAGATTTCAGAAAGCGCATTTGCAGACATTTGTAGAAAGTTAATCCGGATTTGGTTTATAAACAAGCTGCGTTCCTTATTTAACATCTGATGATAAGTTATTTAGACTCATTATATATTAGCCACTTACAAGGCTGATAAAAATCATGTATTCAGAAAACGCCCCTTTTCTGTTAATACCTTTTGTCTCACAACCAGGTCAAATAAACTATCAGTAAATGAAGTTCTACATTCCACCCCAGATTAAACGCCTGTTTGTTGCATTTGCGATTTTCATATCCCTTTTTCTCTTATTGCGCCACTTCCTGAGGCCTGAAACCTTTGGCCAGTACGGGTTTTACCGTGGTGCATCCCTTGCCGACAACGCTTCATTTCCTGCACATTATGCCGGTCATGCAGCCTGTCTCGATTGTCACCAGGACATTGAGGATATGAAAGCCGCAAACAAACACAACGGGATTAGCTGCGAAACCTGCCACGGTCCGGGTTTAAAGCATGCTGAAAGCAGTGAGGCCAGCGATATTTTCAAACCCCAGGGAAGGGAATTCTGCGGGAAATGCCATGAGAAAAATGCCGCAAGGCGCTCGGATGTCATTAAGCAGCAGGATCTGAATACCCATAACCCGGGTAAATCATGTACAGAATGTCATAACCCGCATCAGCCATGGAAAGAGAAGAAGTAAAACCATCGAGGAGGAAATTCCTGAAATCGGCTGCAACCCTTGCCGGTGCCACATTGGGATACTCAATGCTTAAATCATCAATGTTACTTGTTCATGGTGCCGAACCTGAAGACAAAACATTGCCCTGGTATGGCATTGTGATTGATATACATAAGTGCATAGGCTGTGGAAGCTGTGCCGCTTCCTGCAAAAAGGAAAACGACGTCCCGCAAGAACCCTTCTTCTTCAGGAACTGGGTGGAGCATTATACAGTTAAAAATGACGGGAGTGTCGTCATAAAATCACCAAACGGCGGGATAGATGGCTTCAAACAGGAGATTCCCGATGAAGAGATATTCAAATCATTCTTCGTTCCGAAAATGTGCAACCATTGCGCCAAGTCTCCGTGTGAGCAGGTTTGCCCTGTAGGTGCAACCTACATGAGCCCCGAAGGAATAGTGATGGTTGATGAGAAATATTGCCTGGGTTGCAGGTATTGTGTTCAGGCATGTCCTTATGGATGCAGGTTCATTCACCCGGTGAAAAAGGTTGCCAACAAATGTGACCTGTGTTACCACAGGCTGAAAAAGGACCTTGCCCCTGCATGCATGGAAGTATGTCCTACAGGTGCCAGGATGTATGGTAACCTTAGGGATAAGAACAGTAAGATTGTTGCCTTCCTGAAGGAACATACTACCCAGGTGCTCAGGCCGCACCTGAATACAGGCTCTAAACTTTTTTATAACGAATTAAGCTCGGAGGTAAAATAATATGGATCCCCAGTATCAATACCTGTACGATGCCCTGGGCCATGTCCAGGGATATATATTCCCAAATGAGCTTGATCTCCAGTGGGGAATACTGATTGTCGTTTACCCGTTCATAACGGGACTTGTTGCAGGTGCTTTCATACTTGCTTCACTCGAGAGGGTCTTTAATGTCAAGGTTTTGAAACCCACCTACCAGATAGCCCTGCTTACAGCCCTTTCATTCCTGCTTGTTGCAACAATGCCGCTTATAAGCCACCTCTCGCAGCCACAGCGTGCTTACCAGATTATGATAACGCCACACTCATCGTCGGCAATGGCGATCTTCGGGTTCGTGTACCTGTGGTACCTCATGGTTGTGCTCCTCCTTGAGATATGGTTCGATTACAGGCCAAGCATGGTTGTATGGGCACAGGAGAAGAAAGGTGTGATGAAGTGGATTTATAAGATACTAACCCTCGGTCTGAATGATATCTCGGCTGAAACAGTAAGGTGGGACAGGAAACTTGGATATATAATTACAGTTATAGGTATCCCTTCAGCTTTCATCCTTCATGGATACGTGGGTTTCATATTTGGTTCAATAAAAGCAAACCCGTGGTGGTCAACACCTCTCATGCCAATAATATTCCTCTTCTCAGCTATGGTTTCAGGCATAGCACTCGTGATGTTTGTTTACATGCTTATCTCATGGATAAGGAAGCAGACAATTGAACTTGCTGTTCTTGACACCATAGGACGCTACCTTTTCTTTATCCTGATTCTCGACTTCACCCTGGAGGGTCTCGACCAGATACACAGGATTTATGAGGCAGAAGAATCATTTGAGATAATCAAACTCCTGGTCTCGGGTAAGCTCTATCTTACACTCTTTGTCGGCCAGGGACTTGTTGGTACAATAATACCGCTTATCACCCTCGCTTTCCTACAGTTTTACAAGGGGAAAATAAATATAAGAAAGTCGCTTTACCTGATGGTTTCCATCCTTACACTTATAGGTGTTTATTCAATGAGATGGAACGTAGTAATTGGTGGTCAGCTCTTCTCAAAAAGTTTTTCGGGATTTACAAGTTTCAAACTGGGGCTTATAGGCCTGGATGGCACGCTGATGGCTGCCTTCTGGCTGCTTCTGCCTTTTGCCATACTTAGTTTCCTGTTATGGCTGCTTCCGCCATGGAAAATGGTTGAAGAAAAGGAATAGCCCGGGCTGGCACCGGGCGTACGTGTTGTTTGTTTTTTGCTAACCGGTAATATTGTTATTCTATGGATGCTGGGAATAATGATTTTGCGTCTCTCGAAAAGAGACTGAGTGAACTCGAACAACGACTTGCAAGGCTGGAGGCATCTTCAGGTTCTGCAGCAATACAGTCCAGGCCGGCAGATGAAGAGGATATTCCTTTATTCAGGCCCATCGCAACTGAACAAGACGAAAGCGGAGGGCTTGAATCCAGGATTGGCCGCTTCGGTCTTGCCTGGCTCGGGATGATAGTAATGCTGTTCGGCATAGTATTCTTTACCGAATACCTTGTCTCAAAAGGAGCCCCGCTATTATCAACAATAATAGGCTATTCATGCGTAACAGCTGTCTATTTCATTTCAGTTTATCTAAGGAAATCCAACCCCGACCTTTACCTTAGATTTGGGGTGAGCGGACTCATGCTCGCTTTTTACATAACACTCAGGCTTCATTTCTTTTCCGAAAAACCCCTGATACAATCAGGAACAATTGGCCTGCTGCTGCTACTCCTGGTAACAGGCTATTCTGTCTTTCTTGCAATAAAGCGGGAAATCCGACCCTACGGAACACTTTCTGTACTCTTCCTTATTACAGCAGCGATTGTAAGTGATTCAACTCACGTTATGCTCAGCCTTATGGTGCTGACCTCAGCAACAGCTGTTTACTACTTCCACAGGTTCAGGTGGAATTCAATACTCGTTCTTGCAGTTCTGCTCTCCTACGTGGTTTTCTTTATGTGGATGATCTCGAATCCGCTTATGAAGCACACAATGCAGCTCCTCAAGGATAACCAGGGCGGATACATCTACCTGTTTTTAACCGGGGCCTGCTTTTCGCTTCTTCCACTTTTGAGGAAGCGCGACGGTTCAGAGGATGAGTATATTGTATCAATTGTAATAACACATGGTATCCTCTTCACAATCCTCCTTGCTTTTATAACTATAAGTTACTTTAAGACAGGGTATGTCGGGATGTATACCGCCGTTACTATTGTCTGCCTTGCCTATTCAGTGCTTCTTAAAAGGAAGACAGAATGGAATTTTGCATCTGCATTCTTCGCCCTTTATGGTTTCATGGCGATGAGTACAGCTATACACGGGCTCGTTGGCTTTCCGGGAGCTTACCTGTTCCTCTCACTCCAGAGCCTTATAGTAGTCTCAATGGCCTTATGGTTAAGAAACAGGCTAATGATAGTAATGAACAGCCTGCTTTTCATTTTCATCCTCTTTGTTTATATGATCTCTTCAAAGGCTGTAAATGGAGTAAACTTTTCCTTTGCACTCGTAGCCCTTGTATCTGCCCGAATAATCAACTGGAAAAAGGAAAGACTCGAGATCAGGACCGAGCTGATGCGGAATCTTTACCTTATTGCCGGTTTCATAATGGTACTCTACGCACTATTTCATGCCGTACCCGGACGGTTTGTTGCCTTATCGTGGACGGTGGCAGCCCTTGCATATTTCGGGCTGAGTTTCCTTTTGAAGAATGTAAAGTACAGGTATATGGCACTCGGGACCATGATCTCGGCAGCCATTTACCTTTTTGTTGTTGATCTTGCAAGAATTGAAGTTATATACAGGGTTCTGGCACTTCTTTTCATGGCCGCCGTTTCAATAGGCATTTCAATTTATTATACTAACCGGCTTAAAAGGGAGAAAGGAGAGAATGCGGAACTGTGAAGCGGGATTATAAGCCATGAGGTATTTCATTCCGAAAAATAGATTTATTTTGTACCTGTTAAAGGCACAGGTATGAAATCAATATTCATTTCTCTAATGGCAGGACTGCTTTTCTTTACAGCATGTAATTCAAGCAAGCATGTCGCATCATCAGGTACGCCGCAGGTCAATCAGGTAACAACTGTCACCGAGCCTGCAAACAAGCCTGTAAACTTTTCTGATCCGCAGACCTGGATCCTGGGATATTTCAGGGTTTCAAAGCTTTATGAGCAGCCATGGGGTCAGTGGTTCATTAAGGGATTTGATGATTATGTTGCAGTTCCTGATGCTGTAAATAAGCTTAAAACACTTCTGAAGCCAGGGATCACAGTTAAAATTGTAATGGGTACATGGTGCCCCGACAGCAGGCGTGAAGTCCCGCGTTTTATGAGGGTAATTTCGGATGCAGGGTTTGATGAAGGCAATATTGAGTTTATAGGGGTTGATAATTCGAAGGTGGGTCCTGTAAAAGATTATGATAAGCTGGAGATTGCACGGGTGCCTACTTTCATCATATATAAAAATAATGTTGAAGCCGGACGCATCATTGAGAATCCTGTGACGTCTTTAGAGCAGGATATTGTAAATATCCTAACCAAGGAATGAATAAAAACTAAATTTTTTAAACATGGAAGAGGTAAGATCAAATTCGTCACAGAATCTCGGGATAGCAGCCCTGATCACTGGTATTATAACCTTCGTGCTTGCAGTTATTCCCTGCGTAGGGGTAATTGCTGTAATCCCGGGTATCATAACCGTAGTTCTTGCATCTGTAGGTCTTTCACAGGCAAACAGGAATAATGCCCCGAGGGGTGTGATCCTTGCCGGACTCATAATAGGTATTGTTGCAGTATTGATCTCATTCTCACAGGTCTTTGTAGGCGTAAGAATGATGAAGCACACGGGTCCATGGACTGAAGATATAAGGTCGGCTATTGAAGATGCCAAATCAGACATGCTGAACGGGCTGAAGGACAATGATGTCAATATCAAGATCGAGAGTGATGGCAAGAAGATAGAGATTAATACCGACAGCAAGAAGGATGATAAGATTAAGGAACTCGAGGATCTTGAAGGAGGCAAGGAGATCAAAAATGACACTGTCAAAAAGGCCAAATAGCCTTGCCGGTGATGCAACAGTTCCTCTGAGGAGCACACAGTATTTTAAGATAAATCTTATACTTGCCGGGGTAATATTGCTGATAATGGCATACTCCGGCATTTTTTCTCCCGATACCGATAATTATCCTGTAGCCTGTATCCATGAAAAGATGACAGGGCTGAAATGTTTTTCATGCGGCCTGTCGCACAGTATGTCACTTATCCTGAGGGGAAGGATTGCTGAGGCAAGGGAGTGGAATATCTACGGCATCAGGGTATTCCTGTTCTTCTCGGTTCAGCTTGTTTTCAGGATTGTTTTTACACTCATTTATTCAAGGCTTGAAAGCGGGCGGAGAAAACTTATAATTGGTGATGCAGTAGTATCTGCTCTGATGATACTGTATACATTTTACCCTTTCATAAGGCAGATAGCAGTTGAATTTCTGATCTCGCTGAAAAGCTGAATAAAGATTATCAGTCGAGATCATTAAGAATATCATAGAGCAGGCTGCTCTCAAAACCCCTCGATAAGCCGAATCTCATCATCTTACCCTTAAGATCATACTGGTTTTTTGCTTTTACCTTCCTGCGGTGGCCGGCAAGCATTTCTTTCAGTGAACTGATATAGACATCATCGTCGATAACTGCCAGGGCCTCCTTAATCAGCTCCGGCTGAATATGCTTTGCTTTAAGACCGGCTGCAATTTTTACCCTGCCCCACCTGTTGTACCTGAACCTGTCTTTTACAAAGGCATTAGCATAACGTTCTTCATCAATGAATTTTTCACTGACAAGTACGGAGATAATCCTTGACGAGTCTTCCTCTTTTACACCCCATGAACTGAGCTTTGCTGAAATATCGTGCCTGCACATTTCCCTGCCTGCACATAAAGCCATCGCTTTTTTGAGGGCGATATCGTATAGCATGTTTTCAGCCATTACGCGTTCCTTTGATTATCCTGTCTTTCCCGTTCAGATCCTTTATAATTTCAACGCCTGCAAACCCAAAGCTCATCATTAGTTCTGCAACTTTCGCTCCCATAGCTTCATTGATCTCGAAGTATCCCTTCCCGCCCTTTTCAATAATAACAGATGCAAGCTCAAATAATCTTTTATAAAACACAAGGGGATCATCGTCGGGGACAAACAAAGCCATATGTGGTTCGAAATCCTTAACATTTGTATGCATGAGTCTCATCTCTGAATCCCTGACATACGGAGGGTTGCTTACAACAATACCCGTTTTACCAATTGCAGGAGGTAACTTGCCGAATATATCAGAGGCTATAAATTCAACCTTCACATTATTCAGCGCTGCATTTGATGATGCCACTTCGATTGCCTTTTCAGACGCATCGGTTGCAACAACTGAAGCCTCTTTGAATAAGTGGGCCAGTGCAATTGCAATACAACCGGAGCCCGTGCAGAAATCCACGATCCTCCCTTTAAATCCCCTGTTTTCGTTGTATATAAGTTGAACCAGCTCTTCTGTTTCCTGCCTTGGTATCAGTACATTTTCATTTACAAGCAGCCTGTGTCCGTAGAAATATGTTTCTCCAAGTACGTACTGAAGGGGCCGCCCTTCAGAAAGCTGGCTTGCAATATTTAATAATGCCGACCTTTTTTCATCATTTAATATGCTCTCCTTTTCATTCAGAGTGTGCAACTTATCTGCCGGAAAAAGAGTCTTAATTACAATATTTGTAACAGATTCGATCTCTTTTTCGTTATAAAGTGCTGACAGCTTCCCCCGGAGGAGGAGCCTGAAATCGTAGACTGAGTCGATCCTGGTCTGCATTTATCAAAATTAGTATTTTAGAAGGAATGGCAGAGAGCCTGGGTATAAAATACATGGAGCGGTGCCTTGACCTCGCTGTCAGGGCCGAAGGGATGACCTATCCTAACCCGATGGTGGGAGCCGTTATTGTCTATAACGACAGGATAATCGGGGAAGGTTATCATATAAGGTCGGGTGGCCCGCATGCAGAAGTAGTTGCAATAAACTCTGTAAGGGATAAATCGCTGCTCAGGAACTCGACGCTTTATGTTTCTCTTGAACCATGTTCCCATTTCGGAAAAACACCACCATGTGCCGACCTGATCATTGAATGCGGGATACCCAGGGTTGTTATCGGCACAGCCGATACAAGCCCTAAGGTTGGAGGAGCAGGGATAGCAAGGCTAAGGGCCGCCGGCCTGGATGTTGTTACCGGGCTTCTCGAGGAAAACTGCAGGAGGCTCAACAGGCGCTTCTTCACATTCAATGAGAAGAAGAGACCATATATAACCCTCAAATGGGCCCAGAGCAGTGACAGGTTCATGGATATCAGGCGAACCGAGACATCGCCTGCAGGACCTAACTGGATCTCCGGCAAGACAGAGAGGGTACTTGTACATAAATGGAGATCGGAAGAGCAGGCGATACTGGTTGGAGCAGAGACTGCCAGGATCGATAACCCTTCACTTAATGTAAGGTACTGGCATGGAAAAGATCCTGCGAAGATCATATTAAGTAATTCCGGGAAGATAGGGAATTATTTGACGAACATTAAAACAAATGGTACGGTAATTGTGTTTACCGCTTTAGCTGGCGATAGCTCTGGGAATTTGATAATTAACCAGCTGGAGAAGGAAAAACCGGCCAGCCTGCAGGTAGCCGACTACCTGTATGGCGAGGGAATACAATCCCTGCTTGTGGAGGGGGGAGCCATGGTGATCAGCCATTTCATAAACAGTGGCATGTGGGATGAAGCGAGGATCTTTACCGGTTACAGGGAATTCAGGGATGGTGTAAGGGCCCCTGAAATTGATGGTAAACTTATTGAGATTAAAGATTTTGATACTTCACGTCTCGAGATCGTGTTAAATGATCCCGGGATAAAGGTCAGTAATTGAATTATTGTTTAATTATATGTAATTTTGAATGTTTGAAACCAATCGATTAAGCATATTTACTATGAAGAAGTTATACTTTTTACTGGCAATTTTTGCACTGACCTCCCTGGCAGTTTCTGGTCAGAGTGGCAAAAAGTTCTTCAAGGCGGGGAATGAGTTCATGGAAAGCAAGAAGTTTGATGATGCCGCTGCTGCATTTACAAGCGCAATCGGGCTTGAACCGATGAACGCCGAGTATTACGTTGCCAGGGGCGAAGCTTACGAGGGAGCAAAAAAATACAAGGAGGCTTATGATGATTATGAAAAAGCCCTTGTTTTCAAACCAAAGGAAGCATCATATGTAGTGAAGAAAGGAAGGATATGCAACCAGCTTGGGAAATTCGACGAGGCAATTGTCCTGCTTAACAGGGCTACTGCACTGGATAAAAGAGATGCACTTGTTTATCCACAGAAAGTAATTACCCTCTTAGGTCTCGAAAAATACGACCAGGCTCTGAGGGCTTCGGATACGGCCATTCTTATGAAGGATGACGCAAACAATCATTATTACAGGGGCCTTGTATACGTGAAGCTTAACAACGACATTCTTGCCAGGAAGGAGTTTGAAAAGGCAATTTCAAAGGAAAAAACAATGGTTGAGCCGCGCCTTGCACTTGCTGACCTTCTTATAAGGAACAACAACAACGCCGAGGCAATGAACCAGATCAACGCTATACTGCAGGCGAATGACAAGAACGCACAGGCTTATATAATCAGATCTGAGATTTATAAAAAGAATCTCGATTATCCAAGTGCAATAAACGACGTCTCAAAGACCATCCTTATCGATCCGGATAATCCTGAATACTATCTTATAAGGGGTAAATACTACCAGGAGTTTAACCAGCACCCGAGTGCAATAGTCGACTTTTCAAAATACATCGCAATGAAAGGCGACAACCCCGACGCTTACTTTGCCAGGGCTAAATCGTACGAGGAGATGCAGAACTTCGAAAAGGCAATGGATGACTATACAAAGATCACTTCATTGTCGGAATTTGATATGAGGGCACGCAAGATGCTTAAGGATGCCCAGACCAGACTTTACGAGATCAACCGTGAGAGTGTTGCTCCTGAAGTCGTGCTTGCATCACCTGTTGTCACTGCTGACAATGTGATTCAGGTAAAAGGGGATGCAAAAACCATTACTATCTCAGGAAAGGTTAAGGAAAAGAGCAAACTTGATGACTTCCAGATAAATGACCAGAAAGTTCTTTACGGTGAAAAGAAAAATGGCGAGTACGATTTTATTGCAAGTATAGATGTCGCTGGCAAGGATGCTATTACAGTTCTTGCCCGTGATGAATATAAAAATGAAAAGTCCACTACATACAAAGTTGTAAGAACAGAAACCAATGCTCCCAAAATCTCTATAACTTCACCTTATACTTCCGACCAGGGACAGGTAATGCTCGATGATACAAAACCGAATCTTTTCATTGAAGGTAAAATATCGGATGAGAGCAATATTAAATCAATTGAGATCGGAGGGGTAATTGCAAGTTACAGGAGAGACCAGCTTAATCCTGAATTCACAGCAAACATTGATATCGCCAATATTAACAAATTCACTGTTGTTGCTGAAGATATCTATGGCAATAAACAGGAGACCGAATTCACAATTAACCGTGATAACGCACTGCTTATGCAGAGTAACCCAATGGGTAAAACCTGGGTTGTATTCATTGAGAACTCCAGCTATGAGACCTTTGCGAGCCTCGATGGTCCGATCAAAGATGTAAGCACAATCCAGAGGGCACTGGCCAACTACCAGATTACCAACATAATTCATAAAAAAGACATGACCAAGTCGGAGATGGAGAAATTCTTCAATATCGAACTCCGCGACCTTCTCAAGCAGAACCAGGTCAAGTCTCTGCTCGTGTGGTATGCCGGTCATGGCAAGTTTATTAATGATATCGGTTACTGGATCCCTGTTGACGCAAAACGTGATGATGAATTCACTTATTTCAATATAAACGCTCTTAAAGCCGGTATGCAGAGCTATGCAGGCGTTGTTCATACACTTGTTGTATCAGATGCCTGCGAATCTGGTCCGAGCTTCTACCAGGCAATGAGGTCGGCGAATGATGAACCAACCTGTGATAATGTCAATGCAACAGCATTTAAATCAGCGCAGGTATTCTCATCGGCCGGCTATGAACTGGCAAGCGATAACTCGCAGTTTACAACAACCTTTGCGAATACGCTTATTAATAACAAGAATGCCTGTATACCTATTGAGACTATAGTGAAGACAGTTACAGCCGCAGTGGCAAACAATAACCAGCAAAAACCGAAATTCGGGAAGATTGCAGGACTGCAGGACGAAAACGGCACATTCTTCTTCATAGCAAAATAGATTTTTATGTTACATAAACGATTCAGCCTCAGCCGGACAGGTCTGCTTGTCTGGCTTTTGGTATTTGTATCTGCCTCATTCAGCACAACCGACGCGCAGAAGTATTTCTTCGACAACTACAGTGTAAAACAGGGCCTCAGCGAACAGAAGGTATATACCCTCTTCCAGGATTCACGGGATTATATCTGGCTTGGAACAGCGAATGGCGTTTCACGCTTCGATGGCAGGAAATTCGAGAACTTCTCGTCTAAAAACGGTCTTGCACCGGGTGGTGTGAAATGTATAAAACAGGATCACAATGGTAACATCTGGTTCGGCCATCTGAACGGTGGCGTGAGTCGTTTTAACGGGAGAATATTCGAACAGGCAGTTTTCGATTCAATAGCATTCACAAACGACATAACAAGCATTGCTATAACAGACTCTTCATTATGGTTCACCTCAATAAGGGACGGGGTTGTAAAAGCTGACCTCCCGGTTGAAGATGTAAAACATATCAAAGCAAGGCAGTTCAGCGGGAAAGATAACGTCAGTGACCAGGTATCGGGCTCTATCGTAAACAAGGAGGGTGATTTTATCTGTATCGCAGATGTGGGAATGAGACGCTACAACAGGTCCGAAAAGAAGTTTGAAAACTACAGGATGCCCCACCTTACGACTTACTTCAGCACAACCTGTATACTTAATGATTCAAAAGGTAATATCTGGTTCGGAACCTATAAAGGCGGATTGTTTAAATATGTTATGTCGGAAAGCCGCATGGATTTCTTTGATCTGCCAAAACTCGGGGTGCAGAGTAACTGGGTATCATGTCTTACAGAGGACAGCAGGGGAAGGATATGGATTGGTACCTGGGGCGCAGGTATAGCTGTGTTTGAAGGAGACAGCCTGAGAAAATTCACTGTCGATAACGGACTGAAGGCAAGCAAGGTATACAGCATCCTCGAAGATGTTGAGGGAAATATCCTCATTTCTGACCAGACAAACGGTCTCACAATTTACAAGGGCGATGCCTTCATGACAATCAATGAGAAGGAACTGCTCCCTGATCCAAACGTAAATGCAGTGATCCAGGACCGTACAGGTGCTATCTGGCTTGGAACAAACGCAGGGATACTTCGCTACTGGCCAGGGTCAGCGAAAAAACCGGTTATATATAACCAGGAGAAGAGCGCCATATCAAACGAAATAAGGTTCTTCAGGAAAGACAGGGAAGGCAATATATGGATAGGAACAAACGACCAGGGAGTTGTGATGTTCAACATTGAGAAAGAGCGCTTCGAATCTCAACCCTATATAAACGCTTCTCTTTCACGCGACGGCATGGTGACAGCCCTTGAGATAGACAGGCAGAATCACCTTTGGATAGGGACAATAGACGGCGTTGCAATCGGGACAATAGGCGAGAATAATTTCCAGAGGTTCATATCAATGGGCAATATAAATGTGCCAAGGATTACAGCACTGTACTGCGACCCTGAAGGATTCATGTGGATCGGTACAGAGCCAATGCCTGGCAAGCCTGGCCTCGTTAAGATAAACCCGGCTAACGAAAAAGAGAGCCTTGCAATAACCAAACTTCCGGGGATGATACCAAAAACCCTCCTGATGGACAAAAAAGGTATACTATGGGTTGGTACAGGCGAGGGACTATTTGCGCTTAAGAACGATTCAGTATTATATACGATTTCACAGGATAACGGCCTTCTTTCAAATAATATTAATCTCCTTGCCGATGCGGGTGATGGCAGTATATATGTAGGTACAAACAATGGCCTTAACAGGTACTTCCCTGATACAAAAAGGATATATTCCTACACTGAAAGGAACGGCTTCATTGGCATTGAGACACGGCCCAATGCAGTCTATGAAACTTCCGATGCCGACATCTGGTTCGGAACAGCCAACGGGGCTACACGCCTTCGCCAGTCACGATTATATTCGAAAGGTCTTGAACCTCTAACCCATATAATGGGCATGCAGGTCAACTATGAGTCGCGCTCAATGTCCGCTGGGATGAAACTCAGCTACAAGGAAAGATCAATACTTTTTGATTATTACTCAATCTGTCTGACAAACCCTGATGTAGTAAGGTACAAGGTTAAACTGGACGGGGCTGACAACGACTGGAGACCGGTAACCGACCAGACAAGGGCAATTTATTCCGCCCTGCCTGCAGGTAAATACACATTCAATGTTGTTGCAAGAAACTCTGAAGGACTCTGGAACTCCAAGCCAGTGACCTTCCATTTCATAATTAAACCTCCGTTCTACAGGACATGGTGGTTCATAATTGCTATGACTGCCCTTATAATAATCCTTGTAATCTCATACATAAAGATCAGGGAACAGAACCTTATCCGTGAGAAGGAGATACTCGAGGAGAAAGTAAGGGAAAGAACAGCGGAAGTTGTCCAGAAGAGCCAGATAATAGAGGAGAAAAACAGGGATATCACCGCAAGTATCAGGTATGCAGAGAGGATACAGAGGGCCATGCTTCCGAAAATTGAATCGTTTGCAGATACTTTCGTGCTTTACCTGCCGAAGGATATTGTAAGCGGTGACTTTTACTGGATGTATGATACAGGCGAACATATGTTCATAGCTGCTGTCGACTGTACAGGTCATGGTGTCCCCGGTGCATTCATGTCAATAATCGGGAACAACTCCCTGAACAAGGTAGTTCGCGAGTATGGCCTTACAAGGCCGGCTGCCATCCTCGACCAGCTTAATATTGAGGTAAGCAAGTCGATACTTCTCAGCCAGGAAAAAGGAATAAACGACGGGATGGACCTCACACTTATGGTATTCAACAGGAAAGAGTTCAAACTGGAGATTGCTGGCGCATATAACCCACTTTACCAGGTAAGGCAGGGCGAGGTAATTGTTCACAAGGTCGACCGTTTTGCCATTGGCCTCTCAACACTTGAGCAGAAGAAGGTATTCACGAATTTCGAGGTGGAGATAAAGCCCGGTGACATGATCTACATGTGCTCTGATGGTTATGCCGACCAGTTTGGATCGCCCGAGGTCAAGAAGTTCAAGACAGTGAATATAAAAAGGATAATCTCAGAAATATGGAATTTACCTGTCAACGAGCAGAGGAACAGGCTGGAGAAGGAGATTATGGACTGGAAAGGAGAACTTCAGCAGGTTGACGATATAATGTTTATAGGAACGAGGATACCGGGCTAGTAGATATGGGCTATGCTTCTCGGATCATCAATCCAGCCATCATATTCCTTTAAATAACTGATTACTTCTCCGGGGGTATTAACCACCTTCCAGATGATCTTATGTTCATCCCTGAGGAAATTGCCGTCAATCATATTGTCGAGGAATTCTATAAGGGAATCATAGTAATTTATTGTATTCAGGATCACAACCGGTCCATTGAAGAGTCCAAGCTGCTTAAGTGTAATTGCCTCTGTCAGTTCTTCAAGTGTTCCGACACCCCCGGGCATTGCAACCACAGCATCTGAGAGCTCGAACATCCTCCTCTTCCTTTCACCCATATCAGGGGTCACTATCATATCTTCAACAGAAGTATGATTCCATCCTTCATCAATCATGAAGCCGGGTATCACCCCGGTTATCTTTCCACCCCCTGCAATAACTGCATCGGCAAGTCTTCCCATCAGGCCTATTCCGCCACCGCCATAAACAACTTCCATCCCGGCACGTGCAAGGAGGCTTCCAAGTTCGGATGCAGCCCTTGTGAACTCTCCGTCTATGCGGTTACTTGATGAGGCAAAAATGCAAACCTTCATATTTTTCATAAAAAAAAGCCGTTCAAGCCTGGCCGAACGGCAAAGCATTCTTAATAAATGTTCTTACAAAAGAGCGTTGAGCTTAGTTACAAAGTTCGTCTTTGGAACAGCCCCGATCTGTTTGTCGGCTATCTGCCCGTTCTTAAAGAACAGGACAGTAGGAATATTTCGTATTCCAAATTTCATAGCAACGTTAGGACTGCTGTCCACATCACATTTTACTACAAGAGCTTTACCCTCGTAATCTTTAGACATCTCTTCAACAAAAGGAGCAATCATCCTGCAGGGACCGCACCACTCTGCCCAGAAATCTACCATTACCGGTTTGTCTGATTTCAAAACAACTTCATCGAAGTTAGTATCATTAACTGCCTGTGCCATAATATAATAGTATTATAAATTATTAATCAGAAACCTTTTGCAAATATAGCTAATTAACTTTGAAATCTATAGCGGGGTGATCTTCCAGGTACGAAATCAGTTCATTATTCAGCCTTATCCTGATGCTCCTTGAGAACATGGGAAGGGAGATCTTTTCATTGGTGTCGTAAAACAGGAACTTTAGTTCTGTATCACCCTTGTGTTCGGATATTATATCAGAAAGTTCGCTTATAAGTTCATTTGTAAGATCCTCGGCGCTTACTCTCAGCGTAACTGATTTAATCAGTTCATCCTTGACGCTCGAGAGGAGGTTAATAGTCTTTATTTTTACCTCAAGTTCATCCTCATTGAATCTTTTTTTCTGAACCCTGCCTTTCACAAGAAGATAGTAGCCGACTGTAAAGAACTTGCTGAATTCAACATACTCCTTGTCAAACAGCATAAAGCGGAATGAATCTGAATAGTCCTGCAGTGTGAACGACCCGTAGGGTTTCCCGTTTTTGCTGATGCCATTCCTTGTATCAATTACCATCCCTGCTACAATCACATCCTTATCGAAATACTCTTTCAGGTTCTGAAGCTCAGCCAGTGTGGTATTTGTGAAAGTACTGATCTCAAGCCTGAACTCATCGAGAGGGTGGGAGGAGAGATAGATCCCGATAACATCTTTTTCCTTATTGAGTTTTTCGAGCTTCGGCCATGAGGGGCACTGACCCGGCTCAGGTTTGATTATTTTGAACCCGCCGCCTTCGCCGAAAAGGGTCTGCTGGCTTGAGCCTTTTACATTCTTCATGCTGTTGCCAAAACGTATAAGGTTCTCAAGAAAACTTGATCCTTTCTGGTCGAGTGAGAAATACTGTTCCCTGCTTATTTCCGGGAAGCAGTCAAAAGCTCCTGCAACTGCCATCGCTTCAAGGTTCTTCTTGTTCAGTGCATTCAGGTTTACCCTTTCGGCGAGATCGAAAATATCCTTGTAAAGACCGTTCTTTTCTCTTTCTTCAATTAACTGGAGAACGGCACTTTCACCAACACCTTTAATTGCACCGAGGCCGAAACGTATATTACCGTCCTTATTAACTGTGAATTTTACATTACTCTCGTTTATATCCGGCCCCAGTACGGCGATACCCATCCTGCGGGTCTCATCCATAAAGGTTGTAATCTTCTTTATATCACTGATGTTCCTGCTTAGCACTGCTGCCATGTATTCTGCCGGGTAATGAGCTTTAAGATACCCTGTCTGGAATGCCACAAGGGCGTAACAGGTGGAATGTGATTTATTGAATGCATACTGGGCGAAATGCTCCCAGTCACCCCAGATCTTATTTACAGTTGCTTCATCATAACCCTTTTTCCTGCATCCGTCGAGGAAGGCTGCCTGCATCTCGTCCATCACAGACTTTTTCTTCTTTCCCATTGCCTTCCTCAGGGAATCTGCCTGGCCCTTCGTGAAGCCTCCAAGTTCCTGGGAGAGTAACATCACCTGTTCCTGGTAAACAGTAATGCCGTAAGTATCATTGAGGTATTTCTCCATTACGGGAAGCTCATACACGATGGCTTCTTCGCCATGTTTTCTCTTTATGAACTTTGGAATATACTCCATCGGACCTGGCCTGTAAAGGGCGTTCATCGCGATAAGATCCTCGAACCGGTTTGGCATCAGTTCGCGGAGGTATCTTTTCATCCCTGTTGATTCAAACTGGAAGATCCCGGTTGTTTCACCATTGCTGAAGAGCTCGAAAGTCTTTTTATCGTCGAGGGGAAGATTATCAACATCGATTGTTGTCCCGGTTGTCATCTTTATATTATCAATGGCATCCCTGATTATCGAAAGTGTCTTCAAACCGAGGAAGTCCATCTTCAGCAGACCAACCGATTCAACATGGTTGCCTTCATATTGAGTTACATACAACTCAGTATCCTTGGCGGTTGCAAGTGGTATATAATTGTCGAGAGCTTCCTTGCTGATTATGACCCCGCATGCATGCACACCAGTCTGGCGCACCGAGCCTTCGAGCACTTCGGCATATTTAAGGGTCTGGGCGATAAGTTTGTTTGTTGATTCCTTATCCCTTGCGAGTTCAGGCACCTCAGCATAAGCCTGTGTAAGTGTGATCCCGGGCTTTTCAGGTATCATTTTAGCAAGGCGGTCGGCATCTGAAAGTGGCAATTTCTGAACCCTTGCAACATCCCTGATTGCCATTTTTGCACCCATTGTACCAAATGTTATAATGTGTGCAACCTTGTCGTGGCCATATTTGTTAACAACATACTTCAGGACATCCTCCCTCCCGTCTTCATCAAAATCAATATCAATATCAGGCATTGATATACGGTCGGGGTTCAGGAAGCGCTCAAAGAGAAGGCCGTATTTAATAGGATCGATGTCGGTGATTCTCAGGCAGAATGCAACAACCGAACCAGCAGCCGATCCCCTTCCCGGGCCAACTGAGACACCCATTTCACGGGCAGCATTAAGAAAATCCTGTACTATTAGGAAGTAGGCAGGGAATCCCATTTTTTCGATTGTTTCCAGTTCGAAATCAATGCGGTCGGTCTGTTCCTTGGTCAGGGTTCCCCATCTTTTCTCAGCGCCCTTGTATGTGAGGTATCTCAGGTATTCATCTTTCGAACTGAAGTCGTCGGGTATGACGAAGTCGGGCATGATAGGATCCTGGTCGAGCTTGTATTTTTCAATTTTCCCGACTACTTCTGAGACATTCTCTATGGCTTCAGGGATATCTGAAAAGATCTTCATCATCTCATCCCTTGTCTTTATGTATTCCTGTTTAGAATACCTGAGCCTGTCGGGGTCATCAAGATCTTTGGCAGTATTAATGCAGATAAGTCTGTCGTGTGCCTCAGCATCCTCTGCATTTACAAAATGAACGTCATTAGTGGCTATGATCTTCACATTGAACTGGGCAGAGAGTTTCCTGAATGTCTCTATTACCTTTTGCTGCTGGGGAAATGCTGTCCTGTCGGCATCGGGATCATAAGTCTCATGGCGTTGTATTTCGAGGTAGAAATCGTCGCCAAAAATGTCAAGGTAGCCTTTCAGTGCTTCTGCTGCCGAGGAGTATGAGCCATGAAGGACTTCATCGGATATTTCGCCGGCCAGGCAGGCGGAAGAGGCAATAAGTCCCTCGTGATGCTTCCTGAGCAGTGCCTTGTCAATTCTCGGTTTATAATAAAAGCCTTTGGTCCAGGCAATTGTCACAAGCTTGATAAGATTTCTATAACCTGTCAGGTTTTTTGCAAGCAGTATCAGGTGGTCTCCTGACCGGTCCTCCTTGCCACTTTTGTCTTCCAGTGAACCTTTAGCAACGTATATCTCGCAACCAAGGATGGGCTTTACACCTTTTTTTGTTGCATAATTATGGAATTCCTTTGCCCCGAACATGTTGCCATGGTCGGTTATTGCTATTGCTTCCATGCCGCAGGCTTTTACCCTGTCGATGAGCGTTGTAATGGCTGATGCTCCGTCGAGGATGGAGTATTGTGTGTGGACATGCAGATGTGCGAACTGGGGCATATAAAAGCAAAATATTATAGATAATCAGTAGCAAAAATATATTAAATAATTCTCTGTTGAAATTATTGTTGTTAACAGGTTAGCACTAAAAAATATTTTGTTATTTTTGGTTATAAGTAATGATTTTTACCAAAATGCAACTTTTGCATTAAGGACAGTAAAAGGAATTTTATAATTCCGGATTTTTTTTAACCTAACCTAATTTAAAAGTTATGAGAAAACTTCTATTGTTAATTTTTGTGTTCTCTGGTTTTTTGCTGAACGCAGCAGCTCAGCAGAGGACCGTGACCGGGACTGTGACCGGATCGGAGGATAATCTTCCGGTTATCGGGGCCACGGTAATGGTAAAAGGGACCACAAGCGGTGTAGCCACTGATGTGGATGGAAAGTACTCTATCGCCGTACCTGCCGGAGCGATCCTCGAAGTGAGGTTCGTGGGGATGAAAACCAAGGAGGTTGCAGTTGGTGACGCAAGTGTTGTCAATATTGTTCTTGATTATGAACAGGTTGGCCTTAATGAAGTTGTTGTGGTCGGTTATGGTACCCAGATCAAATCGAAGGTTACAGCCAGTATAGCTAAAATTGACGGTGAGGGGCTTAAAAACATTCCTGTACCAACAGTAGAACAGGCGCTGCAGGGAAAAACTGCCGGTGTATTTATCGAATCAGTAAACGGGAAGGCCACAGGAACAACAAGAATGAGAATTCGTGGTTCATCTTCAATTACTGCCGATAACCAGCCTCTTTTCGTCGTGGATGGTATCCCTATCACAAATGAACCACTTAACCAGTCAGGTGCTCAGATAAATCCCCTTACATCAATAAACTTCAATGATGTGGAATCCATAGAAATTCTTAAGGATGCCGCATCTTCAGCAATTTATGGATCAAGAGGTGCAAACGGGGTGGTGATAATTACCACAAAGAAAGGACTCAGTGGAAAGACAAAAATGAACTTTACAATTCTTAGTGGTTTTGATCAGCCGTCACATAAGCGTGAATTCATGAATACAGATCAGTATATCGCGTATTTCAGGGATGCTGCAATCAGGGGTGACAAGCAGGAGGACCTGTATTATGGTGATCCGGTCGGGACCAGTACCTACTGGCAGGAACACGTCGAAAAAAGACTTAAAAGATATTCAGGTGATGCCGCAATTCTGGATGGCAGCGGTAACTATATCGGCTCGGAGGCAAATACAAACTGGCAGAATGAAGCGTTCCAGACTGGTAAGATATATGGCGCAGATATGTCGGCCCAGGGAGGCAACGACAAGCTGAGGTATTATGCAAGCGGGGGATTCAACAACACCGACGGTATCCTAGTATCAAATGGTATCCAGAAAATTTCAGCCAGGCTCAATGTGGATGACAAAGTCAACAGGTATATGGATCTCGGGTTCTCCCTGAGCCTTAACAGGAACCAGATCAAACAGGTTTCAGCCGACAATGCCTTCTCAACGCCGATGCAGCTTGTTGCACTGTCTCCGATAACACCTGTGTATGACAAGCAGGGAAATCTCAATGATGTGCCTGTTACAACATATTATAACCCGCTCGTTGATGTTGCAGATGCTTTCAGGCATATAACAGAATACAGGTCAATCTTTAACGGTTATATGAACTTCAACCTTATGGAAGGTCTTAAATGGAGGAATGAACTTGGCTTCGACCTGTACAATCTAAAGGAAAATGCAAGGTACGGGGAGAAGACAGAATCAGGTAAAGCAACAAACGGGTATGCATTCTCAAATTATGGCCAGACCCAGAATATAACCGCCAAGTCTTACTTTGATTTTATAAAGACTTTTGGCTCTATTGGTGTCAGTGCGGTACTCGGTACGGAAATGCAGTACGCTACTATTGAGACTCTCTATGCAGAAGGACAACAATTCCCGAATGATGACCTGAAGACACTTGCAAGTGCAGGTCTTATTACTGGTGCAAGCGGAACACTTACCCAGTACAGCTTTATTTCTTACTTCTCAAGGGTTAACCTCGACTATAATGCCAAGTACCTCCTTACACTTGCCGGACGTATCGACGGATCGTCTAGGTTTGGAAAGGATAACAGGTTCGGTACCTTCCCTGCTGCATCAGTTGGCTGGGTAATGTCGAAGGAAAGCTTCCTTGCAGATAATCCTGTAATCAGCTACCTGAAACTAAGGGCGAGCTTCGGACAGACAGGTAATGCCGGTATTTCAAACTTTGGTCACCTTGGCCTTTACGGGGTTGGTGGTTATAATGGACTCAAAGGATTGGTCCCGATACAGATTCCTAACGCTGGCCTTGGATGGGAAACGACCAAACAGTATGATGCAGGTATTGATTTCGGATTTTTAAAGAGCAGGATAACAGGTGAAATTGATGTTTACCTTAAGAAAACAAAGGACCTTCTCCTGAACGTTCCGGTTCCTGCAACATCAGGATATGCATCACAGATGCAGAATATCGGAAGCGTTCAGAACAAAGGATTTGAATTCGTTCTTAATTCAACTAACCTGACTGGAGATTTGTCGTGGACAACCAGCGCTAACTTCTCATATAACAAAAACCAGGTCACAAGCCTTGGGGGTCAGTCAATTCTCGACAATGGAAGCGCACGATATATGAACGTGGTTATGGTTGGCCAGCCTATCGGGGTTTTCTATGGTGCACAGTATGCTGGTGTTGACCCTGCAAACGGGGATGCTTTATGGTATGTTAACGAAAGAGATGCAAACGGGAAAATTATAAACCCAACGGCAACGACTAACGATTTCACATCTGCCAATTTTGTAGTTCTCGGCAACCCGACACCTGATTACATGGCTGCAATCACAAACACGCTGAGCTATAAAGGCGTTGAACTCGGTTTTACTTTCCAGGGTGTGTGGGGAAATAAGATACATCTTGTAGGTGACCAGTGGATGGCTGCAAACGGGGTATGGTATGATAACCAGCTCACATCCCAGCTGAACTCATGGAAGAATCCGGGCGACATTACAGACATTCCTGAAGCCAGGCTTGCATGGGATAACGGCGACCAGAGCAGGAACAGCAGGTATCTCTCGCCGGGATCCTACGTAAAACTTCGAAGTCTTATACTTAGTTACGAGTTGCCGAAGAGCATAGTAAGCAAGACAGGATTCGAAAGACTAAGGGTTTATGTACAGGGCCAGAACCTCCTTACATTCACAAAATACATAGGATGGGACCCGGAAGTATCCTCTGATTATCTGACAACAACAACTCAGGACCGCAATATATATTCCGGATTTGATTTTTACTCGGCACCACAGCCAAGAACTATCATTTTCGGAATAAACATCGGTTTATAACCTTTAAAATATCTAGAAATGAATAAATATATAACATCCATATTTGCTGCCGCACTGCTTGTAGCATTATCAGGTTGCGGCAAACTTCTGGATCTCCAGCCATCCCAGAGTATCAGCGAGGAGGTGGCACTGAATACAGATAAGAATGTTAAGAGCGTGCTTCTTGGCGCTTACTACCTCATGGCTCAGCCCGGTATTTATGGTGGCTGTCTTCTTCGCGACGCTGACCTCCTCGGCGGGAACGGGGAGATCCAGTGGGTGGGAACTTATATCGATCCGAGACAGGTCTTTAACAAGACGATGATCGCAAATAACTCGGAAGCATATTACCAGTGGTATAATTCTTACCAGGTTATAAACTCATGCAATAATGTATTGAGCGCATTATCAGTAGTTAATCCTGACGACACTGCCCGTGTTCGCGGAGAAGCCCTCTTCCTTCGCGGTATGATGTATTTTGATTTGGTAAGATTCTTTGCAATCTCTTATAATTCAGGCGCTGCAAATGACCAACTGGGAGTGCCTATCGTGCTTACTCCCACAAAAGGGATCAGCTCATCAAGTTATGTTTCGCGTAATACAGTGGCTGAAGTATATGCAAGGGTGATCAGCGATCTTACCCAGGCTGCCGCCTCACTTCCTGAAGACAATGATGTATACGCAAGCAAGGGAGCTGCAAATGGGCTTCTTGCAAGGGTATACCTCCAGATGGGAGATTATGACAATGCCAGGAATGCTGCAAGTGCTGTGATTGAATCAGGGCTTTATTCGCTCCAGGGCGATTATGCATCTGTTTTCAATAACGATAACAATACCTCAGAGGATATCTTCGCAACACAGATCACACCGCAGGACCGCTTCAGTGCTATGACTGAGTATTATTCGGTGCCTGAATTTGGTGGCCGCGACGGGGATATTGAGATACTGCAGTCGCATCTCGATCTCTACCCTGCAGGTGATACAAGGAAGGATCTATTCTTCAGCAGAAGCGGGAACTGGTATTGCGGAAAATGGAATAACCAGTATGGCGTTGTTAACCTTATGAGACTTGCAGAAATGTATCTTATAAGGGCTGAGGGCAATGCTTACATCGGAGGCACACCTGTCGGAGCAACAGTTGAGGACGACTATAATGCAGTTCATGAAAGGGCCGGACTGGCTCATCTTGCAACACCTACACTCGATACTATAAGGTATGAAAGAAGACTTGAACTTGCTTTCGAAGGTTTCAGGATCCATGATATAAAAAGGCTGCATGAGACCTTTGATGCATATTCCTGGAATGATAGTAAACTTGTTATGCCAATACCCGCTCATGAGATTGATGCCAACCCGGCTCTCAAAAATGAGCAGAACGACGGATATTGATACTTATAAATGAGGGGCTTGAAAAAGCCCCTTTTTTTATTGTTTGTAAGCTTTTTATCAAAAGTTCTCTTATCTTTGCACCCACAATTTTTTAAAGTAGGTTTATTTAATAGCGTAAAATTTAATGGCAGTTAAAATCAGATTAGCTAGGAAAGGCCGTAAGAAACTGGCCTACTACCACATCGTGGTAGCAGATAGCAGGTCGCCACGGGATGGCAGATATATTGAAAGGATCGGAACCTATAATCCGGTCACCGACCCCGCCACAATTGAACTCGATTTCAATAAAGCGCTGGGTTGGCTGCAGAATGGCGCACAACCTACAGATACTTGCAGGGCTATCTTATCTTACAAGGGAGTTCTTATCAAGAAACATCTTCTTGATGGAGTTAAAAAGGGTGCATTCGACGAGGCTGAAGCCGAAAAACGTTTCAATGCATGGATGACACAGCAGGAAGAAAAGATCGAAAACAAAAAGTCGAAGCTTGAGAAAGCCGCTGACGATGTTAAGAAGAAGCGCGTTGAAGCTGAAAAGAAAATCAACGAGAACCGCGCTGAAGAACTCGCTAAGAAGAATGCCGAACTGGCAGCTAAAGCAGAAGCTGAAGCAAATGCTGCAACTGAACAGGAAACACCTGCTTCAGAAGTTCAGGCCGAAAATCCGTCAGCAGAAGAAGCTGCTCCGGAGCAGGCTTAAGGTATTATGGATCGGCGATCCGATGGCTCGCACAGGCACCATATTACTAGGCAAAATTACAAAGATCAATGGCTTTGACGGAGCCGTTACAGTAAGAACCGAAAGGAAGCTTACAGTAAAAATACCAGAAACAGGACCGGTCTTCCTCGAAATCGAAGGAAGGCCGGTTCCGTTTTTCCCGGAGTATATAGAGGAGTTTTCAGACGGCTCTGTGAAGATGAGGTTTGAAGACTATTCCTCACATGAGAAAATGAAGGAATTTGCAGGCTGCAATGTTCTTATTCCTTCAGGCGGCAAGGAAACAAAAGACTCGTTCTCATTCAGGGACCTTGATGGTTTCAGTTTATTCAATTCCGGCAAACTGCTTCTCGGAGAGATTATCGAGGTTGTAGAAAATCCAGGGCAGGTACTGCTGTCGGTAAAAAACAATAAAGGGAGCGAATTCCTCGTCCCGCTTCACGAGGACCTTATTATATTATTCGACAGGAAAGGCAGAAAGATTATAATGGATCTGCCTGAGGGGCTGCTCGATATCAATAATTGAAGCATCTATTGTGTTAAGATTCAGGTTACTACTCCTTTTTTTCTGACCCCCTTTTGTTTTTTCCCCCAGAGGGGGAAAACAAACACCTTCCCCCTTGGGGGAAGGACTGGATGGGGGTAAAAACTCATTTAATAACTATATTTTCTTTCCTTCCAGGCCCTCTTTTTTATAAAAATTGCATCATCGTGCAACGTTTGCATCCTTTCTTCGTCTTTACACCAAAGATGTAACCTTAAAAACTTCAATAATGAAAAAGATCATCGGTTCGTCGTTCATTGCACTTGCACTTCTTGTTTTAAACGCAGGTTTCGCAATGGGGCAGTCAGGAAAAGAGACAAGGAATTTATCTGATTTCAAAGAAGTAAGTTTTGGCATTTCAGGAAACCTCAGCATTAAGTTAGGACAGGACTTCAGTGTTGTGATGGAAGGCGACAAAGCATATCTCAGCGAAATTGAAACAGTCGTAAAGGATGGAAGACTCCTTATAAGGTGTAACAACTGGCACATGTTCGGAAGTCAGCATGCCGACATTTTTATTACAATGCCAAAGCTTACGGCTCTTGGCGTTTCCGGTTCAGGAAAAGCAAGGATTGAAGATGCAGTGACAGGGGATGCAATTGATCTTAATGTAAGTGGCAGCGGCAAGATTGTTACAGGGGATATTAACACAAATCAGCTTAGCAGCAGGATTTCAGGTTCCGGCGATGTGATTATTGAAGGTTCCGGGCTAATTCAGAAAGGGGATCTGAGCATTTCCGGTTCCGGGAGTTATAAAGGTGATAACCTTAAGTTTTCAAGCCTTGAGGTAGGGATATCAGGAAGCGGCAATTGCAGCTGCAATGTAACAGGCGATCTGCGTGCCTCCGTTTCAGGAAGCGGCAGCGTATGGTACTCGGGTAATCCCAGGATTGATGCAAGGACTTCAGGATCAGGACATGTGAGGTCGAAATAGCTTATTTCCTGATAATCTTTATTTCACCATTCATTTCAACCTTGATGACCGGCGAAGCTGAGCGCTTATGCCGGTCTTCCTGTCTGTGGGTAACAATGTAATCGACCCTGCTTTTGATTTTTTCACTGATTTCACCGAAGGTGGCGGGAGAAGCTTCACCACTTATATTGGCAGATGTTGAAACAATTGGCTTCCTGAATCTTCCAAGCAGCTGGGTGCAGAAGTGATCATCTGTAATTCTTATCCCGATACTGCCATCCTCAGCCAGCACACCGGGAGCAAGATTCTTACCGGAAGGATAAATTATAGTGAGCGGCCTGTCACTTACAGATAATATCTGTCCTGCAACAGCAGGGATATCCTTTACATATCTCGAGAGCATCTCCTCGCTGTCGGCAAGAAGTATCAGGCTTTTACTGTCACTCCTTTCCTTTATCTCAAAGATCCTTGCTATGGCTTCACTGTTCTGGGGATCACAACCAAGGCCCCATACTGTATCAGTAGGGTAAAGTATAATACCCCCTTCTCTCAAAACCTTTATAGCATTCTTTATATCTTCTTCAAACGACATATGCTGAAGTATTTGATTTATCTTTTCCCCGACAGTTTGCTTAGTTTCATGTATTTAAGCCAGCAGCCCCAGGCACTTATCCTGCATACATCAAACCCCGTTTTGCCTTCAAGAAATCCACCCCTGAGAACATATGAATTAAAGAAACTCCATGACGAATGAACAAGGGCGGTAAACAGGCTTGCTTTCTGCCCTTTCCTGAAAAGTTCATTTGCACCTATTGTGGAGAAATTCTCCATTTTTAATCTGTGTTCCTCAGTGGTTTTAATGTTCCAGTGGAGGATATCACCCCTGAGCCAGGCCGTTGAGGCTCCCGGGAAGAGTATAAACTTATCATGCGGATTCAATCCTCCCCATTTCCCTTTTGAAGCATCAAAAAGCCTCAGGTGCCTGTCGGGATACCAGCCTGAAAACCTAAGCCATTTTCCGCAATAGTTGTTGCGCCTGTTCATTATGTAACCGTCATAACGGGGAGCCTGCATTGTACTTATTATCTCCTTTTTCAGCTCATCACTCAGTGCCTCGTCGGCATCTAGAGAAAGTACCCATTTATTCCTGGCAATTGAAAGCGCCCAGTTTTTTTGTTCTATATATCCTTCGAAGGGATGTTGTATGAACCTGACATTAAATGCTTTGCAAACGGCTTCGGTAGCGTCAGTTGAAAATGAATCAACGACAATCACTTCATCGGCAAGACCCTGAAGGGACTCAAGACAGCGACCGATATAATCCTCTTCGTTACAGGCAATTATTACTGCTGAGAATGGTTCCATTTCATACAGGGATCTCAAATTCCCTGAGTGTTTCGTTAAGAGAGGTTTTTACATCTGTTGATTCCTTCCTTGTCCCGATAATTATTGCACAGGGCACATTGAACTCACCGGCAGGAAATTGCTTTGTATACGATCCGGGAATAACAACTGAACGCGGGGGGACATATCCTTTATATTCTATACGCTGTGAAGAAGAAACGTCTATGATCTTTGTACTGTTTGTAATTACAACGTTTGCCCCGAGCACAGCCTCTTTACCAATGTGGGCCCCTTCTACAATGATGCACCTTGAGCCTATGAAACAGTTGTCTTCAATTATTACAGGTGCAGCCTGGACAGGTTCGAGTACACCGCCTATACCGACACCGCCTGAAAGGTGAACATTCTTACCTACCTGTGCGCAGGATCCCACCGTGGCCCAGGTGTCAACCATCGTCCCTTCCTCTACCCTTGCGCCGATGTTTACATACGACGGCATCATTATAACTCCCGGGGCTAGGTATGATCCATAACGGGCAACTGCATGAGGAACAACCCTGACGCCAAGTGATTTGAAATTTCGTTTAAGAGGTATTTTATCATGGAACTCCAGCGGACCAGCCTCTATGGTTTCCATTTTCATTATGGGGAAGTAAAGAATAACGGCTTTCTTCACCCACTGGTTAACTATCCAGCCCTCTTCCCCGGGTTCTGCAACCCTTAGATAACCTTTGTCGAGCAGTTCGATAGTCTGTATGATTTCTGTCTGGACTACAGGATCACTTAACTTTGACCTGTTTTCCCAGGCCTCTTCAATAAGATTCTTGTTTATTGAATACATTTTATAATGTTTCGCGTAAAAATACGAAATGTATTTCTCTGGAAGAACCGGGCATCAAATATTATGACAGGAAGCTACTTATAAATGATCAACAGTGTTATGGGGCAGCAAATGAACCGGACTTCATTTTCTTACTATATTTGAATAAAGGTTTCATTTATGCTTATTCCCAGTATTACAGACGTACAGAATGCACATTCGAGGATCAGGCCATTCGTTCACTGGACCCCTGTCCTGAGTTCTTTACAGATTAATGCGATATGCGGGGCAAGTCTTTATTTTAAATGCGAGAATTTCCAGAAGGCAGGTGCTTTTAAGTTCAGGGGAGCAACAAACGCGGTGCTTCAGCTTTCCGAAGAAGAAAAGCGTCGCGGTGTAATAACTCATTCCTCCGGCAATCATGCTGCGGCTCTTGCCCTTGCAGCAAGGAGTGCCGGGATAAAAGCCAGCATTGTAATGCCTGAAAATGCACCTGAAGTGAAAAAGCTTGCCGTTGCGGGATACGGGGCAGAGATAAGCTTCTGTAAGCCAACCCTTCAATCAAGGGAGGATACAACCAATGAGATCATAGAAAAGACAGGGGCGGTACTTATTCATGCCTATGATAATTTTAATGTGATATGCGGTCAGGGAACTGCTGCACTTGAACTCCTTGGTGAGAAGGATCTGGATGCAATAATTGCTCCCGTGGGTGGCGGAGGCCTCCTTAGTGGCACTTCAATTGCCTCAAAAGGTCTTTCGGATTCAATACACGTTTTTGGCGCCGAACCGGCAGGCGCTGACGATGCTTACAGGTCCGTCTCAACAGGAAATATCGTTCCCTCGGTTAATCCCAAAACAATTGCCGACGGTCTTCTGACGTCACTCAGTGAAAGGACCTTCCATATTATACGCAACAACGTTGATCAGATATTAACTGTTCCTGAAGAATCAATAGTATATGCGATGAGGCTGATCTGGGAGAGGATGAAGATAGTAATTGAGCCTTCTTCTGCGACAGTACTTGCTGCAGTTCTTGAGAATAGTGATATGTTCAGGGGGCTTAAAATCGGGTTGATTATTTCAGGCGGGAATGTTGACCTGAGCAGGCTTCCTTTCAGTTACTCTTCCTGAACCAGGCCATAACAGGGTAGTGATCAGAATACCTGACCCTCAGTATGGAGAATCTTGTGCTTGTAAGCCTGTTGTCATAAAGAATATAATCAATCCTGTTGGGAGGATAATTACCGCGATAGGTAAATCCCGCCCCGTAGCCCGATTTCACGAATGCATCGTTAAGACCTTTCCTTATCTTCCGGTAAGCATAGGAAACAGGTGTGTCGTTGAAATCTCCGGCAACGATAACAGGATATTTTGACCTTGAAATATAACTCTTAACAACCTGGGCCTGCAGGGCCCTTCTCCTGAAGCCTTCCCTCAGACTCCTTGAAACAGTTTTTATCTCATTCAATGTCTGCTTGTCGTCTGAGTCAACAAGTTCCTCCATGAACGAGGATTCCATCCTGTGTAGCCTGAATGACTGGAGATGGTTGTTGAATACCCTGAATGTATCTGAACCAATAAGCACGTCGGTGTATATAGAAAGACTGGAGGATCCAGGGTGTACAATGTCTCCCTTCGAAACGATCGGGAATTTTGAATATGTTGCTATTCCGTAAAATCTGTTACGGCCCCGGCCAAAGAGTTTAATATGTGAATAGTATTTTCCCCCGAGGGCTTTCTTTATCTCCGCATCTTTTGAATCAACATCGCCTTTTATAAAAAATTCCTGTACGCAGAAGATATCGGGTTGCTGGGATTTTACAAGCGATAGAATTTTCTTTTCAGAATTCTCTGCCCCTTCTCCTTCAAAATAATTGAACAGCCTTACATTGTAACTCATCACTTTGAACGAACCCTGGATGTTTCCCGAAGGTTTGATAAGCTTTATATAATTTGAAAAGTGGGTGAAACCGAGTGCGATTATGATTACCGAGATTAAGGCTTCATATTTGAGGTTGACAGCCCAGATACCGGCAATTATTATATTTATCAGTAGGAGGTAGGGGTAGGCAAGGCCAAAGAAGGCTGGTAAGGCAAAATCCTCCGGGTTAATTGAGACTGACAGATAGGCTACAAGGAGAGATGCCGCAAATATGATATTGATTACCAGGAATGTAAGGTAAAATATCCTTTTAAACCGCTGAAATCTTTCCTTTACCAAGCAGTTGTATTTACTTTAATTTCTTTTCTGGCTTTCCCTGAAAAGGATGTCTTTTTCATCCCTTGTAAGGCTGTCATAGCCACCCTTTGAAATCTTGTCGAGTATCTTGTTAATCTCCTCCTGGCGTTCAACTTTTATTCGATTGTATTCATAATCATCAGCGCTTCTCCTGTAAGTCACCTTAAGTTTCTTTGATGGTTTAAACAATGTGACAAACCAGTCAACCATCCTGTTGAACCACCTGCTAAGGTCTTTTCCCTGTTTGTAGCTCATAGTAAATATATATCCAAAAAGTGCCCCTCCGATATGGGCCAGTTTTCCCCCGGAATTGACTGAAAAGTCAAGTACAGATGTAAGTATGAAAATGACTATCGCTATATACTTTATTTTTACTCTTCCGAACAGGAAGAGCATTACAGTGTAATCCGGTACATATGCTGCTATCGCAATTACGATTGCCATAACTGAGGCGCTGGCTCCCAGCAAGGGTATAGAATTTTCGACGATTGCTGAGAATGCAGGGAAAATATTATATGAGGCAACATAAGCAACAGCACCGCTCAGGCCCCCGAGGAAATACACTGCAACAAGTTTCTTCTGATCGAAGTATTCAAGGAAGATCATTCCAAACCAGTAAAGCCACAGCATGTTTACGAAGATATGTAGTAACTCCTTGTGGGTAAACATGTATGTAATGAGAGTCCATGGCTTTAAAATAAGCGTATTCAGCGATGACGGTACTGAAAGATTTGTTATGGCGAAGTCTGATACTTCAGGATTTACAAGGAGGTAACCAATCACCCCGACTACAGAGACTATAAGAAATACACCTGTATTGATATAGATCAGGCGGAGCAGGGCATTACCCTTCCTGAACATTTTTTTCATGTCTTCCCAGAGTCCCATCAATAGAGTGTTCTTGTTGTTTTTCGCCAGTACCTTATAAGCAGGTATCCGAATATCATGCCACCGATATGAGCCGCGTGTGCTATTGAACTGCCCGGCTGGGTTACAGCAAGGTATAATTCAATCAGACCATAGCCGGCAACAAAGTATTTTGCTTTAATTGGTATTGGTGGGAATAGCAGCATCAGTTGTGTGTTTGGGAACAGAACCCCGAACGCGAGCAGAACGCCGAACACCGCCCCCGATGCCCCGACCGTCGGGGTGAAGAGCAGCGACTGAAGGTTTCCTGCATACTGATCAACATAAGCCTTTCCTTCAAGCGTGTATTTAAGACCATTATCCAGGACCTCCTGCAGGCCTTCGGGCGACATTGAACCCATGAGTTTATAATACTGGATTGCAAGAACTGACTCGTGTATTATCATCGCACCCAGACCGGTCACCAGGTAATAAACAAGGAATCGTTTAGGGCCCCATACCTGTTCAAGTATCTGGCCAAACATATATAATGCAAACATATTCATGGCAAGGTGCAAAAGAGTTGCATGCATGAACATGTGAGTTATTATCTGGAATGGTCTGAAAAGTTCCGACTTGTAGAAATAGATACCCAGTATCCTGTTCAGATCAATGTTGAATGCGCTTCTTGCTGTCCAGATTGCAAGAAACATAATTATGTTTATGTAAACCAGATTTTTTACCGCCGGGGGCATCCCGAAAAACCCTCTGCTGTATCCGTTCATTCTTTTAAGTTTAGTTTTCTTCTATAACAATTGTCGCGCCAAAAGTATAATTTCATTCTGATTCAGACAGAATGTCATCGGCTTATTTGAATCTTTTGTCAAGCTCCTCGAGCGTAATTATGCTTAATACGGGCTTGCCTGAAGGGGAGTAGTTCGGGGCAGAACATGCGAACAGCAGGTCGAACATCTCTTCCATTTCAAGCCTTGTAAGCAATTTCCCGTAGGGAATAGCAGATGCCCTTGCTAGGGCTGCGGCTATCTTTTCGCTGATTCCTGCAGAAGGGTCAGACTGGGTGGCTTTGTATTCTGAAAGGAAGTTGTTTAGAAGTTCAGCAGGGTCAGTCGTTTCACTTCCCGGCGGGAGAGAATTCAGTGAAACAACATTGTTTCCAAGATCCCTTACATCAAAACCGGCTTTCCTCAGTTCCTCACCGATCTCCCTTATAATGTAATAATCCGCTGGGTTGAGTTCAAGTTTTTCAGGGAACAGCGATTTCTGTGCATCGTGCTTGTCGGAGGTGATACAGTTAAGGAATTTTTCGAAAAGTATCCTTTCATGGGCTCTCTTCTGGTCTATTACTACAAGACCTGACTTAACAGGGCTTACGATGTACCTGTTTCTTACCTGGAAGATCTTTCTCTGGTTATCGGTAAGCTTTTCTGTATCCGGAGGAAAAGACTCCTTTCCCTGTTTGCTGAAAAGTTTTTCCCAGCCTGGTTCATGATCCCTGCCGAAACTTGCCGCTGTACCGGACCTTGAATAATTATCATCACCGGCAAAAGGATTGAACATCGGGTTGACTTCTATCCCGGGCTGGGGAGGCATCGTGTCAGACCTTCCTGCAAGGGGGATGTCGATAAGAGCTTCATTTCCGAAATCGAGGGAGGGAACAACGTTGAATCTGCCCAGCGCCTCTTTCACCGAAGCAAGAAGTATCTGCCATATTGCCCTTTCATCCTCAAACTTTATCTCTGTCTTTGTAGGGTGAATATTTATGTCGATTTTTTCGGGGTCGACCTCGGTAAAAATGAAATACGACGGGACGGCATCTGCAGGGAGGATATTCTGATAGGCTTCCATTACAGCCTTATGGAAGTAAGGATGCTTCATATACCTGTCGTTGACAAAGAAGAACTGTTCCCCGAAGGTCCTTCTTGCATTTTCGGGTTTTCCAACAAAGCCCGATATCCTGACAAGCGTCGTTTCAGTATCGACACTCACAAGGTCCTGGTTGATGTTCTTCCCAAAGACACCCACGATTCTCTGTCGCTGGTTTGACTCCGGCAGGTTGTATATTTCAGTATCGTTATGGTATAATGAGAACCTGATCGAGTGGTGAGCAAGAACAACTTTCTGGAACTCGTTTATTATATGCCGTATCTCGGTGTTATCAGATTTAAGGAACTTTCTCCTTGCCGGGATATTATAAAAAAGGTTCTTAACTGAAAAGCTGGATCCTTCCGGGCAGCTGCAGATCTCCTGGGTTTCAACCTTCGAAGCGTTTATTACAATCAGTGTGCCTGCTTCATCACCTGTCCGGCGTGTCTTAAGCTCCACCATTGCAACGGCCGCAATAGAGGCAAGCGCTTCACCCCTGAAACCTTTTGTCCTTATTGCAAAGAGATCGGAGGCATTTGTAATTTTTGATGTTGCATGACGTTCAAAAGAAAGGCGGGCATCAGTCTCCGACATGCCTGATCCGTCGTCAATAACCTGGATAAGGGTTTTCCCTGCGTCCCTTATTATGACCCTGATGTTTTTTGCCCCGGCATCTACCGCATTTTCCATCAGTTCCTTGACAACAGAAGCCGGTCGCTGGATCACTTCACCGGCTGCTATCTGGTTTGCAACTGAATCCGGCAGCAGTTTTATTATATCAGACATGAGCACTCGTTATGATGCAAATATATGAATAAGAACTGCAATCATGCAATCGTGTTTCACCAGTTGGCGGACTCGTCTGCCAACTGGTGGAGAAGAAGTGCAATCGCACAAGGATTTTACGTTACGAGACGACACAAAATAAAAGATGCCCGGAAAATACAGCTTTTATTTATGCTGTTTTACGGTATTTCCTGACAGCAAACGATGTGAAGAATATAGCGATAAATGTAAGTGAAATAAGCTCGGTTGCAATGTCTTTTATTGTCGAACCCTTAAGCATTACCATCCTGTTGATCTTAATAAGATAGTATACAGGGTTGACCAGATCAAATTTCTGTGCCCACATTGGCATACTGTCATAGGGTGTGAATATCCCGCTCATGAGTATGAAGACTATCATGAAGAAGAATGCAACAAACATATACTGTTGCTGTGTCCCTGAGAATGTGGAAAGGAAAAGAGCAAGACCGAGTACTGCTATAAGGAATATTGCAGATCCGAGGAATAATAATGCAATTGAACCCTGGAATGGGATATTGAATACAAGCTTTCCTATTGTTAGTCCGAGGCTCAGGTCGAGCAGGCCGATTATAAGGAAGGGTACCATTTTTGCCACAATGAACTGCGATTTTCTTACAGGGGTCACATTTATCTGTTCAATTGTACCGATTTCCTTTTCCCTGACCATGTTTAGACCGGCAAGAAGAAAGCCTATAGCTGTAACCAGAATTACAAGGATCCCTGGAAGCATGTAGAAGCTATAGACCAGTTTTTCATTGTACCAGTACCTGTTTGTGATATTTATCTGGGGCACTGTCTTTATCGTTGCAGCCGCACCGTTTTCTTTAAGAAGCGATATGTTATAATCTCTTATTACTCCCGAAAGATAGGCCCATGAGAGCTGGGCAGTTGTGGCGTTTATGGCATTCACTGAAGCCATCATTGATACAGGTTTGCCCTTTCCGAGGTCACGACTGAAACCTGCGGGTATGTTCAGGACCATATTGCAGTGGTTCCTGTTAAGAAGGCGGTTCCCTTCAGCTTCATCGAAGGTTATTTCATCTATCCTGAAGAATTTTGATCCCTCAAGCCTGTTTATCAGTCCTCTCGATTCTCTCGACATATCCTTATCGATAATACATAACTGGATGTTCTTTATCTCAAAGGTTACTGCCGGTACCAGTATCAGCATCTGTACCAGGGGCACTCCGATAATGGCTTTTGAAATGAACTTGTTCCTTGCTATCTGCAGGAACTCTTTTCTTATCAGATATAGTATTACTCTCATATTACCCCCTGCAGTTTACTGAAGCCTTAGTTTGAAATTTTTAATACTGATCACCATGAACAGGACTGTCATGAAAAGAAGTATAAGTGTCTCTTTCCATACAAATGCAAACCCCGTCCCTTTTATCATTATGTTTTTAATGATAGTTATAAAGTACCGTGGAGGCATGATTGCGCTTACAACATCATATACCTTAGGCATGTTCTCAATCGGGAATATAAATCCTGACAAAAGAATTGTAGGCAGCATAAGTCCGATAAATGAAATGAAAATAGCCTGCTGCATCGTCTTTGATGCCGTGGAAATAAGTATCCCGAGTGTAAGGCTCATAAGGATATAAAGCATTGTCTCAAGCAGCAGCAATATAATACTGCCTTTAACAGGCAGCCCGAAAACAAGCCACGACATCAGCAGTATAAGGATAACATTTATGAACGAAAGGATAAAGTATGGAGTAACCTTGCCGAGTATTATCTGTACAGGTTTCAGGGGAGAAACGAGCAGTACCTCCATCGTGCCGAATTCCTTTTCCCTGGTGATTGTCACAGATGTCATAAGTGCACTTATTAGTATAAGAATCAGGGTGATAACCCCGGGAACAAACATGAACTGGCCCTGCAGGTTGGGGTTATAGTACATTCTCACTTCAGGCTGGATTACAGGTAGTTTTTCGCGGACATCCCGTGCAAGACCTGTACTGAAATCGCTTATAATTGCCATTGTATAGTTTGTGACCATAGTGGCAGTGTTCGGTTCCGAGCCGTCAGAGATGATGTCGACGGAAGCTTTTCCCTCTCCCAGCAGTTTTTTACCGAAATCCTTTTCAAAGATTATAACCTCTTTTACAAGCCCCTTCCTGAAAGCTGCGTCAATCTCGTTATAGTTATGAAAAGTGGCAGATTGCCTGAAGAAGCCCGATGAGATTATCTTATCAGTCAGTTTTACAGTAAGCTCATCCTTTGACAGGTCAAGAAAACCGACTCCTGCGTTTTTTACATCTGTGCTTACTGCAAAGCCAAATATTAGTATCTGGGCAACAGGAATCCCGAACAAAATAATCAGCGTTCTGAAATCCCTGAAAATATGCAGGAATTCTTTTCTTACGAATCCAAGGAATCTTTTCATGCTTCTGCTTTTATATTTCCTGGACGGGCTATTTTAATAAACACCTCTTCAACCGATTGTGCCTTGTACATCTTTTTAAGATTTTCAGGTGTGTCGAGGGCAACAATCCTGCCTTCATTCATAATCGAGATCCTGTCGCAATATTCTGCTTCATCCATGTAATGGGTTGTTACAAATACGGTGATTCCCCTGGCAGCTGTCTCATATATCATCTCCCAGAACTGCCGCCTTGTAATAGGGTCTACACCACCAGTAGGTTCATCAAGGAATACTATACTCGGATTATGAAGCACCGCGACAGAAAAGGCAAGCTTCTGCCTCAGGCCGAGTGGAAGGTCGGAAATTATCCTGTTCTCATATTCGGTGAATTTCAGTTCATCCAGGAGCTCGGCGATCCTTTCCCTGATTACCCCTATCCGCATCCCGTAAATACCTCCGTATAGTATAATATTCTCCCTTACTGTAAGATCTTCGTAGAGTGAGAATTTCTGGCACATATAGCCTATTTGTTTTTTTATAAGCTCGGGCTTCTGGAAAGCATCAACGCCGGCAACCATCACCTCTCCTGATGTAGGGGAGGAGAGTCCTGAAAGTATCCTTATTGCCGTGGTCTTTCCTGCACCGTTTGCACCAAGGAATCCGAATATTTCACCCTTGTATACCTCGAAGCTGAGGTTGTCGTTGGCGACAAAATCCCCGAATTTTTTCACAAGGTTCTTTACTGTAATTACAGTTTCTGCCATCTGCTGTATTATTCTTCCTGGAAATTATTACTTCATTAGCTGCTCAGTCTTTCTGCATAAGCTGCAGGAACCTGTCTTCAATACCCGCTTCTGCTTCTTCAATAACTGCGTCATCAATACCTTCCCTGGCGAGGATATCAAATAATTCCCTGTCATAATTATCGCCCCTGAAAGTAACATGCATTGACTCACCGAAAGGGTATGCGGATAAGGTTCCTGTGTATTTCCGTAGTGCAATCACAAGGCCATGCTTATTCCCTGATTTTACAGTGAACAGTTTCCCGTTGAACTGCTTCCTTATTGTATCCGGGGGATCAATTGAGAGTACTTTTCCCTGCTGGATTAGTGCCACCCTGTCGCACCTCATTGCCTCGTCCATATAAGGCGTTGAAACAAGTATTGTGATATTGTGTTCCTTGAGCTTTTTCAGCATTTCCCAGAATTCGACCCTTGAAACGGCGTCAACACCTGTTGTTGGCTCATCAAGTACGAGAAGCCTGGGCTTGTGGATAAGCGCACACGATAGAGCAAGTTTCTGTTTCATACCCCCTGACAGCTTGCCTGCCAGGCGATTCCTGAATGGTTCGATATGGGAATAAATATCGCTGATAAGGCTGTAATTTTCCGCTACGGTTGTTCCGAATACTGTTGCATAAAAATTGAGGTTTTCCTCCACTGTAAGATCCTGGTAAAGACTGAACCTGCCAGGCATGTAACCTATCTCGTTCCTTATCTCCTTAAAGTCATTAACTGAATCCAGTCCGAATACAGTCATCTTCCCGGTATCGGGGAGGAGAAGTGTGGTTATTATCCTGAACAGGGTTGTCTTGCCAGCACCATCAGGTCCGATGAAGCCAAAGATCTCCGATTCATTTATATCAAATGATACCATATCCAGTGCCCTGGTGGAACCAAAGTTCTTTGAAATGTCCGATGCCTCTACTATTCTTCCCATATGAGCTATCTGATCAGAAAATTGCTTCACCAGGCATTCCTGATTTAAGGCTTCCGTCGTTTTTAACAAGTATGGTTACCTGGTATACGAGCAGGACCCTTTCTTCCTTTGTCTGTATGATCTTTGGGGTGAATTCCGCTTTGTCCGACACCTGGCTTATCCTGCCTGTAAAACTCAGGAAACCATTCTTCCCGTCATCAATCCTCACCTTGCATTCGTTGCCGATTTTTACCCTCTGAAGCTGACCGCCATCCACATAAACTTTCAGTTTAATTGTAGAAAGGTCAGATACTTTGACTAGAGGTTTCCCGGCGGCAGTCAGTTCGCCTTCCTCGGAGTATTTTTCGAGTATCGTCCCTTTCAGCGGGCTTTTTACAGTGCTTCTTGAAATTTGTTCAAGAATTGTGGCTCTTTTTGATTCATAGACAGATATTTCAGCTGCTATTGAACTTTTCTGCGTGTTATTTGCCGCGATCTGTTTCTTCAGAACTTCAACCTGCCCTGTAAGGTCATCATACTGTTTCTGTGTCGCCGCATCATCCTTAAGCATGTTTGCAACCCTTTTGATGTTCACATTCAGGTTGGCAATCTGCTGTTCAAGAATATCGTTCTGGGCACTTGTTGTCATGAGCCTGGTCCTGATGCTTCTTATGCCGGCTTCGAGTTCTGCCTTCTGAAGGTTCAGCATCGTGGTATCAATTACTGCTATAACTGTTCCTGCTTCGACAAGGCTGCCTTCGTCTACAGCCATCCTGAGTATCTTACCGTTGGTTTCAGAAGACACTGTCACTTCGGTGGCTTCGAAATTTCCGAAGGCATCGGCTTTCTGCCTGTCTTTTCCGCATGATGTAAGAATGAGTGCCGCCAAAGGCAGGATCATTATTTTCTTCATGATTGTTTTCATATTGTTCTTATTATTTGATTTCATTTCCGCTGATATTGATATACTGGACCCGGGCCAGGCACAGGTTTATCCTGTGGATCTCAGAATTTATGATTGCCTGCTGTTCATTATTCAGTTCATTAAGGTATTCCGTTGCAGTTATTGAACCGTTGCGATACTGCGATTCAGATGTTGCAGTTACTTTCTTCCTCAGGGTAACAAGTTCATTATCTGTCTGCAGCAGTAAGCTGTAACTTTCAATCTCAGCTTTTTTTGAATCAAGCATCCTGTTCAGGTTATCCTCAAGGTCCTTTTTGCGGTTATCAATCATTCCCTGCTGGATGTTTATTATCTCTTTCTGGTTCTTAACCCTGTTCCAGTCGAAGATGTTCCATTTGATGCCACCGCCAACCATATAATAAGTGCCAAAACTTTCACTGAAGAAATCCTGGCCCGCGGGTTTTCCGTATCCCAGTGTTGCAAATCCAAATGCTTTAGGCATCCTTTTGCTTTGTTCCAGTTGTAGTACTGCATTTAGTTTATCTTTTCTCAGATCGAACAGTGATAGTTCCGGCCTCTTCAACTCCGCTGATTGTTGCTCTGCCACTTCGGGAAGGATAAATACAGCTGAGCTGTCAATGGGATTACCTGTGATTTCCGACAGTACCTTGATCATTGAAGCTCTCCTTATTATGTTTTCAGACAACTGCTGTTTCAGCCTGAGTTTTTCAGCTGTCATAACGTCAATATCTGATCTCAGTGCCATACCGTTATCGGCTGCTGCCTGCAATGAACTTATCCTTTTTGCAATAAGGTCGATATATTTCGAGATTATTTCCTTCTGGCGGTCGAGCAGGAGTATATTGAAGAAGTAGGTGTTTACCTGTTCCCTCAGCTTATAGAGGTCGGCCTCAGTTTGTTTTTTATTTATTTCGAGGTCGGCTTTTTCGACTGCCCTCCCGCTTTTTATGGCCCCGCCGTCGTATATTACCTGGTTAATGTCGACAGTCAGCTTGTACTGGTCGTGTGGCATGGGACTTATCAAGCCTGCCAGTGCAGGGTTTATTGCCCCGAGTTTTTTTGAAAGGTCCACAACGTTGGAATTGTATACGGCGTTTGCCCCTGCGTCGATTGACGGCAGCCAGCCCTTTTTCAGGTTTTCATCGTTCAGCCTGGAGATTTTCGCATAGTCATCTGCTTCAGCTGTCAATGATGACTTCCTTATTGCCTGGGTGTAACAATCCCCGAGGCTTACTGACTTTTGTGCTTCAATTCTGAATACAAAGGCAATCAACAGGATAGTTACTGTAAATAGTTTTTTCATTGCTCTTACTTTTTCTTTTTTTCCCTTGCTTTTAATGCACAGATAATAAATTCAGCAGCGAACTCTTTCCTTTCCTCTGCGTATTTGCCGAAACTCATACCCATGCTGTTCAGTGCTGTTTCAATAATACCTTTTGCTGCAAAAGGAAAGACACTCATCGCAGCTATTGTTGTAATGATCTGTGGAACAGTTTCAATTGTTATATTATACCTTTCAAACTCCTCTTTATGCTGTCTTTCAAGAGTTTTCCAGATGTTTTCAAAATCAATCTTCTTAATGATCCTCGCTATTCTTTCGGGATTTTTATTTACCTCGTTAAGAACAAAGGCAGGGAGCCTCGGGTTTCTGGACATGAAATCTATATGCTCCCTGAAGAAGAATCTTATTTTTTCCTCAAGGGTTAGATTCTCCTCGAGTACCGGGGCAAATTTCTCGAACATTTTGCCGGCGGTCTTCTGGAACACTGCTTCGAAGAGAAGGTCCTTTGAGCGGTAATAATAGTGAAGCAGGGCTTTATTTATACCTGCGCGGTCTGCAATATCCTGCATCCTGGCGCCGTCCATCCCCTTTTCGATAAAGACATCTGTTGCGGTGTCGAATATCTTTTCCTCTGTCAGTTTATCATTTTCTGTCATTTAACCGTAGAGTTTAACCAGTTGGATTAAATAAATGGTTTAACCAAGTGGTCAAAAATAGACAGGATTTTTGAAACAGCAAAATTTTCTGATGTTTTTTTTAAATTTATCCTTCATTCACACAAAACCTTTCAGATATGGCAAAAGTAGCAATGCTCGGTGCCGGCTTTATCGGCGATTTTTATACACACTCACTTCATGGCCTTCGCAGCCGCGACAGGGTAGAGATTATTTATTCACGCGATGAGGCCAGGGGAAAGGCCTTCGCTGAAAAGCATTCCATCCCAAAGTGGACGACCTCGATGAAAGAAGCTGTTAATGATCCGGAGGTAGATCTTGTTGTAATCGGCCTTCCCAACAACCTCCATCTTGAAGCTGTGAAGCTTGCAGCAGCAGCAGGTAAAGGAATTCTCTGTACAAAACCCCTTGGAAGGAATGCTGCCGAAGCATACGAAATGCTTGAAGCTGTTGAGAAAGCCGGGGTATTCAACGGCTATCTCGAAGACCTTGTCTATACACCAAAAACTCTTAAGGCAATTGATGCTGTGAGGCAGGGAGCAGTAGGAGAGGTTACCTGGGCTCGATCGAGGGAGACGCATCCCGGTCCGCACAGTGACTGGTTCTGGACATTTGACAAATCAGGGGGAGGAGTATTGCTTGATATGGGATGCCACTGCATTGAGATTTCAAGAAGTTATATAGGCAAGGATATCCGGCCGGTTGAGGTGATAGGGGTAGCTGATACTCTTGTAAAACCGATAGAGGCAGAAGACAATGCACTGGGATGGGTGAGATATGAGAATGGAGCAATAGGACAGTTCGAGGTAAGCTGGACTTTCAGGGGAGGTATGGACCTCAGGGATGAGGTGGCAGGTACTGATGGTACTATCTGGGTGAATAATTTCCTTCGTACAGGCTTTGAAATGTTTACAGCAGGAGGGAAAAAGGGGTATGTGGCAGAGAAAGCCGAGAGTGAGAAAGGCTGGCTGTTCCCTGTTGGGGATGAAGTAACCGAACTTGGCTACAATCATATGTTCGCCGACATGTTCAGATCCTTTGAAAACAAAAAGCTTCCGGTTGAGACTTTCTACGATGGTTATGTTGTGAATGAGATAATGGATGCATGCTACAGGTCGGCAAAATCCAAAAAATGGGAGACGGTAAACCTTAAAGTCTGGAAGGGAAAAGAGAAAGCCACGCCAATTTCAGGGGTCCGTGAATTCGATAAGGATCACCTTTTTGTAAAGGAGGAAATACTTCCCGACGGCAGGAAAAAACTTATACTAAAAGAGAAAAAAACGGGCAGGATTATCCAGAAAGAGATCTGATCACAAACCTGCAATCAGCGTTCCTGCCTGGAATACGGTAAATGAAAGGAGCCACGCAATAGTTGTTGTATACACAACTACAAATGTTGCCCATTTCCAGCTTGCCGACTCTTTCCGTATTGCAGCCACAACCCCTATGCACGGGAAATAGGTAAGTATGAAAAGCATAAAGGAAAAAGCAATAAGCGGAGTAAATGCAGAACTGCCGTCAGAGTTTTTCTGAAGCTTTATCTTATCAACAAGGGAACTTTTGCCAGGGTCATCGCCGGCATTGTATAGTATGCCAAGCGTACTTACAACAACTTCCTTGGCTGCAACTCCTGAAAGGACGCTGACGCTGAGTTTCCAGTCGAAGCCGAGTGGCCTCATAACAGGTTCCATTACATGACCGATGATACCCATAAATGATGCCGATTGCTGTTCGGTCTTCATTTCTGCACCCAGGTGTGACAGTGATTTATTAAGCGTAACCAGATTTGCCCCTGCATCAGGTGAGCCTGATGCTTTAATGCTGTCAATCTGTGTTTTCAAAACAGCTGCTTCTGCCGCATAATCTCTTGAGAAGCTTGTTTTTCTCGGGAAATTTGAAAGGAACCAGATAACTATCGAAGCAATCAGGATTACACCACCGATCTTTCTAAGGTACAGCCCCGTGCGGAAGCCCACATGTTTGCCTATACTCCTTATTGTTGGCATACGGTATGGCGGCAGTTCCATAACAAACGGGATATCTTCTTTCCTGAAGAACAGTTTCTTGAGTATGAAGGCAGAAATAATTGCAAAAAGGGCACCAAGAAGATAAAGTACAAAAAGTACTGTTCCCTGGTAGTCTGCAAAGAAGGCACTTATGAAGAGGATATAAACCGGGAGCCTTGCGCTGCATGACATAAATGGGGTAATAAGCATAGTAATCAGCCTGTCGCGCCGGCTCTCTATTATCCTCGTTGCCATTATAGCCGGCACATTGCAGCCAAAGCCCATAAACAACGGGATAAAGGATTTCCCGTGAAGGCCCATTTTATGCATTACCCTGTCCATTATAAATACTGCCCTTGCCATGTAGCCTGAATCCTCCATGAACGAAATGAAAAGGAACAGTATAATAATGTTTGGCAGGAAGACTATTACCCCACCGACACCACCTATTATTCCATCAACAATAAAATCCGTGATAATGCCATTTGGCAGAGTTGCTGAAACAAACCCGGATAGTTTTGATATCCCCACTTCAAGTAAATGCTTCGGGACTTCCCCAAACCTGAATGTGATGAAGAAAGTGAGCCACATGAAGAGGGCGAAAATAGGTATGCCAAGGTATTTGTTTGTAAGCCAGTCGTCAATTAAATCTGATCCCGATCTCTTTTCGGCCTTTCTGATTTTAAGGGTTTCCCTCAAGGCCCCTGCTATGAAACCGTAACGTAGGTCAGTTATATACTCATCAACATTGCCCGAAATAAGCTTCTCAAGCCTTTCTTTCTCCGACCTGGCAGTCTGAATAATCTCGTCAGCATTAATGCAGCCTGTAATCCCTGATGTGAATCCGCTGTCGTTGCACAGTAATTCTATTGCAAGATACCTGGCTGATATTATGTTTGTGAAATCCCTGTTCTCCTCTATTTTTATTTTGTCCTGGATAAGGGCGACGGAATTTTCAATCTCTTCACCGTACCCTATGTGGATATGTCTTACTAAAGGGTCCCTGTTCTCATAAACGTCGATTATCCTGTCGAATAGTTCCGGAATTCCTCTGCCACGCGAGCTTACAGTCGGAATGACAGGTATGCCAAGGAGTTTTCCGAGTGTGGCGTGATCAAGTTCATCTCCCCTTTTTTCCAGTTCATCGTACATATTGAGGGCGATCACGGTCTGCAGCCCCATATCGATAAGCTGGCTTGTAAGATACAGGTTGCGTTCTATGTTTGAGGCATCTATTATATTGAGGACAACGTCGGGCTTGTTTTCAAACAGGAAGTTCCTCAGGTATATCTCCTCCGGTGAATAGCTGTTAAGTGAATAGGTTCCCGGAAGATCGACAAGGGTAAACGAATAACCCGACTGCCTGTACCTAGCGGTCTTGGAATCGACCGTAACCCCGGGGTAGTTGGCTACTTTTTCTTTAGCCCCGGATGCCCAGTTAAACAGGGTTGTTTTACCCGAATTCGGATTACCGACAAGGGCAACAACTATGTTCCTGCTTTTTTCAACCCATGAACCTTTCTGTTCCTCCGAAATGAAAGTTGAAGGTGAATGATTATATGATTCCCCGTTCCCGTTTTTGTCAATTTCAATGAGCCTGGCTTCACTGTTCCTCAATGAGATATTATACCCCATTATATTGTATTCAACAGGGTCGCGGAGAGGTGCTTTCTTTACAACTGATACTTTCTTCCCGGCTATGAAACCCATTTCCATGAGTCTTTGCCTGAACTGACCTCTTCCCTTGATCTTTACAATAATCCCTTCTTCCCCTTCGGCAAGATCATATAGTGTATTCATCAGATAATGAAAATGAACAAATTTATCCAAATTGCCGGAACCATAGCTGACCTACTGTGAATTATGCTCCTGCAATTATCAAACAGACAAAAAGGGATTTTGTTAAAATTTTAATACAACGAAAATATATTAGAGTCAAAATGCTGCAAATAGTCTCGAATATGAGATTTTTATTGACAGGAATGATTTTCATTAGTATTCCACATGGCCTAAAAAGGATATATTTGAAAGTAATATTGTAAGTGAACTGAGATTCAAATGGATAAGCGGTCATTTATAAAAAGTGCGGGTATTATCGGACTTGGAGGATTCTTTAACCTTGAAAATATTAGAAAAATGGTAGAAAATGTGTCCGGGGTTACGGCATCGGAACTTGCAGCGGATGAAAAATTCTGGGATGAAATAAGAGGTGGTTACAGGCTTAAGCCTGGTTTTATAAACCTCGAGAACGGGTATTACAACTTTGTCCCGGGACAGATACTTGAAAAATACTTTGAGCATGCCAGGGATATCAACTATGAAGGTTCCTACTATATGAGGACAGTCCAGGTTGAGAACAAGAGGGCTATGGCAGCTAAGCTTGCAGGACTGCTTGGCTGTAACGCCGATGAGGTTGCAATTACCCGGAATGCCACCGAATCACTCGACATAATAATCAGCGGTTTTGACTGGAAAGCGGGCGATGAGGCAATAATGGCAGAACAGGATTATCCCACTATGCTTGCAATGTTCAGGCAGGTTGCCCACAGATATGGCGTAGTGAACAAGGTGATTTCAGTGCCAAATCATCCCAGATCGGATGAAGAAATTGTTGACTTGTATGCCTCAGCTATCACACCGAAGACGAAGCTGATAATGGTATGTCATATGATAAACCTTACAGGGCACATCCTTCCTGTAAGGAAAATTTGCGACATGGCACATAAGAAAGGGGTTAAGGTTATGGTTGACGGGGCTCATGCAGTGGCACATTTCAGGTTCAGCCTCCCTGATCTTGATTGCGACTTCTACGGGAGCAGTCTTCACAAATGGCTGAGTGTTCCGCTCGGGTCAGGATTGCTATGGGTGAGGAAGGAGCTTATCGGCACAATATGGCCGTTGCTGGCTTCCCATGAAGAGCACAGGACTGATGATATTGCCAGGCTCAATCACACAGGTACCTTACCGGTGCATACCGACCTTGCTGTAGCCGATGCAATTGATTATTATAATATGGTAGGCCCCGAGAGGAAGGAAGCAAGACTTCGTTACCTTAAGGATTACTGGGTAACCAGGGTTAAAGACCACCCGAAGATCATTATAAATACACCGTTTGAAGCTGAAAGATCATGTGGTATAGGTAACGTTGGTGTGGCAGGGATGAAGCCGCAGGCGCTTGGGGATTTCCTTTTTGGCAGATACCATATTTACACTGCGCCTATTGATGATGCGGGTGTTCATGGCTGTCGTATAACCCCGAATATCTATACATCAGTTTCCGAACTCGATGTTCTTGTCAAGGCTTTACTTGAAGCTGCAAACGGGTAGAAGAAATTTTATTATAGTTTGTATAGGCCAGGTTATCAGTCATGTAGCCTGGTTTTTTTGTTTCCACTAAAAAAATCCATAGAAAAACTTGCTTTAATATTCTTTTATATTTTATATTTGCAATATATAAGTAACTTAAATATATAAAAAATATGATATCTGTAGACCTTCTTAAAGGATCACTTAAAACAATAATCCTGAAAACACTTGAGGAGAACGGACCAATGTACGGATACCAGATTACCCGTACTGTTGAGGAACAGTCTGGCGGAAAAATAGTCCTTACTTTCGGAGCTCTTTACCCGGTCCTCCATAAACTTGAGAATGACGGCGTCCTTGTTACTAAAAAGGAACTGATAAATAACAGGGTAAGGATCTATTATGCCCTCACACCCAAAGGACATTCACTTGTAAAAGAGAAAATACAGGAGCTCAATGAATTCATTGATTCACTCCAGAGAATAGTCCAACCTAATCCAAACCTCAGCCATGCCTGAACTAAGATTCTCCGAAATCGAGACCATCACCGCCGATGTGAACAGGCAAGAAATCACCTTTTCGCACCTCGCCGATGAACTCATTGACCATATCTGCTGCGAAGTTGAGGCAATTATGCAAAAAGGTCTGGAATTCGAGGAGGCTTACAAAATGGTTAAGGAAAAAATCGGCCCGCGAAGAATAAAAGAAATACAGGAGGAAACCCTGTATGCAGTTGATAAAAAATACAGAACCATGAAAAATCTAATGAAAATCTCAGGTGTGGCAGGAACAATTCTTGTTGGCTTAGCTGCACTGTTTAAGATCCAGCACTGGCCAATGGCCGGCGTTATGGCAACACTCGGGGCATTCACCCTGGCCTTCTTGTTTATGCCTTCATCACTTATCGTCCTCTGGAAGGAAACCCATAACATGAAACGACTCTTCCTGTTTGTCTCATCCTTCTTTACAGGGTTCCTCTTTATAACAGGGACACTTTTCAAGATTCAGCACTGGCCATTTGGAGGTATGATGCTTACACTTGCCGCTGCGATAGGAGTATTCTGCTTTGTCCCGGCTCTGCTGTACAGTAAACTGTCAGTTGAAAATGATAAAGGGAAACGGTCAGTCTACATATTAGGTGCAGCAGGAATGATCTTTTATATAATGGGTCTCCTGTTTAAACTCCAGCACTGGCCAGCTGCAACAATTTTGATGGTTGCCGGAGTGATACTGCTGGCTTTCATTGCCTTCCCCTGGTACACTGTGCAAAGCTGGAAGGATGAAGCATCAGTAAGCGCAAAATTCATTTATATGGTTATCGGAACAATAGCTATTGTTGTCCCGGCAGCTCTTATTACCCTGAACCTTCAGCGTTCATATGAAAAACCATACTTTGAACACCAGAGGGAACAGCAGCAGCTTTACAATTACCTCTATACAAAGAACCACCTTCTGCTGGCAGAGACTAAAAACCAGGCGAAACAGGATACAATGCTTAAGATCAGTTCGGAAACTGCTGAATTAATTAAGTTCATTAACAGAATCGAAACAGAAATGATTTCGGCTTCGGAAGGAGGACAGGGAAATACAGTAACATTGACAAACCAGGTAATACAGACTCCAACCGGACAGGAAATACAATATGATCACCTGGCAACGACTTTCTCGAAAGCTCCGGTTGAACAATTTCTATATCCGGGGGCAACCATGAGGAAGGAACTTGATACCAGGCTCAAGGCCTTCTCAGGAAGCCTGCTCACTCTCTGCAGGGATTCAAAAGAAAACAATATTGAAAAGCTACTCGATCCGGCTGCTTTCCTTCCTGTTGAAAACACGGAATACTCATGGACGACCCTGATGGCGGGACTTCATTCACTTGGGCTGCTTAAAAACAGCATCCTCGTTGCCGAGTCAGTTGCATTTAATGCTGTTTCTAACCGTTAAAGCTTAATAATCAATAAAATGAAACAGAAAATATACATATTCGGATTGATCACTGCCATGATAATCATACTTGGGACCGTGCTGAAGATAAATCACCTGGCCGGTGCAGGAATATTGATTACTCTTGGCATGATGATACTGGTTTGCGCATTTTTGCCTGTTACACTTGTTAACCATTACAGGAATGAAGGCAACCGGCAACACCTGTTACTTTACATTATTACCTGGCTCACTTCAGCAGTTATTTTTACAGGAATGCTTTTCAAGATACAGCATTGGCCAGGCGCAGGGATCATGATTTTGCTTGCCCTTCCATTCCCGTTTGTGGTTTTCTTGCCAGTGTTCCTGGGAGTGACCTCGAGGATCAAAAACTTCAATATCTACAATACTGTATTCGTACTTCTGCTTCTTGCAGTGGTATCCGTCTTCTCCTTGTTGCTGGCTCTTGATGTTTCGCGCGACAGGATTTATGACAGCCTTGATCTTGGTACCCATTATATTAAAGTCTCGAAAGTACTTGATCAGACCCCTGTTACATCGAAAAATGCCACGATTATAAAAGACATTGACGACATTGTACTTATTATTGAGGATTACCAGTCGAAGATTCTGAAAATGGATGGAACGGCAAAGGAAGAATGGCTTGCTGATACAAAGTCACTTAAGAACCCGGTATCTTCAGATGTGGTACTGAGAGCAATGTATCCCAATGGGACAATGCAGACTGATACCCGGCTTGAAGACGGACTCAGAAAGTTTATAAAAGACCTTAATGATAATCCTGATTATAAAGAACTTTATAAGGTTGCACCTCAGATTCTGAGTTTTTATGATACACCATCTGTCCCGGGAGAATGGACTTCAAGTATATTCAGATCATTTGGCCAGTCATGGGTGCAGGTGTACTTTGAAGGACTGAAAGCAAACCTGAAGTTTATAAAAGCATCAATCTGACAGGACAAAGCTTCACACTTCATACTTGTTTCAATCATTTAAAAGGGCTCTGCGGAGCCCTTTTTGCATTGGCTCCGGAGTTTTAATCTTAAAAAAAGGGCCGTCTGTCTATTAATCGGGGGCCCCTGTCTATTTAATTTCCTTCAGGCCTTCCGGTGGTTTTAATTTTGCTTCAAATAGTTAGAAAATGAAGAGGAGGATTTTAATATTGGTACTTGCAGGACTGAATGTATGCATCCTGCCGGTTTTCCCCCAGGCAGACACAGTCTGGACGCTGGGGAAATGTATTGACTATGCCTTGAATCAGAATATCACAGTAAGAAAAGGGCAGTTAACGTCAGAAAGGTCATCACTGAGCTATGACCAGGCAAGGTCGGAACGCCTGCCATTCGCAAGCGGATCAATAAGCCAGGGTTTTGGCTGGAATAAAAACACATCCGGATCAGGATTCACTGATCGCCAGAGTACAAATTACTCGGTTAGCACGGGTGTAACCGTTTTCAATGGCTTTAAGGTAAACAACCAGATTGAGCAGGCCAGGCTCAGCATAAGCAGCAGCGAATATTCCCTTGCTACAACCAAGGAATCAATAAGCCTTAACATTCTGAATGCTTACCTGCAGGTTCTTTATGCCGAGGAACAGGTAAACAACAGTAAGAAACAAATAGAGTCGATTACTGAACAGCTAAGGCTGGCACAGGAGAGGTTAACTCTTAAAGCCATATCTATAGTCGATTATTCACAGGTTAAATCACAGCTTGCAACAGAGAAGCTGACACTTGCAAATGCCGAGAGCCAGCTTTCAATTGCAAGAATTACATTAATGCAGCTGATGGAGTTACCTGTTGGCCAGCCTTTCAGTATCGCACATCCGCATCTTGATTCATTACTTAGCTCGCAAAAAGCACCGGATGTTAAAAAAGTCTATGAAACAGCACTTGGCATAAAACCACAGATCAAAGGAGCCTCAGTAAACAAGGAGATTGCAGCCCTTGATGAAAAAATAGCAAAGGGGTCATACTACCCAACACTGAGCGCAAACGCCGGTCTGAGTACAGGTTATTCAAGTATTAACAGTTCATCTTACGGAAAGCAGCTGAATGATGGTATCTACCCGTCAGCAGGTCTTTCCCTTGCAATCCCGATCTTCCAGAGGAACCAGGTCAAAAACAATATTAAGTCAGCAAAAATAGGCTACAGGGATGCTGAACTAAGCGAAATTGATACAAAGAACCAGCTCAGGAAAAATATTGAACAGGCCTGTCTCGATGTTACATCGGCACAGGTTGAATACGCAGCCAGCCTCGAGAAATACCAGGCAACTTATGAATCTTCAGCGCTTTCTGAGGAAAAATTCAGACAGGGTATTATTAATTCAGTGGACTACCTTGTGGCAAAGACAAATCTTATTGTTGCAGAAAGCCAGCTGCTTCAGTCAAAATACAAACTAATATTCAGCATCAAGATCCTCGATTTCTACGAGGGTTCACCGATAACAATATAACTCTTAAAATAAAAGATATCATGAAAAAAAGGATTGTAATAATAACAGGGATTGTGGCAGTGATTGCTGTCATAATACTTGCACTCAAACCTTTCCCAAAAAGCAGCGAGTCTGTCTCTTTTGAGACTGTAAAAGTGCAGAGAGGAAGCCTGTCGAATACAGTAACAGCTACCGGGACAATACAGGCGATCAAGTCTATCACGGTTGGAACCCAGGTTTCAGGAATCATTCAGCATATCTATGTAGACTTCAACGACAAGGTAAAGCAGGGTCAGGTACTTGCAAGACTCGACGAAGTGCCGCTGAGGTCACAGCTCGACCAGAGCCAGGCTTCCGTAGACCAGGCACAGGCACAACTTAATTACCAGGAAGCAACATACAAAAGGCTTAAGGTGCTTTTCGACAAGGAACTGGTTTCACAGTCGGATTACGACCAGGCACTTTATAATTATGAGAACTCAAAGGCAGCACTGAGCAATGCTAAATCGGCACTTGCTCGTGCAAAGGTGAACCTTGATTACGCAACTATTATTTCGCCGATCGACGGTCTTGTACTGAACCGTGCAGTCGAAGAAGGCCAGACAGTAGCTGCAAGCTTCAACACACCAACATTGTTCACAATCGTTAACGATGTTACACAGATGCAGGTGCAGACAAGTGTTGATGAGGCAGATATTGGCAAGGTAAAAGAGGGCCAGAGGGTTGAGTTTACTGTTGATGCTTACCCCGATTCGAAGTTTGAAGGAACTGTCTCACAGGTTAGACTCCAGCCTGTTACAACCAATAACGTTGTTACCTATGTTGTAATAATGAAAGCCCCGAATCCTGAAGGTAAGCTTATGCCGGGCATGACAGCAAGCACAACTATTTATGTTGATGAAAAGCAGGATGCATTGTATGTTCCGGGTAAAGCAATGAGGTTTAAACCTTCAACAGAGTATATGCAGGCCCTGTTCCAGAAGAAGATGTCAGAGAATAGTAAAAAAGGAATTAAGCCACCACAGGGTCTTCCGGCAGCGGGAAACAATAGTGAGGTTTCCGTTAAAACTTCAGGTTTCCAGGCTTCAGGTTTCCAGGCTAACGGTATGGGGGCAGAAAGCGCAGAAAAAACAAGGACTGTTTGGGTGAAAGACAGTGTTATGGGGCTAAGGCCGGTTAAAGTAAAGGTTGGGATTGACAACGGGACCAATTTCGAGATTCTCTCGGGTCTTAAAGAGAACGATGAGGTTATTGTCTCGATGAATGCAGGCAAAAGCAAAACTGCGACAACAACAAGCAGCAGCCGGCCAAGGGGTCCGTTCCCGTTCGGTGGATAAACAGGATCTTTATATAGGAAGTCATGAAAAACACAATAATTGAAATAAAGGGTCTGAAGAAGGATTATCATGTAGGTGAGGTTACCGTGCATGCACTCCGCGGAGTCGATATGAAGATCGAAGAAGGTGAATTTGTAGCGATAATGGGAGTCAGCGGTTCAGGAAAATCCACAATGCTTAATATCCTTGGTTGTCTTGATAAACCGACAGGCGGGATCTACACACTCGATGGAGCAGATGTCAAATCACTCGAAAAGGATGAGCTTGCACGGCTAAGGAATAAAAAGCTCGGATTCGTATTCCAGTCCTACAACCTTCTTCCGAGGACTACAGCCCTCGAAAATGTAGAGCTTCCCCTGTATTATAACGGGAAGATAAGATCGAAGGAGAGGAGGGAAAGAGCTATCCATGCGCTGGAAGCTGTGGGCCTCGCAGAAAGAATGCACCACATGCCAAACCAGCTTTCGGGAGGGCAGCAGCAAAGGGTGGCTATTGCAAGATCAATAGTTAACGACCCTGTTATGATACTGGCTGATGAGCCGACAGGCAACCTGGATACCAGGACATCAGTTGAAATAATGGAGCTTTTCCAGGAGCTTAACGGACGTGGACGAACGATTGTTTATGTTACACATGAACCTGATATTGCAAAATATGCAACAAGGAATATCCTGTTCAGGGACGGTAAGATTCAGAAAGAAGTGGAAGTTTCTGAAAGGCTTTTTGCGAGTGAGGTACTTAAAACACTTCCGGCTGAAATTGACCTGGAAGAATAAAAACAGAAAGTATGAATTACATTAATCTATTCAGGATAGCCGTAAGAGCGCTGCTGAGAAACAAACTCAGGGCCATTCTTACAATGCTCGGGATAATCATAGGTGTTGGTTCGGTTATAGCCATGCTTGCCATAGGAGAAGGATCGAAGCAGAAGATAAGAAAACAAATGTCAAGCATGGGCTCTAACCTTGTCATGATAATGCCAAATTTCCAGAGAAGGGGCGGTGTAAGTCTTGGAACCTCCGGATCCGAAGCTCTTAAATACTCAGATGTTGAAAAACTAAGGAATGAGGCACTGAATTTAACAGCTATTTCTCCGGAAGTGAGGGCAAGCGGGCAGGTCGTTTACAGTAATCAGAACACCCAGACAACAATCTATGGTGTTACTGAAGAATATCTCGCAATAAGAAAACTCGAGATAAGCAGCGGCAGGATATTTACTCCGCAGGAAGATAAGAATATGTCTAAGGTATGCCTTATAGGTAAAACAGTTCTCACAAATCTATTTGGCGAAGGTGTTGACCCGGTTGGGCAGTTTATAAGGGTGAAGAACCTTCCGTTCCAGGTTATAGGTGTCCTTAAGGAAAAAGGTGAAGGAGGTATGGGGCAGGACCAGGATGACCTTATAATAGCTCCTTTTATGACTGTCCAGCGCCGTCTGGCTGCCATTGATTATATAAACGGTATTTCAGCTTCAGCAGTCAGCGAGGAGAAAAGCCCCGAGGCAATTGCAGAAGTTACAGATATACTGAGGAGGGCTCATAAACTTAAGGATACAGACGAGAACGACTTCAGGGTTATGTCACAATCAGAACTTATAAATACTGTTTCATCGATAACTGATATTATGACCTACCTTCTGGGCGCTATTGCAGGAATATCACTCCTTGTTGGCGGAATAGGGATAATGAACATTATGTTTGTTTCGGTTACTGAAAGAACAAGGGAGATAGGCCTAAGGATGTCCATAGGTGGCAGGGGCAGGGATATTCTTAAACAGTTCCTTGTTGAATCAATGATGATCAGTATCCTGGGAGGCGCCATAGGTGTTATTTTCGGATACCTGCTGGCCAAAGGGGGAGGATCCCTTATGAGTACACCAGCCGTGGTTAAGTCACAGTCTGTGGTACTTGCCTTCATGGTTTGTTTCGCTATAGGTGTTTTCTTCGGATGGTACCCGGCAAGAAAAGCTGCCAGCCTTAATCCTATTGATGCGCTCAGGTACGAGTAATTGAAACTTAAAGGTTAAATTTGGGTTATTAATAACTTCGTGTGGAAGAATAATTAATAATAAGGATCATGGCACTAAAGATAAAATGGAACTTTATAGAAGGCAGGAGGATTAAGGCACTCCTGCACCTGCTTGCATGGGCTATAATCCTTGCACTTCCCCTCTATTTTTTCCGCAGGGCACAGTTTGACAGGCACCTGCTGTGGGTTTTCTATCTTAATGCTGTCCTGAGCTGCATGATCTTCTACATGAATTACCTGTTTCTTGTTCCAAGGTTTTACTTTAAGGCAAGAAGATTTAAGTACCTGCTGTCGGTAGTAGTTTTCCTTACCCTCTTTTATTTTATCTCCGACCAGTCAAATCAATATGTATTCACAAACATAATCGACAAGGGCATTCGTATGGAGAACAATGGCCAGCCTGAAGACAGGCTGTTGCAGTCTTCTTCAAATGAGGGTCACCGGTTCACAGGTCAGCAGCAGGCAGAAAGGAAAACACCAATAGCGCCAAGGGCTTTCAGACTCCCTCTCGAACCGCCGATGCGGGGAATGCACCTGTATAATTACGCTTTCACATCACTCGTGCTCATTTTTTTCTCGCTCGGACTGAGGGTGATGGAAAGGCAATCGGAAATTGAGAGGATGCATAAGGAACTTGAACGACAGAAGCTTAATTCGGAACTGGCATTTTTAAAAAACCAGATAAGCCCCCATTTTTTCTTTAATACACTTAATAACATTTATTCACTTATCAGTATTAATGCTGAAGATTCAAGGAATGCAGTCCTGAAACTTTCGAAGATGATGAGGTACCTGCTCTATGAATCTGAAAGGGGTGACACCCGGCTGAGTAATGAAATTGATTTCATGGTCAATTACCTCGACCTTATGAAACTAAGGCTCAGTGAAAAAGTGAGCCTGAAAGTCGATTTCCCTGAAAGATATGCCGACTTCAGTATCCCGCCACTGCTCTTTATCCCGTTCATCGAAAATGCTTTCAAGCATGGTATTTCTTTCAGGGAGAAGTCATTCATTGATATCTCACTTTCAACAACTGCAGAAAGTATTATATTCAATTGTACGAACAGCAGGCTGCAGGCAGCTGAAAATGCTGAAAATGGCAATTCAGGGATAGGACTTGAGAACGCTAGAAAACGACTGGATCTGCTCTTCCCCGGCAGCCATGTACTCGAGATTAATAAAGAAGATTCCAAATTCGAAGTCAAACTGAAAATAGATGTCAGGTCATGATGACGGTAATAGCGATAGACGATGAGCCGCTTGCACTGAAACTTATAACTGATTATATAAGTAAGACCCCTTCACTGCAATTGCTCGGGAAGTTCGAGAGCCCGCTTGATGCGGTAAATTTCCTTGCCGCAAACAGTGTTGACCTTGTATTTACGGATATACATATGCCCGACCTGTCGGGTGTTGAATTTACCCGTTCGATGGAAAAAGGACCAATGGTGATCTTCACAACCGCCTATGAGAAGTACGCACTGGAGGGTTATAAGCTTGAGATTGTTGATTATCTTCTTAAACCTTTCAGTTACGAGGAGTTTCTGAAAGCCGTTGGTAAGGCAAATAAGCTTAAAAGGCTGTCTTCCGGAAACAGGATTGAAGCAAATGATGAATTTCTATTTCTTAAGTCGGATTACAAGATAAGGCGTATAAATTTCAACGACATACTATATATAGAAGGGCTAAAGGACTATGTGAAGGTTTATGTGCTGAACAATCCAAAGCCAATACTCTCACTATCATCACTGAAGCTTCTGGAAACAAAACTGCCTTCTGCAGATTTCATGAGGATTCACAGGTCCTATATTGTGAATCTTAAAAAGATTGATACAATCGAAAGGAGCAGGATTGTTTTCGGTAAAACCTATATCCCAGTAGGGGATCAGTATAAGGACCGTTTCCAGGAATACCTCGACAATAATTTCCTCTGATTTATATTTCTCGATCATTACCCCTTTTTTTAATGCAGGCCCGGAAGCGCTGTTGTTGATGATTTAGTTTAATCACGTTAACAGGCACTTACGGATTGTTATTGTCTTTTTCATATATTTATGACGGATTGGATTTGCGAAATCTAAATAATCACCTATGAAAAAGACCTGGTTTCTGATCTCATTCGTATTCATCCTTTCATTCACATCAGCCTTTTCCCAGGAAGAGGGCGGGGAAAAATTTTCAGCAGGGGCTGACATTTACAGCAGTTATATTTTTCGCGGAACGCGTTACGGAACCGGTCCGGCTTTTCATCCGACTGTTAAGTTCAGCACCGGGATTCTTACCTGCGGCGGCTGGGGGGCTTTCGATTTCCATGGGTACCAGGAAGCAGATCTTTATATTTCATTAGAGCCTGTTAAGTGGCTCAGGGTAGGCCTGACCGATTATTATTTCCCCGATTTTGACTATTTCGATGTGTCACAGGATTCGGGAAGCCATGGCTTAGAAATAAACACTGCCTTTAAGGCGGGGGATTTTGAATTTTCGGCAAACTATATTCCGAATAAGGCTGGTGGTGCCGGTACCTCTGGAAATGATCTTTATTTCCAGGCCTCCTTTTCAAAGAGGGTCATTACAGCTTTCATAGGTGCCGGAAACGGGTGGCACACCGAGGATAAGAATTTTAACCTATGTAATATAGGGATCAGCGCTGTGAAGAAAATAAAAATCACTGAATCATTTTCAATCCCGCTCACCGGCTCCCTTATATGGAATCCTGACAGGGGGAAATTTTACGTTGTGGCCGGGATATCATTATAATATATAAAAAATACATAAAAAAGCGGACCTGCGGAAGGTTCGCTTTTTTTATGGCTTTATATATATTAAAATAGGGGGTAGAAAGAGAAAAAAGATTAAAAAAATGAAAATATAAGTATATAAAAGGGGGGTATATGAAGAAAAAAAAATAAAATATTTGGATTGACCCCCATAATAAACTATGTTTGCACTGAAAAAATGATTTTTAATAAGATTACTATGAAGATTAATCGAAAAAGGTTATTGATGCTTACAGGTTTGTTGCTTGTAACTGCAACCGGACTTTTTGCTTCAGAAGGTAAACAGATCGACACCGGTGCTACAGCCTGGATGCTTACCTCAACAGCCCTGGTGCTTCTTATGGTACCGGGACTGGCCATGTTTTATGGCGGACTTGTAAGGTCGAAGAACGTTCTTGGTACAATTATGCACAGTTTTGTGGCGATGGGAATAATCAGCGTTCTCTGGGTTATAGTGGGATATTCAATGAGTTTCGGACAGAACGTCTTTGGAGGTATTTTCGGTTGGAATAATGATTATTTCTTCCTGAAAGGGATTGATGATAAGGTTCTGGATGCCGGTGTGCCTGAATATGTATTTTCAATGTTCCAGGGGAAGTTTGCAATTATCACCCCGGCACTTATAGCAGGTGCATTTGCAGAGCGTGTATCATTCAAAGCCTACTGCTTCTTCATAGCTTTATGGAGCCTACTCGTTTATGATCCGCTTTGCCACTGGGTATGGGCGACTGATGGTTTCCTTTTTAATCTCGGTGCCAAAGGGGCAATAGATTTTGCAGGAGGAACCGTTGTTCATATTTCAGCAGGTGTGAGCGGACTTGTAGCAGCAATCTTCCTGGGTTCAAGGCGCGGATACCCATACCAGGTAATCAGGCCTAATAACCTTGTTATTACAATGCTCGGCGCCGGTCTTCTCTGGGTTGGATGGTTTGGCTTCAATGCCGGATCGAGTGTGTCAAGCGGGCTGAGTACTGCACAGGCACTCACAGCAACACAGGCAGCTGCAGCTGCAGGTGCTCTCACATGGATAATAATTGAAGGTCTTCACCAGGGAAAAGCAACAGCCCTTGGCTTTGCATCCGGTATACTTGCAGGTCTTGTTGCAGTTACCCCTGCAGCCGGTGTGGTACAGCCTTATGGTGCAATGATTCTTGGAGTTCTTGCTTCAGTAATATGTTACATGGCAATACAGGTGAAAAACAGGCTTGGATATGATGACAGTCTCGACGCTTTCGGAATACATGGTGTAGGTGGTATTGTAGGAGCACTGTTCCTTTCATTCTTCATAAGACCGTCATGGATGGCCGAAGCAGCGGCTGCACATGGAGGAAGCTGGACTGTCTGGAACCAGCTAGGTGTACAGGCACTCGCTGTCGGTATTGCAATCGCTTTCGCAGCTACTATGACTTTCGTGATTCTCTTCCTGTTAAATAAAGTCGTAAAACTGAAATCAAATGAAACTGATGAAATGGCAGGACTTGACAGGGCTTACCACGGTGAACGCGGATATGGAATGCTAAACCCCAGTTAATTAATCCAATAATAAAGGAACAATGAAACTAATCACAGCAATTATACGTGAAGTTCAGCTCGATAAAGTCCGTGAGGCCCTTATTGCAGCTGAGATAACAAGAATTACGGTAAGCCGTGTTTCCGGTCATGGACAGCAGAGGATTGAAGAGATGTACAGGGGTCAGCGTATCGTACCCGACCTCATTCCAAAAATCAAGATAGAGATAGCAGTTAATGATACATTCGTTGACATTACTGTTGATGCAATTCTTAAATCGGCAAGGACAAACGGTTCCGGTAGTGTGGGAGATGGGAAAATTTTCATCACCCCTCTCGAGGAATGTATAAGAATACGTACCGGCGAAAGAGGCGGTACAGCAATTTAAAGTCAGTTGGATTTTTATGGTTAGGGGCCCGGGAAAAATTCCCGGGTTTTTTTTGAACTTTATAATTTCCGTGATGTTTTTGTTATATAATTTTTTTAAAGATTACAGGTTTAAAATTTTTACAAAATGAAAAAAGCATTAGTTCTTCTGACAGTCGCACTTCTTGGTTTATCATTTGCAGGAACAGCACAGGATAAAAACCAGAAGGGAACTCAAAAAACAACAACCCAGGCTGTAACAAAACAGGCTGACAAACCGGCGCAGGGTGATAAAACCGTGCCAGGCAAGAAAGGGCCTAACGGGGAGACAGTATACCAGGGTACACAGGGTGGACTGTATTATATCAATGCTGCCGGAAACAAGACGTATCTGAAAGATACCGATCCTGTTGTCCAGGGTAAAAAAGGTCCGAGCGGTGAGGTCGTTTATACAGGACCAAAAGGTGGCCAGTACTACCTTAACAAAAGCGGCGAAAAAAGTCTACCTGAAGTAGGCGGAAGCCACTGAAAAAAATAAAGGGTGCTCTTAAAGGCACCCTTTTTTCTGAAATAATATCATACATCTATTTTACAGAATTCTTCCTGTAGTAAATTGTCCTGTAATCCCAGTCCTTTCCAATAAAAACGCCGTTATGATCTATAAACAGATCAAGAAGGTTCCAGTTTCTCCAGTAATCGGTATATGCGAGGAAATCCTTTGTTCTGACAATGCCATACCCATGCACAGGGATATAGTAATACTCGCCAATTTTTGTAAAGAAGTGATTTTCATAAGAGGTTCCGAATTGTGTCCAGAATGTTGCAACATTCTGGAAAGTGGCTGCATTATCAACCGACCTGTAAATAGTAAACCCGCTTTCCTGCGAATAAATTAATATTTTATTATCCCTGGTCACGAAGATCTGGGTGGAGTACCTGGGACAAGCCAATGGCGACCATGTTGCACCGTTATCTGTAGATTTTATAAGCTTTTCCATGGCCCCGATGTGAAGTAATGTACCGTCCTTGAGCCTTACAGTATTTCCAAAACCTGCCGAGTCGACTGCAGCACCTGCATCATGCCAGGTTGCACCACCGTCGCTGGAGTATCGATTCTTTTCCTCGTACTTGTAAGCCCACAGCCAGTTGTCATTTGCCACCTCCAGGTAGACGTAGTACGGATTATCGGGGAAAGGTTTTGCACATTTTATCCATGTGGTGCCATGGTCGGTGCTCTTCACAACTTCGCCGTTCCAGGTGCTTATATAAATGACATTATTTGTATCCGCTTCAATCGTCCTCGGGGATACAACATTAGGATCCGATACGAGGTTCCAGTCAAAGTATCGGCTCCCCTGTACATACAGGTTTGACTGCGCAATAATGAAGGTCTTCTTTGCAACAGTATCTGCAACTATTCCGCTTATCCTGCATTCCGGTGAAACGTCCTTTAGTGTATCCCATGTGTCTTTGCGGAAACCATAAGCCACGAGTTCAGTTGAGGTCAGGTATTCTCCTTTAAGGTTATAACTCGATGCTCTCACCACCTGTTTGAGTGAGGATGTCCCAAGGCGCCATTTTGTTCCCAGCTCGGAATTTGTTCGCACATACCCGGAAGATTTTGATAAGGTTCCTCCACCTTTAACACTGAAGTCAACAAAGACTGAATCATCATCATTTTCTGATGCTTTCCCGACATAAAACAGTACTGTTTCAGGGAAAGTGTCCTGGCTGTTTAGTCTTCTTTCCTGCAGATTAAAGAAATTGAATGTGTAATATTCTTCGGTTGAAATTCCTGCATCGGGGTACCTGTCACATGAACAATAAAAGAGTGATATTGCCACAATTAATGAAGGAAGACGGAGGTACCTGAAAGCTTTTCCCGGGCTCAACAGCTTTTCCATTTTGCTAATTTTAAACTGCTTATTCATTGTGCCAGGTGTTTGAATAGTGGAACAATAAGACCAGCATGCACGGCAAGACTTTCATTGACTATCTTTTTACCTTTAACATCACTGCTCTCGGGCTGGTATATGTAATCCCTGTTAAAGACATCCACAAGTCCCCTTTTATACATGGCTGAAATTTCCAGGGCAAGATTATTGTGAAAGGAGATAGTATAGCCAGTGCCAAATATCCAGTCGAAATCCAGTGGATTTATAACACTGTCCATGTCGTCCCAGATATCTGTTCTTAATATCTTGTAATCATTACTGTCGTGGTAACTTTCCCAGGCGGCACCTGTTACCCTGGCATTTATACGGAAACCAAAGTTGAACCCGGTGTAAATGTTAAATCTTTGCTTGCTGCCTGTATAAAAGTTTATTAGAAGAGGTACCGACAGATAATCAATATCCATTTTTGAGTGAACGAAAAAGCCCTTCTTACTGTCGCCGGCATACCTGTAGAAGAGATCGCTCGAGTCTTTCATCCCATATCCCAGCCTGTCAAATATTAACCCGGTCCGGAAGGAGACATAGGGATCAGGTCTGAAGTTAAAAAGGAACCCTGCTGAAGCGCCATTTCTGAAGTGATATTTAGATGCATAGGCTGCAGGTTTGTTGTGGGAGAAATCTGCACCTGCTATGTAGATTAACGTCAGCTTCTGACTGGTTACTGAGCTGTCGGGTGTCTCAGTTGATTTTTTCGAAGCACCCTTGCTCCTGTAAGATAAGCCAATTGAGATACCGTACATCCCGTGCCTGTATTCTTTATATTCCACGAATCTTTCCCTGCCTGTTCGATACTCTCCTGTTAAGTCAAAGGTCAGGTTAGGTCCTGCCGGGTAATGAAAACCGGCCGACAGTATATAGCCGTAATCATCCCCTTTTGTTTTCATCACTGTCTCCCTGAGATAGGCCGGGCTGTGAGTAAGTACGGTCGCCATGTAGCCGCCGGCACCAATGAAAAACCCGGGTTTGGTTGGGATGTTAAGCCTGAGCTGAACCGGTACGGAAAGGAAACTGAAGTCCATTCGTACAGCCTGTGGAGGTAGTGATGGCCACATGGAGCAGGAAATACAGTTCTGATATTCGTAGCCGTAGTTGTAGAAGTCCTTAATATAGTAAGGCCGGTTTTCGTAGTAAGCTGCAGAGTATGTAATACCCGTTTCGAGGGAAAGGTATTTTAAGAATGAATACTCTACAGAGAGGCTGACTTCAGGGGCGGGGTTCTGGACCCATTTCCCTGATCTGAAGTTATCACGGATATCAGATAACATTATACCTGATCCGAATCCGACACTCAGATCCTGGGAAAGCAATACGGAATTTGTAAAAGCTGTTGTGATCAACAGGATTACGACAATGATTTTCTTCATTTATGAAGCTGGTTAGGCAATTCAACAGGAACAACAATCATGCCAGATGGTTATGGGCTTTCAGAATATACTGGCATCAGTAAATAAAAACTTTACTGCAGTATAGTGAGTGTCAGTAAGCTCTATTTGCTGTGAAGACGATGCCGGAAAGTTAAGAGGGTAATAAGACGGAGCGGTCTACTTATAGCCGAAGAGCATCGAGTATATAATAAGCACTACTAGAGAGAGACCCAGGGTAAGGAAGAAATAACCGAACACCTTGATAGCATTGTCCCATTTGCTCTCCTCCTCCTTCTTTATAAGCACCTTTTTCATTTTTCCCGATTGTTTAAGGGCTTCAAATTCGCGGGGCCTGTCGTTCTTATACTCCTCGTAAGGCACCATACCGGTAAAGATCACTGTATCCATCGGGAATGCATCGGGGCGGAGATGTGTGTTGAAGAAGTGGATTGTGAATATAAACCCTACAGCCAGCAGTGCTTCGTCACTGTGGATTATCATCGCAACATTTATCAGCCAGCCGGGGAAGATTTTTGTGAAGAATTCAGGGAACCAGAGGATCAATCCTGAAAATCCTATTATCGCAACTCCCCAGAACACTGCAAAATAATCAAACTTCTCCCAGTAGGTCCACCTTCCGTATTCAGGTCTCGGACCCCTTCCGAGGAACCATTTGATAGTATCCCTGAAGTCGATAAGATCCTGCTTGTTGAACATAAGCGATTCCTTGCCGAATACAAACTGTCTGAATGGTATGTGGCGTTTAACCTGCATCCTTACAAGGGATACAACATGGAAAGCAAAATAGCCGAAAGTAATCAAGGCCGAGAACCTGTGAATATTCCCTGCAGTATCAACGCCTCCAAGCAACTGTGCAAGCTTGGTTGCCCAGGTCATCCCGGCAAACTTAAGCATCATACCGGTGAGGGCAAGCATCATAAAGCTCAGGATCACGAAGATGTGTGTTATCCGCTGGCTCTTTGTAAACCTTATAATGTAGTACTTGTCTGTAACTGATTCACGTTCTTTCTTACGTTTGCGCATGTTTTTAACCGACCTCGGGAACCAGAGAAGCAAATGGATTCCGAAAAATCCGAATACTCCGATAAGCAGGCTGGTCATTCCCCAGAAGGTGTAGTAAAGAACAGGGTATTTTGTCTTATTATGGTGCGTGGCATGGGTAAGATAACCTGTAAATCTCTTATTGGCGTCGGGATGGCACTTCTTGCAGGTCTCAACAATTGACTGTGAGCTTACTGCAGACTTTGGATTGTTTGCACTGTAGATCTTGTGTGCACCGTGGCAATCAGAACATTTTGCCGCCTTTAGGTAACCCAGCTGGTAAGCCTTACCGTGATAAGTATCCATGTAGGTCTTGGAAACATCCTCGTGGCAGCTGCCACACTGGTTTGTTACCTGGTTCATGAATTTATCCTTGGTAATGTCGGTTATTCCATGTGCAGTATGACAGTCGGCACAGGTCGGGTATTTCTTCTTGCTGTCGCTCTTGAGTATTGAATGATCGCTTGCTATGTAATCATTATATATCCCTTTGTGACACGAAGAACAGGTTGCCGGGATGTTCTTTGAATTGACTGACGATTTCTCATCTGATTCCTTAAGGATGAAGTGGGTTGAATGGCAGTCGGTGCATACAGCTGATGGCAGAAGCCCTTTCTCTGTCAGTCCAATCCCATGCACGCTGGAGCTGTAATCTTTTAAAGCATTTACCTCTTTCAGGTGGGTCGTAAGTGGCGCTTTGCCGTTTTCACGGTGACACTCCCCGCAAAGGCCCGGTATGGCGCTGCGGTAGGTGGGCGAGGTATCATCAAACCTCGATTTGATCCTGTGAGTGCCATGGCAGTCAGTACAGTAAGGGGCATTTTTTTCCTTGTTTGTGTAGGACTGGCCATGACCGCTTGCCATGTATATATTTGATATTTCGGCATGGCAGTTGGAGCAGTCGATCTTACCTGCGGTTGTACACGGGCGCTTCATTTCCACTGAAACGTCGGAATGGCATTTTACGCAGGGAATGTTAAGGTGGACTGAGTTAGAAATATCTTCCTTCGTAACCCGGAGTGAGATAACAGAGTCCCTGACTGTCTTGTGGATGCCTGTTTTCTCATGGCACTCAAGGCATGACCTGTCGGAGATTGTCTCCACTATACTTTGCACCTTTACCTTGTGTGGAGGATGGCAGTCTGTGCATGAAGGAATCGCCCCCGGTGATTTTTCCCAGAGTTCCTTTTTTATGATCTTCGTGTGAACCTTTTCAATCTCTGCATGGCATTTCATGCAGGTACCAGCGATATTACCCGGTGCGATCGATGAGTTGGGGCTTGTATGAGGAAGGATAAGATGGTTACCGTGACAGTCGTTGCATGTTGCTGTAACTATCAGCCCTTTCTTGAATAAGCCTGTACCATGGATTGACTGGCTGTAATTCTCTAGTATGTTTCTCTCACCTATATTATATATTCTCTGAACAGGAGCACCTTCGCGATGGCATTTGCCGCAGAGGAGAGGTATGTTAAGCTTGTATGTTGCCGATGACGATTTTGTGCTTGACATTATATCATGCGAACCATGACATTCCTTGCAGTCGGGTGCGTACATCACCTTCAGTTTCTGCGCCTGCCCGTGAATACCCGTATCAAAGTCCTTCATCGGCTTATCGTGGCAGCTGCCGCAATTTACAGGGTTGAGGTTTTCGGGATGCGGATAGTCATCCACCTTTGCATCGGGATGGCACTGATCGCATGAAACATCTTTGTGAACTGATTTTGTGAGGATGTTTTTGTTTACGAAACGGGAGACTGTTTTCCCGTTTCTTATTGCAGTAAGGGCAGGGTCCTCATGGCAAACCAGGCATTCTTCATCATCCCTGGCTGCAGCCTTCGATGGCAGGGAAAACAGCAACAGCAGAATCATAAATCCTGCACTGGCAGCATATTTAAGACTGAATTCCCTCATTACCGGATACGTTAGGCTGATGCAATATATTAAAATAATCTTCACTTAAAATGGGGGAATCTTAATTTAAAATGATTATAAATGACCTGTTTAACACATATTAAACAGTAATAAATAATGGCGGTCATGATGCATTAATAATGATACCCGGAATCCGGTACCGGTTCGCTTAACCTTGCCTGCATTATGCGTTTTTGTCTTTTTGCTGTGAATTGATTATATTTGGTGTGCTGTATCTAAAGTGCTGAAAATTTTCTTATTATGCTTGTAAAAACTTTTGCCAGTGCGGTAACGGGCATTGATGCCGTTCCGGTGACTATTGAAGTTAATGTCTCGCAGGGTATCCGCTTCTTTCTTGTTGGTCTTCCCGATGTGGCTGTGAAAGAGAGCCAGCAGAGAATAGAATCTGCCTTCAGGTCGAACGGGTATAAATGGCCCGGGAAACAGGTTGTAATAAACATGGCTCCTGCTGATATCCGCAAGGAGGGATCAGCATATGATCTCCCCCTCGCCATAGGGGTCCTTGCTGCAGATGAAAGGATTACAAAGGAGAACCTTGAATCATTCCTGATAATGGGTGAGTTGTCTCTAGATGGGACCCTCCAGCCGGTGAAAGGTGTGCTACCCATAGCATTGAGGGCCAGGGAAGAAGGGTTTAAGGGTCTTATAGTCCCTGCCAGGAACGGATGTGAGGCTGCAGTTGTCAAAGGACTGGATGTTTATGGGATGGCTAACCTTAAGGACGTTACTGACCTGCTTGATGGAACAGTAAAACATGAGCCGGTAAGGGTTGATCTTGATGAGATATTCAGTGCACAGGCTAACAGGTATGATGTCGATTTTTCTGATGTCAGGGGACAGGAAAGCGTGAAGAGGGCACTCGAAGTAGCAGCGGCGGGCGGGCATAATATAATTATGATAGGTCCGCCGGGAGCAGGAAAAACAATGCTGGCAAAGAGGATGCCCACTATAATGCCTCCATTAATACTCGAAGAGGCCCTGGAGACAACCAAGATTCATTCAGTGGCAGGAAAGATAGATGACAACACATCACTTATGACAAGGCGCCCTTTCCGCAGCCCGCATCATACGATATCTGATGTCGCCCTTGTAGGTGGCGGTACTTTTCCGCAACCAGGAGAAATATCCCTGGCACATAACGGCGTTCTCTTTCTCGATGAGCTTCCTGAATTCAAAAGATCCGTGCTGGAGGTTCTCAGGCAACCGCTGGAAGACAGGGTGATAACAATTTCAAGAGCAAAATTCACAGTCGATTACCCGGCAAGTTTCCAGCTCGTTGCAAGCATGAATCCATGCCCCTGTGGCTTCCATAACCACCCTGAAAAAGATTGCATGTGCACTGCCGGTATGGTTCAGAAATATATAAACCGGATCTCCGGACCGCTTCTCGACAGGATTGATATCCACATAGAGGTTGTTCCTGTGAAATATGATAAACTGTCTGACAACAGGAACATTGAATCTTCGACCACTGTAAGGGAACGGGTTGTAATGGCAAGACGGATACAGGCTGAGAGATTTGCATCAATTAAAGGTGTATATACAAACTCCCAGATGACCTCCTCCTTACAAAGAAAATACTGTTATCTCGACGAGGCCGGGAGCAAACTCCTGAAGACTGCAATGGATATGAGGGGTCTTTCCGCAAGAGCCTATGACAGGATTTTAAAGGTTGCCCGGACGATTGCCGATCTCGACGGATCAGCAGATATAAGATCAGAACATATTTCGGAAGCAATAAACTACCGTAACCTCGACAGGGAGGGATGGGCAGGGTAAAATTTAAAACTGTGAGATTAAAGCATAGTTTTTAATTAAAGTTGACTTTCAAGCCTTGTTTTTGTTTCCAGATTGGAATAAATTACTATCTATTTGCAAAACAGGCACGCACAATGAAATGTAGAGAGACTTTCTTAGAAAATGTTGCTTTTTATGAAAGTAAGATAAAATAAATGTAACCTTAACAAGGGTAAATTGTGTGAGAATTAAATAACAATTTTTATTTAGAATATGTTAAATTTTTTTATCCAAACCATCCCCTATAATCTTTAAGATAAGTTTAACTTTATATTAAATCAGAAAGTTATGTCTCTAATTAATTGCTCAGAATGTGGAAAAGCAATTAGCTCAAAAGCAACTTTATGTCCACATTGTGGTAAAAAATTATCTATAAACTATCTATCATCAGGTATAAAGGTTATTCTAGCGTTTATAGTTGTAATTATTTTGATTGCCGTTTTTTCTAAGCCATCAAAACAAGAGAATACCCCAGTTACCCAAACTGTAAATACTCAACATACTACACTTATACTTAGTGAAGTGGAAGAATTTATTGAGAAATTTAAAAAATTGGATGTAATCTCAAAACTTGACAAGGAAAGTCATTCAGTATATTTTGATCCCGAAGTATGGAATAATTTGGATGTCGAATTAAAGGAAAAATTTTGTAGAAATGTATCATTTTACTTTGGTAAAGTGTTGAATGATAATTCTAATTGGTGTGATATAAGAGATAGATATACGGGTAAGAAGATTGCAAAGTATGATTCCTGGGGTTTTAAGGTACTTTAAAAACATATTTTATAAGTAACTTTAGGAAAATCACCACAAAATGAAAAAGTCAGCTGCGTTATTTATCCTGGTATTTCTTTGCACAAATATGGAAGCCCAATGGCTTAAGACTAATGTTGGTATTAAACTCAGAGATACTCCTGATGTTGCTGGAGAACCCAAAGTTTTACCAGCTGGAACGGAATATGTATTTATAGATAGCCTTGAGAAAGAATACTATCATATCAAAACAAAATCCTATGGAGAGGGATATGCGAATAAGATGTGGTGGCGAGGTTCTGATGCAACACCTTCAACAACAAACACTACATCCACGCCAGCTAAAAAGTACAAAACAATATTTGAGAGATTTATTGAAGCTTATGGTCAACCAACTAAAAGGGATGAGTATAATAGTGGTGATTATCATTCAATAACATTTACGTGGTATTGTTCCCTCGGAAATTATCGTTCAGTGACATTCGTTTATAAAAGTGGAGAATGGACTAAGGATTCAGAATATACCACAGATTGTATAAAATAAAGGAGGGCCTTAAGCCCTCCAAAAAAAATGTGATGCGAAAATCAATCGCCTCAAGAGTTTCCTTACCCTTTTCCGTCTAATGCAAATTATCACCTTGACTTTCATCATTATATAAAGATATTTATGCCTGTCAAAGCTAAGCTGTATTATATAACTGGGCAATAGAATCTTGGGTGAGTTATAGGACAAATGGCTGAAGTTATAGACACTTTACTATAATCATAGGAAGTGTATCGACCCAATTAAAACAATTAGCAAGAACAAGATTAGGGCTATCAGGCTTAAGACTTTAACAATCTTTCCCTTTCCTTTATCATCATCTTTAAATTTTATCGAAAGTTCTGTTGCCATATCCTTATTGAATGAGAATTTACAGTTGATATAATTTAATCATTTGATATTGAGACAAAGGTAAAGGACAAAATGTTGTAAGCGACAACATTACAGGCATTTATTCAAACAAAAAAGAATTAAAAAGTTGTTGGTAAGATAGAAATTGAGGGGTCCTAGATGACTTCATCATTGCAAAGAAAATACTGTTATCTCGATGAGTCAGGGAGCAAACTCCTGAAGACTGCAATGGATATGCGGGGTCTTTCCGCAAGAGCCTATGACCGGATTTTAAAGGTTGCCCGGACGATTGCCGATCTCGACGGATCAGCAGATATAAGATCAGAACATATCTCGGAAGCAATAAACTACCGTAACCTCGACAGGGAAGGATGGGCTGGTTAAAGCCATCTTAAAGGCCTGGCTCTATATTTATTTGTAATGTAACTCTTTATTGTTATTTTTATAATCTCAATTACCTCTTTAAGATTTATTATAAATGGAGCTTACAAGGCGTATACGCGATAAGATGAAAGAGGAGCGGCTCATGTTCGCTTACAGGGGTATTGTCACAAACGAAAACTCCGCTTCTCTGCTTATGCTTCTCGAAAAGGAGATGGAAAGCTCGGAGTTTGGTTTCGTCGGAAGAAAAAGGCTTTTCATGTTCGTGCTCGAAAGCCTCCAGAATGTCTCACGCCATACCGACCATAATGCCTATGCGGAAATGTCGCTTGTCGTTTATTCAAAGACCGACAGCGGCTATACCGTTACAACAGGCAATGTGATAGAGTCAGAAAGGATCAGCGACCTCAGGGAAAAGCTTGACGAGATTAACAATCTTGAGGCAGGGGAGATAAGGTCGGTTTACCGTAACATGCTTAGCCATACCGAATTCAGCAGCAAGGGAGGCGCAGGGCTTGGACTCATTGAAATGGCAAAAAAGACAGGCAATAAGCTTGATTATGATTTTATAGACCTCGACGATAAGTATTCATATTTCATCCTTAGCAAAACAGTGGATTCAGGCGGAATGGGTATGCACCAGAAGGGACAGAATGAGGCATTCCGCGGAAAGGCTGTTTCCCAGCTTGAAAGGATAATGGCTGAGAATAACGTCTACCTTGTATGGTCGGGTCACCTTTCTGATGAGGTTGAAAAAGAGGTGCTGTCATTTACTGAGACGAGGCTAACAGAGGAGGATACTGATTCAAGGCTTAAACGCAAGGTCTTCAGCATACTCATTGAATCGCTTGAGAATGTTGCAAAATACAGCCCGGGTAAAAAACTCGAAGAGGAACTTGGAATGCCTGTGGCAGTAATACGCCTGTCGGGTCAGACTTACCTCGTAACAACCGGCAACCTTATCGAAAATGAGAAGGTAGCCCCGCTGAAGGAGAAAATCGACAAGATAAATTCCTGCGACAAGGCATCACTGAAAGAACTTTTCAAAGAGGCACTTATTATGCAGGATCTTAACTCCGATAGTACAGGAAATATGGGGCTTATTGAGATGGCAAGGAAATCGGGCAATAAACTCAATTACCAGTTCGACCCGGTAAATGAAAGCTATTCCTATTACATGCTTACTGTTAAAGTAGAGGAAAAAGCCGACTAATCGGCCTGTTTAAGAATAAGCTGCTTCCCGTCCCATTCGGCAAAAATGCCGGCGTTTATCCAGTCTCCGAGAATTGTTATCACTCCACCATCTTTGAGCTCCCTTGTCATAGGGAGATGGCGGTGACCATATATGAAGTAATCTATTTTCTGTTTCTTAAGCACATCGGCAGAATGAACAAAAAGATCCTCCTTTTCCTCGCCGAGAAATCCGAGTGAGATCCCTTTTCCAAGACGGCTGTTCTGTGACCAGCGGTGACCGATAGCCACTCCGATCGACGGGTGAATTGCAGAGTATAACATCCTTATAAACCTGCTGCGGAATAGTGCAAGGAGTATCCTGAAACCTGCATCCCTCGTGCCAAGACCCTCGCCGTGGGCCAGGTAAAACACCCTGCCGTCAATTGTTGTTACAAAAGGTCCGGTGTGAAGGATCATTCCGCACTCCTCTTTAAGATAGTTGCCGAACCACATATCATGGTTGCCCCCGAAGAAGTGAACAGGGATCCCCTTATCGGTTATTTTGGATACTGTTCCTAGGAAACGTGTAAAGCCTTTTGGTACAACCTTCCTGTATTCCCACCAGAAATCAAAAACATCACCAAGAAGGTAAATGGCTGATGCCTCCGGGTAAACGGTTTCAAGCCATTTAACTACCCTTTTTTCCCTTTCTGAAGGGTCGGTCCCGGCCTTCAGACCGAGATGGAAATCCGATGCAAAAAATACTTTGCCCCCCAATGTGGTACCAAGCTTTAGTTTGTGAACAACTGAGACAATCTGCGTTCGAGGTTCCTTCCGTGTATGTTTGTGGCGATTATCTCACCATTCCTGTCGTAAAGATAGGTTGCAGGGAGTATCCTCGCATTATACAGAATCGCGTTCTTTGGATTCAGGGGATCGTCCTCCCTGACGCTGATCCATGGCAGTTCGTCGTAACGAACGGCTTTCTTCCACTTCTCTTTATCAGTGTCAAGGTTTATCTGGTAAATCTCGAATCCCTTCTTATTGTACTGTTTGTAAATATTCTTAAGCTCAAGGTTTTCCGCTATGCACACATCGGCAGCTGCTGACCAGAATGAAAGAAGAACAACTTTTCCTTTTAATGAAGATAGTGCGATCCTGCGCCCGTTTATATCTGTTAAAACAGGATCAAGTTTTGATGCTGGCATTGTATTCATAAGGTCCGTAACCTGGTTCATCTGCCACTGCTTGTATTCCTGTTCGAAATTCTGCTTGAGGGCGATTGCCTGCCTCGAATTCGGATATATTGAGTTGAGCGTGTCGGATGCAAGTTTCAGGTACTGGAGATCGCGTGTGTCGTACAGTACATAAGTGTTCTCATCAATCCGCTGGTAGAGTGCCTTAACGGAAGCAAAAGACCTGAGATTTTTGAGAATAAAAGCAATGTTGAACATTCTCTGATCCTTCAGAAGCTTTACGTATTCGTTGTTGATTTCTTCCTCTTTTGCCTTGAAGTCGGGATCCCCTGTCAGACCGTCATACCTTTTCTTCAGCTCTTCAATTTTTGATTTCGTTACATTCAGCGCCGAGTCGAGCATCAGGATCTTAGAGGTACCCGGTGATCCGCTTACCTTGAAGTTCTCAAATATTTTATCTCCCGATGAGGATATTTTTATCTTTTCGCCCTGGTCGGCAAGTAATGGTATAAAATCATCCTTTGAAAATCCTATTTCATAAAACTCAGGCTGAGCCTGTTTAACTTTCAGGCTGAATGAACCGCTCTTGCTGATCTTGCAGGAGTCAACCGGAACAAGGAGATTAAGATCAACCTTGTTCAGCCTGATGTACTCGCCGGCATGTCCCTTTACATTGCCTGATATCCTGAATCCGTTGTTACGTGAGCAAGCAACTGCGAGCAGTATGATTGAAATAAGAAGTAAAAATCTGCGAAACATTCTATTTACCGGTTTTATATGCTTGAAAACTAAATGTGATGATTATTTGATCACTTCTGCAAGTTTATTTATAAGTCTTTCCCCGCGAAGGTCGGTTGCAATAACTTTACCATCCCTGTCGAGAAGCAGGTTGTGAGGTATGGATTCAATTTTGTAGAGCTGAACCACTGAAGAATTCCAGTATTTAAGATCGCTTACATGAATCCACTGGCCAAGCATGTCCTGCTCAATACCCTTTGTCCATTCTTCCTTATTCTTATCAAGTGATACCTGGTAGATCTGGAACCCTTTGCTCTTGTAAGTATTATAAGCTCTCAGCAGGTTTGGATTTTCACGCCTGCAGGGGCCGCACCATGCTGCCCAGAAATCGAGAAGCACATATTTTCCCCTTGTGGATGATAGTTTTATTATCTCGCCTGTTGGGGACGGCAGTGCTATGTCAGGAACATCTGACCCTGCCGGGTTAAGCACTTCTGCTCCATTTTTATTCCTTGCTGACTCAACAATTGCAAGAACCTGTTCATGAAGAGATTTCACAGGTTCGGAGCTGGGGTAAAGCTTCATCATTGATGAATCAACTTTAACAAACCATGCAAGGTCATCAATGGGATTCAGAACAGTGGTGTTGCCTGCGACTACCTGGTAAAGGGCTACAAGCGAAACGAGGGATGTTATGTTCTGGTCGATATAGTTTTTAGTATAAAGATTAAGTTCTTTTACATACGACTGGGCTGTGCTGTCGAGAGTTGCAATAAGTTTCGGCAACTCCTTGCTGTCGGCGTTCTGGTTGTATATTTCCCTCAGCCCGTTCAGTTTATCTATAGTGCTCTTTAATACCTTGTTATATTCAATCATTTTTTCAGTTCCGGCAGAACCTGTAACAGAAGCTGGCATATTAAGGGCGTAGAAGTCTGCATTCAGTACAAGTTTTTCGCCCGGCGTCATAAGGAGTGTTATGAAGCTTTCCCTTGATGTCCTGAGCAGGAAAAATGTCGGGATCTTTATATCTCTTTTGAATTCAAATTTACCATCACTTTTAAGCTTTACAGAGTCGACGGCTTTCAGTGAAGTTCCTAAAATTTCAGAAAGGACAATATATTCTCCAGGTTCTGGTTTTTCGAGCTTCCCTGACATCGTAACTGAATTGTTCCTGCACCCTGCAAGCGCCGCAACCATCACAAAAACAACGAAATATCTCATCTTCATTATTCTTCGTATTATGCTGATTATTAATAGTTGAGTGCAAAGTTATTCTTTTTTTAATGCAGCCATGCTTTTGATAATATAATAATAATTAGCATCTTTAACTTCACATTCAGAACGTTACAAAGGTCTTCTTTGCTGAATATGAACTAATTCCTGTTTGCCGGGTTCAATAAAAAGAGTTAACTTAAAGGATTAAAAAAATTGTTCAAACTGCTGTTCTATGGGCTACATAAAATTTGAGAAGTCGAAAGTTGTAAACCTTGAGTATTCTCTGAGCCGTGAAATACTGCGTACAAATCGTGCCGGGACCTATATGTCAACAACCATAGTCGGTTGCAACACAAGGAAATACCATGGTCTTCTAGTTTGTCCTGTCGACGAGCTGGGCGGTGACAGGTTTGTCCTTTTATCCTCACTCGATGTTACAGTTCTGAATAATGAAAGTTCATTCAACATTGGCATACATAAATTCAAGGGTGATTATTTCAGTCCCAAGGGGCATAAGTATATCGAGGAGTTTGATACGGAGGTTATCCCTTCAATGACCTACAGGGTTGGAGGCGTAATACTGAAGCAGGAGAGGGTGCTTGTGCATTACGAGGAGCAGTTTCTTGTGAGGTACACTATACTTGAGGCAAGCGAGCCGATGAAACTGCAGATAAGGCCTGTGCTGGCCTTCAGGAACATCCACCAGCTTACTCATGCAAATATGGATGCCTATACAAAGGTAGACTTCATAAATAATGGGATAAAGACCCGGCTTTATGATGGCTTCCCCTGGCTTCATATGCAGCTTTCAACAGTGGCTGATTTTGTACCGGTACCCGACTGGTATTATGGTATTGAATATCCCGAGGAGCAGAAAAGAGGCTATGAATATTCAGAAGATCTTTTCGTTCCCGGCTTCTTTGAGTTTGAAGCCAAGAAAGGCGATGAGATTGTATTTTCAGCATCGACAAAAGAAGAAAAGCCTTCAGGCCTCAAACAAAAATTCAACAAGACCGTAACAGGCAAGATTGCAAGGGAGAACTTTACAAACTGCCTGAGGAATGCAGCACAGCAATTCATTGAAAGGCGTGGCGACTCAACAACAATAATCGCAGGTTACCCATGGTACGGTTCAAAAGGCAGGGACACCTTTGTTTCGTTGCCCGGACTTGTTCTTGCAAGACAGAAATTTTCGCTTTACAATGATATTCTTGATACACAGGTACGCCGCCTCAGAAATGGCTTGTTTCCAAAGTCGGGTACAAATGCTGCGAACTTTGTGTATGGTTCAGTTGACGGCTCACTGTGGTTCTTCTGGGCCCTTCAGAATTATTACAATGCGGGGGGAAAAGATGTATGGGAAAGATATGGCAATGCTGCCAAATCAATTATAGAAGACTTTAAAAATGGTTCATCAGGGCTCGTAAGGATGAGGGAGAATGGTCTCGCTTTAGCCACCGCTGATGCGGGAAAGCCGTAACGTGGATGAATTCTATAGTCAATGGTATTCCTGTTACACAGCGCGGGGCTATACAGTTGAGATCAACGCACTATGGTACAATGCACACTGTGTTTCTCACTTGTAATGGCAAAGAAGCCACCGACAGGAAATTCATTGCTGAATATGAAAACCTTCCTGCACTTATTAAGGAATCTTTCCTCGGAATGTTCTGGAATGACAGGCTGGGCTACCTCGCTGATTATGTAAATGACGAGGAGGGTGCAAACACCTTCGTCAGGCCAAATATGGTTATCGCAGTTTCAGTACCTTTTTCAATGCTCGGTGAGCAAATGAAGAAGGTTCTGGAAGTGGCGGATAAGGAGCTTCTTTTACCAAGGGGACTTCGTACACTATCGCCAAGAAACCCGCTTTACAAGAGCGCATACCCGGATTCAGGAGGAACGTGACCAGGCTTACCACGGGAACTGTTTGACCGCCAACAGGACCTTTCTGCGAGGGCTGGCTGAAAGTATTCGGAAAACAGGGTGTAAACAAGTGAAACTGATCTACGGAGAAACAAGAAGATATTGATGAATGAACATGGCGTGAGTACAATCTCGGAGATCTATGACGGAGACCCCCCGCATGCGCCAAGGGGAAGTGTCTCACAGGCGTGGAGCGTTGGCGAGGTGCTTAGAATAATTGATGAACTAGAAACGAAATATTCAGATATTTAAAACAGTCAGGTTATGCGGGTATTAATGTTTGGATGGGAGTTTCCACCGCACATATCAGGCGGGCTTGGTACGGCCAGCTACGGTCTTACAAGGGGAATGACCACTATGGGGGACCTGGATGTTATATTTGTGGTTCCGAAAGCCTGGGGTGATGAGGATCAGTCTGTTGTTAAGCTTATTGGGGCAAATAATATCCCTGTCGCTTACAAGAAAATCCAATACCAGGGATCAAAAAAGACAATCGACAAAATTGAAATTTCATCCAAAATAGTTCCTTATACCGATCCGGATGATTTCTGGAAACTTACACGTTCTGAGGTCGACTCGTACAACATGATTGTTCATACAAACGATCATGGTAAAATAGATTTCACAGGAAAATATACTGGTAATCTTCTCGAGGAGATTTACAAGTATTCAATAGTGGCATCTGTAATTGCAGCCGAAAATGACTTTGACGTGATACATGCACACGACTGGCTTGCATATCCTGCAGGCATTGCTGCAATGGAGGTCTCGGGAAAACCGCTTGTAATACATGTTCATGCCACAGATTTCGACAGGAGCGGCGGCAATGTGAATCCCGATGTGTACTGGATTGAGAAAAGGGGGATGGATGCTGCCTCCAAAATTATTACAGTAAGTAACCTCACAAGGGATATAGTAATTAACCGTTATAACATCGACCCTTCAAAGGTCGAGACTGTATATAACGCAGTTGAACCGATAACAATTTCGGAGGATATCCAGATCAGGAAGGGCTTTGATGAAAAAGTCGTGACCTTCCTTGGAAGGATCACAATGCAGAAAGGCCCCGAATATTTCATTGAAGCCGCCTACAAGGTGCTCCAGGTAATGAACAACGTAAGGTTTGTGATGGCAGGCTCGGGCGATATGATGGAAAAGATGATGAGAAGGGCCGCCGCACTTAAGATAACAGACAGGTTCCACTTCACCGGCTTCCTGAGGGGCAAGGATGTTTTCACGATGCTTACAATGAGCGATGTCTATATAATGCCATCAGTATCAGAACCATTCGGGATTTCTCCCCTTGAGGCAATGCAGTCGAATGTCCCTGTAATTATAAGCAAACAATCAGGGGTTGCAGAGATACTGACACATGCTGTCAAAGTCGATTTCTGGGATATTGATGCTATGGCTGATGCAATTTACGGGATACTTTCTTACCCTGCTCTTTCTAACGAGTTCATAAAGAACGGCAAGGAGGAGGTGATAAGGATAAAATGGGACAATTCAGCACGACATGTGAGAAACATTTACGATGAGGTAGTTACAAAACACAAATAATAAGATATGAGTTCTGCACAGAAAAAGGCCATCTGCCTGTATTTTGAAGTACACCAGCCATTCAGGCTGAAACGGTACAGGTTCTTTGACCTGGGTCATGATCATTATTATTATGATGATTTCACGAATGAATCTATACTCAGGAAAATTGCCGAGAAGTGTTATCTGCCTGCAAATAATATCCTTCTCGAGCAGATTAACAAACACAAGGGAAAGTTCAAGGTGACATTTTCCCTTTCCGGGATTGTAATCGACCAGTTCAGGCTTTATGCCCCTGAAGTCCTGGAATCATTCAGGAAACTGGCCCAGACCGGGATGGTTGAATTCCTTACCGAGACCGAGGGACATTCACTGGCCTCACTTAAAAACAAGGAAGAGTTTATAAGACAGGTTAATTCACACAGCAGGACTATCAAGAACTATTTTGGTGTTGAACCGACCTCTTTCAGGAACACCGAGCTTATCTATTCCGACGAAATCGGGTCGTGGGTGGCAGATATGGGTTTCAAGGCAACACTCACCGAAGGTGCAAAACATGTTCTTGGCTGGAAGAGCCCCAATTACCTGTATTGCAACGCTGTGAATCCAAGGCTGAAGGTTCTTCTCAGGAACTTTGTGCTGAGCGATGATATTGCCTTCCGCTTTTCGAACAAAGGTTGGAGCGAATGGCCTCTGACAACAGATAAATATGTCGCATGGCTCAATAAACTCGCACCCAAAAGTGAACTCTTGAACATTTTCATCGATTATGAGACCTTCGGCGAGCATCACTGGAAAGAGACAGGAATATTTGATTTCCTCTCACACCTGCCATCGGCTGTTATAAAGAAGACACCGTTCAAGTTTATGACACCATCCGAGGTTGCTGACACAATGCAGCCTGTTGCCGCGATAAGTGTGCCATCACCTGTTTCATGGGCTGATGAGGAACGTGATATAACTGCATGGCTTGGTAATGAACTTCAGACAGCTGCTTTTGATAAGCTTTATGACCTTACGGAAAAGGTAAACAAGTGCCAGTATGAACAGCTTAAGAAAGACTGGATCTACCTGCAGTCAAGCGACCATTTTTACTACATGTGTACAAAATGGTTCTCCGACGGGGCTGTACACGCCTACTTTAATCCTTATGAGACACCATATGATGCATTTATGAATTACATGAATGTGCTTAGTGATTTTGAGATAAGGATAAACAGGATGTGCCCGGCAACAGACGAGCAGATAGAAATTCTCAAGCTCGACTCCCAGCTGAAGGCAAGGGATGAGACAATAGCAAAACTCACGACGGAGAATAAAGAACTAAAGAAGAAACTCGAAAAGGGTAAATCTGTGAAAAAAACAGCTTCTGAGAAAACAACCTCGAAAGTTACACGATCACTCGCACAGATTGCAGCTGAAGCCCTCGCCAAATCGAAGGTGACCGCCCCAAAGAAGAAGACTGCGGAAAAGAAGACTGTGGCAAAGAAGACAAAAGAGAAGGTTAAGGAGGAAACTGTAACCACTCCAAAAACAAGGAAAACAGTAAAGAAAACAACGACAGCTAAGAAAACCACTTCCAGGGCCAGTACCGCGACCAGGGCAAAGACAACTAAGAAGAAGACAACAAAATAACCTACGCTACAAAGAAAAACTAAAAAATGAAGGTTGAATTTTTATTCGAGACAAGCTGGGAAGTTTGCAATAAGGTTGGAGGGATACACACAGTTATCTCGACAAAGGCGCAGAATATAACTAAAGAACTCGGGAACAACTATATCCTTATAGGTCCCGATGTGTGGAGGGAAGATTCAGTCAACCCGGAGTTCATACCAGACGACTCTCTTTTCACGGAATGGAAAAACAGGGCTGTTTCTGAAGGACTAAGGGTAAAGACAGGAAGATGGAATATAGCCTCACAGCCTATTGTTCTGTTAATTGATTTCACCCCATACTTCGGGCAGCAGAATGAAATCTTTGCCCGTTTCTGGGAAACATATAAACTCGATAGCATTTCGGGACAGTGGGACTATATTGAACCGGCTCTCTTTGGGTACGCGGCAGGTAAGATAATCGAAAGTTTTTCAACGTTTTATCACGAGGGCAATAACATTGTTGCCCATTTCCATGAATGGATGACTGGCACAGGTGTCCTTTACCTTAAGAAAAACGCACCATGGGTTGCAACAGCATTCACTACTCATGCCACTGTTCTCGGCCGTTGCCTCGCCGGTAACAACAGGGCTCTGTACGGTAAGATGAAGGATTATAACCCTGCCCAGACATCAAGGGAATTCAACGTTGTGGCAAAACAATCACTTGAAAGGACCACGGCCATGGAAGCCGATGTGTTCACAACAGTGAGTGAGATAACCTCTCACGAATGTGCACATTTCCTTGGCAAAGAGGTAAATATTATTACACCCAACGGATTTGAGGATTCCTTTGTCCCTTCTGCCGATAAGTTTGATGAAAAGAGAAAAGCCGCGAGGGAAAAGCTGAAGGGTGTTGCTGAGGCAGTACTTGGCTATAAACTTTCAGAGGATTGCCTCCTGGTTGCAAACAGCGGCAGGTACGAGTTCAGAAACAAAGGGATAGATATCTTTATCGATGCCCTTGGTGAGCTGATGAGAGAGGAATCAATAGCAAAAGAATGCGTTGCATTCATTATGATGCCAGCTTACCATAAAGGGCCGCGACAGGATGTAAAGGAATACCTGTATAACAACGGACCGGTTCCTTCTGATGAACATTATACCACACACAGCCTTCATTATCCGTCATCAGACCCTGTTCTGCAGAGGGTTGTTGCAAACGGACTCCCGAACGACCGCGATACAAAGGTGAAGATCATTTTTGTGCCATCATACCTGAATGGCGATGATGGCATTTTCAATATGTCTTATTATGACCTGCTTATAGGTTTCGATCTTACTGTTTTTCCATCATACTATGAGCCATGGGGATACACCCCTCTCGAAAGCTTAATGTTCTCTATACCCACTGTAACAACATCCCTTGCAGGATTTGGACTCTGGGTGAGGGCCTACTTCAAGGACCCGGGAAACGGGATAGCAGTTCTGGACCGTACCGACGATAATGAAAAGGAAGTAATAAGCGCAATACGCTCATGCCTGTCATCATTCATCTCCCTTACACCTGAAGCCAGGGGAGAAGCCCGGAGGAAAGCTCATGAAATCTCGAGGATTGCAATGTGGGACAGCCTTGCCAGGTATTATTTTGATGCTTATGATTATGCACTGACAAGCAGCTATGACAGGAGAAACGAACCACGGGAATTTTTAAAGCTCGAGGAAGTACCTGTTTCGCAGATACGCAAGCCACACCAGGTTCCAGTATGGAAAGATATTTATGTTCAGAGTGATGTGCCTGAAAGAATGGCCCATCTCAAAGAACTGGCTTTCAACCTTTGGTGGTCGTGGAACATTGAAGCTGAACACCTCTTCAAAAGGATGGATCCCTCCCTTTGGGAACAGGTTAATCATAACCCGAGACTTCTTTTTGAAAAGATAGATTATAAACGCCTGCTTGTACTCGAAGAAGATGAGGACTTCCTCAAAGAGGTCGACAGGGTATACAAGCTGTTTAAGGCTTACATGAGCAGACCGAAGGATAACTCAACACCTTCAGTTGCATATTTCAGCATGGAGTTTGGTATTCACCCCTGCCTTAAGATATATTCAGGCGGCCTTGGTATCCTTGCAGGTGATTACCTGAAAGAAGCAAGTGATTCAAACCTTAATATTATAGGTATCGGGCTATTGTACAGGTATGGTTATTTCACACAGAAACTGGGACCAAGAGGTGAACAGCTTGCTCTGTATGAAGCTGAAGAGTTTTCACATCTTCCTATCAGACCTGTTAAGGACGTTGACGGCAACCAGCTTTCAGTAACCCTGATCTGGCCAGGTCGTAACGTGAAAGCCAGGGTTTGGGAAGCCATGGTGGGAAAAATAAGCCTCTTCCTGCTCGACACAGATTATGAAGAGAACCTGCACGAAGACAGGACAATAACCCACCACCTTTACGGAGGAGATAACGAGAACAGGCTCAAGCAGGAACTCGTTCTCGGTATCGGTGGAATAAGGGCGCTGGAAGCTATGAAAATAACACCCGACCTGTATCACAGCAACGAGGGTCATTCAGCCTTTATCAGCCTCGAAAGACTAAGGGGCCTTATCGGTGACCAGCATCTCACATTCCCACAGGCAACCGAGGTTGTGCGTGCATCAACACTGTTTACTACCCATACCCCTGTCCCGGCAGGACACGATGCATTTGAAGAGGATATGCTGAGGAGATATATTTCTCATTATCATTCACGACTAAATATCTCGTGGGAAGAGCTGATGTCGCTCGGAAGATGCATGACAGATCCTGACAGGAAATTCAACATGAGCTACCTGGCGACACGTATGTCGCAGGAGGTTAACGGCGTAAGTAAACTGCATGGTGAGGTTAGCCGCGGCATGTTCAACAAGCTATGGCCGGGATACCTGAGGGATGAACTTTTTATCGGACATGTCACAAACGGGGTCCATTATCCCACATGGCTGGCCCCTGAATGGCAGGCCCTGTACCAGGAAATTACAGGTACAAGATACTTCGACCAGACTGACAGGACGATATGGGAGAAACTGTATTCAGTTGACGATGCACGTGTATACGAGATAAAGAAAGGGCTTAAGAAAAGCCTGTTCGCCAATATCCGCAAGAGACTGCAGGTTGAGATGATCGACATGCACGTTTCTCCAAGGACACTAATGAACATAAGCACACACCTTGACGAGAAGGTGCTGACAATTGGCTTTGCAAGGCGTTTTGCAACTTATAAGAGGGCGTACCTTCTTTTCAGGGATCTCGACAGGCTCGAGAAAATTGTTAACGACCCCGACAGGCCCGTACAGTTCATTTATGCAGGGAAAGCTCACCCGAATGACGGGGGAGGCCAGGACCTTATAAGGAGGATCTACGAGATCTCGCAGATGCCGCGTTTTGCAGGAAAGGTTATCTTCCTTGAGAACTACGATATTGAGATGGCCAAATATCTCGTAAGGGGAGTCGACATCTGGCTCAATACACCAACAAGACCACTCGAGGCATCCGGAACAAGCGGGGAGAAGGCTGTAATGAACGGTACTTTGCATTTCAGCGTGCTCGACGGCTGGTGGGTTGAAGGATACCATGCTTTTGCAGGATGGGCCCTTCCAAAGAAAAAGACCTTTGATAATCCCGACCTGCAGGATGATATTGATGCCGAGACTATCTACAACATGCTGCAGTACGAAATAGTGCCTGCATATTATTCATATAATGAACAGGGTGTGCCTGTTGAATGGGTAAGCCATATCAAAAACACAATGGTAAGGATAGCCCCTGAATTTACTATGAAGAGGCAGATAGACGATTATTTCGAGAAATATTACATGAAGTTGTGGGAGAGAAGTTCGAGGCTCAATGCAGGTGGATACGAGATTGCTAAAAACCTCGCTGTATGGAAGCAGACAATGATCTCTGAGTGGGATAATATCGAAGTACTCAACTATCATTTTGAGAAACCAAAAGAGAATGTATACAGGTCAGGACATGATTACAAGGCTGAAATTGCCTTGAGTGTGAAGAATATACCAAAGGAGAACGTAGGCGTCGAATTTATAATAACCCAGATGCAGAAGAATGGCGAGCATGAATTTGTTGCAAGGAGGGAATTCACACTCGTAAGCTGCAAGGGCGGTAAATGCCTTTACCGTACACACCTTGTACCGGAAAAGGCAGGGACTTTCTTCTATGGAATAAGAATATATCCGAAGAACAGCGAGTTGCCACACAGGCAGGATTTCCACCTGCTCAGGTGGATAGACTAAATGTCAGTAACCCGCTTGATCTTTTCCTTCTTAAGAACTATGGCAGTTCTTGAAGGCAGATACAAATAAAGCCTGAAGGGCACATTAATAGTGTGCCTTTCTCCTTTTTTGACTGAGTCGTATATCCTGTTCTTGTCTATCCTGTTGAATCCGCCGAAAGCTTCATCGTCAGTATCAAGTGCAACACGGAATTTTCCCGTGATGTTGATGCCATAATCCGTATAGGAGTTGACAGGATGAAAGTTGAATATAAACAGGTAATCACCGCGGGTGAAGGCAATTACTTTATCGTTGGAGTTTTCAGCAAGCCGTCCTATATAACTATCCTCAAGTAATTTACCGGTATTATTGAGGGCAATCATCCCGTGGTCAAAATCGCGTAAAAAATGGTACTTGAGGTTTTTATTCTCTGCAAGCTGCCATTGTCTTTTTGCATACTTATAGCTCCAGTTATTCCCTTCTCTCGGAAAGTCTATCCATTCGGGGTGCCCGAACTCATTCCCCATGAAATTAAGGTAGCCACCTCCGGCGAGTGAGAAGGTGAGGAGCCTTATCATTTTATGGAGAGCCATCCCCCTGTCGATATTGAAATTATGGAATTCTTTGTTCATGCCGGTGTACATATCGGCATCTATCATTCTGAAAATAAGTGTCTTGTCGCCAACAAGGGCCTGGTCGTGCGATTCGCAGTATGATATTACCCTTTCTTCGGGCCGGTGTTGTGAGAGCTCATGCACAAGCGCACCCATATCCCAGGCTTCGTCCATAGTATCCTTCACCATCTTTATCCAGAAATCGGGTACTCCCATTGAAAGCCTGTAATCGAATCCAAATCCTTTCTGTTCGGTGGGAGCTGCCAGTCCGGGCATCCCGCTCATCTCCTCTGCTATGGTTATCGCTGCAGGCTTGAACTGGTGTATCACCCTGTTTGCAAGGTAGAGGTAGACCATCGCTTCAATATCCTCTCCGCCGGAGAAATAATCACCATAGGTTGTAAAACTCTTTCCGAGACCGTGGTCGTAATATATCATGCTTGTCACACCGTCAAACCTGAAACCATCAAACCGGTATTCTTCAAGCCAGTACCTGCAGTTTGAAAGAAGGAAATGGAGGACTTTGTTGCTTCCATAGTTGAAGCATAGTGAGTCCCATGCCACATGATTTCGCCTGTCGCCGGTATGGAAATACTGGTAAGGTGAACCATCAAAAAGGCCAAGTCCTTCGTTAATATTTTTCACACTGTGTGAATGTACAAGGTCCATGATCACCCTTAGACCGTAGCCATGGGCAGTATCTATAAGTTCCTTGAGATCATCGGGTGTTCCGAAGCGTGATGATACCGCAAAGAAATTGGCAACATGGTATCCGAACGAGCCATAAAACGGGTGTTCCTGGATAGCCATCAGCTGAACTGTGTTATAGCCAAGGCTGGCAATCATAGGGATTACATTCCTTGTGAATTCCCTGAATGTGCCTGTTTTTTCCTCGGCTGTCGCCATACCAACATGTGACTCATAAATTACAGGAACAGCCGGGGCCGGATTGAAATTGTCGTTTTTCCATTTATATGGTTTCGAAGGAGCCCATACAGATGCCGTGAAGATCTTTGTTGTTTCATCCTGGATCAGCCTTGTGGCATAGGAAGGTATTCTTTCACCTTTCCCGCCTTCCCAGTGGACCGAGAGTTTATATAGGTCGCCGTTTTTAAGAGCGTCTGCCGGAACTATAAGTTCCCAGTCACCTGCGGCATTGATTCTTTTCAGCCGGAATTTTTCGGTTTCCTTCCAGTCTGAAAACAAGCCAGTCATATATATATCTGTAGCATTCGGCGCCCATTCACGGAAATACCAGTTATCGCTGTCGCGGTGAAGGCCGTAATAATGATGCCCCATTGCGAATTCAAGAATTTGTCCCTGCCCTGTAAGCTCAGCCTCCTTTTCCCTGCACCTGTCGTACCTGCTGTTTATTGCCGGGTAGAAGGGTTCAAGCCAGGGATCGGCCAGATAAAAACTGTTGTCACGTTTCATTTTTGTTGCCTCTCAAGTTCTTCTAAAGGTACAAAAAAACCTGTGAGTGAAAATACAAGCTACACCCTCTGGCAAGGCTATCCATATTAAAAGGAATATTAATTTTGCGGCATAATACTTATCAATGAAGGTACATCTTGAAAATAGCGGGCTTCAATTCAGGAATGCGGTGGTTACGCTTGGTACCTTCGATGGCGTTCATCTTGGCCACAGGGCAGTACTGACGCACCTTAAAAACAAAGCCGTTGAGATAGGCGGGGAATCAGTTGCAATTACCTTCAGCCAGCATCCAAGGGATTTTCTTGCAGAAGGTAAAACATCGGTCCAGCTTCTTAATACCTTCGACGAAAAGGTTGCACTTATAGGGGAACTGGGCATTGATAATCTCGTTGTGCTCGGTTTCGACAGGGATCTGAGTTTGATGGGCCCCTGCGAATTTGTTGAGAAGATACTGGCCGGGAACATCGGTGCAAAACATATTGTTATGGGTTTTAACCATCACTTCGGGAGGAAAGGCGCCGGCGATTATGAAACAATTAAAGGATGTGCAGGTCAGTTCGGCCTTAGCGTCGAACTTATCGGCGAAATCACAACGTCTTCAATATCAATAAGCTCATCCTCTATACGGGATGCAATTCTTGAAGGGCGGGTTGAAGATGCAGGAAAAATGCTGGGCTACAGCTATAACTTCAGTGGAAGGGTGGTAGTTGGCAGAAAACTCGGGAGGACTATAGGATTTCCTACAATAAACATAGATCCGTCAAGCAAAGAAAAAATTATCCCTGCAAAAGGTGTATATGCTGTAAGTATCCTTACAGGAGGAAGGAAATACAAGGGAATGATGAATATCGGTAATAACCCTACTGTTGATGCTGATAACAGGAAACTTTCGGTCGAGGTGAATATTTTTGACTTTTCCGGCGATATCTATGGCGAGGAGGTGAGGGTTTTCACACAATTCCGCCTCAGAGATGAAAAAGTCTTTGGAAACCTCACAGAATTAACAGTCCAGCTTGAGAAGGATAAAATGAAGGCACTTGAGCTTCTCTCGTAATAAATTCCTTTTTTTTCTATCTTTGCAACCTGAAAAATAAACTAGTTAAATCATGGACCAGATAATTGAAACTATGCAATATAAGGTAAAGGATATTTCTCTTGCCGAATTCGGAAGAAAAGAGATTGAAATAGCAGAAAAAGAGATGCCTGGCCTCCTGGCTATCAGGAATAAATACTCGAAGGAGAAGCCACTGAAGGGTGCACGCATAACAGGGTCGCTCCATATGACAATACAGACAGCTGTTCTTATAGAGACATTGTCAGAACTTGGTGCCGATGTAAGATGGGCAAGCTGCAATATTTTCTCCACACAGGATCATGCCGCCGCTGCTATTGCCGCAAGCGGAATACCTGTTTTCGCATGGAAAGGCGAGACACTCGAGGAATACTGGTGGTGTACAGCCCAGGCACTGTCCTTCCCCGATGGAAAAGGTCCAAACCTCATTGTTGATGACGGTGGCGATGCATCCCTGCTTGTACATCTAGGTTACAAAGCAGAAAAAGATGCATCGGTTCTTGAAAAGAAGGCAGGCAGCAGGGAAGAAGAAATAGTACTCGACACACTTAAGTCAATACTCAAATCGGATCCGCAGAAATGGCACCGTACCGTTAAGGAACTTAAAGGAATTTCTGAAGAGACAACAACAGGGGTTCACAGGCTTTACCAGATGATGGAGAACGGCGAGTTGCTTGTTCCTGCAATAAATGTTAATGACTCTGTTACAAAATCGAAATTCGACAACCTTTACGGCTGCCGTGAATCACTCGCTGACGGAATTAAGCGCGCCACCGATGTGATGATCGCCGGCAAAGTTGTTGTTGTATGTGGTTATGGCGATGTTGGCAAAGGCTGTGCAAAATCGATGAGATCATACGGGGCAAGGGTTATCGTTACCGAAATTGATCCTATCTGCGCACTCCAGGCAGCGATGGAAGGTTTTGAGGTTAAAACTGTAGAGGAGACCCTCGGAGAAGGAAATATCTTCGTTACAGCAACCGGCAATATGGACATTATCACAATTGATCATATGGCCAGGATGAAAGACCAGGCAATAGTTTGCAACATAGGCCACTTCGACAATGAGATCCAGGTAGACAGGCTTAATGAATTCAAGGGTATCAAAAAGATCAATATAAAGCCACAGGTCGATAAGTATGTTTTCCCCGACGGACATGCAATCTTCCTTCTTGCAGAAGGCAGGCTTGTTAACCTTGGATGCGCCACCGGTCATCCTTCATTTGTGATGAGCAATTCATTCAGCAACCAGACCCTGGCCCAGCTTGACCTGTGGAAGAAAAACTATAAGATAGGTGTTTACAGGCTGCCAAAATACCTCGATGAGGAGGTTGCAAGACTTCACCTTGAACAGCTTGGTGTAAACCTTACGAAACTTACAAAGTCACAGGCTGATTATATTGGAGTTAATTCAGAAGGACCTTATAAACCTGAACACTACAGGTACTAGCCTGCTTTGTTGTTCAGTAGTTTGATACTGTAATATACAGACCGTCAAAAAAGGTCCTGTAATTTTTCAGAGGATATTTACCCACCCCGGAATATGGTGTGCCATTACTTGTAAGGGCATACTTTGTTCCGCATTCGGGACAAACTGCGAATATCATATCAGTAACCTTTACCTGCACGCTCTTGTTGTTTACCTCAAGGTCGTGAGGGCAGGTACGGTCAAATGCATAGAACTCATCTTCAGTTGACCTGAAAACAATTATCCCGTTCTCATCATACCCTGCCGCTGACTGGCCGAAATTGTTTGTGTATTTATCAATGTAGGAATAGGTAAAGGGGGATAAAAGATCAAGGAATTGCGGATCGTTCAGGCTTATTGAGAAATGTACATATACAGTGGGGATAACATCATTTGCTGACCTTTTACAAGTTGTGAGCATGAACTGTGAAAAGGAGATGATTAAAAAAATAGCTATTTTTGATCGTAATGGCATAATATGTCAGCTGTGCCTGGCAAAGTTAATATTGCCCGGCTCATAAAAACGATTCATCAGTAATATTATTGTAAATAGTAAATAATGAGAAGCATAGGATTAAAGCACCTTGTCCTGATAGTGATAGTCCTTTTTACGGCGTCAACCCTGGTTGAAGGGCAGCAAACTTCAAGGGGAAGGAACCCTGAAAAATCCCTCTTTGGAAAGTCGCGGAAGATAAAAACAAAGACTGTAAAGGTTAAAGAGCCTAAAAAGGTTGTGAAAGCGAAAAAAGACCAGGAAAAGAAGCAGGAACAGCTGAAGAAAGATTATAACAACTACGTTGAGGAATCGAAGAAGAGGGCTTATGATATCCAGAGCCCTGCGGTAAAGGAAAGGATGAAACAGAACCAGAAAGATATTTCTGACAGGGAAAAATCCAAAAAGAAAGGAAGAGCCAACGCAACACGAAGCGGGGCAAGAAAGTACAAGAAGTAAAGATCGGCAGGATCAGACCTCTCTTTTTTCTTGTTTACCTTGCTGAGAGTGAAACAAATAACCTTCCATTTTTTTTGATTTCTCGAAAATTTTAATATTTTTGTGATACGAAGAGTTCCGGTGTCCCCGGAATTCTTCTTCTTTTTTAAATGAACAGACAGTAGATGAACGATATTATTTATGTTACAGAGGAAGGTCTTCAGAAGCTCAAGGAAGAACTTGAACAACTGAGGAGTATTGAAAGGCCGTTGATATCCAAGCAGATAGCCGAGGCAAGGGACAAGGGTGACCTTTCTGAGAATGCAGAATATTCAGCAGCCAAGGAGGCCCAGGGCATGCTTGAACTGAAGATTGCCAAGCTTGAAGACCAGGTTGCACGTTCAAGGGTCATCGATGGTTCTAAAATTGACACCAAAACTGTCAGGATTCTTAATAAGGTCAAAATCAAGAATAAATCCAACAATAGTGTGATGGAATACCAGATAGTCCCTGAGAGTGAAGCAAACCTCAAGCAGGGTAAAATAGCTGTAAATTCACCTATTGCCCAGGGCCTTATAGGAAAGAAAGTGGGAGATGTAGTCCAGGTAAAGGTGCCATCAGGAATAATACCTTTTGAGATAGTATCAATTTCACTCTGAATACCGGTTGTAAAATGGCAACAATCTTCACAAAGATTATAAAAGGGGAAATACCTTCCTATAAGGTTGCCGAGGATGATCGCTTTTATGCATTCCTGGATATAAATCCCCTGCATGAAGGACACACTCTTGTTGTGCCTAAACAGGAAACAGATTACATTTTTGACCTTGATGATGCCACACTTTCTGACCTGATCCTCTTTTCCAAAAAGGTAGGCAGGGCTATTGAAAAAGCAGTGCCATGCCAGAGGATTGGTATTGCTGTTATTGGCCTTGAAGTCCCTCATTGCCACGTTCACCTTGTTCCGATGAACACGATGGACGATATTAACTTTACAAGGCCCAAGCTTAAATTAACACCTGAACAGTTCAGGGAGACCCAGGAGAGGATAGCGGCCCATTTCAGGAGCTGAAACACAAATTTTTAGCTTATCTGCCTCAAAAAGAGTATCTTTCTGCTCTTTCTTCGTGCTGCATGAATAAATTTTACGGATTGTGGGATGATTTTATCAGCCTGCTTTTTCCGCGTCTGTGCTGCGGATGTGGTGAACCTCTTGTAAGGAATGAAAATGTTGTTTGCACATCCTGCCTTCTTGAGATACCGCTTACAGGGTACCACCTCAGTCCGGGGAACCCTGCCGAACAGCTTTTCTGGGGGAGATGCCGTGTGGAGAAAGCTGCCGCATATTCCTTCTATACAAGGGGAAGCCGGATCAGGAAAATAATCCACAAGCTCAAATATGATGGCATTGAGGAAGCCGGCAGGCACATGGGCAGGATATACGCCCTGGCCCTGCGCCAGTCTGGATTTTTCAATGATATCGATCTGATTTTACCGGTCCCCTTACATCCAGATAAGCAGAAGAAACGCGGCTTTAACCAGTGTTCCTGTATCTGCGATGGCATTTCTGAAGTCTGTCAGCTGCCTGTTGATTCAGGCACTCTTATAAGGAGCTCAATATCGGATACACAGACAAGGAAATCGCGATACGACAGATGGCTGAATGTTGAAGGAATATTTCAGCTTACTGATCCTTCAAAGCTAAAAGGGAAGCATGTCCTGCTTGTGGATGATGTAATAACAACGGGGTCAACACTTGAGGCATGTATAAATGCACTGAGTATTGCAGAGGGAATAAAGGTGAGCGTGGTTGCACTGGCAATTGCGGTGCAGTGATCATTTTACCCTTCCCGGGTTTTTGCTCATGAAATCCTTCCAGCTGTTATAGCTTTTTTCAGAAAGAGGGTTATTTCCCTGGTAGAAATGACAGAGCGCTGCAGCCAGTCCGTCAGTTGCATCGAGTACAACATCATCAATCCTGAAATGCAGGATATTCATAAGCATTGACGCCACCTGTTCCTTCGACGCAGCACCCTGGCCAGTTATTGACATCTTGATTTTTCTCGGTGCATATTCAAATATCGGGACAGAACGTGTGAGGGCTGCTGCAATTGCCGCTCCCTGCGCCCTTCCCAGTTTCAGCATCGACTGGACATTCTTGCCATAGAAAGGTGCTTCGATAGCCAGTTCATCTGGGTTGTGCTTTTCTATAAGTTCAACAGTGCTTTCAAAGATCTTTTTCAGTTTAAGATAGTGGTCATCAATCTTTGAAAGGTTAATAGAACCAAGAGTGATAAGCTGTGGCGTATTGCCAGTTCCCTTTATTACACCATAACCGGTTATATTGGTCCCCGGGTCAATACCGAGTATTATCCGTTCCTTGGCTGTCTTTTTCAATTTCAGAACCTGGGTTCAGGCAGGTTTTTTTGAATTATCAGGTCATTAAAGCGTGAGCTGCCCTCTGTAAACTGAGTGCTCTTCCTGTAAATATAAGCACCTTTTGATGAAAATGAACCGTTTTCAAGGTAGTATATGGCCTCCTTCAGACATGCTTCCTGGGGGTCACCATAATCGTGTGTGATATCGTCTGCAACGTACTTGCCAGGGAACAGGCCATCATAAAAGTCACCCTGCCCCGAGGAGTTAAGTACGCGGAACATAATAGGCCAGAACATGTAATAGGTGCTGTATGCCATACCTACCATACCTACTGGCTTACCCGTTGTTGTATCCCCAACAGTAATTATCTTACCCGGGAAATAAGGTTTAAGCCCGTTAATGAGATCCTCACTTGCAGATGCTGTGTACCGTGAAGTTATGAATATAATTTTATCGACACTTACAGGGTGGGTTACACTCTTGAACTTGTAATAGTCATTCTCTGCGGTGTTTTTGTCGTTGAAATTGACGCTAAGGAAGTTTGATCCGAATTTTGAAGAACCCACGATATAGCTTGCAAGGGTTGTCAGGATATCCATGTCTCCACCTCCGTTGTACCTGAGGTCAACCACAAGGTTCTTAATATTATGGGCTTTGAAAATTGTGAATGCCGAATCAATCTCATTAAAAGCTACAGGAATGAACTGATCAAAAGCAATGTAGCCTGCCGTGCCACCTGAGAGCGGCAGTGTGTCTGCAGCAAGAACAGTATTAAGTGTGAAGGAGGATTTTGTTGAAGTGATGGTCGAATCCTTTCCAGCTGGTGTCTGAAATACGAAGGTATTTGTTATGCCTGCAGTGGAAGGGCCTATCAGGTTGGAATATGCCGTTCCGTCATTCGACAGGAAAATAGGAGCAAGGGCTGTCCCGTTCAGTGTTTTAACAATCCATCCTCTTCTAACACCTTTTTTGTATAGATCAGAATGTGAATATATCTGTACTATCCTAACCTTATCGGTATTGTCCAATCCCATTCTTATCCCATGACCAACGAATGAGCCGGTGTATCTTGCAATGAACTCAGAATAAGTCTCAATAAAACTCCACCTGTCCCTTTTTGTGTACATCATTGCATCAAGCAGCGCATATGGGTCCTTATAATCAGTCTTGTTTACTGTTGGCATTGAATCATACCACAGGTAGTACTGGTACATTATGTTATAAAGATCATCACGCGCCATCTCATCGGTTGTATAGGCTGGTGTGACATCTTTCTTCTTGCATGAAACAAGAATCAGGGGTATAATGAGCAATAGTGGCAGAAACTTTTTCATTGCATATGATATTTAAGAACCGTCTGTAAAATTAACAATTATTCAGTCCTTTTGGTTTTCCTGTTTTGCACCCATATCCCGGTTATTATAAGAATTAAACCGGCCGGAGTAGTATAATAAACGGGTTCATGAATAATAAAGTATAGGAATAAAAGGGAAATGAAGGGGGCGAGGTAAACGAGGTTGCTGACCTTATCACTCGTTTCCGAAAGTTGCAGGGCCCTGAGCCAGAAAAGGAAGGTGATCCCCATCTCGAAAAGCCCGATGTAAACCGAGGCGCCAAATCCTTTTAAGCTTATTAGTCTTAAGTCAGTTCCTGTGAATATGAGAGTGAGTGAGAGGTAGATTGTTGCGAACAGAAAATTCGTAAAGAGTTTTACAGTCTCCTCCCTTTTGTCTTTTACATTAAGGATAAAGTAAATAGCCCAGAATACCGAGCTTCCCGCTGCCAGGGCAACGCCCACGGGATCTGCACCTGAATGGCTGAAAAGATGTCCCTGGGAGGAAATAATGTACACTCCTGCAAAGCTTACAAGGAGTGCTGCAAAGCTTTTGGAAGGAATTTTCTGTCCCAGTATCGGGACTGAAAGGAATACAAGTATGATTGGCCAGATCATATTCAGGGGCTGTGCAACCTGTCCTGGAAGAAGCCTGTACGCTTTAAGGAGGATTATATAATAGACAAAGGGGTTGATGAACCCAAGTATCATCGATACTGCGAGCTCCCTGCCGGTTGTTTTAAGAAGCAGATTCCATTTTCCCGCGGCTATAAGTATTACAAGAAGAGCTATAGCTGAAGTAAATGTGGCAATTGAAAGCATAGGAATAATCCCTGTCTCGCCGAGCCCGATCTTAAAGACTGTTGGTATTGTCGACCAGAACAGGACTGCAAGACCGGCGTAGAGATAAGATTTTCCTGCCGGGGTCATAATTATCGTGCTTTCAGTTTATCAGGTCAAAACCGGTATAGGGGAGCAGGGCATCAGGAATTTTTATTCCTTCCGGAGTCTGGTTGTTTTCAAGGATTGCTGCAACTATCCTTGGCAGGGCAAGAGCGCTGCCATTGAGAGTATGAACAAGCCTTGTCTGCTTATCTCCCTTATCTTTAAACCGGCATTTGAGCCTGTTTGCCTGGAATGATTCGAAGTTTGACACAGAGCTCACCTCGAGCCATCTCTTCTGTGCACCTGACCATACTTCGAAGTCGTATGTTACTGCTGATGTGAACGACATGTCACCCCCGCATAATCTCATGATACGGTATGGAAGGCCAAGGCCGGCCACCAGGCTCTCAACATGTTTTACCATCTGGTCGAGCGATTCGTATGAATTGTCGGGATGGGCGATCTGTACAATTTCAACCTTGTCGAACTGGTGAAGCCTGTTTAGTCCTCTCACGTGTGCTCCCCACGAGCCTGCTTCCCTCCTGAAACATGGGGTATAAGCCATGTTCTTGTACGGGAGATCTTCACCATTAAGAATGACATCCCTGTAGATATTTGTAACAGGCACTTCAGCTGTCGGGATCAGGTAAAAATTGTCTGCTGTAACATGGTACATCTGTCCCTCTTTGTCAGGCAGCTGTCCGGTACCGAATCCTGAATCCTCATTTACAACAATTGGCGGCAATACTTCCCTGTATCCTGCCTTCTCACCCATATCGAGGAAGTAGTTTATAAGGGCCCTCTGTAGTTTTGCACCCTTACCTTTGTAAACCGGGAAACCAGCGCCTGTAAGTTTGATGCCAAGATCGAAATCGATTATGTCATATTTTTTTATGAGGTCCCAGTGGGGCATGGCAGGTTCAGGAAGTTCAACAATTTTGCCACCTTCCCTTACCTTAACATTATCTTCAGCGCCTTTACCAGGTACCACTGATTCGTGTGGCAGGTTCGGGAGCTTTACAATTTCGTTTTTGAGTTCGGTATCGAGCAGTGCAAGTTTATCAGTGAGTGCTTTTATTTCTTCCTTCAGGTTGTAGGTCTTTTGTTTAGACTCCTCCGCTTCTGCCTTTTTGCCATCCTTCATCAGTTGCCCGATCTCCCTTGACAGTTTATTCATTTCTGCCTGGAGCATATCTGATTTTGTCTGTGTCTCACGGCGGTTAAAATCGAGTTCCAGTATTCTGGTGATGACGGGAGCCGCATCAAAGTTTTTAACTTTAAGTCTTTCGATTACGAAATCCTTTTTTTCGCGGATAAGGTTTATTGTAAGCATGGTTAGTGTTTATTAAAAAAAATGCAGGCTTAAAGAAGCCTGCTGTAAAATTATCAAAAACTGCCGAGAAAGCTTTCCGGAGCCGGAAAGAAATCACGTAGTTTAAAATCTTCCTGAATTATTCAGACAGAGGTTTAACAGATACGTATGACCTGTTATCCTTCTTTCTTTTGAATTCAACCTCGCCATCAACAAGTGCGAAGAGAGTGTGGTCTTTACCGATACCTACATTCACTCCCGGGTTATGCACTGTACCTCTCTGGCGTACAATTATACTGCCGGCTTTAACCTTCTGGCCGCCGAATAATTTCACACCCAGTCTTTTGCTTTCAGAATCGCGACCGTTACGTGAACTGCCTGCTCCTTTCTTGTGTGCCATGGTTCTATTATTATAAGATCAATTATTACTCAGTTTATTCTTTTGAAGTTTTCTTTGTTGCCGGTTTCTTCTCGGCTTTGGTTTCTTCTGCACCTTTTTTAGCGGCACCTTTACCTGTTTTAGGAGCTTCCTCTGTTTTAGCGGTACTCTTTTTTACAGCAGGTTTTTTCTCGGCTGCAACTTCAGCAGAAGCAACTTCAGCATGATGCTCTTCAGCAACAGCTTCATCTTTCTTTGATGATTTTCTTACTGCTTTTTCCTTGATGCTGACAATTTCTACCTGTGTGAAATACTGGCGATGACCATTTTTGACCCTGTATCCTTTTTTTCTTTTCTTTTTGAATACAATCACTTTGTCACCCCTGAGCTGCTCAAGAACCTTACCTTCAACAAGTGCATCTTTTATAACGGGTTCACCGATTACAACTTTACCCTTGTCCTCAATAAGAAGAACCTGGTCAAATTCCACTTTCTTTCCGCTTTCTGCTTCAAGCTTATGGACAAAAATCTTCTTTCCTTCTTCAACTTTAAACTGCTGACCTGCAATTTCAACGATTGCGTACATTTCCTTTTTCATTTATGTTACTCCGGGAGGCGCATACTTTTTTTCAGTATGTCTTCAATTGCCCCATCGGATTTATTTCGGACTGCAAAGATATAAAAAATGAATTATTTACAAACGGCATGGCTTATTTTTTTGGATAACTGCACATTGTACCAGTCTTCGTAATGAAGTTGCAGGATGCTTATCATACTAATTAAAAGTTGATAAATTATGAAAAGGCAGCCGGAGGGTTAAGTCTTTAATATCTATATTTGTGATAGATAGTTATATGGAAGTGTTATCTGGCTCCTAAACCAGTGAAAATGAAGAGGATCAAATTAAAGGTATTGGGGATTTCTTACAGTCAGACGCAGTCGGGAGCCTATGCTCTTGTGCTTATTGAAGAGGATGGTGAGAGACGGATACCAATAATAATCGGCGGGTTTGAAGCGCAATCAATTGTGATAAAACTGGAGAATCTGGATCCTCCAAGGCCACTTACACACGACCTTTTTAAGAGTTTTGCCGACTCTTTCGACATAAGAGTATCAGAAGTATTTATTTACAAGCTTGAGGAAGGGGTTTTCTTTTCCAAACTGATATGCTCAAACGGTATTAAGGAATTCTCAATCGACAGCAGAACTTCAGATGCAGTAGCACTTTCCCTCAGGTTTAACTGCCCAATATTCATAACCGAGGAGATTCTCGAGAAGGCAGGGATATCTGTCAGTCAGTCAACTGCCGACGAGAATGTGGAACGTGAAGAAGAATCGGTCTTTGAACCCGAGGTCACTAAGTACAGTTCCTATTCCGACGAAGAGCTCTTTAAGATGATAGATGAGGCCGTCAAGACTGAGGATTATGAAAGGGCTGCCGCCATCAGGGACGAGATAGAGAAGAGGAAAAGGGCGGCAAAATGAAACAATACCTCGACCTGCTTGATCATGTAATGAAAAATGGTGTCAGGAAAAGCGACCGTACAGGTACTGGCACTTTAAGCGTATTCGGTTACCAGATGAGGTTTGACCTTGAGAAAGGTTTTCCCCTGCTTACAACAAAGAAAATACACCTCAGGTCTATAATCCACGAATTGCTGTGGTTCATAAGCGGCGATACAAATATTAAATACCTGAACGATAATAAGGTCACTATCTGGGATGAATGGGCCGACAGCAATGGCAACCTGGGGCCGGTTTATGGCCACCAGTGGAGGTCGTGGCCGGCTGCAAACGGAAGGAAGATCGACCAGCTGCTGAATGTAATTGATGGTATACAAAAATCACCGGATTCAAGAAGGCATATTGTCAGTGCATGGAATCCCGGGGAGATTGAAAAAATGGCTCTTCCTCCATGCCATGTGCTTTTCCAGTTCAATGTAGCAGAAGGAAAACTTTCATGCCAGCTTTACCAGAGGAGCTGTGACATTTTCCTTGGTGTACCGTTTAATATTGCATCTTATGCCCTGCTCACGATGATGATTGCCCAGGTCACCGGGCTGAAACCGGGGGAATTCATACATACGCTGGGCGATGCACATATTTACCTGAATCATATCGACCAGGTTAAGCTTCAGCTTACAAGGGAACCTTACCCGCTCCCCCAAATGTCACTTAATCCTGAGATCAGGGATATACTTAAATTCAGGTACGAGGATTTTACACTTGGCAATTATATTTCACACCCGGCCATTAAAGGAGAGATATCGGTTTAGAAAAACAGTCAGCAAGAAACGATAACTAAAGCAAACTTAAAAACAACAAGCTGTGATTTCAATAATTGTTGCAATATCAGATGATTACGGGATTGGGAAAGGCAATGACCTGTTATGGAAAATACCCGAGGACCTGAAAAGATTCAAAAGACTTACACTTGGGCATTGCGTGATAATGGGCAAGCGGACCTGGGAATCACTTCCAAAAAGGCCGCTCCCTGGAAGAAGGAATATAGTTCTTACGGATATCCCTGGTGAATCATTTGAAGGTGCCGTCACCGCATTTTCTATTGAAGATGCAGTTAATAAATGCTCAGGCTGCGACGAGATTTTCATTATGGGAGGGGGTAGTGTATACAGGCAGTTCATGCCAATTGCCGACAGGATGTATATTACACTCGTTCATAAAAACACCCCTGCGGATACCTGGTTCCCGGTTATCAGTCAGGAAGAATGGGAAGTAAAGGAAACAGAGGAATTCCCAGGGGAAAGTGAAATACTTCCTCCATACACATATATTATTTACGATAGGAAAAAGGGAGCCTGAAAGGAAACTCAGGAGGCCTTCAGCACTTTCAGATCAATCTTTTCAAGTTTGATCCTGGCATAATCCATTGTGATTGTCAGTTCGTTGGTCTTCACGGAAGGCATTTCGAACATCGCATCAAGCATTATCGCTTCACAAATAGATCTGAGGCCGCGTGCCCCCAGTTTAAATTCAATTGCCTTGTCGACAATATATTCGAGAACTTCACCGGTAAATGTAAGTTCTATGCCATCCATGCTGAACAGCTTGATATACTGTTTTATAAGTGCATTCTTTGGATCAGTGAGGATTGATCTAAGTGCATCCCTGTCGAGTGGGTGGAGGAAGGTAAGAACCGGGAGTCTTCCGATAATCTCCGGTATCAGCCCGTAAGCCCTGAGATCCTGCGGAGCTATATACTGAAGGAGATTGTCCTTATCTATTCTTTCCCTTGTGCGTGAGGCACCATAACCTACAATTGTTGTGTTCAGCCTCTGTGCTATTTTCTTTTCTATACCTTCAAAAGCGCCACCGCAAATGAAGAGTATATTTCTTGTATCAACGGGGATCATTTTCTGTTCCGGGTGTTTCCTGCCTCCCTGTGGCGGAACATTAACAATCGATCCTTCCAGGAGTTTCAGGAGACCCTGCTGTACACCTTCACCCGACACGTCCCTTGTTATAGAAGGATTATCACCTTTCCTTGCTATCTTGTCTATCTCATCAATAAAAACAATTCCCCTTTCAGCTGCTTTTACATCATAATCGGCATTCTGAAGAAGTCTTGTGAGAAGGCTTTCTATATCCTCGCCAACATAACCGGCTTCTGTAAGTACTGTAGCATCCACAATTGAAAATGGAACATGCAGCATTTTTGCAACTGTCCTTGCGAGGAGAGTTTTACCGGTACCGGTTTCACCGACGAGGATAATGTTTGATTTTTCAATCTCGATATCCTCGGAATCGGGTTTCTGCATAAGCCTCTTGTAGTGATTATAGACGGCGACAGAAATAATTTTCTTTGCCATGTCCTGTCCGATCACATACTGATCGAGGAAGGCTTTGATTTCTGTTGGCTTAAGCAGGTTGATGGTATCGAATGGAACATTCGATTTACTGCCCAGTTCTTCAGTCATAATGCTGTGAGCCTGCTCAATGCAGTGATCACAGATATGTCCCTCGAGGCCGGCCACAAGCATGTTGGCCTCCTTCTTGGTCCTTCCGCAGAATGAGCATTTGTCCATTGTTACTTCCTTTCGGTTGTCTTCTGGAGTATCTCGTCAATCATTCCGTATTCTTTCGCCTCTTCACTTGTCATCCAGTAATCCCTGTCTGCATCCTTCTCAACCTTCTCATACTTGTTGCCGGAGTGGTTTGCAATAATCTGATAGAGCTCCTTTTTCAGTTTGAGAATCTCCCTTGCGGTGATTTCAATATCTGAAGCATTTCCTTCTGCGCCACCCATTGGCTGATGGATCATGATCCTTGAATGTTTGAGCGCTGATCTTTTTCCTTTTGTTCCGGCGGTGAGCAGGATGGCACCCATAGATGCAGCCATTCCTGTGCATATTGTTGCAACATCTGCAGAGATATACTGCATTGTGTCATAAATGCCAAGGCCTGCATATACAGATCCTCCCGGGGTGTTGAAATAGAGCTGGATATCTTTACCCGGATCTGTTGAATCGAGATAAAGAAGCTGGGCCTGGATAATGTTTGCAACGTAATCATCTATAGGAAGGCCAAGAAAAATTATCCTGTCCATCATAAGACGCGAGAATACGTCCATTGTGGCGATATTAAGCTGCCTCTCCTCTATGATTGTCGGAGAAATATAGTTACTGTAGATAGAAGCATACCTGTGCATTGTAAGGCTGCTCAGTCCTTTTTTGCTCCTTGCATATTTACTGAAATCGTCGAAATTGCTCATTGTGTTTTTATTTTAACTTTCAAAGATAATAAAAAGAGATTGCAGTGCAATTCATTGATTATTATTCAAAAAGCTTATTGAATTCTTCGGCAGTTACCTGTTTTTCCTCGAGTTTTACAACTTCTTTGAGTTTTTCAACAGCTTTTTCCTCCAGTATCCTCTCTGCTATCCTTTTTGCATCCTCTTCCCTGTTGAGCATCTCTGCTGCATAGTTATGAATCTGCTCATCGGTTGCGTAGAAGAGTCCGTACTGCTGGAACTGGTACCTTGTTATATTCTCAGCTTCCTGGTGAAGTTCCTCTTCAGTTATCTTGACATCGTTCTCTTTGGCAATTTTATTCCTTATAAGCTGCCATTTGAGATCCTGCCTGAAGCTGTCAAATTCCTTGTCGATCTGCTCCTGTGTGGTCTTTTCGTTAACAGCAAGCAGCCATCTTTTAAGGAAATCCTCCGGTAAGGCGAAATCGGTCTTCTCCATAACAAGCTTTTTAATATCCATTCCAAGCTTGTAGTCACTCTCATTCTTCAGGTTACGCTTTATCTCTTCCTCGATTTTTGCGTTGAATTCCTCTTCAGTATTTACAATACCTTCACCGTAGATCTTATCGAAAAGTTCCTTACTTATTTCAGCGGGGATGAACCTGTTTATCTGGTCGATTGTATACCTGAATGTGCCTGAGATGCCTTCGGCTTCTTCTTTCTGTATCCTGAGTATACCTGCAATTTCGTAGTCATTAGGCAGCGCTTTCCTGAGGTCGAAATCGATGCTGTCACCGCTCTTCTTACCTGTGAAATTCTTTTTGATCTCCTCGTCCTTGATTACAGATATTGTAAGGGCAGCATTATCAGCCGTTTTTCCTCCTTCGAGGATTTCACCTTTTTCATTAAGTTCTGCTATTGTACCCTTGAGCATATCTGAATCGCCGGTTTCCTCTTCATTCCTGAACTGGCCGAACCTGCGTGTGTAATTGCTTATATAATCACTCTTCATTTTCTCGTCGATAGTGATCTCATAAACAGTCACCTTGTTCTTGTTTGAAAGGTTAAGTTCAAACTGTGGTGCAAGCCCGAGCTCAAACCTGAACTCAAAATCTTCCTGTGTGTCGAAGTTTATCTTTTCATTCTGTGAAAGGTCAGGAAGCGGATCTCCAAGGATCTCAAGTTTTTCATCAGTAAGGTACTTCCTTATATTATCTGACACGAGTTTGTTTATTTCTTCAAGCTGTACAGCTTTACCGTACATTTTTCTTACAAGGCCCATGGGAACCATACCGGGACGGAAGCCTTTTACATTCGCTTTCTTCCTGTAATCTCTCAGTACTTTTTCAACCTCACCTGCATAATCATCTTTCCTGATCTCGACTTTAAGCAGTGCATTCAGATCATTAATGTTCTCTCTGGTAATATTCATTTAAATTTCAATTTATTGTATTTCAAGCTTCTGGCAGCCTCTAAAAGGCTGCCTGACTTTCAAGCCGGATTTGTGCGGATGAAGGGACTCGAACCCCCACGTCACTAGGACACAAGATCCTAAGTCTTGCTCGGCTACCAATTACGACACATCCGCGTTAAAAAAGTTCGGCAAAAGTACTGAAAATTATTATTATATCAAACAGGGGGCTTTATCGGCGGAGTTCGAAGTTCTTGCCAAGGTAAACTTTTCTTACATGTTCGTCTTCAGCAAGTTGAGAGGCAGTGCCCGCCATAAGTATCCTTCCTTCGAAAACGAGGTAGGCCCTGTCGGTTATAGAAAGTGTCTCGTGGACATTATGATCAGTGATAAGAATACCTATGTTTTTACTCCTCAGGTGAGATACAATTCCCTGTATATCCTCAACTGCGATAGGGTCGACACCCGCGAAGGGTTCATCGAGAAGGATAAACTTAGGTTTAAGCGATAGCGCCCTTGCGATTTCAGTTCTTCTTCTTTCTCCGCCCGAAAGTTGTATTCCCTTGCTTTTCCTGATCTTGTTAAGACCGAATTCATCGAGAAGTGATTCAAGCCTCTCTCTCTGCTCGGATTCCGGCAGACCTGACATTTCAAGCACGGCTTTTATATTATCCTCCACTGTCATGTTCCTGAAAACTGATGCCTCCTGGGCCAGGTAGCCAATGCCCCTTCTTGCCCTTTTATAAACCGGCAGGGGGGTGATATCCTCATCATCAAGGAAGATCTGCCCGCCATTGGGTTTTACAAGGCCGACAATCATGTAAAATGAGGTTGTTTTGCCGGCACCATTTGGTCCGAGAAGACCGACAATCTCTCCCTGCTCAACCTCGATTGAGACATGGTCGACAACTGTCCTGGTGCGATACCTCTTTACAAGATCTTTTGTGTGTAATTTCATCTCTACTGGTATACCCTTATATAATCAACTATCATTTCCTGTGGAAAATATGTAGATGCATCTGGATTTCCCGGCCAGTTACCTCCCACAGCAACGTTGAAAATAAAAAACTGCGGAAGTTTAAGAGGAAATCCTGACATACTTCCCTTGCCAACATAAAGATATGATTTATTATCTACAAGCCATTCAATATGATTGGGTCCCCAGATAATGCTGAAAACATGGAATCCTGAACTGAATGTACCACTTGACAGTGTATAAAACCCGCCTGTATGCATATAGCCGCCATCATTCCAGTGAACCGTACCATATACCTTGTTTGGTTCATGGCCAAGCAGTTCCATAATATCAATCTCTCCGCAACCCGGCCAGCTTACATAGGGAATATTATTGCCAAGCATCCACAGGGCAGGCCAGATCCCTTTTCCCTGGGGCAGTAAAGCCCTTATATCCACCCTGCAGTTTGTGAATGTCTTCTTATCCTGCGTCTTGATCCTTGCAGAATGATACACCCCTGAACTAACTTCTGTTGCTACAATATGCAGGAAACCTCCCTCTGTAAATACATTATCCGTTGAATTCGTATATATCTCAAGTTCTCTATTCCCCCAGCCTCCACCTCCGGTCTCACAGGTCCACGATCCCAGGTCAAGGGCATCACCTGCAAATTCATCACTCCACGCAAGAGTCGAATAATCGGTGTTCTTGATTTTTACTTTGATAACTGAACCATTCAGAATACAGTTTTCAGGGTCTGTCAGCCTGATATTGAAATCTGCATCATTCTTGTTTGCCGTATCCACAATTATCTTGACAGTGATATACTCATATTTTCTTCCCGGTTTGATAGTAAGCTTTACGCCGGTCTTTGGAGTATAATCGACGCCTGAGACAGCAGTGCTGTCGTAAGTCGAATAGGTAAGTGTAACTTCTTTATCTGTAACAGCTGATAAAGTTACCGGGATCTTCAGAAGGCCATCAGGGACGTCCTCATCAAATGTAAAGGCGGCATCAGGGATGTCTATCAGAGGTAAGCTCTTATCCTTGCTGCACGATGCCAGTGAAAGAAGTGCCAGGAGAATCAGGAAACCGGCAAAAGACTTTGAAGGATTTGATTTCAGCTGTATTTTCATCTTTTATGCATTTCCGGATTCTGCTTCACTTATCAGCTCTCATCCATGAACGAGTCGTGAGCTCTCTGCTTCTCCCTGTAAACAGCCTTTGAAACAAGTATCCCTATCTCAAAAAGAAGCAGGAGCGGGATCGCAACAAGTGTCTGCGAGAATACATCAGGCGGTGTGATTATAGCCGCCACAATGAAGATCACTACTATGGAGTGTTTCCTGTACTTTATAAGAAACTGCGGGGTGATTATGCCTATTTTAGTAAGCACAAATGCAACGAGCGGAAGCTCAAAAATTAGTCCTGTTGCAAGTACTATCGATGACAGGGTACCAATGTACGATCTTACATTTATCTGGTTAAGTACCTGGCTGCTTATCTCGTACGACCCAAGAAAATGGATTGAGAGCGGGACTATCATGAAGTAGCCGAAAAGCACACCCATGAAGAAAAGTGCTGAAGACCACAGGACGGCTCCCCTGGCATACTTTTTCTCTTTTTCATAGAGGGCAGGACTGAAGAACTTCCAGAATTCATACAATATATATGGTGCTGCAAGTATAACCCCTGCGATCATTGATACTGCAATGTGGGTTGTAAGCTGGCCCGACATTGCAATGCTGATAAGCTGGAACGGCTTCTGGTTAAGGCACATCACATCGCTGTTGAGAAGATTGTGACTAAGGTTGCATAAAACCCTGTTTGTCCAGAAGTCGGGATTCTTCGGCGCCAGAATGATCTTGTCGAAGATGATCTCCTTGAAAACAAATGCCACTACCGTTAGTGTTGCAATTGCCAGGAATGACCTTATAATATGCCATCTCAGCTCTTCGAGGTGCTGAAGGAATGTCATTTCCCCATCCTTGCTCTTGTCACCTTTCCTTTTTCCCAATGCCATCTGATAAGCTGTGCTTCGTTTTAAAATTCAGCCTGTAAAGATGATAAATCTTTTTTGCAAAACAATAACCCCTGTAATGGTGCTTTTCCTTAATTAAACATCATTAACATAAATGATTTTTTAAGATAATATTCAATATTAATTGATTATTAGAACTGATATTTTTTGTAAATTGTATAATAATGCAGATTTCAGTAAATTTTGTTACAGGGATTGAGTTATTCAAAAAATATTTAACTTTATTATAATGTAATAGATTCCGGGAAGGAGGTATCCCGGGAAAAGATATGTTTCAAGATTCGACAATTCACGATTACCTTAAGAAGTATTTCGGGTTTGATACTTTCAAGGGTACCCAGGAGCCCATAATAAAGAATGTTCTTGAAGGGAGGGATACATTTGTTCTCATGCCGACAGGGGGAGGGAAGTCTTTATGCTACCAGCTCCCGGCAGTTATTAAGGAAGGCACAGCTATCGTAATATCGCCTTTGATAGCACTGATGAAGAACCAGGTCGATGCAATGAGGAACTTCAGCACCGACGATGAAGTTGCCCATTTCCTTAACTCATCACTTACAAAAGCCGAGATAGCAAGGGTGAAAAAGGACGTGGTAAGCGGTCTGACAAAGCTGCTTTATGTTGCTCCTGAATCACTTACGAAGGAGGATAACATCGATTTTCTTAAGAATATTAAAGTATCTTTTTATGCAATAGACGAAGCACATTGCATATCTGAATGGGGGCACGATTTCAGGCCTGAATACAGGCGGATCCGACCCATTGTGGATACTATAGGGCGGTCTCCTATCATTGCACTTACAGCCACTGCAACCCCGAAGGTCCAGCATGATATCCAGAAAAACCTTGGCATACTTGATGCTGATGTTTTTAAATCATCCTTCAACAGGCCTAACCTGTACTATGAAGTAAGGTCGAAGCAGGATGCAACAAAGGAGATCATAAAATATATAAAGAACAATGCAGGGAAATCCGGTATAATATATTGTCTCAGCAGGAAAAAGGTTGAAGAACTTGCTGAAACGCTTAAAGTCAACGGCATTAAATCACTTCCATACCATGCCGGCATGGATTCAGCTACCCGTACACAAAACCAGGATAAGTTCCTTATGGAGGAAGCTGACGTTATTGTTGCAACGATAGCATTCGGTATGGGGATTGATAAGCCTGATGTCAGGTACGTGATACACTATGATATTCCGAAAAGCCTCGAAGGATATTACCAGGAAACCGGAAGGGCAGGCAGGGATGGCGGTGAAGGCAGATGCATTGCCTATTACAGCTATAACGACATCCAGAAGCTCGAGAAATTCATGCAGGGTAAACCTATTGCTGAACAGGAAATAGGAAAACAGCTGCTTCTTGAAACAGTGTCATATGCAGAATCATCAGTATGCCGGCGCAGGCTCCTTCTTCATTATTTCGGAGAGGAATATCCAAAGGATAATTGCGAAGCATGTGATAACTGCCTCCACCCGAAGACCCAATTCGAAGGGAGCGATTATGTAGTAAGCGTCCTCGAAGCAATTATTGCGGTCAAGGAAAAATTCAAAGCCGATCATGTTTCAAATATTCTTGCGGGCAAGGCAACATCTGCAATCAAGTCATACAAGCATCATAAGCTTGAGATCTTCGGATCGGGCGAGGAAAAGGATGAACGGTTCTGGAACATGGTTATCAGGCAGGCACTGATTGCGAAACTTCTGACAAAAGATATAGAGAACTACGGATTGCTTAAAGTAACCCAGAAAGGGCATGCTTTCCTCGAGAAGCCTTCAACATTCATGCTTACCGAGGATCACGACTACAGTGAGGCCGAGGAGGAGGAGAATGCATTTGGAGCCAAAACAGCTGCAGTTGATGAGGAACTCTTCTCAATCCTGAAAGACCTGAGGAAAAAAATATCAAAAATCAAGGACGTTCCGCCGTTTGTGATATTCCAGGACCCTTCCCTCGAAGATATGGCTATCCAGTATCCTGTCACGATAGACGAACTTCAGAATATCTCGGGAGTTGGTGCCGGGAAGGCCCAGCGCTATGGGGCAGAGTTCGTTGAGGTGATAGCAAAATATGTGGAAGAGAAGGAGATAATCCGACCCCTCGACATGGTCGTTAAATCGGTAGTTAACAAGTCGGGGATCAAAGTATACATTATCCAGAGCATCGATATGAAGCGCACCCTCGAGGATATTGCAGATGCAAAAGGGCTCGACATGAACGAACTGCTCTCAGAAATCGAATCAATTGTGAATTACGGGACAAGGATAAACCTCGACTATTATATTAATATGGTAATAGATGAGGAAAGACAACACGATATCTATTCATATTTTAAGGAGGAAGCACAGACCGATTCACTCGAAGAAGCAATAAAAGAACTGGGGAACGAATTCGAGGAGGAAGAGATAAGGCTTATGAGAATCAAGTTCCTGTCGGAGATGGGCAACTAATGAAGTTTTGAAAAGCCTGGCTGCAGGAGAGGAAAACTACCAGTTCTGGCGCCTGAACAGTGAGAAGAAAAGTACTGTTATAACGTAAAAAGGATATAAGACCTGCGCCGGCAGAAACCACCAGAGCAGGTTTTTCTTTTTATAATAGGATGTAACACTATATAGTATAAGCAGGTCGGGCAGCGACTTCATTGCAAAGGCTGCAATCAGGAAGGGGATAATCTCAGGCACCGATATGCTTCCAACCATCAGTGAAGCCAGCGAAACACTTGTGAAAAGTGTTATAAACGAAATTATTATAGAAAATTTATCATCATAGGCTCCGGCTTTTGAGAGCCACCTGGCCCTCTGCCGCAGAAACCTTAGCAATCCACTGGCTGCCCCGGCTGTAACAACTGATTCAGTATCACCATTCCAGGCTATCTTTCCCCCCGATTTTTTAATGCTCTGGAGAAGGAATATGTCATCGCCTGAAATCAGTTCCTCGTGAAGATTATTCGAGTTCCTGCTGTACATGCGTGAGGTTACGGCAAGATTTGCCCCGTTACAAAGGAATGGTTTGCCAGCAAGGGCTGATGCAGCAGTTACTCCCTGGAGGCTCAGGAAATCGAGCTGCTGGAATTTACCATGAAAATAAGCGGCATCACTTAACACTACCGGAGAAATTATCAGATCGGGCTTCCCGTCGGCATAAGCCCTCACAACTGACCTGATCCATCCTCTGCCCATACGGCAGTCTGCGTCTGTCATTAGCACAAGCTCGCCCTTTGATGCCCGGATGCCATTTTTGATAGCCGACTTTTTCCCTCTGCCCTGGTTGCTTACCACTTTATAGTTCCAGATCCCTTTGAATGATGAAGCAAGCTCTAAGGTTGTATCTGTTGAATTATCATCCACTATTATGACTTCAAACTTCCCGGGATTATAATCCTGTCCGGCCAGGTCATCAAGAAGTGCAGGAAGGTTTTTCTCCTCGTCGCGGCAGGCAACCACAACTGAAACAAAAACATCCTGGGAGGCTGAATCATGCCTGGCTGACATTCTTCCCAGTCTCAGCCATAGCATGAAAATCACCACCAGGTATACAGCCGGAGTTATAAGAAGAAGCCAGGCTATGATGTTTACTTCAGCCATTCATACATCCTGTAATGTTCACCGGTCATACCCATCGATTCATAAGTCTTCTGAGCCACAATGTTATTTGTTTCAACATAAAGCCTAAGACCTGCAATACCATTTGCTTCAGCTTCTCCTTTAATATGGGAATACATAAGCCTGAAAATTCCTTTTCTCCTGTATTCTTTCTTTACATAGACCGACTGGAACCACCATACATCAGCATTCCTCCAGTCGCTCCATTCATATGTTATCAGTAAGGATGCAATTACAGATCCTTCAGCCTCTGCCACATAATAACATCCTTTTGACGGGTCATCAAAAACCCTTCGGACGCCCGGTGTAAGAACAGTCCTGTCGAGTCTTAACCCCTCTGTTTCCATCGCCATGGCTTCCTGGAATGAAATAACAGCCTCAGAGTCAGTCTCTTTAGCTTTTCTAACTGTAATCATTTTCAGATATATTTGAAACTTTCACAAAATGCAGAAACATGCTGCCGGTATGGCGGGAGAAACTTAACTCCCCTCAACTGTTGCTCTACTTGTATTCATCCCAGCTCTTAATCGCTATCTCCTCATTATCAAGCCTGCAGAAAGCCTGGATGAAAGCGTTTGCGACCCTTGCATTTGTAAGCAGAGGAACATTGAAATCCACCGCACTGCGCCTTATAATGTAATCATTGTTAAGTTCTGTCTGGCTCAGGTCTTTTGGTATGTTAACAACAAGATCGACCTCTCCCTTTCTTATAAGATCGACAGTATTCGGCGACTTTTCCTCGTCGGGCCAGTAAGCAACATCTGCTTCAACCCCGTTTGTTTCGAGGAACTGCTGTGTTCCCCTTGTGGCGTAAAGTTTGTATCCTTTTTCCCTGAGGGCCCTGGCACCTTTTATGAGTTCCACTTTAGATTTTGCAGGTCCGGTGGACAGGAGGATGCTCTTCTTCGGCACCCTGTACCCAACCGAGAACATCGCCTTCAGTATCGCCTCGTAAAATCCTTCTCCAATGCATCCGACTTCGCCTGTTGAAGACATGTCGACACCGAGAACCGGGTCAGCTTTTGCAAGACGTGAGAAGCTGAACTGTGGCGCTTTCACCCCAACGTAATCGAGATCGAAAACTGATTTATGCGGTTTCTCAGCAGGAAGACCGAGCATTACCTTGGTTGCGAGTTCAATAAGGTTTGTCTTGAGCACCTTGGAAACAAATGGCATACTGCGGCTTGCCCTTAGATTACACTCAATAACTTTTATGTCATTATCCCTTGCAAGGAACTGTATGTTGAAAGGACCAGTGATCTTCAGCTCCCTTGCTATCTCACGAGATATTCTTTTAATCCTTCTTACTGTTTCAAAATACAGTTTCTGGGGCGGGAATACTATTGTGGCATCACCGGAATGTACCCCGGCAAATTCCACGTGTTCGCTTATTGCATATGCAAGTATTTCGCCTTCCCGGGCAACTGCGTCTATTTCAATTTCTTTGGCATTCTCGATAAATTCAGAAACAACTACCGGATGCTGCTTTGAAACCTGTGTTGCAAGGTCAAGAAAATGTGAAAGTTCACTTTTGTTAGAAACAACGTTCATTGCTGCCCCGGAGAGAACATACGACGGACGCACCAGAACAGGGAATCCGATCCTGTCCACGAATTCATGAATATCCTCTGTACTGGAAAGTTCCTTCCAGCGTGGCTGGTCAACCTTAAGCATGTCGAGCATCGACGAGAATTTATGCCTGTTCTCAGCCCGGTCTATCGATACGGGTGAGGTACCAAGGACGTTCACATTCTCAAGATGCAGCCTCATTGCAAGGTTGTTGGGAATCTGACCCCCTACGGAAACAATCACCCCACGCGGCTTCTCGAGGTCTATAATATCCATAACCCTTTCAAACGACAGTTCATCAAAATAAAGCCTGTCGCAGATATCATAATCAGTACTAACAGTTTCCGGGTTGTAATTTATCATTACAGACCTGAGACCTTCATTGCGGATTGTGTTGATTGCATTTACAGAGCACCAGTCGAACTCAACACTTGAGCCTATCCTGTAAGCGCCTGACCCGAGAACTATGACAGATTTTTTATCATCCTCATAGCTGATATCATGTTCTGTTCCCGAATAGGAAAGGTAGAGATAATTTGTTACTGCAGGGTATTCAGCTGCCAGCGTGTCGATCTGTTTCACAGCCGGGCGTATGCCCATTGCTTTCCTGAATGCCCTTACCCTCAGCATCTCCCTGTTTATCGATGCCGGGCTTGCTTTCATAACATGCCTTGCGATCTGGAAATCACTGAAGCCCATTATCTTGGATTCAAGGAGCAGGTCGCGCGGAAGCTCTTCAATGGTTTTATATTTCGAAAGTGTATTCTTCAGTTCGGTTATATTCCTGAGTTTGTAGAGGAACCATCTGTCGATCTTTGTAAGCTCATAGATCCTGTCGATGGATATTCCTATTTCAAGAGCTTCCGCAATCGAGAATATCCTCATGTCGGTTGGTTCGGCAAGCTCCCTTTCAATATCCTCAAAACTGAGATCGCGGTTACCGGTGAAGCCGTGCATACCCTGGCCGATCATCCTGAGACCTTTCTGTATTGCCTCTTCGAAGGTCCTTCCGATTGCCATTACCTCACCTACGCTTTTCATGCTGCTCCCGATGAGGTGTGAAACACCTTCAAATTTGTTAAGGTCCCAGCGCGGGATCTTGCATACAATATAATCGAGGGCAGGTTCGAAACAGGCCGTTGTGGTCTTGGTGACATTATTTTTGAGTTCATGAAGGCCATAACCAAGTCCGAGTTTTGCTGCAACAAACGCGAGTGGATACCCTGTTGCTTTTGATGCGAGGGCGCTGGAACGTGAAAGCCTTGCATTTACTTCTATTACGCGGTAATCTTCGGAATTCGGATCGAGGGCGTACTGAACGTTACATTCACCAACAATTCCTATATGCCTGATTATCCTTATTGATAATTCCCTTAGTTTATGGTATTCGCTGTTTGTGAGCGTCTGGGAAGGGGCAACAACTATACTTTCCCCGGTATGGATGCCAAGCGGGTCGAAGTTTTCCATGTTACAGACGGTGATGCAGTTATCATACCTGTCTCTTACTACTTCGTATTCTACCTCTTTCCAACCCTTCAGCGATTCCTCCACGAGGATCTGGCCAGTATATGAAAATGCGCGTGTGGCAAGAACCCTGAGCTCATCAGTGTTTGATGCAAAACCGCTGCCCTGGCCGCCAAGGGTGTACGCCGCCCTAATTATAACAGGAAAACCTAATTTCTCAGCTGCAGCTTTTGAAGCTTCAACATCGGTAACAGCTATGCTTCTTGGTGTCCTTACATCTATCTCATCAAGTTTCCTGACAAAGAGCTCACGGTCCTCGGTGTCCATAATGGCTGTTACCGGTGTTCCGAGTACCCTTACATTATATTTTTCAAATATTCCCTTCCTGAACAGTTCGGTACCGCAGTTCAGTGCCGTCTGGCCTCCGAATGAGAGTAGTACCCCGTCGGGTCTTTCCTTTGCGATAACCTTCTCAACATAATATGGATTCACAGGGAGGAAATAAATCCTGTCGGCAATATTCTCAGAAGTCTGAACCGTAGCGATGTTAGGGTTGATAAGGATCGTTGTTATGCCCTCTTCCCTTAGAGCTTTCAGTGCCTGTGATCCTGAATAATCGAATTCACCGGCCTCACCAATTTTAAGTGCTCCCGATCCCAGGATTATCACCTTCTTAATCTCATCTTTCATCGCATCATTTTAGGCTTCAAAAATATAATAAATTTCTAAAGTGCGTTTGCAAAAATAAAAAAATGTATAAATTTGCAACCAAAATGTATAAATATGCAAAAAGTATCCAGGCTTCTCACAATTGAGAAAATAATTGGCAGCGAGGATGTTTCATCACAGGAGGAACTCATTCGTAAGCTGAGGAAGGAGGGTATTGTATGCACGCAGGCCACACTTTCGAGGAACCTGAGGCAGCTTGGTGTAATGAGGGTTCCAAATGGCAAAGGTGGTTACAGGTATTCCCTTTCCGGCGGAAAGCAGGAGCAGAAGGGCATGGGTGATGTATTTAACCTTGTATCTGTTGTGAGATCGCTGATTGATGCAAATTCAATGATTGTAATGAAAACATTGCCTGGCTATGCAAACAGCATAGCAGTGATGATAGACAATGCAGACAGGTTTGAGATTGCGGGTACGATAGCCGGTGATGATACACTCCTTATAATACCGCGCGACAATGTAAAAGTTCACCACCTGCATGATTGTCTCGAGATGATACTGCCTGGTCTTCATGGCCGGGTACGGAAATAAGAAATACTAATTATAAAATAAATTTAAAATGAAAGAGAAAGTTGTTCTTGCTTACAGTGGAGGTCTTGATACGTCAGTAATTCTTAAATGGCTTATTGAAAAAGGATATGAAGTGATTGCATTTGTTGCTGATGTCGGGCAGGATGAGGACTTTGAGGAGTGCAGGAACAAGGCGCTTCTCCTGGGTGCTTCAAAGGTGATAGTTATGGACCTGAAGAAGGAATTTGTAACAGACTATGTATTCAAGGCTGTGAAGGCAAATGCCGTTTATGAAGACAGGTATCTCCTCGGTACGGCGCTTGCCCGCCCGCTTATTGCAAGGAAACAGGTAGAAGTGGCATTTGCCGAAGGTGCAAAAGCAGTTGCTCACGGGGCAACCGGAAAAGGCAACGACCAGGTAAGATTTGAGCTTTGTTATTATGCACTGATGCCGAAGGTCAAAGTGATCTCTCCATGGAAAGATCCGGAGTTTCTCCAGACCTTCAAGGGGAGAACCGACCTGCTTAAGTATGCAGCAGAAAAGAATATTCCCGTAAAAGCCAGTTTGTCAAAACCTTACAGCGAGGACGAGAACCTGATGCATATAAGCCACGAAGCTGGCATTCTCGAAGACCCGATGTACGGCATGCATAAATCGATGCTTGTGAAAATGGTCCTCCCGCAGGATGCGCCTGAAAAAGAGACAAGGATTGTTATTACCTTCAGGGACGGGATCCCGGTGAAAGTTCTGAACAAGGATGACGGAACTGTAATGGAGGATCCGCTTGAGCTCTTTGTGTACCTGAACAAGATAGGAGGGGAGAACGGTATCGGCCTTCTTGACATGGTTGAGAACAGGTTTGTAGGTATCAAATCGAGAGGTGTTTATGAGACCCCGGGAGCGACGATCCTTTATGCCGCCCATCGCGATATTGAAGGTATTGCAATGGACAGGGAGGTAATGCGCCTGAGGAACATGCTCACCCCGAAATTCTCCGAGCTTATCTACAATGGTTTCTGGTTCAGCCCGGAGATGGACTTCCTGATGGCAGCTATTGACAAGAGCCAGGAAGTAATTGACGGATGCGTACACCTGTGCCTTTATAAGGGTAATATTATTGTTGAAGGGAGGGAATCTCCATCATCACTCTATGACAAGGATCTTTCAAGCATGGATATTGAAGGGGGATTTGACCAGACCGACAGCCGTGGTTTCATAAAAATCAATGCAATAAGGCTGATGGCACACAGGGCTATTATTGACTCAGGAAGAAAAAAGTCGAACCATTAAAATAAACAACTCATTCAATGAAACTCTGGGAAAAGGGTATAGCACCCGATCCTGCTATAATTGAATTCACGACCGGCAAAGACAGGGACACCGACCTCCTTATAGCCGGCTGGGATATTGTCGGCTCAATGGCTCATGTAATAATGCTAGCCGAGGTAAAACTAATAAGCGTGGAAGAAAAGAGAGACCTTCTGATGACTCTCCATTCCCTGTTTGAAAAATCGATGAAGGGTGACCTTGTAATTGAGAAAGAAGTTGAAGATATCCACTCCCAGATTGAAAAGGAGCTTACAGAGATTCTTGGCCCTGCCGGAAAGAAGGTTCATACTGCAAGGTCAAGGAACGACCAGATTCTGCTGGATATCAGGCTCTATACAAGGGCTGAGACAGACAAGCTCGCTCACAAGGTATTCTCACTCTTTGCTAAAATGCAGGCGCTCAGCGAGCAGTTTAAGGATTTCCTCCTGCCGGGTTACACGCACATGCAGCCTGCCATGGTCTCATCTTTCGGAATGTGGTTTGGCGGCTATGCTGAGGCTCTTTCTGATGATCTTTATATCCTTTCAGGAGTAAGGAAACTTAATAACAGGTCTCCCCTCGGCACTGCTGCCGGATATGGAACAACGCTACCTATAAACAGGAAGATGACATCCGAACTTCTCGAGTTTGATGATATTATTTACAATTCATCCTATGCAAGCCTTAACAGGGGTAAGGTTGAGCTGGCAGTTGCAGGGGCACTCGCTTCACTTGCAAATACGCTGTCGAGGTTCTCAATGGATATCTGCCTGTTTATGAGTGCTGAACATAAGTTTGTGGAATTTCCCGATGAATTTGTGACAGGCTCAAGCATAATGCCGCAGAAGAAAAACCCGGATGTTTTCGAGATAATAAGGGCGAGGTCAAATTCAATCCAGTCACTGCCAGCCCAGGTAAGTATGATTACAGGGAGTCTGCCTTCGGGTTATAACAGGGATATGCAGCTCCTTAAGCCAATGCTTTTCAATGCATTCTCTGAAATTTGCGAGATAATTGATATCCTTGTCTTCATGCTTGGAGGCATTAAAGTAAGAAGGAACATTACAGAAGACCAGATATATAATTCAATATTCAGCACTGAAGAGGTAAATCGACTCGTGAGGTCGGGTATTCCGTTCAGGGATGCCTATAAAGCTGTTGCAGGAATGGTGAAGAATGGCCAGTTCTCAAAAACACAGCCTTCCGATTATACACACGAAGGAAGCATTGGTAATCTCTGCAATTCCGATGTCAGGAAGAGGACCGATAAGGTAATGAAGACTTTCAGAGACACTTCAGTGGCTGAGCTTGAGACCAGGCTTATGAAGCATCTTTAGGGGCTGGCCCCTGTCAGGCTTTAGCCCTTTTAATATTGTCGATAAAGACATCGAAAAGGAAGTCTGTGTCTGTCGGGCCCCCTGAAGCTTCAGGGTGGAACTGGGTTGAGAAGAATGGTTTGCTCTTGTGTTTCATCCCCTCGTTTGTTCCGTCATTTATGTTTATGAAATAAGGCTCCCAGTCCCTGGCAAGAGTTTTATTGTCTACTGCAAACCCGTGATTCTGGGAGGTTATGTAGGCTTTGTCGGTACCTGCCTGGATAACAGGCTGGTTATGGCTGCGGTGCCCGTATTTAAGTTTGTAGGTATCAGCCCCTGAAGCAAGCGCCATGAGCTGGTTACCGAGGCAGATCCCGAAGACCGGTTTGGAACCTTTCAGGGATTTTTTCAGATGCCCTATTGTGCTTGTGCACATCTTCGGATCACCGGGTCCGTTGGATATGAAAAGCCCGTCAAAATCCTCGTTGTGAAAATCATAATCCCAGGGAACCCTGATAATTGTAGTGTCCCTTTTAAGCAGGTTCCTGATAATGTTGTATTTAACGCCACAGTCAATAAGCACTATCCTGCACGATCCGTTACCATAGACCTTTTTCTCGCGAATGCTGACCTCCTCCACAAGGTTTACCTTGTTCGGATCGTAGAATTCAATTGAAGTATCATCAGGTTCAAGCTTGCCAAGCATAGCTCCTTTTTCGCGTATCCTCTTTGTAAGAGCCCTTGTATCAATGCCGTAAACACCAGGTACATTATTCTTTTTCAGCCATTCGTCGAGGCTTTCAGTTGCATTCCAGTGGCTGTAATCGAATGAATAATCTGATACAAGCAAACCGGAGATATGAATAGAACCTGATTCATAATACCTGAGTATGTCATCAGCTTCATCCCTGGCCGGTGCACCGTAGTTACCAACAAGCGGATAGGTAAGGCAAAGTATCTGTCCCCTGTAAGATGGATCGGTGAGACTCTCGGGGTACCCTGTCATTGCCGTATTGAACACAACCTCACCGGCTGCAGGAATATTGGCTCCGAATGATTTACCTGTATAGACTGTCCCGTCTTCCAGGGTTAGTTTCACTGATACTGTCTTTTTCATTATTTAAAATGGTCTGTTAGCTTAATTTATTAACCGCAGTTTCGATTTGCACCATTGCTTTTTCAAGTGTCTTTCTCGTACATGCAATGTTCATTCTCATAAATCCTTCTCCCCCGGGGCCAAAAGTTGATCCCTCGTTCATGCCAACTCCTGCATTGAAAACGAAAAAATTACTAAGCTCTTTTCCTGTCATTCCAAGCTTTCGGCAGTCGAGCCATTGAAGGTAAGTAGCTTCAAGCCTTACCGGAGTAATTGAAGGTATATAATTACCGCATACTTCTGCTATATATTTCGCATTGGAGCTCAGGTATGACAAAAGCTGGTCGAGCCATTCATCGCCATGCCTGTACGCTGCAACAGATGCTGCATTACCGAAGATATTACCCAGGCCTATATGAAGGCTTTCCGTGACCCTGTGGAATTTCTTCCTCAATTCGGGATTTGATATTATTACTGATGAAGTTGACAGCCCTGCGAGGTTAAAGGTTTTGCTGGGTGCAACACATGTTACAGTTATATCGGCTGCCTCTTTTGAGATTGACGCAACGGGTGTATGCCTGTAGCCTGGCATTACCAGGTCGCAATGGATCTCGTCTGAAAGTATAATTACATTGTTCTCGATGCAGATATCAACAAGTGCCTTCAGTTCTTCCCTTGTCCATGCCCTTCCAACAGGATTGTGAGGGTTTGAAAGAACGAGCATTGCCGGGCCCCCGGCTGCACATTTTCTTAATGACTCAAAATCCATCTCCCAGTTGCCTTCAGCCTCTGTAAGCAGGTTATGAATCAGTTTTCTTCCATGCGCCTCAACTGCAGGGTAGAAAGGATGATACACCGGAGGCTGTATTATAATGCTGTCGCCAGGTTCTGAAAATGCCAGTGTGGCGAAGTTCAGGGCGGGAACAATACCAGGTGTGAACTGGATCCACTCTTTTTCTATCTGCCAGTTATGTCTCCTGTTTATCCAGCTTATTAGAGAATCGAAATACTCCGATGGTCTGAATGAATAGCCAAGTATTTCATGATCAAGCCTTGTGCGAAGGGCATCAATAATAAAATCAGGGGTTTTGAAATCCATGTCGGCAACCCACATCGGAATAACAGATTCTGATCCGAAAGTCTCCTTCCTTAGATCGTACTTTATGCTGTTTGTTCCTTCCCTTGAGGGTACCTCATCGAAATTCCAACTCATTAAACGGCAGTATAATTTACGGTGGACAAAGATAATATAAAATGGCAAAAATGAGTATAAACTACAGGCTGCGGAATATTCATGCTGAAGTACCTTAAGATGGCCGTAAGCTCATTTTAGCTGATAAAATCAAAAAATGCCGATGAAAGGCATTATATTATATAATTTCTTATTTTTACACACTACAAAAGATTACAAACAACTAAAATTTCCCATATGAAAAAGATTATAGCAGCTGTAATCATACCCCTGATGGTTCTAGGAATAACAGCTCTTTCTTCATGTAAGAATAGCACACAAGCCACCAAGAAGAAAGTCCAGGAAGAAGAAGAAGTGAAGAATATTACAAAGGAAATTGAAAAGAATGTCTATCCTCTTCCTACCTCCGCAGAAGTTATCAAAATGCTCACAGACCTTGAGGTTGGTTACATCATCGGGATATCAAACCCGGCTGACAATGCAAAAAAATATTATACAAGTGCAAAGAGATCTGCAAACCTCGGAGTCTATGGAGCAGACCTCAGCTATGCCACCCTTTATAACATGCAGCAGGAGGTTATCGATTATATGAAGACTATCAGGTCGGTTGCAAATGAGCTGAATATGTCGAGTATATATGATGAGGCACTTTACGACAGCATAAAGAAGAATTTTGATAACCGCGATAAACTCGTTTCAATACTTACTAAAGCATTCAATGATACTTACCAGTATATGAGCGAGAATGAACAGCAGCCGCTTGCACTTCTTGTTGTTGGTGGTGCATGGGTTGAGGGGATGTACCTTACAACTCACGTTTCAGAAGCAGCTTATAATGTGGCAGGGATATCAAAAGTTCTTATCGAGCAGAAGAAATCATTCGATCTTTTCATGGATATCACAAAACCCTACATGGATAATCCAAGCATAAGTGATTTTGTGAAAACCCTCGATCCGATAGCTACTGTTTATAAAGGCCTTTCAACAAGCCTTACTGAACAGAATATCAAGGATATCACAGCTGCAATTTCAGTTATAAGGGAAAAGGTAATCGCACAGTAAAACGTGTTATGATATACCGGAGGGTGTCTCAGGGACCGGTAAAGGTTTTTGAAACACCCTTCATTTTTAAACAGGCTCAATGAGAGAATCGGTCCTTCTTGCACTAATTCACATTTTCGCGATTGTATCAACAGTCAATCCCGGGGGTATATCATCGCGCGGCAAGAAGATATTGCGCAGTTACCTCAGGAGATACCTTAACAGGGAACTCGAAGAAGAGTATTTTTCCCTGTTCGAGAACAACCTCGAGTTTTATTCAAATGAACTGAAAAGCGTTGATAAAGGAGAACTTACAGACGATGACTCCCTTATCTCTTTCCAGATTACAAATATCTGCAGGCAGATAAAAAAAGGTCTTTTCCTTGAGGAAAGAATGATAGTGTTCCTGCAGTTGCTCGAGTTCACTTTCGAAGACGGTACTGTAACTGACCAGGAGAAGACAATAATTGACATTGTATCCCGGACTTTCAACATATCAAAAAAGGAGTATGACAATGCCTGTGCATTCATGATCGGCAGGCACTACGACAAGGTATCTCCCGACTGCATACTTGTAGTTGAGAGCGATAATCCGAAATATTCGATTGAGAATGAATTTACCAATTACAAGAGCTGGAAACACCTTAAGGTAAAAGGATTCAGGGGACAGCTTTTTGTATTGCATATCGAGAGCACTGGTTCACTGATTCTCACCTATGATGGTTCGCTTCCACTTTATTTTAAAGGGAGGGATATAATCGCATGCCGCCCTTACCTCCTTGAAAGAGGGGTAAATATAAAGGGCCCGGGAATGGAGCCTATCTATTATTCTAAAGTATACAAGGCTTTCATGACCGACCATTTTCACGGGAAGGTGGTTTTTGAAGGACATAATGTAGAGTACACTTTCAGGAACTCCGATAATGGCATAAAGCCGATGAACTTCAGGCTTGAATCGGGGAACATGGTTGGGATAATGGGCGGTAGCGGCGTTGGAAAGACCACACTGCTTAATCTTCTTCACGGTAAAATCAAACCCGATAAAGGGAACATATATATTAACGGGCATGATCTTATGGAAGAAGCCCAGGAACTTAAAGGGCTTATCGGGTATGTTCCACAGGATGACATGCTTATAGAGGAACTTACTGTTTGGGAAAACCTCTATTTCAATGCAAGACTGTGCTTCGGCGATTATGATGAAGAACAGCTGAAAGCTCTCGTAGAGAAGGTGCTGAAGGATCTTGACCTTTACGACATCAGGGACCTTCAGGTAGGAGATCTGCTGAACAAAAAAGTTTCCGGAGGACAGAGGAAAAGACTGAATATCGGTCTCGAAATGATGAGGGAACCTGTGGTTCTCTTTGTTGATGAACCAACATCGGGCCTTTCGTCGCACGACTCTGAAAAAGTGATGCACCTGCTTCGCAAACATGCACTATCAGGGAAGCTTGTAATAGCCAATATTCACCAGCCCTCTTCTGACATTCTTAAATTATTTGACCGTCTCTGGCTGCTCGACAAGGGCGGTTATATGATCTACGACGGGGATCCTGTGGAGGCAATTGTATATTTTAAAACTGAAACCTCGCAGGCAAATGCTGCTGAGAGTGAATGCCCTAACTGTCTTAATGTTGAGACTGAGAAAATCCTTCACATAATTGAGGTGAAGGTAATTGACAATGAGGGCTTTGAAGGGAAGGAGCGACAGGTCACACCCGAAGACTGGTACGAGAGGTACAAGAAGAAGATGATGCCTGTAATAGTATCAAGGCCGGAAAAGACAGAGCTTCCTCCAAATAATTTCAAGGTTCCAAAGAGAGCCTACCAGATAAGGACTTTTATAAAGAGGAACCTGACGAGAAAACTTGCAGACAGGCAGTACATTATTCTTAACCTGCTCGAAGCACCATTCCTGGCATTTATACTTGGTTACCTATCTAGGTACTCAGCAAACGGAAACTATATATTTGCCGATAATAAAAACTACCCTGTATTCCTTTTCATGGGAGTGGTGGTAGCGCTATTCCTTGGGCTGATGGTAAGTGCCGAGGAAATATTCAAGGACAGGAAGATCCTTGTAAGGGAGAAATTCCTAAGTATAAGCCGCTTCAGCTACCTCATTTCAAAGGTGAACTTCCTGTTTGCCCTTTCAGCAGTGCAGTCGCTGTTGTTTGTCCTTGTGTCAGAAGCAGTTCTTGGTATCAGGGGAATGTTCTGGCAGCAATGGCTGATTTACTTTACAACAGCATGCTACGGTAACATGATCGGGCTTAATATCTCGTCTGGTATGAGGACCGTTGTAAGTATATATATTCTTATTCCGCTTATCCTTGTACCGCAACTTCTGCTTGGCGGGGCAATGATCAAATTCGACGATCTTCATAAATCAATATCAAACAAGGAATATGTCCCTGTTGTTGGAGATATAATGGCAACCCGATGGGCTTACGAGGCGATAATGGTTGAGGGTTTCAAGAGCAACAGGTACAGGAAGCCCACATTTGATGTTCAGCTCGAGATTGAGCAGAACAATTATTATAAGGATGAGCTCATAAAGAACCTCAGGAATGATGTAATAAACTATATACTGCAGAAGAAGAACATCCAGGAGGAACAGAAGAATATAGAGAACAAAATCAGGATACTAAGATATCACGTGGCCGAACTCAGCAGGCTTTCAGGTATTCCTTACGGGGATTGGTACAATAGCCTTAACAGTAACGACTTCAGCCAGCGGCATGCCGACTCGGTAAACAGGTTCCTTGATGAGGTTTACAAATATTTCATTGACAGGAACAGCAGGTATTTTAATGATAAAATGAAGATTGAAAATGAAGTGCTGAAAAAATACAGCGATAAAGGTATCACCCTGCTTGCAACTGCTTACGATAACCAGCGGCTCGATGATATTGTACTGGGTCAGGGTTCACTTAATGATGGTCCTTATTATGAGACAAACGGGAGATGGATTCAGAAATCTAACCCGATTTTCATGAAACCGACTTCAAACTATGGCAGGGCCCATTTCTTTGCACCTTATAAAATGATAGGAAGCTGGAAGATAGATACGATATTCTTCAATGTTATTGCAATGTGGATTATGACCTTCCTGTTCTTTATGGCACTGTATTATAATCTCCTGAAGCGTTTTATAAATTATCTTGAGACCTTACGCCTGCCATTCTGGAGGAAATTCGGAAGGCCCGCATTAAATGTGCGATAACCTATATCAATCCGGTTGATGATGGAAAGGGTACGAGCAAAGAAAAGCCTTGGTCAGCACTTCCTTAAAGACAAGTCAGTTGCAAAACGTATTTCAGATTCCTTAACAGGAACAGGTTATGATTCCGTTGTTGAGGTTGGCCCGGGAATGGGAATATTAACCGGTTTTCTTATCGATCGCAATTTTAAGGATTTCAGGGTTATTGAAATTGACAGGGAATCAGTTGAATATCTGAAGGTGGCGTTTCCCGGTTTAACAGGCAGTATAATTGAGGGCGACTTCCTTAAAGCTGATCTGAAAAAACTGTTTCCTGGATATTTTGCCGTTGCAGGGAATTTTCCATACAATATCTCTTCACAGATACTTTTCAGGGTGCTGGATAACCGCGACAGGGTGCTGGAGGTGACGGGTATGTTTCAGAAAGAAGTGGCAGACAGGATCTGCACCGGCCCTGGGTCGAAAACTTATGGAATATTAAGTGTCCTTATCCAGGCTTTTTACAGGACAGAATATCTTTTTACAGTTTCAGAAAAGGTCTTCTCACCGCCTCCAAAGGTGAAGTCTGCGGTTATAAGGCTAAGGAGAAATGATACCCGTTCCTTACCATGCGATGAAGAGTTTTTTTTCAGGGTTGTGAAAGCGGGTTTCAACCAGAGGCGAAAAACACTAAGAAACTCAATAAGGGCTGTTTTCCCGCTTAAGTCTGAGGATAATAAGGCCTTGTCTATGAGGCCGGAGCAGCTGACAGTCGGGGAGTTTGTTGATCTTACGAACTGGGTGGCACAGAACCTTGAAGCTGTATAATCAGAAGGAATATCCGATAGCCTCTACAGGGTTCATCCTTGCAGCTGCATATGCAGGAGCATAACCGGCCACTACCCCAATAAAGCCTGAAATGAACAATGCTAGTACCATGTTTCCGGCTGTAAGGTACATATTAAGGTCAAAGAGGTAGTTAACAAAGAAGGTGCCTATAAGGATCATGAGTATTCCAAGTATACCACCAAGTAACGAAAGCATCACGGATTCGACAAGGAACTGAAGCAGGATAAAGTATCTTTTTGCCCCGAGGGCTTTCTGTATTCCTATCTGGTTGGTCCTTTCCCTTACTGAAACAAACATGATATTGGCTATACCAAATCCGCCAACGAGTATCGAGAAACCACCGATAAGCCATCCGCCGATATTTATACCCTTGAAGACACCCTCAAAACTCTGGGAGATGAGGCTGGCCCTGTTAACCGAGAAATTTGTTATCTGGTCGGGTTTGAGCCTTCTCGACGCCCTGAGGATCATGGTGGTCTCATCGCTGAGATCCTGTGGGTTTATCCCTTTCTTTGCCTTGATCATAAGGGTAGCGTCAACGAAGCGGTTACGCTGGTTAATGAAGGTTTTGCCGAAGTTAAGGGGGAGCACTGCCATTTCGTCCATGCCATTGTCGGTAATGCCTCCTTTACCCTCCTTTTTGAATACGCCAATAACGGTTGCCCTCCTTCCTGCGATTGTCACCTGCTTACCGATCGGATTCTCTTTCTTAAACAGATCTTCTGCCAGTTTGGAGCCGATAACTATTATATTCTTACCCAGTACACCTTCTTCTGTTGTAAAATACCTCCCGTTGTCTATCTCGAAGGGGCGTATATATTCAAAATCACCTGTAGGAGCCCATATCAGGACTTCACTTGCAATATTGCTTTTATATTTGATCTGTTCTCCCTGCCTCAGAACAAAGGCAGCATATTCGGCTTTAGCCGACTTGTTCAGGATGGCCTGGTAATCATCTTTTGATACAGATGGCCACTTCATAAGGTCCCACCAGTTAAGGTCCATATTCAAACCCCATGGCCATTTGTGAACATAAAGAACATCTTCGCCGAGGCTTGATATACTCTCGTGAATGGATGATTCCATCCAGTCGAGAACTGTAAAAACTGAAATAATCGAAAATATCCCGATCGTAATCCCAAACAATGACAGGAATGTCCTGAGCTTGTTTACAACAACTGATCCGTAAGCAAAGATGAATCCTTCTTTTAAAAGCCTGAGAAACATGGCTGTATGCTTATTACTGTCTAAAAATACTAACAGATCAAAGATAGTAAAATCATTTATTTTAGAATCGAATCCGGAATTATCTGCCAAATAATTAATTATTCATTGGGTGAATAAAAAAATTGTATATTTTTAATCACCCGCCAAAAGTGGCTTTTCACTGTTTTAAATATCAGATAATGAGGGAAAAGAAAATTAGAAGTGCACTGATTTCCGTTTATTATAAGGAAGGTCTGGATGAAATAGTTAGAAGGCTCAATGAACTTGGTGTAACACTATTTTCAACAGGCGGGACCTTCAGCTTCATAAAAGACCTTGGAATTGCTGTTCAGACTGTTGAAAGTCTCACCACTTACCCTTCGATCCTGGGAGGCAGGGTGAAGACCCTTCATCCTATGGTTTTTGGAGGGATACTGGCAAGACGGGACAATGATTCTGACAGGGCACAGATGAAGGAATACAGCATCCCCGAAATCGATCTTGTTATTGTTGATCTGTACCCCTTTAATGAAACTGTTGCAAATACAACTGATGAGGAAGAGATTATTGAAAAGATTGATATAGGAGGAATATCGCTTATACGTGCTGCTGCAAAGAATTTTAATGATGTTCTTATAATATCATGCAGGGAGCAATATGCCGATCTTAAGAAACTCCTTGATGAGAAAAACGGGATGACATCACTGGAGGAGCGAAAGCTGTTTGCCGCCAGGGCATTCCAGACTTCCTCCGGGTACGACACATCAATTTTCAATTACTTCAACAGGGAGGCCGGTATACCGGCATTCAGGGAGGCTTCGGATGGTTGTTATGTGCTGAGGTATGGAGAAAACCCGCATCAGAAAGGGATCTTCTTTGGAGATATTGAAAAACTCTTCGAAAGGGTACACGGCAAAGAAATTTCATTCAATAACCTTCTTGACATCGAGGCCGCAGTTGGCCTCATTGATGAGTTCACAGAGCCTACATTTGCTGTGATAAAACATAATAATGCCTGCGGCATTGCAAGCAGGCAGACCCAGGGTGAAGCATGGAAAGATGCCCTTGCCTGCGACCCGGTTTCAGCTTATGGAGGGGTGATTATTACAAACAGGGAAATCGAAACCGAAACGGCTCGCGCTATCGACACAATATTCTTCGAGATAATTATTGCCCCGGGCTATAGTAAGGAAAGCCTTGAAATCCTTAAGCAGAAGAAAAACAGGATCATACTCATAAGAAAAGATTTTTCTAGGCCGGCAAACGGTTACAGGTCGTTGCTGAATGGCGTATTATGGCAGGAGCACGACAGGAGCACCCAGGGTGTTGAAGATATGAAGCCAGCCACAACAAGGGTACCTGTTGCCAGGGAATATGAAGATCTTGTTTTTGCAAATAAGATTGTCAAGCACAGTAAATCAAACGCAATTGTCCTTGCAAGGAACAGCCAGCTATGCGCCAGCGGTATCGGACAGACTTCACGCGTTGACGCACTGAAGCAGGCAATTGAAAAAGCCAAAACTTTCGGATTCAGCCTCGATGGCGCCGTTATGGCATCAGATGCTTTTTTCCCATTTCCCGATTGCGTTGAGATAGCTCATAAAGCCGGAATAACAGCTGTTGTGGAACCAGGAGGATCAGTACGTGACAAAGACTCAATAGATTATTGCAATCAGAATAATATTGCAATGGTGTTCACTGGTATAAGACATTTTAAACATTGACAGGGTTTCCCTATGTAACATAATGAATATATGTTAGGTATAAGCAATATAACGAAATAACGAAATAACAAAATAACAAAATAACGATATAAAATAATGGGAGTATTTTCATTCTTAACACAGGAGATTGCAATTGACCTGGGAACAGCGAATACGATAATTATTCACAACGATAAGGTTGTCGTTGATGAACCATCAATAGTGGCTGTTGACAAGAATACAGGAAAACTTATTGCAATAGGGGAACAGGCACGGCAGATGCATGGCAAGACACATGAGAACATAAGGACAATAAGACCTTTGCGCGACGGTGTCATTGCTGACTTCAATGCAGCCGAGCTTATGATAAGGGGTATGATAAAGATGATTAACAAAGGTCCAAGGCTCTTCACTCCTTCACTGAAAATGGTTGTGTGCATACCTTCGGGAAGCACAGAGGTTGAGATAAGGGCCGTCAGGGATTCATCGGAACATGCCGGAGGCAGGGATGTGTATATGATTTACGAACCTATGGCAGCAGCAATAGGAATCGGGCTGGATGTTGAAGCTCCCGAAGGATGCATGGTTGTCGATATAGGGGGTGGAACAACGGAGATTGCCGTTATTGCCCTCGGTGGTATAGTCTGTAACAAGTCAATCAGGATAGCCGGTGACGGATTCACCTCGGATATACAGGCCTACATGAGGCATCAGCATAATATCAAGATCGGGGAAAGAACCGCTGAGGATATTAAAATCGGTGTTGGTGCTGCGCTTCCCGACATTGATAATCCTCCGCCTGACTTTATTGTCCGTGGTCCGAATATTATGACATCACTTCCTATTGAGATACCTGTTTCGTACCAGGAAATAGCTTATTGCCTCGATAAATCGCTCTCAAAGGTTGAGGCAGCAATATTGAGCGTCCTTGAACAGACTCCACCGGAACTCTATGCCGACATAGTTAATAAAGGCATCTACCTTGCAGGTGGCGGGGCACTTCTCAGGGGTCTGGATAAACGTCTCACAGATAAGATCAACATCAATTTCCAGGTTGTGGAAGATCCTTTGCATGCTGTGGCAAGGGGTACAGGTGTTGCACTTAAGAACGTTGAAAAATTCCCATTCCTTATGAGATAACCTTCCGTCTGAATGAGGAATCTTCTCAACTTCCTGGCAAGGTATAATACACTCTTCCTCTTCTTCCTGCTGGAAGGAATTGCACTTTATCTTGTGGTTACCCGCAATGACTATCATAATTCGAGGATGGTTAAGGGTATGATGGGAATAACAAGGAAAGCTGATGAGAAGATAACAAATACACGCAATTATCTGCGACTGAAAGGCATCAACGCCGGACTTGCGCTTGAGAATGCAGCACTCAGAAATGCCCTGGGAAGAATGGCTGCACGACAGTCTTCTGCTTTTAGCACATCAACTGATACTGTCTTCAGGCAGCAATACGAATATACTTCTGCTGAAATAACAAATAATTCAGTTGCCCGCCAGAAAAACCTCTTCACCTTAAACAAGGGAAGGAAGCAGGGAATCGATGCCGGTATGGCAGTAATAAGCGGTGACGGCGTGGCTGGAATTATTGTTGGCAGTTCCGATAACTATTCTATAGGGATGTCGCTCCTCAATCTCGATTTCAGGCTTAGCTGCAGGATAAAGTCAAACGGCTATTTCGGTTCACTCACCTGGGATGGCAGGGACTACAGGTACGCTGTTCTGAATGAAATACCACAGCATGTACCCCTGGCTGTAGGTGATACAATTGAAACAACCGGGTATTCGGCAGTATTCCCTGAAGGTATCATGGTTGGGGTTATAAATGAATACGAAAGATCAGGCAGCGATTTTTACAGGATAAAGGTTGAACTGGCCACCAATTTCAGGAGACTGAACTATGTTACTGTCATAAGGAATGTTAAGAAATCTGAACAACTCCAACTTGAAAAGCAGTTTCAATGATAAATTCGATTCTCAGATATTCGTTGATTTTTGTCCTGCTGTTACTTTTCCAGGTGCTGTTGCTTGACAATATCTTCTTTCGTGGATATTTGAATCCTTATGCGTATATAATGTTCATTATGCTCCTCCCGGTTGAGATCCCGGGATGGCTGCTTCTGATAATATCTTTTTTCACAGGACTGTTCATTGATTTCTTTTCCGGGACCATGGGGATGAACACAGGGGCAACGGTTGCAGCCGGTTTTGCCAGGCCATATATTCTGAGGCTCGTTTCCCCCCGCGACGGTTATGAGCCGGGTGCCTCACCTTCGATGCTTGCTTACGGGTTCAGGTGGTTCCTCTTCTACAGCCTTTTAGTTGTTTTTCTACATCACTTTGTGCTGTTTTTCCTTGAAGTATTCAGGTTCACAGATTTCTTCAGAACTATTTTCAGGATAATTCTTAGTACTGGCTTTACTGTAAGTTTTATTCTTATAATTGAATACTACAGGAAAGGCAGGTAGACAGTGGCAATGAAAGATATATATATCAACAGGAAATACATGGTGATCGCACTTGTGATTATCATGGCTTCAGTGTTGATTATAAAGCTCTTCAAGATACAGATCATTGAACAATCTTACAGGTTATCGGCTGATAACAATGTTCTCAGGTATGTGACTCAATACCCTGCAAGAGGATTGATCTATGACAGGAATGGCAAGCTGATGGTTTTCAACCAGGCTGCCTACGATATAATGGTTGTCCCGGCCCAGACACTCAGGTTCGACACAACGGAGTTTTGCTCCCTGGTTGGTATATCCCGGAGTTTCTTTAACGACAGGATGAAAGCTGCGATCAACTATTCACGCCGCGCCCCATCGGTCTTCCTGAAACAGATATCAGCCGAGACCTATGCACAATTCCAGGAGAAGCTCTTTAAATTCCCCGGTTTCTACGTGCAGTCGCGTACACTAAGAAAATATTCGAAACCTGTCGCTGCCCATGCACTTGGGTATGTCAGTGAAGTAGATGATAACATAATAAAGAAAGAGCCCTATTATAAGGGCGGTGATTATATAGGGACCGGGGGTATTGAGGAGTCATATGAAAAGGAACTCAGGGGAAAAAAGGGTGTAAAGATATACCTTGTTGATGTTTACAGCAGGCTCAAAGGTTCTTATGAAGAAGGTAGGCTCGACACTGTTGCCGTACAGGGTGAGGACATTATGTCGACACTCGATATGGATCTCCAGGAATATGCCGAGCACCTGATGCAGAACAAGTCAGGAAGTGTGGTTGCAATCGAGCCTAAAACAGGCGAGATACTGACCCTCGTATCAACTCCCAATTACGACCCGGCGCTGCTTGTGGGAAGGGTGAGGACGGAGAATTTTGCTGCTTTGCTAGCCGATACAACACAGCCTATATTCAACAGGGCGCTGATGGCTTCTTACCCGCCCGGATCAACATTCAAGCCTGTCATCGGGCTTATAGGTCTGCAGGAGAAAGTCATTATTCCGGCAACGTTGTTCGGATGCAGTAACGGCTACCTGTTTGTTGGTTGTCATACACATGAATCACCACTTGACCTTGTTGGGGCAGTGAAGAACTCATGCAATTCATATTTCTGCCAGACTTACAGGAGGATACTTGAGAACCCGGGTTACCTGTCAATAAGCGATGCTTTCACGAGCTGGCGCGGATATCTCGACCAGTTCGGATTCGGGAAGAAGCTTAACACAGATTTTGTAAACGAGCTCAATGGTTTTATCCCGACTCCTTCATTCTACGATAAGCGATATGGGAAGAACAGGTGGAAGGCACTTACAGTTATTTCAAATGCCATAGGCCAGGGTGAAATAGGGACAACTCCGCTGCAAATGGCAAATATGGCTGCCGCAATTGCTAACAGGGGTTATTGGAGAAGCCCTCATATCGTAAAATCAATTGGAGGCCGGCCTAATACAAATGGTGATTTCCAGTCTGTTCACAGGATAGGGATAGACACTGCAAATTTTGAGACAATAGTCCATGGCATGGAAATGGCTGTCAACGGGGGATATGGTGCAACTGCATCCATTGCAGCAATAAAGGATATTATTGTATGCGGGAAAACGGGGACCGCCCAGAACCCCCATGGGAAAGATCATTCAATTTTTGTAGCATTTGCACCGAAGGATAATCCAAAGATCGCAATAGCCGTCTACGTTGAAAATGCCGGGTTTGGGGCAACTTATGCCGCGCCAGTGGCCAGTCTTCTTATTGAGAAATATATTAAGGGACAGGTTGCTAATAAGGCAAATGAAGATTATATACTGAACCTGAACCTCATGAAGAAATGAAAAGAGCCGTAAACATATGGCATGATATTGACAAAGTTACTATTGTAATTTTCCTTGTGATGGTGGTTCTCGGATGGCTCAATATCTATGCCGCGGTTTTTAACGAGGAACACACGGGCCTTCTCGATCTTTCACAGAGGTATGGTAAACAGTTCATATGGATAATTGCAACAATTCTTGTTGCAGTATTCGTAGTGATTATAGACAACCGGTTCTATTTCTTTTTCGGCTATTTCATCTATGGCGGATTCATTCTTATCCTTGCCCTTGTTCTAGTCTTCGGAAGGGAGATCAATGGTGCAAAATCATGGTTTGAATTCGGCTCTGTAAGCCTGCAGCCCTCGGAATTTGCAAAAGTAGGAACAGCCCTCGCTCTTGCGAAGTACCTGAACTCACGCAACGGGGAGCTTACGAATATCAGGGTACTTTTTCCTGCACTTGTGATTATAATGATCCCGGCCTTGTTAACTGCCCTTCAGCCCGATTTCGGATCAGTTGTAATTTACCTTAGTTTCTTCCTTGTCCTTTTCCGTGAAGGTCTCAGCCCTTATATATTCATTTCAGGATTACTAATGATCCTTCTCTTCTTCGTTGCGTTGCTTATAAATAACCTTTATGTTACGATAGCACTTGTCACTATTGCATTTCTGCTGACACTCTATGCAACCCGCAACCCGAAGGTATGCTTCACAGGACTTGGGATCTTCCTGTTTTTTACTGCGATGATTTATCTTGTTGATAATTATGCATTAAAGAAACTGGGCCTGGGGCTTGATATTATTGTTGCACTCGTGTTATCCGGACTTGCCTATGCATGGTACATCTACAGGCAGAAGGCAGGGGCAATATTAATAATTTACCTCTTTCTGCTCGGGAGCATAATTTATGTAAGCTCGGTGGAATATGCATTCAACCATATACTTAAGCCACATCACAAGGAGAGGGTAAGTATTCTTCTTGGGTTGAAATCAGATCCTCACGGGGCAGGGTACAATGTAAACCAGTCGGTTATCTCAATCGGGTCAGGTGGTTTTACAGGAAAGGGCTACCTCAGGGGCACGCAGACTAAATTCAAATTTGTACCTGCGCAGAGCACCGACTTTATTTTCTGTACAGTGGGCGAGGAGTGGGGTTTTCTTGGATCATTCTTTGTTATAGGCCTTTTTGTCGCACTTCTTATCAGACTTATCTTCCTGGCTGAACGACAACGATCGGCATTTGCCAGGATCTATGGCTACGGAGTTGTTTCAATATTCCTTATGCATTTCTTTATTAATATAGGTATGGCCCTCGGGCTCCTTCCTGTGATTGGCATTCCATTACCATTCTTCAGTTACGGGGGCAGCTCGCTCTGGGGATTTACTATATTATTATTTGTTTTCCTGAGGCTTGATGCAAGCCGCACAGAATACCTTGTCTGATCAGAAAGGCATTCTTATCCTGTGAGAGATTTCAATTCCAAAGTCCTTTTCCACATAGTCTATAAGCTGTGGAAAGAACTCCATGAAATCGTCCTGGAGTGAATAGTAATTCTTCTTCAGCATCTTAATAGCATAACTTGTCTCATTCGGGAGCGTCGACCTTTTGCTCAGCGTGTTAAGTACATGCCTGATACCCTTTATCGATTCGTATGACTCAATCCAGTTGTTGATTATGAAGAAAGGCATCATCGACTGAACATTGTCGGGCATCACCTCGTAATTATTTACAAGGGCCCTGTAAAAATTGTACGTGACACTCTCGAGAGGTCTTCTTGAAAAGAAGTCCCACTCCTTTGTGAGGAAGTGATCATAGATAATGTCAGTGATCACACCGGCGTACTTGTGGTATTTTCTTGTGAAGAATATCTTGCTCCTGTGTACAACGGGGTGCCTGTCGGTGAAAGCATCAATATGGCGATGAAGAATAATGCCCTTACGTATCTGTTCCGGATATTTGAGATAATCACGGCCTTTCACATAGTCGCCTATGTAATTGCCTATGATTATCTTCTCAGAATCACCAGACAGGTATATATGGGCTAAAACATTCATGTTGAATATTCAATAGTACAAAGAATTTGCCATATAGTTTCAATCAGTAATACAAATTATCTGACATCAGCAAAGGTAATAAGTAGATTATATTTAAAATCTTATTATACAATAATTTGTATAATGATTTAAGTCATAAAAAGTTGCTTATAAGAATCGGAAATTAGCGCGCTGTAAATTATATTTGCAGCCTGTCGGTTTCGTAATAAAATAACTGAATAAATATACTTCATAAATAACACAAGGAGGTTATATGACAAGGAAAAATGTCATCATCATCGGCGCAGCCGGACGTGATTTTCACAATTTCAACACTGTTTACAGGGATAACGAATATTTTAATGTTGTAGCATTTACAGCAGCACAAATTCCTGATATTGCCGGAAGGAAATATCCAAAGGAACTTGCCGGGAAACTCTACCCGAAAGGTATTCCCATCTATGCTGAAGAGATGTTGCCGGAACTGATAAAGAAGCTTAAAGCAGATTATTGCGTATTTTCTTACAGCGACGTTACCTACCAGAAAGTGATGTCGGTAAGTGCAATAGTAAATGCAGCAGGCGCAAATTTTGTACTTCTTGGTCCTGGTGAGACAATGATAAAAAGCACAAAACCTGTTATCGCGGTCGGAGCTATCCGTACAGGTTGCGGAAAGAGCCAGACCTCAAGAAGGGTCATAGAGATCTTAATGGAAAAAGGTCTGAAGGTGGTTGCAGTAAGGCACCCGATGCCATATGGCGACCTGAATGAACAGAAAGTGCAGAGGTTTGCAACGGTCAAAGACCTTGAAAAACATAAGTGCACAGTCGAGGAGATGGAAGAATACGAACCTCATGTTGTCAGAGGAAATGTAATATACGCAGGCGTTGATTATGAAGCTATCCTCAGGAAAGCTGAAAAAGATCCTAAAGGCTGTGATGTGATCCTCTGGGACGGCGGTAACAACGACTTCCCGTTCTACAAGCCCGACCTTATGATAACAGTAACCGACCCGCACAGGGCAGGCCATGAACTTCGCTATTACCCAGGTGAGGTGACACTCAGGCTTGCTGATGTGGTTGTTATAAACAAAATGGACAGTGCATCTCCTGAATCAATTCAGGTTGTAAGGGAGAGTATTGAAAAGGTTAACCCGGATGCAGTTGTTGTTGACGGCGCATCTCCTATTAAAGTTGACAACCCTTCAGTTATTAAAGGGAAAAGGGTACTTGTTGTTGAAGACGGTCCGACACTTACACACGGTGAAATGAAGTTAGGGGCAGGAGTGGTTGCAGCCAGGAAATTCGGTGCATCACAGCTTGTAGACCCGAGACCATTCACAGTAGGTAAGCTTTCTGAGACATTCAGGATCTATCCGAATATTGGAACACTTCTGCCGGCTATGGGTTATGGAAATGAGCAGCTGCGCGACCTCGAGAAGACAATAAACAACACCGATTGCGACAGCGTGGTTATTGCAACACCGATTGACCTGAACAGGATCATTAAGATCAAAAAGCCAAATACAAGGGTATATTATGATCTTCAGGAGATAGGTGATCCGAACCTTACGCAGGTACTTAATGATTTTGTGAAAAAGCACAAACTGGTGAAATAAATAAAAAAGCCGGATTCAATTCCGGCTTTTTTTTATCTCTTTACCCTGGCATTTCCCTGCCAGATACTCCATACCTGTTCTTCGTCTGAGGGAAGTACATAATCTGTAGAAAGAGTAACTGCAAGAGCCCCGGATGCCCATCCGAACTCAAGACATTTCTCCCCTTCCCATCCGCGCAATATTCCGTACAGTAATCCGCCTATAAAGGCATCCCCGCCACCTATCCTGTCGAGGACTTTAATCTTCCTGGGTTCAATTATATGCCAGCTGTCTCCCTCAAGCATCATTGCACCCCAGAGATGTTCGTTTGAATCGATGACCTCCCTGAGTGTGTTCGCAAATACTTTTACTGAAGGATATTGCTTCTTCACAATTGTTATCATTTCCCTGAAGCTGCTGATCTTTGACTTTATTTCAACGCCGCCAGTTTCCGGGCCTTTAATTCCGAGGCAGAGCTGAAAATCTTCTTCGTTACCTGTGAGTATATCTGAAAGCGAAGCTATTTCCCTGAATATTTCAGTAAGTTTTTTCTCACGCCCCTTCCAGAAAGAAGCCCTGTGATTGAGATCAAAAGAGACAAGTGTACCCTTTTTTCGTGCGATTTTTGCGAGTTCAAGGCAAAGTTCAGAAGTTCCATCAGATAATGCAGCAATAAGCCCCGAGAGGTGAAGCACCTGTACTCCTTCCTTACCGAATATCCTGTCAAGGTCAAAGTCATCTTTCTTCAGAAGCCTTCCGGCCTCTCCGGCCCTGTCGTTATACACGCGGGGCCCTCTTGCCCCGTAACCACTGTCGGCAATGTTGAACTGGTGACGCGGGCCCCATGGACCATCCTGGTCGTACTCTACAGCCTCCCATGTTATATGCCTCCCGGCAAGGTTATCTTTTATAAGCCTTGCTATAGGGCTTTCTTTCACAAAAGCTGTAAGTATTTTAACCGGAAAGCCAAGTGAGGCTGCTATAGTTAAAACGTTGCTTTCAGCGCTGGTGGCCTGCATTGTGAATGTAGCACTGCTATGGACCGGCTGACTGCCCTCAGGCGTTAGTCTTGCGCCCATGCTTGTGGGGGCAAGAAGTGCCCATTTTGACCCCTTTTTAAGTTCCATCAGAGTGAGGTATAAGGATGGAGAAAATTTACTTAAGTCGTTCCCTGAGTTTCTTACCGGCTTCTTCAAACCCTGGCTTGTTAAGTAGGGCAAACATGTTTTTCTTATATGCTTCAACCCCGGGCTGATCAAACGGGTTAATATCAAGAATGTATCCGCTTACAGCGCATGCATATTCAAAGAAATACATAAGCTGCCCGATATAATAAATTTCGAGCGAAGGTATTTTTAATGAGATAACAGGAACACTGCCATCATTATGTGCAAGTATAGTACCTGTTTCAGCCTTCTCATTCACTTCGCTGAGCCTTTTGCCGGCAATATAATTAAGCTGGTCGGAATCGTCTTTTTCGGCAGGTATCCTTACCCTGTCTGCCAGTGATTTTACAGAGAGTACCGTCTCGAACAGGATCCTCTGTCCTTCCTGGATATATTGTCCCATTGAATGAAGATCAGTTGTCAATTCGACAGATGCGGGGAAAATCCCTTTTCCTTCTTTTCCCTCGCTCTCCCCATATAACTGTTTCCACCATTCAAGAAGGTAATGCAGTTTTGAATGATAGCTCACAAGCACTTCCACGGGTTTTCCCGAGCGGAGAGCCACATTCCTGGCAGCAGCATATAAAAGAGCCGGGTTTGTATCAGGATTTTTATTGTCCCTCGTGGCAGCAGCCATTGCAACCGCCCCCTTTACAAACTCCCTTATATTATATCCGGCAATTGCAATTGGCAGCAGGCCTACCGGTGTCAGTACCGAATAACGGCCACCCACATTGTCGGGAATTACAAAAGTCTCATAGCCATTCACTTCAGCCAGGTTCCTGAGGGCTCCCTTGCTGGCATCAGTTATTGCAACAATCCTGTCGGCAGCGGCCGATTTCCCTACTTTCCTTTCGAGGTGATCCTTTAGCAGCCTGAATGCAATTGCAGGTTCAGTCGTGGTGCCGGATTTTGAGATTACAATAATAGAGTAGCTCCTGGTTTCGAGCACCTCAAGCAGTTCAGCCATATAATCTTCGCACATATTATGACCGGCGTAGAAGATTTCATGAGGCTTTTGTCCTGACAGGCCGGGGAATGCATGAGCCTGGGATTCAATTACAGCCCTTGCTCCCAGGTAGGAACCGCCAATACCTATTATAACTGTCGAGGTTGAAACTGACCTTATATGTTTTGCTGTCTTCTCAATCCTGTCGAGCTGGGACTGTATTTCTTCCGGAAGCTTTACCCAGCCGAGGAAATCGTTTCCTGCTCCTGTTGCTTCATTAACTGTGTTCTGCTGAATAAGTGCTTTATGTGCAAGTGCTCCCACCTCTTCTGAGGAGAGAAGGTTTGCAAGACCCGACAGGTTTACTGAAATATTTTCTTTCATTTTAATTGTTATTGCTAAACTACAAAGATAAAAAAAGCTGCCGGATAAGACCCGGCAGCAGATGTTGTAAACCTGAAATATATGTAGAGTGATTGATTACCTGCTATGGATACCTCCGGCACTTGAAGAATGTGCATCTACATACTTCGGACTGCCTTTGTAATTTATATCACCTGCACTCGATGCCCTGGCCGTAAGTTTATCTGTTGTATAAATATCTGCGCTGCCAGCACTTGAAACACTGACCTCTGCCTCTTTTACCTTGAATTCAAATGCCTTAAGATCACCGGCACTGCTAAGGTCTGCATCGAGTGTCTCGCTTTCACCGGTAAGTTTAATATCACCTGCACTTGATATGTCGAGTTTTACCGATTTTGCATAGAGTTCAAGTTTGATATCACCGGAACTGCTTGCACTAAGCCTGATCTCATCTGTCCTGACTGGTGTTTCCCCGACTATATCACCAGCACTTGATGTTGACAATGATTTTACGTCTTTTATAGTAACATAAACCTTTTCAATGTCTGCATGACGGATACTTATATGATCTGTGTAAACATTCAGTATGCCATCCCTGACTTCTGTCTTTATATATTCCTGAAGGTTTTCGTCAGTTTCCACAACAACTTTTTCGTTGTCGCCCTGGGAGAGTATGACATCAATACCTGTGGAAACTTTCACACCGTCAAAACCTGAAACAGTTCTTTCATTCTTGACCACGTTGCCGTTTCCGCTTATGCTTTTGTAGAACTGGCCGTTTACACATGACACGAATCCAATGCATGCAGCAGCTATCATCAGAGTCCTAAGAGTTTTCATTTCAATCCTTTTTTGGTTAGTAATTCTTTTGCTCTAAAGACACAAAGATCAGCCAAACGCTGCATGCCGGCCAATAATAATCGGTGAATGGCGATCTGAGGAACCTGAATACCGGTTAATTATGGATTAATGCCATTTGAAAACTTTCAGCCCGGCAAGGAAGAAGATTATACCTGTCGATGTTAATATAAGTATCGGTACTCCGACCTGTGCATACCCTGCCCCTTCATTTATTATGCTTCTTACCCCGTCGGCAAGCATTGTAAGCGGCAGTTTCTGAATCACAGGAATGCTCCAGTCGGGGAAGTTATGATAGCTGAAAAAAATTCCGGAGAGCACCATCATTGGCATTACGACAGCATTTATAAGACCATTGCCCACCTCTGTGTTTGATGTGTGGCAGGATGCAAGTACTGCAATTCCCGCGAAAGCGATATTACCTGCAAGGAAAATTGCAAGGAGAGCAGTGATGTCACCCTGAATCTTTAAATGAAAGGCGAAAAGTGCAAAGAGGAAAAGGACAAGTGATTCAATGAAGTTCATCATGATCCTGACTGTAATCAATGCAATCAGGAAATGGGATTTTTTCATTGGTGTTGCGACAAGCCGCCTCAGAAGCTTTTTAGACCTCTTCTCAATTATACCATAGCTTATGCCCCACATGCAGGACATCATTACACCCATAGATATCAGCCCCGGGACCAGGAAGTCGATGTACCTGGTGCCTGTTACTGTAAGGGGTTTTATTTCATCATTGCTCTCTGTGGGTATCGTCTTTCCTTCACCGATAAGCGGGTTGAGTTTCAGGTAAGATAGCTGTGCATCTGAATTCAGCGGATCAAAGTGATATTCTGTCTCACCAGGGGTGCCGACCATTACTATGTTTACAGTTCCCCTTTTAAGGAGCATCATTGAATTCTTCCAGTCAGTCTCGTAAAACAGGAAAATGGAGTTGCCAAGCTTCTCATCTTTCAGGGTAAGCCTCCATTTATAAGTATCTTTTCCCGGCTTTTCAGCTGTTTCGCAGCTTTTACCAAGGAAGTGGTACAGCGAGGATGAACTGTCGCTCCGGACCTCATCTCCGGAAATTCCAATTACAGCAACTTTCCTTATTACATCTGGTTTTTTTGTGAAAGCTATTCCAAGCCCGAGTGACATAAGTATCGGGAATACTATACCCCAGAATAAAACACCCGGTTCGCGGATCAGTTCCCTTATCTCGGCAATTATAAGCTGCCAGAGCTGGTTGAATCTGACAAGCTTATTCATTTATTGTTCTTCCTGTTAGTTCTACAAAAAGGTCGTCGAGAGTCTTCTTCACATAAACCATTCTGACGGGACCATCATCAAGAAGCTCCTTCCTTGTACCCTCCCTGAGTATAACACCTTTGTCCATTATGATAATATAGTCGCAGAGAGTCTCGGCTTCTTCCATATAATGGGTGGTAAGGATCATTGAAGTATCTGACTTCTCCTTTAGTGCAGCGAGTATTTCCCAGATCTCCCTTCGTGCATTTGGATCGAGACCTGTAGTCGGTTCATCAAGAAGTAGTATTGAGGGGTTATTAAGCAGGGAAATGCCAAGTGCCAGTCTCTGCCGCTGTCCTCCGGAAAGATTTACAACGTAGGATTTTCTTTTTTCCTGAAGGCCCACTGTTTCAATTATCTCATCCACTCTTTCCTTACCAAGGTTAAAGAATGATGAGAACAGCATCAGTGTTTCAGTGACTCTCAGTTTGTCAATGAGTCTTGTTTCCTGGAGCGAGAGGCCGATTATCCTGTGAAGTTCATCCTCATTGCCCTTCCATTTCCTGCCCATTATTGTTATCTCGCCCCTGTCGGGTTTCTGTATACCCTCGATCATTTCAACGAGGGTTGTCTTGCCAGCCCCGTTCGGGCCGAGTAATGCAACAAACTGACCTTTGGGAATAGACAGGCTGACCCCTTTTACAGCCTGGACTGTCTTGAAAGATTTCCAGACCTCTTTTACCTCTATTACCTTTTCTTCCAGCATTAAGGATTTGTATCAGTATGTTCAACAAAGAATTTCTATAAAAGTTCCTCAGAGTGTCCCGAAAAGCCTGTCGCCGGCGTCGCCGAGGCCGGGTATTATATATCCGCTGCCATTAAGTTTTTCATCTAGTGCTGCCAGGTATATCTGGACATCGGGATGGTCTTTTTCAATTCTTGCCACGCCTTCGGGTGCACCAACTATGGAAACAAGTTTGATGGTTTTAGCCCCGTTGTTCTTTAATACATCAATCGCGGCGCTTGCGCTTCCACCGGTTGCCAGCATGGGATCGAGCACCATTATTATGGCTTCGGCAAGGTCCTCGGGGAATTTTGAAAAGTAGGTTATAGGTTTCAGTGTTTCGTGATCGCGGTACATTCCTATATGACCAACCTTCGCGTCGGGGATGAGGTTTGTGATTCCGTCAACCATTCCGAGTCCGGCCCTCAGTACAGGTATTAGAACAACCTCTTTTGCCATTTCTGAGGTCGAGCAGCTTGCTACAGGCGTTTCAATTTTTATTTCTTTAAGCGGAAGGTCGCGGCTGATCTCATAAGCCATGAGGGCAGCTATCTCACCCAGGTTAAAGCGGAAGTCCCTCGTTGAGGTTTCCTTTTTCCGCATTTGTGTAAGCTTGTGGGTGATCAGTGGATGTTTAAGGAGATTAAGCATTGCCTGAAGTTGATTTTGACAAATATAGATGGAATTTTACCACCAGTATAAAATATTTGATTTGCATTCAATCCTTATTTATCTTTAACATATCAATTGATCTTTTTAATAATAAATCCATAATCCATGACAAACTCATTTACACGTCGCAATTTTATTCGCACCGGGGCACTGGGAGCAGGCGCAGTACTTGCTTCAAGAACAATCAATCTTGACGCCCATCCATGGGAACAACCTGGCTTTATCCCACCTGCAGGTGAAAAACTTCGTTTCGGCATAATAGGAATAGGGATGCAGGGCTCAGGACTGCTCACCGGCGCTGTTACACTCCCGGGTGTTGAATGTGTTGCTGCCGCTGACCTTTATGACGGAAGGCACACACTTGCCAAAGAGATTACAGGTAACCCCAACCTGTATACAACAAGGAACTACCAGGAACTTCTTAACCGCAAGGATATCGACTGTATTATTGCAGCCGTACCCGACCACTGGCACAGGAAAGTTGTTGTTGATGCGTGCAATGCCGGCAAGGATATCTATTGTGAGAAGCCAATGTCTCATACTATCAGCGACGGTTTTGCAATGGTTGACGCTGCCAAAAAGAATAACCGTATAGTACAGATAGGTTCACAGAGGGTGAGCTCGAACCTTTGCAAAAAGGCAAATGAGATGTACAAGGCAGGTGCAATAGGAGAGGTTGAGCATGTTGAACTGACTCTCGGGAGAAATGATCCACAGGGAGCATGGGAGTATCCTGTTCCTTCTGACCTGTCGCCAAAAACACTCGACTGGGATACCTGGCTGCTCGACGCACCAAAGATCCCGTTCAACGGTGAACATTTTGCCCGCTGGCGCTGCTGGAAGGAATATGGAACCGGTGTTGCAGGCGACCTGATGGTCCATCTTATAAGCGGAATGATGTGCACCCTGGGCTGGAACGAAATACCACGTTCTGCAACTGCACTGGGTGGCATCTTCAGGTGGAAGGATGGGAGAAATATGCCTGACCTGCACCTCGTACTTTTTGATTATCATGGTGTACCTGTATTTGTTCGCCTTGGTCTGGGAACAGAATCGCCTGAATCAGCCTGTTTCTATGGGCCCAAAGGGATACTTGATACCCGTGAATTCGGTATGCGTTATGCACCACAACCAGGCATTGATCTGTCACCAAGTTATTACGATTCAGGCTTCCCCGGTAAAATGCGTGCTGAGTATGAAGCAAAATGGTGGGCAGAGAACGGTCCGAAACTAGGACAGGAACCCATTTATGAGGAGATCAATTACAGAGGTCATGACTGGGATGACATGCGTCCGCACCTGTGGACCTTCTTCCAGGCTGTAAGATCTAGGGTCCCGGTTACAGAAGATGCCGTATTCGGAAACAATGCAGCAGTTGCATGCCATATGGCAAATGAAGCATATTTCAAAGGCAAGACTGTTTACTGGGACGAAGCTTCAAAAAGCTTAAAAGTCTGACTTTGAAAAGATAAAAAGGGGAGGTCTCAAAAGCAGGCAGTCATACCCGGGAATAATTAACAACTCCCCGGCTGATTATTATGATGCTTTTGAGACACCTCTTCATTCTTATTTCAGCGATCTCTATAAAACCATGCAATATGAAAATGGCAAGGATTTTACTATTTAGTTATCTGTCACTCATTATGCTTATACCTGTAACAGGTCAGTCTGTCCAGGATAAGCCGGCAGACCAGGCAAAGAAACGACATGAAGCTTTTGAACTATTCGGGAGCAACGACGTACTTAATATAAGTCTACGGTTCGACCTTGCCACCTTCCTTAAGAAAAACCTGAAGGGAAAGTTCCTTGACGGGATGCTTACTATAAGTACCGGCAAAGGTGATTCGATTGTTAAAGAAGTTTGGGTAAACACCAGGGGAGTTTTCAGGCTCCAGTACTGTGGATTTCCTCCAATGGAACTTGAATTCAAGAAGCCTTTCTATGCTTATAATTATTCAGCAACAATAAAGAAATTGAAACTGGCTACACAGTGCCAGGCCAGCGACCTTTTCGAGGATTATATTTTCAAAGAATATCTTGTTTACAGGATTTTTAACCAGTTCACAGATACAAGCTACAGGGTGAGGCTGATAAAGGCCACCTATATAGACATTAAGAAATTAAAAAAACCTGTTGAGCAATACGGATTCTTTATAGAACCCCAGGGTGTACTTGCCGACAGGCTCAATTCAGATGTTCTGAAGAACGTTGAAATTACACAGAGGAATATAAGCCAGACCGTGATGACACGAATGGCTATATTCAATTATATGATAGGTAATTACGACTGGGCCGTGCCAAACCAGCATAATGTCACAATCCTGCAGTCAAAGGATCCCGACGCCAGCCAGTTACCGGTTGTGGTGCCCCACGATTTCGACTGGACAGGCCTTGTGAATCCTATTTATGCTATACCTACAGAAAACATTGGAATTGAGTCAGTTAAAGACAGACTCTTTCTTGGGATCTGCCTTTCGAGGGAAGGATTTAAAAAGGAACTTCTGAAATTCCTTCCTTACAAGCAGAAGATTTACAGTCTCATAAATGATTTTGAGTACCTGAACCAGAAATCAAAGAAGGAGATGACAGATTATCTTGAGGAGTTTTTCGGGAGCCTGGAAAGCCCGTCGAAGCTGAATCTTCTCATTGATAAGATAATGTCGACCTGTAAACAGATTTAGTGACAGGGTTACGTCACCTGTTATTTAATCTCTGCCTTCCTGAGGGCGGAGTCGGCTGCAGCGCGGAAAATATTATATGACCATGTTGCACCCGACATCGCATCAACCTTTCGAAGGCTTTGATTTTTTACTAGGTTGCCGGGATAAGTCTCCACGCCTTTGAGGTCGTTCCTGCATTGCTCAATATATTCGGGGATCTTCTCAAAATGTTTCTCATAGTTTTTGTCAAAATCCTCATGCAGACTGCTGTCCCTGATTGAGAAGTTGACCTCCTTAATCGAACCTTTTTCAATTTTTATTTTAACCTTTCCCCAGTAAGGTTCAGCTGTGTATTTATCCTGTGACTGGCCGGTATAGGTACCGTCTTCGTATCCGAAAAGATCCTGCACATATTGATCTTCCTGTTCACCCCTTGGGCTGGAGAAGAATGCCAGTGTGCTTATAACCGATATAACAAGTATCGCGAAGAATATATTTTTAAGGACTGTCATAGTTGTATTTTTTCCGTTCTCTCTTTCTAATGACCCGTAACTATCCTTTAAACCCTTTCAGGGCAGAAATGTTTTGCAACATTTAATTAAGGGGCTGTCTGCCGTCAATTGGAACAGAAACAATTTTTATTTGACTTGTATATAAAGGTTTGGTAAATTTATTGTACAAATCTTAATCTACCTGAAAATGAGAAAAATTACCTGCCTCCTAATCCTGGCCTTATTTATTGTGGCATCATGCCAGCAGAAGGTCACAAACAAACCGGTTGACCTTGCTGCAATAAAGGAAAATGTCGGTAAATGGATGGAAAAGTATACAAACTCCATCAATCAGAAGAATGTTGTTGAAATGGCCTCTATGTTATCAGAAGGTTCGCTCAGCCTGGGTACTGATCCGGATGAGTATTTTGACAAGAAAACCCTGGTGGACATGTGGACAAAGGTTGCTGCTGATTCAACAGTGAAATACAATTTCACACCGGCAAGAAGGGAGATAAGAGTTGCGCCTGACGGTAATTCTGCGATAGTAATAGATCAGTATATTATCGAATCAATCAGCAAAAAAATCATGACCAGGGGTGATTATCTCCTTGTACGGAATGGTGAAGGGTGGCTGATTGATTATTCGAACTTTGCTGTTATCCCTAAGAATGAGGTCCTGGTAAGTATCAATAAATTTCTTGAGGAAGGAAAGTAGAAGTAAAATGAGCCATGGTATTTTAGCGCTCCTCCTGATCTTTTTCAGCTGGCCTGCTATTATTGTTGCCCAAAGCAGGGAAGGAGTATCACTCTTCGGTTCCGATTCCCTGCTTGACATTTCTCTTACTTTTGATCTTACGGCGTTTATCAGGCATAACAGGGAAGTAGCATCACTGCCTGCAATGCTGAAAATTTACACTCCGGCAGGAGACACACTCGACAATGCTGTTACAATCAGCACCCGTGGCACCTTCAGGCTTGCCCACTGTACAATGCCGCCAATGGAGATCAGCTTTAAGAAGCCTGTAATGGCCTATGAAGGCAAGGGACCTGTTCGCAAGATCAAACTTGTGTCAACATGTGAACTCGGTGGGAAAAATGATGAATATGTTCTCAGGGAATACCTTGTTTACAGGATGTTCAATATAATTTCTGATTCCAGCTACAGGGTACGGCTTCTTAGGGTGAAATACTACGATACAGGGAAATCTGGTAAGGATATGCAGCTCTTTGGTTTCTTTATTGAGCCTAAAGCAATTCTCGCAGAGAGGGTGGGCTCAGTTGTTATTGAAAACATGAACCTGAACCAGAAGTACATAGAAATGAGATCTATGGATAAGGTTGCCATCTTTAATTACATGGTAGGAAACTGGGACTGGGCAGTTCAAAGTCTTCATAATATAACTGTGCTTAAATCACTAAGTTATACCGGCACCGATCTTGGAATTGCAGTGCCTTATGATTTTGATCTTACAGGGATAGTCGATCCCTTTTATAATACACCGCCATCGACAACAGGGTTGAAGTCAAACCGGGACAGGCGTTACATGGGTACAGCAAGGAATAAGGAGCTTATTAAAACTGAACTTGCCTGGTTTCTTACAAGGAAAGAGAAGCTGTATAGCCTTGTAAATGGTTTCAGCTACCTTGATAACAGGGCCAGGAAGGATATAATTAACTACCTCGATTCATTTTTCAGCCAGGTAGAGCATCCCAGGCTGCTTGATAATCTTGCAGATAAAATTGTGGAGGCAGGCAGGGATATTTAGAATAAGTGGCAGTCAGTTTACAGGTTATAAGTCATATAGTAAGCCCGGTGATGAGGATATCATCCGTCTGTACCTCATTGTTTACCTTTCTCCACGCCTCAAATTCCTCGAATAGAAGATCGGCCTGTTCAGGCATCGGGCTTGTACAGATGTTCATCAGGAAAGGCTTGAACCTTGTAGTCTGGTATTTCTTGTGATTCTGGCCGCCGAACTGGTGGATGAAACCATCGGAGAAAAGATACAGGATGTCTCCTTTCCTTACCTTCAACGATGATGTTTTGAAAGTACACTGACCATCACTGATGCATCTTTCGGCAATGCTGTTTGCCGCATATTCATACAGTTTTTTCCCTGATATCCTGTAAAAAGCATTTCCAACTGAAGAATATTTTAATGTATAGCTTTGAGTATCAAGAGTGCAAAGAACTATATCCATGTCATCCGGAACACCTGTTCCTTCTTCATTGCGAAGGAACCTGTGCAACCTCGAATACAGGTGGTGAAGTATCTCTGCAGGATCTGTAAGGTTCACCTCGTTAACAGCCTGGTCGAGTATCCCGTAACCTATAGTTGTTAAAAGGGCTCCGGGAATTCCATGACCCGTGCAGTCAGCCACTGCAAAGACAAGCAGGTTGTTCTGCCTGCTGAAAAAATAGAAGTCACCACTTACTATATCCTTCGGACAGTAAAGGATAAAGCTCTGCGGGAACATTTCTCTTACAAGTAGGTTATCCGGCAGGAAGGTCTCCTGGATGTGCCTTGCATAGTTGTAGCTCTCCTCAATCTCTGTTATTGCCTCTTCAACCTTCCTGTTCCTCATCTCAATCATCTCCTCAAGCTCCCGGGGGACTTTTACCTGTGAGCGTATCCTGTTGTTCAAAGTATTTGTCTCGTCAAGTATCTTCTGGATACTGTTTGCCGGCCGGAGGGCATAGGTCAGGTTTCTTAGTTTTTCAGGGTTTACCGGATAAGCAACATATCCGATATCCTTCAGCAGGGAGGGGATAAGTCGTACAAGCTCACGGTCTTTGTCTTTCTCTCCCTCTTTAAGTTTATCATATGGAAGTAATCCGGGATGGATTTTTGCCTCATAATCCCTTTTCTTCCCCCATATCCAACCATGAAGACGTTTATCCCAGCTCCACCTCATATGTTCAATCTCAGCCATTGTCTCAATTTCCTTTTCACTAAGGTGAAGTGCGACAGGCTTGAATCCTTTACCGGCAGGCTTGATCTTATATCCAACAGCCAGAAGTTTGGCCGGTATATGGTATGCGTTGTCGATATTGGAGAATTTTATCTCATCAGGAAGCTTATCAAAGCTTGTTCTGACCGGATTTTCATTACCCGCCTGGACATTAACAAAGGAGCCTGCTCCATTTTCAATGCCCGGTGAACCTGTCTTTTTCAGCTGGCTCAGGTATCTTGAATGGATAGCCATTGCTATCCTGTTTACCATTCTTTCACTGATCTCGGCATTTTCTGCCTTTCTTATCACCTCGTAACCAGCTTTTTTAAGTTCCACTGGTATAAGGTAGTTAAGTTCAAGGTAGAACCTGAAATGTTTTGGATGGGGATCTTTAGCTTCCCCGGCCTGTCTTCTTATTCCTGCCCGTGTTTTCTTAAGTCCCCGGATATTGTGACAATCATGGAGAGCCAGTTTTTTTATCTCATCATCAGTAATTATGCAGGTCCTGCAAAACCCCGGGTGCTTTCTGATCTGCAGGTCGAGCATTATTAACTTATCAGGAATTTCAATGGCCCTTTCAGTCCAGAACTGTTTCTGTGAGTCGTCAAGAAGCCTGTATTCCTTGTGTAATTCAACAGGCGGATCAATAAACGCTTTCTGCCTGCACATGTCGGAATATAGATTCAATGCGATACTTCTGACAGTATCATTACCGGGCACTAAATTACCTTTCGCGTCACCCTGTTCAGAATGATCAGAACCAGGCAGAAGTACTTCCTTCCATTTCTGAATCACACTTGATGTTAAAGGCTTTTGAACCATGCCATTCAGTCTTTGAAAAGGATAAATCAGCCTTTCTTTACAAACTGGAAAGGTAGCTTTGAGATTCTTGACATTTCACGTCCCACTTCAAGCATATCAATATCATCTTCCTCGTAATACCAGTTTACTGCGATATCCTTTCCATGTGATCTGACCGAGGCTATCTGCTTGCAAAAATCGAGTATGTATTTTGCAGACGAGGAATTGAAATACTCAAAATCAAAATTGAAAACCACCGGTTCGCGACTTTCCTGTGTTTTAAGGAGGTGGCCGGAATAATCGTCCATCCAGGTAATTATTTCACCATAGAAGGTGCCTACATCGGGTGGCCGCGATTCACCTGATATCTCAAAATACCTCTTCTCCGGGTCAAGAACAACCCTTGGTGAACTTGGTGTCTGATCGATAACCAGTTTTCTCATAATATATTTTTTTAGATTGATTTTCAGCTCGAAAAACGCAAGATCCCTGTTTATTGAAATAAACCTGTAGTTGAGATCATTCCCTGATTTCAGTTTCATAAGAAGGAAACCAAGACCTGCATTGTTTGAGTTTTTTCCTGTATCCTTGTTTATTATACTTTCATACAGTTCTGTCAGCGGCTTCTCGTCCCTGCCGTTTACAAGGTCGATCTTTTCGGCTATAATGTCAGAGTCCTCTTTCCTTATGGTATTGCCCGATTCAATAGTTATATCATTTTCAGTTTTTGTTACTGAGATATATGGCAGATATTCATGGCTGCCCGTGATAGTGTTATCTGAATATTTAGCTGAGTTTTCAAGACATTCGACAAGGATCGAATATAGCCTTTTCCCTGTTGTACGGTCGAGCTGAAGATACTCCCTTGACTTTTTCAGTTTCTTCAGAAGATTGTCAATTATCTTGTAATCTATCTGACCCCTGTATTCCAGAATGTTGGCAGAATCTGTCATGAGAATCATTGAAGTTTGAACCGGGTACCCACTTTTATTTAGCGAACGGGTAAAGGCTTTCTAAAACTTTCAAATATTAATATTTATACTTAACTTGAATAAGTTTAGGAAGAACAAAAATTTACATCGTTAATTTAATGATTTTCTTCCGATTAATAAGCAGTCCCTGTTAACTAAAACCATATTTTATGAGTGAACCTATCCTTAATGCCCTGGTTCAGCTCTTTGCCCTGATTGGTGACATTCACGACGATACTGTAATATCGGCCAGAGAAAAGGATGTTATCAGGGCTTTCCTTGCACGGCAACTGAATTTCCAGCTGACTCAGAAGTATATGAAGCTATTCGAGGAATACCTTTCGATGTATAATTCTGAGCGCATTACAAAAGGAAGTCTGCAGGATCGGAAAAGGACCTCACTGAATGCGATGAGGATACTTTCAATATGCGAAAAGATTAATGAAGAGCTTCAGCAGAAGCAAAAGGTTTATGTTCTTGTACAGTTGATTGAATTCATTTCACTTGGAGAGGAAGTAACGGAGAACGAACTCGATTTCCTCCATACAGTGGGAAAGGCATTCTTTGTCCCTGACAATGAGTATGAAAACCTGAAATGCTTCATAATGAACGGCCCGGGGGAAGTGAAGGATAAGTGGAATATACTGGTTGCCGACAGCAACCAGGATATTAAACCGGAAGGTCAGCGACACCTGCTGAGGCTTAACCTGAACGGAGCTTTGTCGTTTCTGTACCTGCCTTCCACAAACACATATGTACTCAGGTATTCAGGCACTGACGATATATACCTGAACGGCCAGAATATAACTGCCAACCTCACATATTTCTTCGATACCGGCTCAACAATCAGGGGAACAGGACTTGATCCTGTTTACTATTCAGAGGTTGTTTCAATAATCACGGGTGCTGAGAAGGACAACAGGATTTACCTGAGGGCAGATAATGTTACTTTTAAGTTCAGCAACAGCAATAACGGGATACATAACCTTGATTTTTACGAGGAATCTGGCCATCTCGTCGGGATACTGGGAGGAAGCGGGGTAGGAAAATCAACCACCTTAAGCATACTAAACGGCACACTGCAGCCACAGGAGGGAAAGGTAACAATAAACGGATATGACCTTTATGATGAAACCGATAAGAAAAAACTAAGCGGCATAATCGGATATGTTCCACAGGATGATCTGCTTATTGAGGAACTCACTGTCTTCGAGAACCTTTATTACAACGCCCGTCTCTGTCTCAGTAACCTCGATGACGCGAAGATAATCTCAATAGTAAATAAAATTCTTGACGATTTTGATCTTATTGAGACAAGGGACCTTAAAGTCGGCAGCCCTCTTAAAAAGGTAATAAGCGGTGGACAGAGGAAAAGGGTGAACATAGCCCTCGAACTTATGAGGGAGCCAGCAATTCTTTTTGTTGATGAACCAACATCAGGTCTTTCATCTGTCGATTCTGAAAAGGTGATGAACCTCCTGAAAGAACAGACCTATAAAGGGAAGCTTGTAATAATAAATATTCACCAGCCAGGGTCGGACCTTTATAAGATGTTCGATAAAATAATGATTATCGACAAGGGAGGCTTCCAGATCTTTTACGGTAACCCTTCAGAAGCCATAATCTATTTCAAGACACATTCAAATCATGCAAATCCAGATGAGGATCAGTGCATCAGCTGCGGCAATATAAACACCGACCAGATACTCCAGATAATTGAATCGAAAGTTGTTGACGAACATGGCAGGGCTACGCAACTGCGGAGGGTTTCACCTGAGGAATGGGCAGATCTGTACAAAAAAAATTCAAAGGCCCTCATTTCCGTTAACAGCAGCGGCAGTGAAAAACTGCCTGAAAATATTTACAGCATTCCAGGGAAAATTGAACAATCAATAATCTATTTCAAACGTGACCTGGTATCAAAACTTGCCGACAGGCAATACCTTGCCGTCGGATTGCTTGGACCTGCAATACTGTCATTGCTGCTGGCTTATTTCACGAGATACAATGGAGGCAATGCATATACCTTCAGGCTTAATGAAAATATAATGGCGTTCATTTTCATGTGCGTCATCACTTCAATGTTCTTCGGCCTGATGGTGAGTTCGGAGGAAATAATAAGGGACAGGAAAATACTGAAGAGGGAGGCCTTCCTTAACCTGAGCTGG
>JAXLTT010000008.1:0-151414 GCA_046329875.1 Bacteroidales bacterium
ATGCTTAGGTCGCAGATCAACCCGCACTTCCTTTTCAACAGCCTCAACTCTGTAAGTTCACTTACAATAACAGACCCGGACAAGGCGAGAATGATGGTAATCAAGTTATCGGAGTTCATGCGATATGCTCTTTCAAGAAAGGATGAGCAGCCTGTGACACTCCAGAGCGAACTTGATAACCTGAGGCTTTACCTTGACATTGAAAAAGTGAGGTTCGGCGACAGGCTTGAAATCGAGGAGAAAATAGACCCGGGCTGCCTCAGGGCGATGCTCCCGGTAATGATCCTGCAGCCACTTTATGAAAATGCAATCAAGCACGGAGTTTATGAAAGCACCAAAAAGGTAATGATCCGGACAAGCGTCCAGTTTGTGAGCAGCTTTGTCGAGATTGCCATCATTAATACCTTTGATCCTGAAGCCACACCTCCAAAGGGCACAGGGACCGGGCTTACCAATGTAACAAGGCGGCTGGAACTTCTGTATGGAAATAAAGCAACAATCAAAACCGAAAAGGAAACCGACACCTTCAGCGTAAGAATATACATCCCGGCTGACTTCCTTGAGTAAATTTGCGTTTTTTGTTTTAAATTGCCTGCTGTAAGGAAAGGTCCTTACCGGTATTATTGTTATTCATTTACCGGGGACGACCTGCTTAACAAAGGCAAAATGAAAACTATTAGAACAATCATCGTTGAGGATGAAGCTCCTGCACGCGACATCCTGAAGCATTATCTCAAAGATTACCCCGAGATAGAACTGGTTGCTGAATGCGCCGACGGATTCTGCGGTCTGAAAAAGATCACCGAACTGAAGCCCGACCTTGTATTCCTTGATATCCAGATGCCAAGGCTAACAGGATTCGAACTTATCGAGGTGATGACTGAAAGACCGACAATAATCTTCACTACTGCATACGACCAGTTTGCAATTAAGGCTTTCGAAATGAATGCGATTGATTACCTGCTGAAACCTTTCCCGCCCGAGAGGCTGAAAAGCGCTGTCAAAAAGGCTTCCGAAAAGATCCTGAAGAATAAGGAGGATGATAAACCTGCAATGGATATCCTTGAAAAACTTCCCGAGCCGCAGGCACCTATAAACAGGATAGTCACACGCAAGGGTAATGCCATCAATATCATACCTGTAGAACAGATAAGGTTTGTCCAGGCCGAGGATGATTATGTTATGATACATTACACCGAAGGAAAAGCTCTCAAGCAGCAGACTATGAAATATTACGAGGAGAATCTTCCGAAAGAGGATTTCGTAAGAATTCACAGGTCATATATTGTGAAGGTTGAAGAGATAAAGAAACTCGAACCCTACACAAAGGATAATTACGTTGCCGTTCTTAACACCGGGGAGAAACTGCCTGTCAGCAGAACGGGTTATAAATTGCTGAAGGAGGAGTTGAATTTCTGACCTGATCCTCTCCTGGATTTCTACTGAACTTCACGAACTCACCCCCCGGCCCCCTCTCTAATTCTTAAAGAGGGGGAGATCAGAATTATAAATAAATTGTTTCCCCCTCTTTGCGCCAGCAGAGAGGGGGATCAAGGGGGTGAGTTCGTGGAATCAGGCTGAGAGATTGTCTGATCTTTCAAAGACTTCCGTTATTTCTGATATCTGAAACTTATCTCTTCAGACGGTTACTTCTTGGGAATGTGTTCCACTTTTTATACTTCCTGAACCTTATCAGCGGGACAGGGTCGTAACCGTGTGTTCCCCCGGGCCTGCATCTGAGAATGCGATTAGTTCCCAGCACCAGTCCTGTGAATGGTCCATGAATCTTTAAAGCATCAAGCATATACTGCGAGCATGAAGGTTCATGCCTGCAAACCCTGGGAAGCAGCGGGCCGATAAGATACCTGTATATGTGAACAGGAACGGCAAGTATGAATGATAAAAGTTTCTTCACGCTTCAAAGATAACTAATGAGCTGCAACCGGTGGAGATTTCTGACATTTTGTCAAAAGATTGTCACTTTCCGGGCATGGCAGGGATTTTGATATTAAATTTGCAGGTAAAATTAAAACTATAGAAAGATGATTTACAATTCAAATATCCTGATTTGGGTGATATTCATTGGCTTCATGATCGTATCGTGGATAATAAGCCTGGTACTCAACTCGAAGTTCAAGAAATACACCAAGATACCTCTCGATAACGGGATGTCGGGCAAGGAGGTTGCGGAGAAGATGCTCAGGGATAACGGGATTTATGATGTAAAAATTGAAAGTGTACAGGGTCAGCTTACCGACCATTACAACCCGGCAAATAAAACAATAAACCTCAGCCCCGATGTGTACAGCGGAAGGAGTGTTTCTGCTGCAGCTGTTGCTGCCCACGAAACAGGTCACGCCGTTCAGCATGCAAAAGCCTATGCGTGGCTCGGTTTCAGGTCAAGCCTTGTACCTGTTGTAAGTTTTGCTTCGAAATGGGTACAGTGGATACTTCTTATCGGAATACTTGTAGTTCAGAAATTTCCTGCACTGCTGCTGTTCGGTATAATACTGTTCGCGGCAACAACTGTCTTCAGTTTTATTACGCTTCCTGTTGAGATAAATGCAAGCAGGAGAGCACTTGTATGGCTGAAGAATTCAGGAATCACAACTTACGAGAATCACGATAAGGCAACAGATGCACTGAGGTGGGCAGCATATACATATGTTGCAGCGGCCCTTGGCTCACTTGCAACCCTGCTTTATTACCTTATGATCTACCTTGGGGCGAGAAACAGGTAATCACCTGCCTTCAACTGTGAACCAGCTTGTGTAACGGTGAACCGACCTTATTGCAAGCCACAGTACAAAGGCTGAACCAAACAACCAGCCCCACATGGGTGTGATTATGATCCTGCCTGTGATAATGTAATTGCGTACAAGATCGAGGGCAAAAAAGATCACGAAAATATTCACGAAACTATTGTATTCCCTCCGGAGCACGGTTCTCATTGAGAACGAAAGCCTGGGGGGAATATAGTTTCCAAAAGAGGGTAATACTGCTTTAACCTTTTCAGACCACCTGTCGTACAGGTCGCCGAATTTCTTCCTGAGGAACTGTTCCTCTGCGAACATTATCCTTTCATAATAGATCCAGTATACAAGGGTGAATACTATCGTGAACCATGCTGAGCGTAGGAAGAGTGAAGGCCCCAGCCACATGAAAAAATTCCCGACGTAAAGGGGATGTCTTATAAGCGAATAGATGCCTGAAGTGTTTATCTCATCTGCAATCTGCCCGCTTGTTGTGTTTCTCCCTGAAGTATTCCCGGGTGCAAACCCGACAGTAATGATCCTTATAAGCTCCCCGAATAAACTAATCCCGAGAAAGATAAGTTCCTGGGTCTGGTTAAAGAGGATTGACTGCCTGTTTACATAGTACATCAGGATGAAACCGGCAATAACAAGGATCACGGGAAGCCAGCTCCTTCTCCTGAAAAGCCAGTTACCGGTTTTTTCAAATTCATGTACAAGAGCCATAAATGAAGTGTTAAAGACCCGGCAAAAGTAGAAAAATTTCAGAAACTGTATTTAAGCCTGAGGAAACCAAGGTTGTTCCTTACCGCAGTTCCACCCATTTGAGCTTTAAAATACTGCCATATTACAGATAGGTCCAGCGAGGAGGAAAGAGACCAGTCGAGTGAAGGGCCTGCAAACCAGCCCTTCATGTCGGGGATGGCCATCCCTGATATTGTGACCTTGACAAGCGGTGACAGGCTTACAGTTCCTCCTATGAAAGCCGAAAACTTTGAAAATGCGAGATCTTTTGCTGAAAGTGACCCGGTATAAAAGGAAGCAAAAGCAGCCGGCTCAAGCGGGTCGTTGCAGTACATAAGCTGAACCTGTATCATCGAATTGTCAGCAAACATTTTGTCGGCACCAACAGTTACTATTGCTTTTGAAGTGCTGTCGGAATACCTTCCTACCGGCCTGAACCATGTTGCCTCTCCCCTGAATGAGACTGTCCCGATGGCACCTGACCATCCTGCCCCTGCAATAAAATCTTGACCGCCTGCATAGCCTGCTATTGCCTGTATGTCATATCCCCATTTGTTGAATCTCCAGAGAGCGGCAGCAGTAAGTTTCTTTTCGGAATCTTCCTTTACTGCAAGCTCAACTGCCGACGAGGCTGAAGGAAAATACTGTAACCTTACTGCATCACAACCAGGCCTCTCAGCATAATCAACATCAAAGACAGTATAAGGATTGAAGATATCATTGGGGTTCCATACAAGGGTCTGGCCCCAGTTTATTCTCTGCCTTCCTATCCTTGCCTGGAATTTGCCTGAATTGTAGTCAATCCAGTAACGGTCGATAGTGGAATTGAACAGGAAAGACCTCGAATCTGCAAGGTTAAACGAGAGGTCGAAAAGGCCTGCATCCGAGCCTGTCATTGCTGCATAACCAGGGGTTGAACCAATAAGGTTCCCCATGAAAATACGGTTCCTCAGCTCAAGTCCGAATGAAAATTTGTCGCCCGCATATGCTTTAAAATTCAACCTGTTATGAAGGAGTTCCTGGTTATAGATCTTACCACTAAGGGAGTCGAACATTACAGAAGGCATGACAGAGACATACCCGTTGAAAGAAAAGATCTTTTTATCCTGCGCACCAAGGTTAAGACACAGGGCTGAAAAGAAAAGCATAATGTAAAATCTCTTCATGCCGCCTCAGGATACTGTTTCCCTTACATCATCTGAAACAACCTTCCCGTCCTCGAGTGTTATCACCCTGTGCGCCATCTTTACGACACGCGGGTCGTGGGTTGAAAAAATAAAAGTGATCTTCGATTCATGATTAAGCCTCTCCATTATTTCGAGAAGCGTGGTGGCCGACTTTGAGTCGAGGTTGGCTGTCGGTTCATCGGCAAGAACGAACCTGGGCCTCGATGCCAACGCCCTTGCAACAGCTACCCTCTGCTGCTGGCCTCCTGAAAGTTTTGACGGCCTGCTGTTTGCCCTGTCTGAAAGCCCGACAGCTTCGAGAAGTTCAGCGGTACGCGCATCGCTGACCTTCCTGTCCCACTTCTGAAGATTCATAATAAACTCCACATTTTCCTTCGCCGTGAGTACGGGGATCAGGTTATAAGCCTGGAACACGAAACCGATATTCCTCATCCTGAAATCGATGAGCTGCGATGGCCTTAGGGTCGCAAGGTCGGTGCCATTTACTATAATCTGACCCGAGCTTGGCTTGTCGAGCCCGCCTATAAGGTTGAGGAGGGTTGTTTTTCCTGAACCGGAGGGTCCGACAATTGCTGCAAACTCTGCTTCAGTGAAGTCGAGACTCACATTATTTACTGCATGAACATGGACCTCTGAACCGTCGTAGATCTTATCCACATTTTTTATCTCAAGTACCTTCATGATATTTTTATTTCATTTATTATTCTGTTCTTATTGCTTCAGCGGGATCAAGCTTAAGCGCTTTATATGCAGGGTATACCGATGAGGCAATGCCTGTAATTATTATAAGTACGGTCACAAGGATGAAGAAGCTGTAAGATATCTTAGGGTAAATATGCGCCGAATAACCGATTGCCTCCATCCCTTCGGCATACTTAGAAAAGTTTATCCCCTGGCTTGCTGAGATTACAACTGTTATCCAGCCCACTATCATGCCTGATATACCGCCGGTAACTGAAAGGAATACCGACTCGAGCATTATCATTGAAAAGACTTTCCGCCTGTTCATCCCTATAGCTGTAAGCATGCCGAGTTCCTTCGTTCTTTCGAGCACTGCCATCAGCATTGTATTAATAATACCGAATGCAAGTGCTGCAAGAATTATCGTCATAAAAAATCCATAGATCTGGTGGACATAGTCGGTCATCATTGCGAGATCGGGCTGAAGTTCCTTCCAGGTCTTTACATCATAGCCCGGGAACAATTTCCTTATCCTGTCTGCTACAGGCAGTGTGCTTCCTGAATCCTTCAGTTTTATAACAACCTGGTGAAGATCATCATTACCGAGGCCGGTGAGGCGGCAAAGAACATCCCTTTTTACGAAGATTGTTGATGATTCGAAAACTGAGTTTGTTATATCGTAAATTCCTGTGATCCTGAATAATGCCGACACCTGGTTGTTGTTTCTGTCAAGAAAAGTCAGTGTCAGGCGCGCATTCTCCCTGAAAGTCCATGCCTCGCTCTTTATTGTTGCCCCGTACATTCTTTCCTCCCTTCCTGTCAGAACAGATGAAACCGCCGACTCAAATTTCTTTTCTGAGTTGAATCTTGTCCCCGACAACGACATAACTTTCTTTATTACTTCTGCGGGAATTTCCTTTGAAACAAGCTTTGCCTGCAGGGATGAATCAACAGTAAACCTGATTATATTCAGTTCTTTGGCCAGGTCCTGACCCACGAGGGCATAATCGTATTTTGAGCTTTTCTCAAAGAAATTGCCCGTGGAAGGAATTATTGTCTTATTGATCCTGAATACCATTTTTTCTTCAGAAGGATCAATACCCGTTATAAGCACTCCGGAGCTTTTTGTTGCCGTAGACGCCATCCCTGTGACAATTGTCCTGCCGGTAATAGCCTCAACATCAGGCATCCTGCCGATCACTCCGGGCAGGCTGTCTGCGTTTCTTATCAGTATCCGCGGATCGTTGTTAAGCCTGAAGTCCTTCCCGGTGACCTGTATGTGTGATATCTCCTCTTCAATTGCAGAATCAAAACGTTGTGCCACCATTCCGTTCATGAAGGCAACTGAAAAGACCCCGGCGAAGATCCCCACTGTTACTGACGCAATTACCACGAGGCTTCTTACCGGGCTCCGCCAGACATTCTTCCATGCTGTTTTCCAGATCATATTATGTCAGGCTTTAAGTGAATTGACTACTATCATTCTACTAATCTTACGCATTGGGTAGATAAGTGCTATAAGCACAATAACTGCAACAACAAGCGATTGCCAGAGAACATAGGTATCCGGAAGAAGGAAGGGCATAACTGCCTCCATTCCATAGTCCTCGTACATCTTTGCCATTTCACCCCTGAACCTTACAGGATGTGCGTGACCGTAATATAATACAGGAAGCGAGGCAAGCACTCCTGATATTATTCCGAGGAACCCCATGTAGATCATTTCAGTTGCAAAGACCGCGGCAAGGCGTGTCTTCTGCATTCCGACAGCCACAAGGACCCCGAATTCCCTTCTCCGCTCGGCTGTCATCATAAGTACGGTTCCAAAAACCCCGAAAGCTATTACAAGGTAAAGAATGAAGATCATCACTCCCCCGCTTTTGCTGTCGGCATCCATCTGGTTAATAATCAGTTTATTCATCTCCCGCCAGCCTAATACCTTAAGGTCGGGACCGAGTTTTGACTGCAGCCCGGCTACGAGCGAGTTGATTGAATTATCATCGTTTTTCTTAATAGCAAGCGCGAGAGATGTGAGCCTTCCTTCGGCATTGCAGAGCGACTGGGCAATGTCGCAGGGGAGGTAGACGATCTTATTATCGAGTTCCGGTGACGGGAGTTTCACTATTCCCCTGATTACATATTTACCGGCTGCAGATGAACCGTGGAAGCCCTGCCCAAGGAGAACAATTGTATCTCCTATACCTGCTTCCAGGAACACTGCAAGCTTGTCGCCTACAAGGGCACCCGCCTCCCCGGTTTTAATGTACCCGTTCTTAAAAGAGGCAAAGCGCCTGAAAAGAGGCAAAACCACCGAGCTGTCTTTATCGGGTATCCCAAGATCCACGAGGAGTGAAGCAGTGCTTGACCACGAATTGCCGGCGAACATTTTAAGCTTCTCCTTTATGCCGGACGACAGGGAAGATTTTTCAAGTGAATCTATAGCTGATCCGGTAAGCCTGTACCTGACAAGCCGCTCCTCCACATCCGAAAGCATCTTTTCCTTTACAGGGTCGATGCCCAAAACAAGAACTCCCTTTGTCAGCATTCCTGAAGAGGCGAGTGCAAAGGTCTCAAATCTTGGTATTGAAGAAATAACATTGTCATTTGAATCAATCTTCTGCCTGAGTTCCGGGGTATCGCTGAATGAATTATCGACACTCCTTTCGTCGGCAAAATCCTTATCCTGGATCTGTACATAGCCTGTATATGATTCGATTACGTTCCTGAACATATGATCATATGCGCCTAGCTGGAGTGACCTCATCACAACTGCAAAAAAGACAGCAAAGAATACCGACGCGATTGTTATTAGCGTCCTTCTCCTGCTTCTCCAGAGGTTCCTCCATGCCATCCTGAATACATTCATGGCATTCTTGTTTTTAGTGGATATTTTTCATGTTCTGCTGGGAGAAAAAGCTTTCCTGCAGAGGTGTGTTGAACTTCATTTCCCGTATAGTCACAACTGTTTTCTGTCCCGGTTCATCGGCAGGGATTATTTCAATCCTTGTCTGGATTGTCCGCCCGTCCATCATCTTAATATCCGACCCGGTTTCTGTCCTGATAAGGGTTCCCTCCTCGTCGAAATACTCGACCTTCAGGACAAGGAAGTCCTTTTTATCAATCCATCTCAGCTGGTGTCCCCAGTTTACTGCGGCAGTTTCCTTTGCAACCATCTTGATTTTATAACAGGCTCTTCCGGAAATGTCTTCGCCAGGTTCAAATGAATGGGTGTAATCATTCACCACTGACGACTCTTTCATTATATCATCATTTGTATAATCGGAGCCCATCCATCCCTGCGACATCATTGATGGTGGCAGTTTAATAAGCCTGTTTATCGAAGGGTTCCAGCTCCACATCTCGGTACCGCGTTTAAGGAAGGTCTGGCCGGCCTCCTTTGCGGGTGCGGTTACAAGAGTCAGGGCATAGTCACGTCCCAGAGACCAGCTTCTGAACTCGATTGTTCTTTGCCAGGCTGGCCTTATTATTGTCATTGTCATAACAGTGTAGCCCGACTTTTCCCCGTTAAATTTTTCATCAGCCTTTTTCACAACCTCTGCCGGGCTCAGCTCCTGTGCAAATGTGCCGGTATGCTGGAACATAACTGTTGTGAAAAGCATGAACATCAGAATTCTTTTCATTTTAAATTCATTGCTTCTATTTAAACATTGCGATTATCCTGTCTGCAATTTTTCCATTGAGTTCCCTGTCGTCGTGGTCTGAATAAATTATTGTTACAGCCAGTCCTTCAAGAGTTATAAAAAACATTGTTGTTTCCAGTGACGGATCATAGCCCTTCCCTTTCTTCTTTCTTTTTCTTTCGAAATACTCCGAAGTCATCCTGAAAAGTCCGGGAATGAAAGACAGTTCCCTCCCCTGTAATTCAGAAACTGCAACTGATCCAAGTGTTGTGTAATCGCCTGGTATTGCATCCCGCACTTCCTTCTGCATTAAGAGCTGGAAGAACAGGCGCAGTATGAATTTCTTTTCAGAAAAAATCGAAACAACTTTCTTTATGAAAGCCTCAAACTCAGTATCAGTAAGTATCCCGTCGTGATCGGGATCGAAGAAATCATAAATCTCTGATGTTGACCTGTTGATTATTTCAGCCAGTAATTCTTCCTTGCTGCTGAAATAATTATACATCAATCCTTTTGAAATACCTGCATGTCGCGCAATATGGTTTATTGTTGTCTTGTGAAAGCCTTCATTGGCGAAATGCTCAAGTGCAACATCCATTATAAGGGTCTTCTTCTCTTCCCGTATTTCCTCAAATTGTCTGGCGGTCCGTGGCATTCTTTATTTTTGATTGAACGTTCGGTCAAAGATAAAGAGTTTTTTAATTATTCAAATATTTTTGAAAAAAATAATCAGCCTGTTCCTGCGTTTTAAACTATGGTGATCCTGAAATGAAAATTTATCGGGCCTTTCTAAAAACAAATATTTAGAAACGCAGGTTATATATTCTTAAAAGATTTTCTATCTTTAACAGGTTATATCTAAAACTTTCTTACAATGGCAAGTATCAGGTTTTTACTGGGGATGATCCCATCAACTGCAAAGATTGAGGAGGAAGAAAAAGCCCTCAACGCAGAGTATGAGAAACTCCTTTCTTTTGCAGAATCAAAACAACTGGCCAGATATAATGAACTTCATGAGCTTGTGAATTCTGCCTCATTCATCCAGAAAAAGAAGGAAATTGAAAGTCTTAACTATAAGACCTCCGAAGAGTTTCAGAAGGAAAAGGAATTCAATACGTTGAAAAAGTCAAAGGACCTTCTTCTTTACTTCAGCACAGTTGGCGGAAGCGCTTTAAAGAAATTCATGGAACTCGATGGTTCAGAAAAGATCTCCAGGTATGAAGCTCTCAGGTCGGAGGTGAACGGAGCCGACTTCAAAGAGAAGATGAAAGACAAAGAATTCGGTTCAACACCGGAGGCAAAAAAACTCAATGAGTTCAAGCAGCTCGATGGTTCACAGGAAATCAAGGACTATTACAAATTCAAAGCTTCGAAGGAGCTTGAAAACTTCAAGAATATTGACGGTTCCCAGAAACTGGCAAGGTACAATGAACTGAAGGAATACACTGCTTCAAAGGAATTTACAGAAAGGAAAGCATATCTTCTCGATAAGAAAAGATTCGAAAAAAGCGAGGAATTCAAGGAGCTTGAGGAATACAACAAGCTTAAGAAGGATGCCGACATCCTTTGGTATTTCAAGGTGAAGGATTCAAACAAATTTGATATCCTGAAGCATCACGAAGTTACATTCAGCGAAGATTTCGAAGGTGATAAGCTCGATCCGAAGAAGTGGCTTACAAACTACTACTGGGGCGACAAACTTCTAAAGGACCGCTATTCAATTGACAGCGATCTCCAGTACTACACCGAAAAAGAAAACTTCGAGATCCGCAACAGCTTCCTCAAGATCATTACAAAACCGCAGAAAATCACAGGCAAGGCATGGTCACCTGTTAACGGTTTTACAACAAGGGAGTTCAGCTACACATCGGGCCTTGTGAATACAGGTAAAAGCTTCAGGCAGAAATATGGCATCTTCTCAGCAAAGATAAAACTTGGTGATCCTTCAGCAAAAAGCGCATTCTGGCTGCTTTCAGACAGCATCACCCCTCATATTGATGTCTGCCGTACAAGCAACGGAAAAGTTGTGCTCGACATGTTTGCAGGTGTAAACAAGGTTGCAAAAACCGCACTTGGAGCAAAATATGCAGGTGACAGCTATATCTTCACACTCGAATGGACTGCAGGAAGCCTTGTATGGAAGGTAAACGGCATTGAAGCTTTCAGGCAGACAGAGAATGTTCCGCAGGAACCAATGTATATAAGCCTGGCAGGCGGTCTTAACAAGCCAATCAGTGGTCAGACTTCAATGGAAATCGACTGGATACGGGTCTACCAGCTTAAAAATTAATTATCCTTACATCTATTATAATAAGGGCGTTGGATGCAACGTCCTTATTTTTTTTGCGTCTATTTGTAACTAATAGTAATTGCATTTCGTCCTAACCACGAAACCGGGATCATGACAGTAAAGGAGTACAACAATGCGGTGGAACTTTATGCCGATTCTGTGTACAGGTTCATCAGGGGAAACCTCAGGGATGATGACCGTGCAAATGATGTTGTACAGGATTCTTTTGAAAAGCTCTGGATGCATGTTACTGAAATTGAATACCCTGTTGTCAAATCGTGGCTCTTCTCAACGGCTTACCATAATATGATCGACATACTGAGAAGAGAAAAGAAAATTGTTCTTTCAGGGGATGAATATGAAAATGAACCTGTTCACAGCAACAATTACAGCGACCTCGCTGAGATACTGAGGGAAGCGCTCGACAGGCTGCCTGAACAACTTAAGACAGCAGTAATGCTAAGGGATTATGAAGGTTACAGCTACAAGGAAATAGGTGAAATAACCGGTACAAGCGAAGCCCAGGTTAAAATAAATATATACAGGGGAAGGGTGGCTCTTAAAAACTATATAGGAAGCATCGAAACAGTTATCTGAAATGGGACCCGACAGGACAAATTACGAGATATGGTTTATCGACTACCTCGACGGGAAGCTTGATGAGGAAGGCTGCCGCCTGCTTATGGCATTCCTTGATAAGAATCCAGACCTGAAAGAGGAACTGGCCGACATCCGGAATTTTCAGATCTCTCCTTCTGAGCTTGTATTCAGTGGCAAGGATGGCCTCAAACATGATGTTTCCGCAATCAGCGACCAGCAGTTCGACCTCCTTTGTGCTGCCTCAGCAGAGAATGACCTTGATGAAAACCAGGAGGCAGAGCTCAGGCAGATTATTGAATCGTCACCAGCCAGGAAAAAGACTTATGAATTATTCCGGAATCTAAAACTAAGTCCTCCGGCTGCCACCTATAAATATAAATCGAGGTTAAAAAGACTTACCCCCTTTCAGAAGACAGGGAGGCTTGTGCTTATTTCTCTTTCAGCCGCAGCAACAATTGCACTTGCTCTTATTGTACTGAATCCTTCAGACCAGTCTGCAGTTTATACAAATATCGCTTCGGCTGAAAAACAGGCTGCCGGGGCAAATACTGTTAACACAACAACGGCACAGGTAAGACCAGAAATCACCAGTGCAACAAATAAGGTTAAGGAAGAAATAAAGATCACTACAACTAAAAAGAATGAACCTGTTGTTCTGAAGCTTGCCGTTGAGACCCTGCCCGCTTTACCGGATTCAGCAGATACAGTAATAACGAACTTCCCGAAGATTGAAATAGAAAAAATAGCCTTCCTCGATAATGAGTTCAGCATTGATAAAAATGGAGCACAGCTGGCCTATGTCGAACCGGTATATGTTGACAATACATTTGACCAGGACGATAATGGTCCGGGTATGTTCCTTGAAAGACTCTTCAGGGAAAAAGTATTTAAAATGAACGGGAGAAAACGTCCCGATGCCTATGATATTGCAGATGCCGGCATCAGGAAGATCAATAACTTCTTCGGATGGAACATGTCGCTGAGGAAAAACCGTAATGATAAAGGTGAGGTAAGATCGGTGACCTTCACCTCAAAACTCCTCACTTTCGACACTCCCGTAAAAAAATAATAATTGCCGGTAACTTTTTCCACCCCCGTTCCGTCACAGCATTGTAACATTTAATAAAAAGCCATATGAAAAGGATTGGAATTATTTTATTTCTCGCGATGATACTTTTCCAGGCATACAGCCAGGAAGCAGTTTCTGTTGAGAAGAACAGCCAGGCAAAGGATACCCTCCTGAAAAGTGATGATGATACCCGTATATCGATCGGAAATGATCTGCTGAGCATCGACGACAGTAAAGATGCCCTTAAGATCCGCCTCGGCAAACACGGTGTGAACATTCTTGAATCACTTGAAAACGGATCGAAGATCACTTTCCAGAATTACGACGACTGGACCTGGAACCGCGACAATGAGGATGACAAGTCGGATAAATCGGATAACAGGCGCAGGCATTTCAGGGGTCACTGGGCAGGTTTTGAGTTTGGGTTCGCAAACTACCTTACAGCCGAAAGGAGTTTTGTGTTGCCCTCATCGATAAACTACATGGATCTCTACTCTTCAAAGTCGAATTACTTCAACATTAATTTTGCACAGCGCAGCTTCGGTCTTACCCGTCGCCTGGGTTTTGTAACCGGCTTAGGCCTGAACTTCGACAGCTACAGGTTCAGCGGTGACAACACAATCACAACAGATGCAAACGGTGAGATCCGTGACTCGATTCCCGGCATGGTTCTTAAAAAGTCAAAGTTCAGGACACTCTACCTTACCATGCCCCTTCTTCTCGAAGCCCAGGTAAGGACAGACCACGACCAGATTAATGTCGCAGCAGGCCTTATAGGTGCCGTAAAACTCTGCAACGACACAAAGATCATAACAGAGAGCGGCGACAAGTTTAAATCGAACGATGATTTCAGCACCAACCTGCTTCGCTGGGGTCCGACTGTAAGGATCGGTTATGGCAGCCTGCAGATACACTCTACTTATTACATGACCCCGCTTTTCAAGAAAGGCAAAGGCCCTGCTGGTTTAGACCTGTACCCGTTCGAGATTGGGCTCTCATTCACATTCAACGGATAGTACTCCTCCATGTGTTTCATAACTTTTATCCAGGGTGCTTTTTTAAGCACCCTTTTTTTATGATCAATTATTGCATCCAGGATAAAACTTAATGAATGTATATTTGCAGAGAAAATTTCCTGCAGATGCAAAATCATAATCTCACCCAGCGGGAACTAAGGAGGTATGGGAAGCAGATAATGCTTCCTGAAATAGGGATTAAAGGGCAGACAAAGATCCGTAATTCATCTGTGCTTGTTATCGGCGCCGGGGGCCTGGGATGCCCTGTGCTGCAGTACCTTGCCGCGGCAGGGATAGGCAGGCTCGGAATTGTCGAATTTGACACTGTAGCTGAAACAAACCTGCAAAGACAGGTACTATACGGGACTCTCGATGTTGGGAAACTGAAATCGATAATAGTGCGCGACAGGCTCGAACACCTGAATAACCATGTGAACCTCGAGATAAAGAATCTTAAGCTCGACGGTTCAAATGCCCGGGCAATATTCGAAGATTACGATGTTATTGTCGACGCCACGGATAATTATGAGGCCAGGTATGTAATAAGCGACACCTGTGCATCCCTCGGGAAACCAATGGTACACGGGTCGATCTATAAATATGAAGGGGCAGTATCTGTTTTCAATTACAGGGGCGGACCATCATACAGGTCGTTTAACCCTGGGAACCAGGGCAAAGAAAAGGACCCGAAGCCATCCGAGGCTGGACTGTTTGGCGTTGTCCCCGGGATAACCGGAACCCTGATGGCCAACGAGGTAATAAAGATAATCACGGGGATCGGTGAGGTTCTCAGCGGGAAAGTACTCCTTTTCAATTCAAACCTTAACTCATTCAGGTACATAACAATTAAAAGTGACCCCCGGAATGAAGACAGCCATTAATATCCTGAAATGGGCTTTCGTGGTCACCGGGGTGCTTATTATTGCTTTGCTTACCACATCCTTCCTCCTGAGGAACAAGGTTGCCTCAATACTTATTGAGTCTCTTAACAAAGGACTTTCGACAAGGGTAGAAATTGGAGAATATCACCTTTCGCTTATAAGGAAATTCCCGAAAGCTTCCGTAGAACTTGGAAATGTAACCATCCTCTCCTCCCCGACCTTCAACAGGAAAGAATTCAAAGGGATAAATACAGATACACTGCTAAGGGCAAAGTCTCTTTCCCTTGAATTCAGGATGACTGATATCCTTAAGGGTAACTATACTGTACAGAGCATTACACTTTCAGACGGAATGCTTCATCTCTTCTCCGACACAACAGGCGGAACTAACTACGACATAACACTTGGCGAGAAAGGCGGGGAAGGTGAGTCAACCGTAATAAACCTCAACAGGGTAAGTGCCTCATCGGTAGATATCAGGTATATAAACCGTGCAACAGGTATTGATGCAAGCGGGGTTCTGTCGGGAGGCCGTTTCAAAAGCAAGATCTCTGACAGGGAATTTGATTTCATCTGCAATGCAAACTTCATTATAAAACAGGCCGAACTCTTCTCAACTCAGTTTAAACTCAGGGTCCCTGTTTCACTTGATATGAACCTCCACCAGTCAGACAGCGGCATAGTGTTCAGGAAAGGGAGGCTGAACCTCGATGAATTCAGGTTTGCCCTGACAGGCACTATATCATCAGCAGGCGACCTCGATCTTAAGATATCAGGTAATAATATCTCACTCGAGAAGGTAAAGAAATACCTTCCGGGCAAATATGCGGAGGAGTTTGCCCAGTATTCACCCGGCGGGCTCCTTGGAGCAGAATGCAGCATTAAAGGGAGAGCCGGAAAAACTGAAAACCCGCTGCTGAAACTTAAGTTCTCTGTAGAAAAAGGGAAGGTGAATTACAGGAAATCCGATATAAGCATCAGGGATCTCAGTCTCGCAGGGGAATTTACAAACGGATTATCCGGACGACCCCAGACGTTTTCCCTTAAAATAAATGACTTCAGTTTCGGGATAGGAAGTGCTGCATGGAAAGGGAACCTGTCAGTAAGCAACTTCAGCGTTCCATTTATCGAAGGAACATTTTCAGGCGACATAATTCCGTCTGAGCTACTTAGTTTCTTCCCCGTAAAGGAAATTGAGGATGCATCGGGTTCTGTAAGGCTGAACCTTTCATTTTCAGGGGAGATGAGGAACTTCCGCAATCCGGGCACAGCTGATTTTCTTGCACTTGATCCGCAGGCTGATCTCAGGTTCAACTCTCTATCGGTCAGGGGGAAGAGTAGCGCGGCAGCAATAGATGACATTGACGGGGACCTGATGATTGCAGAAAACATGTGGGCCGACGACCTGTATTTCACGTGGAAGGGTCAGCGATTCAGGCTGAGCGGCGAATTCATAAACATGCCGGCATGGCTTGCGGGAAGGCCTGTAAAGCTGAAAGCCTATGCTGACCTGACAGCAGACAACCTCGATCCGTCAACATTTTATGCAGATTCAACAACCAGTGCCGGGGCAAAACCAACTGCCGTCTCCCTTCCTGAAAACCTCGAGGCTGACATAACATTCAGGGTAAACAATATGACATGGGATTCGTTCGTGGCCGATAATGTTACGGGCTCTCTCGGCTATCAAAGCGGGCAGATAGAATTCTCATCCGTCAGGATGGATGCCCTTGGCGGAAGAGGGGAAGGACGATTCCTGATAACAAGAAAAAATGACAAATCTTTTCTTTCCCAGGTCAGTTTCACAATTGACAGGATCGATATTAACAGGACTTTCAGATCATTCAAAAATTTTGGCCAGGATTTTATTGTTGCCGATAATCTTTCAGGCATGCTTTCAGGCAATTTTTCGCTTAAACTCCCGCTTGATTCGCTTTTAAATCCCAACACTGACAATATGTCGGCTGACGGGAAGTATGTCATTGAGAACGGTGCGCTTGTCAACTTTGCACCTGCAAAGGAACTATCTGATTTCATTGAGGTTTCGGAGCTTGAAAACATTAAGTTCTCAAGGCTTGAGAATGATCTGTTTATTAAAGACGGCTACGTTGCAATTCCGCAGATGGAGATAAAATCTTCAGCTGCCGACTTCACTGTGAGCGGAAAGCATTTTTTCGACGACAGCTATGAATACCATTTAAAAACCTACCTGTCGGTATTGCTAAGCAAAAAGGCTAAAAAGGGTAACAGCAGGGATGATTTCGGAGCAATTGAAGAAGACGGGCTCGGCCGGAGTTCAATATTCCTGAAGATAACAGGTAAGGACGATGACCTTAAGGTTTCATACGATATTAAAGCAGCCGGAAATAATATAAAACAGAGCCTGAAGAAGGAAAAGAGCAATCTGAAAACTATCCTGAACGAGGAATACGGATGGTTCAGGAAGGATTCTGCGGCAAGGAAGGAAGAGGCTCCAAGACAGCGTTTCAGAATATCATTCCCGGAAACAGATTCAGTCAGCAAACCGGCAGATACAACAGTAAGCGGCAAAGATCGCAGGAATAAGAGTATCTTTAAGAAACATTTTGAGATTCAGCAGGAAAACTGAACTGACGATGAACATCTACACGAACAAGACATTCTGGAAGCTCCTTCTTCTTCTGGTCACCCTGGCTGTAGGTATCTTTTCCCTGATGTATACTCAAAGCCTTGTAAGGAAACTAAAGGAGGAGGAAAGAAAGAAAGTTGAGCTCTGGGCAGAAGCAACAAGGCAGCTAATAAAAGCTTCGGACCAGGGGCAGGATCTTGTTTTTCTCTCTTCCATAAACGACGACAATACAACAATTCCTGTTATCCTTACCGACGGAAGGGACAGTATTATTTCAGCAAAAAACTTCGATCCGGAGAAGATCGGGGACAGGCGGTACCTGAGGGCGAGACTCGAAAGAATGAAAGAGAACACCCAGCCGATAGTTATTGATTTCGGAGACGGATATATAAACAGGATCTATTACCGCGACAGTACGATACTTATAAAACTGATGTATTATCCTTATGTTCAGCTGAGCGTGATCCTCCTTTTCATACTTGTGTCCTACGTTGCTTTCAGCTCTTCAAGGAAAGCTGAACAGAACCAGGTATGGGTTGGTATGTCAAAAGAGACGGCACACCAGCTCGGGACACCAACGTCCTCGCTTGCCGGGTGGGTAGAGATACTGCAGATGAAATACCCGGGGATTGATATTACTGAGGAAATTGCGAGGGATGTAAGCAGGCTTGAAAAGGTTACAGAAAGGTTCTCAAAGATCGGGGCCAGGCCTGAACTTGCACCAGCCGATATAAACCCTTTGATAGATCAGACTGTTGAATACCTGCGTTCAAGAAGTTCCTCCAAGGTCAGTTTTGTTACCGACAAGGGTAGCAGGTCTGGTCTCTTTGTGCCGGTTAATGCAGCGCTTTTCAGCTGGGTGATTGAGAATGTCTGCAAGAACGCTATTGATGCAATTGAAGGAGAAGGGAATATTATAATAAAGACCGGGGAGGATGAAATGAACGCTGTTATTGATATCATTGACAGCGGCAAGGGCATCCCAAAATCCTCCCATAAGAAAATTTTCAGGCCGGGATTCACAACAAAGAAAAGAGGCTGGGGCCTGGGCCTTTCGCTTGCAAAGAGGATAATAGAGGAATATCATAACGGGAAGATATTCGTGCGCCAGTCGGAACCGGGGAACGGAACATGCATAAGGATAGTGATGAAAAAGAATATAAGCTGATGAACAGGAGGGATATAGAAATAATGGCACCTGCAGGCTCATGGGAGGCGCTGGTTGCCGCAAAGCAGGGAGGAGCAGATTCAGTTTACTTCGGTGTTGAACAACTTAATATGAGGGCAGCCTCATCCGGCAATTTCACATCAGGCGACCTGCATAAGATTGTCGGCTGGTGCCGTGAAAACGGGCTTAAAAGCTATCTCACTGTAAATGTTGTTGTATACGACAACGAGATAATGCAGATGAAGGAGATAGTGGATACAGCCTCAGATGCCGGCATAAGCGCGATAATAGCCTCCGACCAGTCTGTTATCAACTATGCTTATTCCAAAGGAGTTGAGGTTCACCTTTCAACACAGCTCAATATATCTAATTTTGATACTGTGAAGTTCTACTCACAGTGGGCAGATGTGGCCGTACTGGCCCGTGAACTTAACCTCGAACAGGTAAAACATATTCATGACAGCATAGTCAGCAACGACCTCAGGGGACCAAAGGGAGAGCTTATAAGGCTTGAGATGTTCGCACATGGCGCCCTGTGCATGGCCATTTCGGGTAAATGCTACCTGAGCCTTCACGAATACGGGAAATCAGCAAACCGCGGGGAGTGTTACCAGATATGCAGGCGATCGTATGTTGTTACAGACAGGGAAACAGGCTATGAGCTCGGGATCGACAATGAATATATAATGTCGCCTAAGGATCTTTGCACAATCAGCTTTCTCGATGAAATCATCAATGCGGGAGTCAGGGTGCTGAAGATTGAAGGGAGGGCCAGGTCGGCAGAATATGTAAAGGTTGTCGCTTCCTGTTACAGTGAAGCAGTGTCGGCTCTTGCTGACGGGAGTTTTACAAGCGAAAAAACTGATGAATGGACCGCAAGGCTCTCCACAGTGTTCAACAGGGGCTTCTGGGATGGCTATTACCTGGGAAGGAAGATGGGAGAATGGACAGGGAGGTATGGTTCGAGCGCAACAAAACGGAAGGTTTACCTGGGTAAGGTCACAAACTATTTCAGCAAGATAGGTGTGGCCGAGATAAGGCTTGAGAACGGGGATCTTGAAAAAGGGGATCACCTGTTAATTACAGGTCCCACAACAGGTGTTGCAGAACTGACAATTGACGAGATAAGGGTAGACCTGAAGCAGGCTGAAAAAGCCAATAAAGGGGAGTTCTGCTCTGTGCCGTGCGATATGCCGTTAAGACGTTCCGACAAGGTATTCAAATGGGTTGATGCTGAAAGAGGCAGGAACAAAAAGTAAGAAGTCTCAGGCAAGTAAAGGCCCGGCCGCCTCAAGGATTTTACCGATATTCTTATCAATATCATCAGTTGTTGTCTCAACATACCTTATCTGCGACTCTTTTCGTCGCTTCAGACCGTAGAAGTAGGTCCTGTCGTAGTAATTGAGGGTTATCTCAATTGCCCTCCGGAAATCGCCTGAAATTATGCTTTCTGATGATTCTTTTGTATTATCACCTCCCAGCCTTTTACTAATCCTGTTAACAGATGCAAGCAATTCCTCGCGTGGCAGTGTTGAATATTCTTCAAGGAGGCGAGGCATGCGTGTCTCTGTATCCATTATCAGAGCAATAACAGGAGACTCCTGCATCAGGCCCCAGAACTGGTCGGACATGAAAACGGTGCCAATATTCTTGCTTTCATCTTCAAGCCACAATGGTTTATCAGGATCTGTCTTTTTAAGTTCATCAAAAAGGAGGTTGGCAAAATGCTCAGATGAGGGCTGTGGTGGCTGGCCCAGTGATCCAAAGGCTGATCCCTTATGACAGGCGATCCCTTCAAGGTCGATAACCTGGTGCCCCAGTTCCTTCATCCGTCTCAGTATATGTGTTTTCCCGCTGCCTGTGAGTCCGCCAAGTATAATTATCCTCCTCGGGGCACCGATTGATTCAAGCACATGGTGCCTGTAGCTTTTATACCCTCCTTCGAGTATTTCTGTTTCCAGGTCACCCAGTGAAAAAAGCCAGGCCATAGCCTCAGACCTCATCCCGCCGCGCCAGCAATGCAAAAGTAGCCGGTTGTTAACGGCCAGCTCCAGTGCCCTGTCGAGTTTTGAAGCCATGGATGGACCTGTAAGCTGCAAGCCATGCCTTATTGCCGCCACCCTTCCTTCCTTCTTATAGATTGTTCCAACCTCTTCCCGTTCCCTGTCGTTGAAGAGAGGAATATTGAATGCCCCCGGGATATGCCCGTAGTTAAACTCGGATGGTGACCTTACATCAACAATGGGGTATTTCCCGGCAAGCTCAAGAAATCTGGTAATATCGGTCTTACCCTGTTTCAGCTGCTGAAGTATTTTGCGAATAGTCTCTTGAGGTCTTCGACCCTGACTGGTTTTGAGATGAACTCCCTGATGCCGGAAAGTTCTGCCTTCTTCCTCGACTCAGGCATATTATCTGCAGTAAATGCCACGATTATGTTTGACTTATCGAACTCCATGATTCTCCTTGTGGATTCGAAGCCATCCATTTCAGGCATTATGAGATCCATGAAAATCAGATCATATTTCTTCCTCAGGGCCATTGTGTAACCCTCATAACCATCGTTTGCAACATCGCATTTATAGCCCATCACACCAAGCATCTTGTTTATTATGATCTGGTTCATTTTGTTGTCTTCCACAACAAGCAGTGACAGGTCTCTCGCAGGGTGATGAAGATCTGTTTCCTGGGAGTTTGTTTCGATATATGTGAAGCTGCCATATAAAGTATCAAGCAGCTCGTTTGTGTCGAAGGGTTTCACAAGATAAAAATCCACACCCATTGTAATGCATTTCAGGTAATTGCCCTTCCTGTCATTCGAGCTGACCATGAAGATTATGAATTCACCGGAAAGGCCTGATTCGAAGATGACGCGGGCAGCCCCGAAACCGTCAAACTCTTCATCGTCCATTACGACTATCAGGTTATACCTTTCAGCCTTTCCCGATAAGTTTGCCCTTATCTGGTTGAGTGTTGTTTTCTGGTAAGTTGTTACAAGTGTAGGGAGACCCAGTTTATGCAGTGCCCCAAGGAATTCTTCATCCCTGTTACTCCCTGTTATAACAAGTGTCCTTATCTGGTCTATCCTGTTGATTTGTGTGAGGTCAAGGGCTTTAACCTTTCTCTCGTATGAGTAGATCTTAATAGTAAAGACAACTTTTTTGCCAAGGTTTCCCTCAAGGCCTGAAGGGCTTGAGGCGATCAGTTCACCACCCATAAGCTCTACAAGCTGCCGTGCTATTATTGTTGCAAAACCTGATTCATCGGAGCCCCTTGCTGCTATTGATTCGGCATCTACAAAATCGCCGAATATCTTCTTGAGGCTTGCCTTATCAAAATGTCTCCCGGTATCAAGAATTTCGAAGATGAGTGTGATAATACCTCCTTCTCTTTCTCCTACCCTGCATTTGATCTCAATCCTGCCCCTGTCGGTGTATAAAACCGAATGGTTTATAAGGTTAACAAGTACCTGCCTGAGCCGGAATGCGTCTCCGATGATTGTTTCAGGAACCTTATCCTCAATATTGCATGAAATATCAATGTCTTTATCTGTTGCATGCGCTCTCGCCAGGTCGAGTACATAGAAGATCTCCTCCCTTAGGTTGAATGGTGTTTCATCGAGTATCATCTTGCCCGACTCGATCTTTGAAAAATCGAGAATATCATTAACAATGCCCAGAAGCACCTCTGTTGAGCGTCGTAACAGGTGGACGATGTCCCTGACCTCTGATGACAGATCATTCTTAGAAAGGACATCTGCCATTCCAATTATCCCGTTAAGCGGTGTTCGTATCTCGTAGCTCATCCTTGCAAGGAACTCCGACTTGGCCACGTTGGCTTTGGCCTCCTGTTTCCTTGCAGATTCAAGCATTGTGATATCAATAAGTATCTCGAGAACAACATCTTCGCCAAGATAAACAACCGGTATGCTGCTCCTGTAAAGTATTATTTCACCTATCTCCTTCTTGATGATTACAAACTGTTCGGGGCTGAATGATTCTCCAAGGTTCTTTGAGAAATAATCGTTGTCTTCCGACAGTGAAGTCTCGGGGAAGATCTTGCCGAGCATATCGGCTTCGCCCTGGAAGGAATAATAGCCCGCCGCAATCTTGTTTGCCTTCAGTATCTCCCTCTGCTTGTTATAAATTATTACACCCGCGGGCATCTCCTCTATAAGCCTGTTAAGCATGCTTTCAGAGTCGGTGAGTCTTTTCATCTCTGCCCTTTGCTTTTTGAAAAAAGAGAGGAAGAGGAAGATTATAAACTGGACCACCATCAGGGTCCCGATGACTATAAAGATTGAATTCCTTATTATGAATTTCTGGAAAAAGGTTGTGGGGGCTGAGAATACTATACCAAGGTCGCGCTGCAGAAGCTGGGTTGAATAATACGATGAGAGGATTTCCATCCTCTTCCCCTTTGAAACCGCAAGGTGGGTTGTTCTTGAGGTTGAGCCCTTTGAAAGATCAGTGGTTATCCTGTCGAGATGCGTATATTCGACAGCCTCCCCGAAATTATCGTAAATTATCTGGCCGCTGTCGCTAAGCACCCACTGCCACTGGTAATCCTTAAGATTGAATTTTGAGAATAGCTTTTTGAAGTATTTCTGGTAATCGACGCTTACAACAATGTTCCCTACCGGCTTTCCCCCTTTCAGTATGGGTGTATAGTAGTCGAAAAACCTGCCGTTCGGGACAAGCTGGTCCATTTCCTTAATCTCACTCTGGTCGAAAGCGATATAGCTGCCGGGTATCCAGTCATTTTTCTCCTCATCCCACGATAGCGTATACTGGTTCAGCTCGTTATCATAAATCCTGATCCTCGTTACAAAGTCTTTATACTTTGAGTAAAAGAGCATCAGGGATTCCTTGATCCTGGCTCCTGTTTCAGGACTGCTTTTATCAAAGAAGTGTGAAACATCCTGTGTGGGATCAAAGTTTATCTTGTTAAGGTCGCTTGTAAAACCGTTGTTTGTACTGTCAACTTCAAGGCCTACGATCTGCACCTGCCTGTCGAGAAGTTCAGTGATATACTTGATCTGGTTCTTATACAGGTTATCATAATAAAAGAAGTTGGCAACCATTATAAGGAGGAATGCCGAATATGTGAGAATTAATACCCTTCTCATATTATGCTTTCAGGAAGTTGTTAGGGTTATAAAGATATATGTTTTCTTTCAGACACGCGTTTATCTGTATTTGCGATTTTCATCCTCGAGTATATTAAGATAGCTCCTGTATCTTGTGAAGCATACAGTCCCTTTCATAACAGCCTCCCTCACCTCGCAGCCTGGTTCTTCAAGATGCAGGCAGTTGTTGAACCTGCAGCCTGCTGCTATCCTGAAAATCTCGGGGAAGAAATGGTAGATCTCATTCCTGTCCATATCTATCATTCCAAAGCCTCTTATCCCAGGTGTATCAATAAGGAACCCTCCTGAAGGAAGGGGATGCATCTCAGGAAATGTTGTTATATGCTTACCCTGCCTGTGATATTCTGAAATTGGAGCAGTCTTAAGATCAAGTGAAGGATTTATTTTATTAAGGAAGGTCGATTTCCCGACGCCGGAATTGCCAGCCAGGAGACTGATCCTGTTTTCCATGGCTTTTTTAAGGGGTTCAAGGCCTGTACCTTCCGTAAGAGAGAGCTTGTAACACCTGTAGCCAATGTTCTCATATACGGATATCAGCTCATTCATCTTTTCAATTTCTTCCTCACCGTAAAGGTCGGTCTTGTTGATTATGATTGAAGCCGGGATCCTGTATGCTTCAGCTGTTACAAGGAACCTGTCGATGAACTCAACAGGTGTTTCCGGAAGGATTATAGTAACCATCAGGAAGAGCTGGTCGATATTGGCTGCAAGAATCTGTGATTCTTTTGAAAGGTTCGATGCTTTCCTTATTATATAATTCTTCCTTGGATGTATTTCGGCCACGATTCCTGTTTTTCCAGGAAGTTCTTCTTCATAAGCAACCCTGTCGCCAACGGCAAGGGGGTTTGTAGTTCTTGACCCTTTAACCCTGAATTTTCCCTTAATCCTGCAATCGACTATTGACCCGTCGTCACCAAGAACGCGGTACTGGCTTCCAGTGGATTTTATTACAAGACCCTCTTTCAATAACTGAATTTTGACAAAAGTAAACAAAAAAGGCCCTCTCTCCGGGCCTTTTTCATATAATCGGTCAGCTGCTAGCTTTCTGCTGCCATAAGGAAGAATGGTTTCATCTCGAAACTGTGGTAATGCGGCCTGAGACGTTCAATGTTATAATACTCAGGGATATTAACAAGTTTCTTGGATGATGTAACAACATCAAGAGGGATGTTATCGTACCTTCCGTTCTGGAGAACCACGATCCTGCCATGAACACCTTTCAGTATAAGGTCGAGAGCGAGGTTACCATAAGCCATCGGAACTATTGAGTCGATAGCATCGGGATCTCCGCCCCTTACCATGTAACCAAGTTTCTGGTTAATTATATTGATAGTTTTTCCGTGGTTGTACTTCTTAGTAAGGTCTTTTACTGCTGCTGAAACCATGTCGCCGATCCCGCCGAGTTTTGCATGTCCGTATGCATCCCTTTCCTGGTCGGAGAATACCATTTCACCACCTTCGAACATTGCGCCTTCTGAAACAAGAACTATAGAATACTTGCTCGGGTTTGCATTCCTGTCTTCAACAAGAAGCCTGGTGAGATGGTCGATATCAAATTTATATTCAGGGATAACGCACCTGTTTGCTGCGCCGGCCATAGTGGGAAGTATTGAAGTAAAGCCGGCATACCTGCCGAATACCTCGAGAACCATGATTCTTTCATGTGAACCGGCTGATGTTCTCAGGCTGTTCGTCATCATGATTGTCCTTGTTACGCAGGTGCTGAAACCGATGCAATAGTCTGTGCCAGGCACATCATTGTCCATTGTCTTCGGAATTGCAACAACCTTAACGCCGTTTTTATAAAGATGAACACCATAACTGAGTGTATCGTCGCCGCCGATTGGAATCAGGTAATCAACGCCGAGCCACTCAAGGTTCTTTATAATTTCAGGAGTGAGGTCATTCTTTTCTGCGTTGTAGGTGCCCCTCAGGTGCTCGGGAACATCAGCCTTTGGAACATGGCTGGGCCTTGTCCTTGAAGTATGGAGAAAGGTACCGCCTGTACGGCCTGCCTTGTTAACTATATCGTCTGTAAGTACCTGGAAGCAATTTGAATTATCGGCTTTGCTATCCCTCACAAGTTCCATAATACCAGCCCAGCCACGCCTGAGGCCGATCACCTTGTAACCTTCCCTGTTGGCACGGATAGTGACCGCCCTGATTGCAGGGTTAAGACCGGGTACGTCGCCACCGCCTGTGAGAATAGCTATTACCCCTTTTTTTGTTTTGATGTTTGTCATAATGCTATATTTTAAAATCTGTTTTGTTTTTTGGAACCCCAAAAGTATAAATTTTTCACAGAAAATACATTAATTTAGACGATTGTTCAACATACAGGCTGTTTCATTTTAAATCATTTGACCATGAGAGTTTCAGAACGTATAGACGCCGACATAAAAGCAGCAATGCTTGCAAGGGAAAAAGATAAACTTGAAGCATTAAGGGCAATAAAAGCTGCTATACTTCTTGCAAGGACAGAAAAAGGCGGATCGGATACAATCAGTGATGAGACTGAAGTGAAGATCCTGAGGAAACTTTTAAGCCAGAGGGAAGAGGCTGCGGCAATTTACAAGCAGCAAAACAGGGAGGACCTCTGGAAGAAAGAGGTTGCCGAAGCAGGATTCATTTCCGCTTACCTGCCTGCAATGATGAGCGAGGAAGAGGTCACTGCTGTTGTAAGGAAAATTATAAGTGAGTCAGGTGCCAGCAGCGCTGCCGAGTTCGGGAAAGTGATGGGAATGGCATCAAAGGCACTGGCCGGAAAGGCTGATAACAAAATCATATCAGCAAAAATCAGGGAAATACTGGGTTCCTGAGAACAACATACCCTGATGGCTTGTTCTTCTTAAATGATTCAACATATACTGCCCTTTGAATAACATTCAAAGATTTGAGTATATTGATTTAAATTATTAATTTTATGAACTATTGCGACTGAAATATTAGGTCCTGATTTAGATGTGGATTATGAAAAAGACCCTGCTTCTTCTGCTTCTTACAATACTAATTTCAACCTCCTACGCACAACAGTCGGCTGTATGGCAGAGTAAGGTTGAACAAAGTTTCTTTGTCACCCGTACAAGGGATGAGGAAATTAAAAAGCTTGTTGATCTTCCCTGCGGAATAAAATCCGACGACCCCGTAAAAGTAATGATGCAGAAAGTGCAGACCTACCTGCTGAATTTTAAACCTGCACCTGAATATACTGATGATGTTTACGCAAGGGCAGCAAATCTCCAGGCAGTAAAAAGCGTTTTACAGGGCGGTTATGGTATAGGCTCGGTACTAATCGACTCTGATGGTAAAATCATCGCCGAATCGCACAATAACCAGATGCAGAAGCATCGTTCTGACCTTCATGCAGAAATGTCGCTCCTCACTGAGTTCGAGGAAAGTCATGCTGCAAAAAAATACATGAACATTTATGTTTATAAACCAGGGCTTATCGTATTCAGTTCAGCAGAACCATGCCCGATGTGCTTTATCCGTATAAATACAACAGGATGTGACACAAAGTACTGCACACCTGGTCCCGACGACGGCATGGTAAGCCGCGTAGACTATCTTCCACCTGCATGGAAGGAGATGGCAATGCAGCGTAAAGTGAGCCTTGGTAACTGTTCCCCGGAGATGCAGAAAATTGCACATCTCCTGTTTTATTCATACCTCCTCGACAACAGGGGTCCTCATTAGAAAATGGAACAAGAATCTGTACTTATAACCGGGGGCAGCGGCCTTATCGGATCAAATCTCTCTGCCCTTCTCCTTGAAAAAGGATTCAGGGTTTCTACCCTTTCAAGAAAAGAAAACATTGGCGGGAAAATACCTGTTTTCAGGTGGGACCCTGCGAATAATTATATTGATCCTGAAGCCCTCAGGAATACTGACTACATTATCCACCTTGCCGGTGCCAACATAGGTGAAGGCAGATGGACAAAACGCAGGAAGAAAGAAATCATAGAAAGCAGGGTGAATACAGCTGAACTGCTTCTCAGGTCTGTTAAAGAAAACAAGATAAAACTCAAAGCCTTTATTTCGGCTTCAGCTACCGGTTACTACGGTTCTGCAACAACAGATAAAATCTATAATGAAACTGATCCTCCGGGAACAGATTTCCTTGCTGAAACCTGCAGGAAATGGGAGGAAGCTGCAGGCAGATTCAGCAATGACGGTATCAGGACCGTCATAGTGAGGACCGGTGTTGTATTTGAAAAACATGACGGAGCCCTCAGGCGTTTCCTTGCTGCGGCAAAACTTTATGTATTTCCTGTACTTGGCAGCGGAAAGCAATGGTTGCCATGGGTACATATGGATGACCTTTGCCGTATTTACCTTAAAGCTGTTGAGGATGATTCAATGTCCGGCGCCTTTAATGCAGTGGCACCTTCTTTCGTGAATAACAGGGAATTAATGAAGATACTTGCAGGTGTTATGAAAAAGCCGTTTTTTCACCCGCCTGTGCCGGCCTTCGTTCTGAAAACTGTGATGGGAGAAAGTTCAGTAGTTGCACTTTCCGGAAGCAGGGCTTCATCTCTGAAGCTTATAGAAAAAGGGTTCAGGTTCAATTATCCCGATACTGCAGAAGCACTCAGGGATGCAATTGGAAGATGAAAAGTCTCAGCCTCTCTTGGAGATTATTTCAAGCTTGTTGATGTCGACTATTTCAATTGTTTTTCCAAACACTTTTATAATCCCGTCCTTCTTAAAATCAGAAAGGGTCCTTATAACGTTCGCAGTGCTCATGCCTATGTAATCAGCTATCTCCTTCCTTGAAACGGGCAGGTCGAAAACCATTGAATTATAAATCTCCTTAGTGAAATAAAGCAGTACGTAAGCCACCCTGCCAACAAGATTCTTTTGCCTGATATCGAGAGTCTGGCTTATGATCTTGTCATTTATCTTGGAGATTTTTGAAAGCAGTCCCATTGCAAAACCACCGTTATGCATAAAGAGCTCCTTTATATACTCGAGTTTGACTGTACAAACTACTGAATCCTCAACTGCAGCAACAGAATACCTGTACCTCTCTTCTGAGAATATACTCATGTTGCTCACAAACTCAAAGGGCCTGGTAATTGTTATAACCTGTTCTTCCCCTGTAGAGGTACGGCGGTAAAGTTTGACAAGGCCGCTTTTCAGGTACTTGAAATCTGTGATTTTTTCCCCTTCGTGGTTTATTACCTCCCCTTTCCTGTAAGATCGTTCATCCTTGTAATTGCAGAGCTCATCAATTGTTTTGTCATCCAGATGGGCAAAAACAATTTCCCTGAAATCACAATGTGTACAGATACAATGTCTTTCGTTCTTACTCACTTCCCTGAGATTTTTTACAAAATTAACTTTTTTCTTTCAAAAGTGATCTTTATCATACTGTTTAAGCTATCCAAAACAGTTCTTAGCTTAACAACGTTTACTTTATCTAATACAATCATGTTGTGATTTTGTTCACAGGCTTGCTTCTTTTTAGCAGTTTTTTATTTCAGGGCAACTGATCAAAAGGTTATTTTTGCATGAAGCCCCCGGGTACAGACTTAACTTTTCCTGATGATCTACAGAACCGACTATCATATGCACACCACATTCAGTGACGGCAAAGCAGTTGCTGAAGAATATATAAGCAATGCAATTAAAGCCGGTTTCAGTGAGATTGGTTTTTCAGAACATCTTAACCTGTTCATTCCCGGCCAGGTCTGGTGCATGGATCCATCGCGCACGGAAGAATACATAACAACAATAAGAAAACTTGCAAAACAAACCGGCCGGATTGCCATAAGGGTTGGTTTTGAAGTTGATTATTTCCCCGGAAAGGAAAAGGAGATTTCTGATTTTCTTGAGCCGCTGGATCTTGATTACGTAATCGGTTCGGTTCATTATATGGGTGAATCTACTGTCGACAGCAGTCCCGATTTTTATGAGGGAAAAGATATAGATGAAATGTACAGGTCGTACTTCGGGCTTCTGTACCAGGCAGTTGAGTCAGGACTTTTCGACATCCTTGGTCACTGCGACCTGTTAAGGATATACAACAATAAACCCGCAGGGGACCCCGCTCATCTTTACAGGGAGCTTGCAGGCAGGCTGGCAAGGCACGATGTGGCTTTCGAAATAAACACAAACGGCAGGAACAGGCCTCTGGCTGACTTTTATCCCGACAGGCGTTTCCTCAGTTTTTTCAGGGAAGCAGGAGCCCCGGTCTGCGTCAATTCCGATGCACATTATCCCGGGAGAGTAGGACAATACTTTGATGAAGCTTATGCGATGCTGAAAGCGGCAGGATACAAAGAAATGTGCGCCTTTAAAAACAGGGAAAGGTATATGATACCCTTCTGATATAAACCAAATTCCAAAGACATGCCAAACAAGCCCCTCCTCCTTATCCTTGTAATCGCGGCTTTGCTTTTTTCATGCAAAACACAAAGAACTGAACCAGGGACTGTCCTGACAGGTGGCCCTGAAGTAGTAGGATTCCGTGCCTTACAGTTTCCCCTTGATGAAGTGAAACTCCTCGATGGACCTTTCAGGCATGCAATGGAACTTGATGAGAAGACCCTGCTTGGATATGAGCCCGACAGGCTGCTTGCAGGATACTATATCGAAGCCGGGCTGAAGCCTAAGGCTGAGAAATACCACGGATGGGAGGATGAAACAATCGCCGGTCACAGCCTTGGTCATTATCTGAGTGCAATCTCGATGATGTTCAGATCATCAGGAGACAGCAGTTTCCTGGAAAGGGAAAGGTACATAGTATCGGAACTGAAGAAACTGCAGGAAGCTGACGGTGATGGCTACCTGGGAGCATTCCCAAAGGGAAAGAAAATACTCTCGGGCGAAGTTGCAAAAGGGAATATAAGGGCAAAGGGCTTTGACCTTAACGGCATCTGGGTGCCATACTATACTGAACATAAGATGATGGCCGGCCTCAGGGATGCTTACAGGCTATGCAGCGACACCATGGCGCTGATGGTTTCAAAGCGCTTTGCCGACTGGCTCTACAATATTGTTACACCGCTTAACGACTCACTTATACAGGTAATGCTCCGTTGCGAACACGGAGGGATCGCAGAGGTACTTGCCGACCTTTATGCCGATACAGGTGATAAAAAATACCTCCGGATGTCAGAACTCTTTTATCAGAAAGCAGTGCTCGATCCTCTTAAAAATGAAAAAGACATACTCAAAGGAAGACACTGCAATACAAATATTCCAAAGCTTACAGGTCTTTCACGCCTTTATGAGCTTACAGGTGACAGCAGTGACAGGAAAGCTGCCGAGTTTTTCTGGGACAGGGTTGTCAGCCATCACAGCTATGCAACAGGGGGGAACGGCAACAAGGAATATTTTGGCCCGGCCGATTCACTAAGCAGCCGCCTTGGTCCGGAAACCACAGAAACATGCAACGTTTACAACATGCTGAAACTGTCGGAACACCTTTTTGAATGGGAAGGTAATGCGAAAGTTGCAGATTTTTATGAACGCGCACTTTTCAACCATATTCTCTCATCCATTAACCCTGTAAACGGAAGGGTTACTTACAACCTGTCTCTTGAAATGGGTGGGAAAAAAGAATTCCAGGATCCTTTCGATTTCACATGCTGCATAGGCACCGGGATGGAAACTCATTCAAAATACGGCAGGAATATATTCTACCATGGGGATAACAGCCTTTACCTCTTCCAGTATATTTCTTCCGAACTGAACTGGAAGGAAAAAGGAATTACTGTCACCCAAAAAACTGCATATCCCGAGGAACAGAAAAGCACCTTGCTCTTTACAATGGAAAAGGATCAGCACTTCACTGTGTTTGTAAGATATCCCTACTGGGCTGCAAAAGGTTTCACGATCAGGGTAAACGGGAAGAAGGAAAGAATAAGCACGCTGCCGGGAAGCTTTGTGGCAGTTGAAAGAACATGGAGGCCGGGAGACATCCTTGAGGTTGAAATGCCATTCAGCCTGAGGCTCGAGCCAATGCCCGACAACAGCAATCGTGTTGCAGTTATGTATGGACCCCTTGTACTGGCCGGCGACCTCGGGGCTGTCAGCGACAGCTCATCAGCTGACAGTGTTGTTGTCCCGGTAATGATTGTTAAAGACAGGAATCCGGAAGGATGGATAAAGCCGGTTGAAGGGAAAAAGAATACATTCAGGACAATAAATGCCGGTAACCCGGTGGATGTAGAACTCAGACCTTTCTACACTATTTATGACAGGAGATATTCTGTTTACTGGGACCTTAAAATGAAATAGCCGCAGGGGATTTTTTAATCACCTGCCTACCTGGCTAACATATGTTCGATAAAGATCTTTATACCGATGGACATGAGTATAATCCCTCCTATTATCTCAACTCTTTGTCCGAGATGACTTCCGGCAGATTTTCCGATCCTTATCGCTGTCATTGATGCAATAAATGTTACTGCTCCAATAATGATTCCGGAGACCCAGATCATAATATCAAGAATAGCAAAACTCACCCCAACCGCAAACGCATCTATGCTTGTGCTTACAGCAACAGTTATGAGTATCAGTAGCTTGCTGTAGTCCTTAACCTCAGAATTGTCGTCACGCCTGATCCCTTCGATAATCATTTTGATCCCGAGAAACGAAAGAAGGCCAAGAGCTATCCAGTGATCGCTTGCCTTAAGCAGGTCGCTTATAAGCGAACCCAGGAAGTACCCGGCAATAGTCAATCCACCCTGGAAAATGGCAAGTACAAGAGCTATCCTTGCTGCCTGCCAGAATAATATCTTGTTCCTGAGAACGCCATAGGAAAGTGAGACTGCAAACGTGTCAAACGAGAGTCCAAGGGCTACTGCAACTATTGTGAGAAAGTCCATTCCGTATGAATGATTGGCAAATATAACAGATTTTATTAATGGGAGCCGGGTAGTAAATTATCATAAAGTCAATTCAATTGATAATGATTGGATATATTTGGATAAATAAAAAATATAACGCCGGGAATCATGAATCAGATGTTGTGTTCTTTAATGTGAAGACCCCCATCCCGGCCTTCCCCCAGGGGGGAAGGAGCGAAAAGAAATTGCATAAACTAATCTACATGAATTTAAGATGAGAGCGGTCATTCAGCGTGTAAGCCGGGCATCAGTTACTACAAAAAATGGGTTATTGTCTGCGATTGGGAAAGGACTTCTTATCCTGGTCGGGATTGAGGAAAAAGATGACAGTACCGACATCGACTGGCTGGCACAGAAAATAGTCCAGCTCAGGATCTTTGATGATGCTGAAGGGGTGATGAACCTGTCGGTAATGGATACAGGAGGAGAAATTATTGTTGTAAGCCAGTTTACACTTCATGCAAAAACAAAAAAAGGTAACAGGCCTTCATATATCAAGGCTGCCCCGCCTGCAATTGCAATACCTGTTTACGAGGATTTTGTAAAACGCCTTTCGTCGCTGTCAGGAACGAAGATCGGGACAGGTGAGTTTGGTGCGATGATGGATGTCGAGCTTGTGAACGATGGTCCGGTAACTATTATAATCGATACAAAAAACAAAGATCTTTAATGTCTTACAGCCACTCACCTGAAGAGGAAAAGAAGATACTCCGGAGATCAGTACTCCTTGTAACAACCTTTGCAGCCTTCCTCACCCCTTTCCTCGGGTCAGCCATCAACCTTGCGCTGCCTGCTATGGCGCGTGATCTTAATGCCAGTGCAATAGGGCTTGGCTGGGTTGCCAGCAGCTTCACACTTTCATCGGCTATCTTCCTTCTTCCTTTCGGAAGACTTGGTGATATAATAGGGCGGAAAAAGATCTTCACGGCAGGAATAATATTATATACACTTTCCACTGCACTTGTAATATTTGCACATACCCTTACCTACCTTATAATACTCCGCGTGGTGATGGGCTTTGCAGGGGCAATGATTTTCGGAACCAGCATGGCTATCCTTACATCGGTCTATGAACCGGGTGAAAGGGGGCGGGCAATGGGAATAAACATAACTGCAACCTATACGGGGCTTTCAATCGGGCCGATAGTCGGGGGTATTCTCACAGAATCATTTGGTTGGAGAAGCATCTTCATCTTCCTTATCCCATTCGGCCTTATAGCATTATACTTTCTTTTTACAAGAATTAAAACGGAATGGGCCGAAGCAAAGGGTGACAGCTTCGACTGGAAAGGGGCAGTGATATACGGCGTCTCGCTTGCCTCATTCATGTATGGCTTCTCAAAGCTCCCTTCTGTACAGGGATGGAGCTTTCTTGGTGGAGGTCTGATCCTGGGGCTGGTTTTCCTTCTCTTTGAGAAAAGGGCGGAAAATCCTGTCTTCGATATTGGGCTTTTCAGGCATAACAGGGTATTTGCATTTTCGGGCCTGGCAGCACTGATTCATTATTCAGCCACTTCCGCAACTGGTTTTTTTATAAGCCTCTACCTGCAGTATATTCATGCACTTGATGCAAGGAGTGCAGGGATGATAATGATATCCCAGCCTGTTGCCATGGCACTTCTTTCACCTGTGGCAGGAAGGCTCTCGGATAAACGAAACCCGGGCATCATTGCATCCGTCGGCATGGGCCTGACAGCAGCAGGACTTATATCGCTCTGCTTCATTACCGGGAACACTTCTCACGTTGCAATAATTGTACTCCTTGCAGTAATGGGCGTTGGATTCGGGCTTTTCTCCTCCCCGAATTCAAATGCAATTATGAGCTCGGTTGAAAAGAAACATCTTGGAGTCGCTTCAGGGGTGGTCGGTACTATGAGAATGGTGGGACAAATGATGAGCATGGGCATAGCCCTGATGATCCTCGCACTGTTTGTTGGCACAAAGACAATAACTCCTGACACCTACCCTGGCCTGCTGTCGGGGATGAGAACGGGATTCGTAATATTCTCGGTTTTATGTGTCCTTGGAATTTTTGCCTCCCTGGCAAGGAACAGCGTGAAAAGAAACAACTGAGTTGCTATTTCCCTTTTTTGCCGAGCCACAGGAGTGACTCTATTATCAGCCTGTCCTGCATCTCATTGCCAAAGGTCATTGAAAGCTCCCTGTTTGTCTTTCCCTCGTAATCAATATCGTTATGCCCCATATTGAAATATACCATCCTGTAGTTCCTGTTGGTCCAGGCAACAGGATAGTAACCGCTGTGCCAGATCTCATATTGCTTTGGCCCGGTACCCAGGGGGAAACTTGTTGAATCTATTGCCAGCAATATCGATATATCCTTGTTTTTACGAAGATCATATTCCCAGCGGTACCATTCATTCGGAGAAGCAGTAAAGGTTGCAGGGAGTTTTTTCATTGGAGGGAAAGACTTGTCCTCAACCCTTACAACTGCAGAAGTCGGACGCCATGTATTGCTTACATACTGCCCCGAACCGAGGAAGGATACGTGATACCAGTCCCAATCCTGGGGAAAGGCAGACGGGGTAAGTGCAAATGCTGCAAAATGAAAGCCCATCCAGCTTCCGCCTCTCTCCATGTAGATTTTGAACGCTTTTCTTTGCCATGAAGAATCTGGCCTGGAATCGAGGAAGATAACAACCTGGTACTTCGACAGGTTCCTGGTGTTAAGATCATCCCAGTCATAAGTTGAATCATATGAAAACCCATACCTGAGCCCCATCTGCGGGAACCACCTGTTTGCCTCATGAATAAAGCTCCTGTGACCAAGATCATCCGATTCCCCGCTCCCGCAGAAAGCGAGCACCCTGAATTTCGGTTTTTTACCTTCACTTGAAATGAATGAAGCTGAAAAGCAAAATATCAGGGTGATAAGAACAATGAAAAGAGCGGAGTTTTTAAAAGTTTTCATTTAAGGTTTTTTAAAGCCGGTTACACAGAGTACACGGAGGAGGCACAGAGTTACACGGAGATTTTAAAACATCAGTCTGCAAGAACTGGCTTCCAGCTTCAGTAAAATTATAATAAAATCTACTTCGGGGCCAATTGTTATAGAGCAGCTTTTGTTCATGGCAGGCCGGAAGGAAACTTTGTTTAACTTTAATTTCCATTTTAATTTTAAAAAACATGAATAAAAGGCTGTTGCTTTCACTTGCATTTATTCTGCTTGCAGCATTATTAAAACCTTCACTTGCCCAGGAACCGGCAATCTTTAAAAAGTTCAACACATCGGTCTTCGGGAAAAATGTGTTTGTCATTGACGACCGGATGAACATGAAAGAGGTCCAGGCCCTTCTCGACACCCTGTTCAACAGGCAGACAGGCAGAAAAGGGGAGTTCTCTGAAAACAGGTACGCGGTTTTTCTAAAGCCGGGAACCTATGATCTTGATATAAGGATGGATTACTATATGCATCTTGCAGGACTTGGTAAAACACCTGATGATGTTGTCGTTCATGGAGCGGTACGCTCAAACACCACAATGTGGGGATCTGTGCTCTGCAACTTCTGGAGAGCCGTTGAGAACCTCTCTGTTGAACCCGTGAAAGACACTATGGTCTGGGGTGTATCCCAGGCTGCCCCCCTCAGAAGGGTTCATGTGAAGGGCAATCTCCAGCTATTTGATATCGGTTATGCAAGCGGCGGATTTCTTGCTGACTCGAAAGTTGATGGCACTGTAAATTCAGGACCACAGCAACAGTGGCTCACACGTAACAGTTCTATGGACAAATGGCTGGGATCAAACTGGAACATGATGTTCATAGGTGTTAAAGGTGCACCTGCCCAGAATTTCCCAGAAGGTGCCTACACAACAATTGAAAACACTCCGGTTGTAAGGGAAAAGCCTTACCTGGCATTTGAGAAAAATGGTTTTGTCGTAAGGGTCCCTTCAATAATTAAAAACAGTACGGGATACGGATGGGATAAGGCGGCCTCAACAGAAAAAGTGATCCCAGTTGAGAAATTTTACATTGCAAAACCAGGTGCAGATAATGCTATTTCGATAAACAAAGCTCTCGATAAAGGGAAAAACATTCTATTCACCCCCGGAAGGTATTTCCTCTCAGAAAATATAAGGGTTAAAAAACCCGGAACAATTATTATGGGTACCGGACTTGCATCACTTGTCGCGCAGAATGGTAATTCGCTTCTTGAGATTGACGATGTGGACGGGGTGACTGTGTGTGGTTTAACCTTTGATGCCGGAGAGAAGTTATCCGATGTTCTCTTCCTTGCAGGGCAGAAAGGGGCTTCAAAATCACATGCTGAAAATCCCACTTTCCTCTTTGATATTTTCTTCAGGGTCGGAGGTCCGTTTACAGGGAAAGTAAAGGAGTGCATGGAAATAAACAGCAATGATGTTGTAATTGACCATACATGGATATGGAGAGCCGACCATGGCAACGGTGTGGCATGGGACAGTAACAGGGCTGCAAACGGGCTTGTTGTAAACGGGAACAATGTTACTATATACGGCCTTTTCAACGAGCATTTCCAGGAATACCAGACACTGTGGAATGGCGAAAACGGCCGGGTATATTTCTACCAGAGCGAAATGCCCTATGATCCACCTGCCGTTGACGCATGGAAACATAACTCAACTTATGGTTATGCTTCTTATAAGGTCGCTGATAATGTAAGGAATCATGAAGCCTGGGGACTTGGGATTTACAATGTATTCTATGATGCTCCTGTCATTGTAGATAACGCCATTGAAGTTCCTGCATCACTGGAAGATAAAATTCACAATAAGATAATATTCTGGCTGAACGGCAACAAGGAGAGTGTTGTGAAAAGTATTATAAACGGGAAGGGTGGGGAAGTAAATGTAAATAAGCGGAAGGCATCGATGAAGTAGGATCGTGCAATCGTGCAATTATGCAATCGTGCAATCAATAGAAAAGATAATATGGGATCAGTAAGATGGATTTTTATTCTCGTTATGCTTGCTGCAGTATCGTGCAGTGAGCACAAAAAAACAGAAGCGGATGGACCGGGTTTTTACAGGGAAAAATACAGGCCCCAATTTCATTTCTCGCCTGAGAAAAGCTGGACAAATGATCCTAACGGACTTGTATTCTACAAGGGAGAATACCATCTTTTCTACCAGTACTACCCCGACTCAACAATATGGGGCCCAATGCACTGGGGACATGCAATAAGCAGGGACCTGATGCACTGGGAACATCTGCCGGTTGCCCTTTATCCCGATTCACTTGGATATATATTCTCCGGCAGTGCTGTTGCAGATACGGCAAACACTTCCGGGCTCGGAACAAAAGACAACCCTCCACTTGTTGCAATTTTTACTTACCATAATCCCGTACTTGAAAAGCGCGGCACGAATAACCACCAGTACCAGGGACTGGCATACAGCACCGACAATGGCAGGAGCTGGACAAAATATAGAGGGAACCCTGTGATTGCCAACCCCGGACTAAGGGATTTCCGCGATCCCAGTGTCTCGTGGAACGAGGCGGCAGGTAAATGGATTCTGACACTTGCTGCAGGAGACCATATCCGGTTCTATTCCTCAACCGACCTGATAAACTGGTCCTTTGAAAGTGAATTCGGGAAGAATAAAGGCGCTCACGGGGGTGTCTGGGAATGTCCTTCCCTTTTCAGCATGCCTGTTGAAAATGAACCCGGAACAGTAAAATGGATACTTCTCGTCAGTATTAACCCGGGTGGTCCGCTTGGCGGCTCGGCAACCCAGTATTTCACCGGATCATTCGACGGCCATGCTTTTACCCCTGATAAGGATACAATACAGTGGGTCGACTTCGGTCCGGATAACTACGCAGGGATCACCTGGTCGGGGACAGGCAGCCGACGGGTTTTTCTCGGATGGATGAATAACTGGAACTATGCAAACAGGGTCCCAACAGTAAAATGGCGCGGACAGATGACTATCCCAAGGGAGCTATCATTAGTCAGCGTTGAAAAGAACTACGTCCTGAGGAACTTCCCTTTGAAAGAACTTGAAAGCATAACTCATAAGATAAAGCCTGAAACAGATGATAATGGCTACACTATTAAACTTCCCGGGGGAAGTGAAGGGCAGCTGAAGTTTGACATCAGATTACCTGCCAGCGATAAATCTTTCTTATTTGTTCTTCAGAAGGATTCTGCCCGTAACTTAAGTTTCAGCTTTATCCCTGAACTTGGAAAAGCATGGTTCGACAGGAGTCATTCCGGGGAAACAGCATTCGCCGGCGATTTCGCTGCAGGAAGGATGGAGATCCCTGTTAAGTTCAGACCGGCCGGAAACGAGATCACAATACTTATAGACAAATGTTCAGCAGAGATCTTCATAAACGGCGGTGAAACCGTTGCCACGGTACTGTTCTTCCCTCAGGAAGATTTTAATACTGCCAGGTTACACACGGTCCCGTACTCCCCAGATCCCCCTGATGTAACTGTAAGCACTATTGAATCAGTGTGGTAGGCATAGACACTATCCTTTCAGGTCATCCCTTTTTCAGGGCTTAAACAGGGCCTTATGTGGGTCAATACAGCATTTTTTAACTGATTTTCACTGTAAACCGGTGTTTCATCCTGTATAACCTGTCAGGAATGCGATTCACCTTCTAAAAACAACCGTTTACCGATAAAGTTTTTTCTATCGGTGGTTTCAGCCATAATTTTGACTGAAATTAAAAACCTATATCCTGACAACGATGAAAACACTTTCATTGACATTAATCACGCTGGCCTTTTGTGCAGTGTCTGTTGCGCAGACCAGTGCTGATCTTAAACTGAACCTTGAAAAGAACAAGATATACAGGTTCACCTCCAACAACGAACAGACCACCATTCAGACAATGAACGGCAACCAGCAGACTGTTGAGTCATCCTCATCAAACACTATTTCCCTGAAAATGATAGACGCAACACCGTCATTCATAGTATTGGAAGCGAGGTTTGACACCATGAAGATCAAATCCAACTCAATGGGCAAGATTGTTTCAATGTCATCAACATCTGAAGGGAACATACAGTCGAAAGAGGCTTCCGACATCATGTCGTATATTATGAACAGGCTCAGTAAGAACTCGGTCTATGCCAAACTTGACTATTCAGGCAAGGTCCTCGAGATCGTTAACGCAAAAATGCTCTCATCCATGCTTATGAAGGATACGAGTGCAATTACGCTTACAGGCCCTGTCGGATCAGCTGTTAAAATGCAGATAGCCGGCCTCTTCAGCGAGGGCACCCTGAAGGCAAATATTGAAGCTTTCACATCTTATCTCCCGGGAAAATCAGTAACCACAGGAGAAAGCTGGACAAAGACAGAGATAAATAATGCAGGCGGTATGTCGCTTGAGATAACAACAAATTCACATCTCGATGCAATAAAGGAAAACAAGGCAAACATAACATCAGAATCATCAATAAAAACAGCACCCAATGCACAGCCGATGAAATCAGGAGTAGCTACAATTACCTACGATGATCTTAAAGGGATGAGCAAGTCAAGTACAATTATTGATGCCGGGACAGGGCTCATAATTGAAACAGGCTCAAAAACCCATATCGCAGGTAATCTTGGTATTAGCGGCCCCGGTTTCAGCATGCAGATGCCAATGGACATCAGCAGTGAATCAAAAGTTGTTGCATTGAAATAATTTGAAATTTTTTAAGCCATGAAAAGAATCATTATAGTATTGCTTTTAGCAATAACAGCAGTAGCCGTACAGGCTCAGAACATCAAAGGTTATGTGGTATTGTCGGCCGACAAGTCGCCTGCACAGTTTGCAGGTGTCGGCCTGCTCCACATGCCGGATTCAGCAATTGTAACAGGGGTTATCACCCTTTCCGATGGTGGTTATCTGTTTGAAAAGGTAAAACCAGGGGACTACCTTGTAAAGATCAGTTATGTTGGTTATGAACCTGCCCTCAGGAGCGTTACCCTGAAACAGGGACAGGCAGAAGCTGTTGCCGACAGTATCTTCCTTACAGAAACAACAGCAAGCCTCGGGGAGGTAACAGTAGTTGGCGAGAGACTTAAAGGTAAGGAAATGGTTGACCGTACAATATATGCCATACCCCCGGTAATTGCCAAGGCATCGACAACAGGTTATGACCTCCTGAAAAAGATCCCCCAGGTAAACGTTGACTTCCAGAATAACATAACGCTTAACGGTAGCAGTAACTTCATTATCCAGGTTGATGGCAGGCAGCGCGACAGGGAATACCTTGCAAAGCTTTCACCGTCAGATATCCAGAGTATTGAGATTATATCAAATCCTTCGGGTAAGTATGAAGGGAATATCGACGGTGTTATAAATATTATCCTTAAAAAAGAGGCGCGCTATGGCATGAGCGGCAACGCATCTGTTACAGCAAAACCATTCAACAGGCTCACAAGTTCTGCTTCCGGAAGCCTCGATTACTCAGCAGGTAAAATCACCTTCTATGTAACAGGATTTTCATTTATACAGAATCTCAATATCCATTCATGGAACAACTCTCATTTTCTTGGAAACGACTCAACAAGCAATTCGGCGGGCGGTGGGAAAATACGTGTTACAAACTCTTCACTTAATGGAGGTTTTGATTACTATATGAACGATAAGAACAGCCTGAGTTTCAACGCAAGTTACAAGCCGATTACCCAGACAATAAACATTCTCAGCACTGCCCTGCTGGCCAAATCAGATGTTCCACAGAGCACCCAGAACACAACCACTGACGAGAACCTGAAAAGCAATGAGTCAACTGTATCGCTCTTCTACAGGAGGGCTTTCAGCAAGGCCGTCCAGGAATTTACCGCAGAGACATACTACTACTGGTTCAGGTCTGATGAGATAAACAACTTCAGTAACGAGCGCTTTGCATACAACACCGACATACTGCAAAGTTCATATAACAGGTACGAGAATAACCTTAACAAGAGGGACTATCTCTCCACCAAACTGAACTATGTGCAGCCTGTAGGGATGAATGCAAGGCTTGAATTCGGATACCAGTTATATTACCAGAAACTTGGCTACGACTTCAATATAAACAAGGAGCTTACAAGCAATCTTTTCGAATACAATGAGTTCAGGAATTCTGCTTATGCCGGTGTAACATACAACCTTAAAAAAATAGGAATGCAGGCTCTCGTAAGGGTTGAAAACAGCCAGATCAAAGCTGATTCTGTTACAGACCCGAATTACACATGTGTTCTGCCTTCGGTAAACTTGCAGTACAAATTCTCTGCCTCGCATAACCTGAAACTGACTTATAACCGCAGGATAAACCGTCCCGGAATATATGACATGAATCCATATTACAGGATTGACCAGAGCTACAATATAAGCCAGGGTAACCCCGACCTAAAGCCGGATTACCGCGACAGGCTGCAGCTGACATATACATGGAACTTCGGCAGCAATTACTTCTCTCCATATGTATACCACGAATTCTTTACCGGGAAGATCGGCCGCCTTACAGATGTTGTGGCAAACCCGGTTACAGGTTCATTCAGCACACTGTCAAAGCCATTTAACGTGCTAAACGGTTATGAAACAGGCGGAGGTGTAAATGCAATGCTCTGGTATGTGAATATAAGCGCAAGGATCTATAAGGGTCATTTCGACCAGTATACAGGCCTGTCAACAGTGATCCCGTCGGTAAATTACTTCTCTTACAGCTTTACAAGTTATGCTTACTATCAGCCTGATAAGAAAAAGAAATCGACAATCTTCGGATTCCTGCAGTACAATGGGGTAAATATGAATGCCCAGAGCAAGACCTACAGTATGCCTTTCTATGGATTCGGCGGGCAGTATGCACTTAAGGATCATTCATTCGGGATTTTCTGGCTGCTTCCGTTCTCGACAAACGTAAAGCTTAGTAAAACTGTCACTGAAACACCTTACTATACTTCAACAAATACGATTGGTTTCAATGTGGCGAACTATATACAGTTCATGTATACATATAAATTTAACAGGGGGAAAAATGTTAAGAAACTCGACAGGAAGATCGAGGTTGAAAGCGACAGTAAAAGTCAGGGAATAGGGAGGTAGGCTATTTAAAATAAATAGCTTACCTTTCGTGGAAACTGCCTCTTTCAACCAAATTCTTCCAAAATGAACAAGAGTTTAGTCAATCCACAAAAGTGCATCAGCCTTTTTCGCAGGCATAGCGGAATAAGGCTGATGCTTGTTTTTGCAGCTATCATATTCACCACCGCCTTGTTCGCCCAGCCGGCTGAGCAACTAAAGAAGCTTAAAGGCTTTGACCAGTACATGGAAAAACTCCTTAAAGACTGGAACATTGCAGGGGCGGGGGTGGGTATTGTTTACAAGAATACCCTGATCTACGCAAAAGGCTATGGCTACCGCGACTTTGAGAAAAAACTGCCGGTGACCCCTTCAACACTTTACCAGATCGCTTCAAACACCAAACTCTTTACTGCAATCTCTGTCGGCTTCATGGTCGACCAGGGAAAACTCGAATGGGACCAGCCTGTTAAGAAATACATCCCTTCAATAAGCTTCTACAACGATTACCTTGATAATACAATTACGATAAGGGATATGCTGTCTCACCGAACCGGAATATCAAGGCACGACCTCATCTGGTTCAAGTCTGACTTCTCAAGAAAGCAGCTCTTTGACAGGCTAAAATACCTTGAACCAAGCCAGTCTCCAAGGACCGGGATGCTTTACAATAACCTCATGTATGTTTCCGCCGGTTATATACTCGAGCTTCTCAGTTCAAAAACCTGGGAGGATTTCCTTAGAACAAATATCTTCTCCCCCCTTGACATGAAGAATACAGTTTTCACTGTCAGTGAGATGGAAGCAAATCCCGATCATGGAGTTCCCTTCAATGAAAGACGGGATACTAACATACTTTACAGGATACCAATATATTCCGACCAGGATGCAGTGGGGCCGGCCGGATCCATAATCTCTAACATCGAGGACATGTCGCACTGGATGATAGCTCTTATGAACGGTGGAAAATACAACGGCAAACAGGTAATTCCTGAAAAAACGATAAAGGCAACCCTCCAGCCGTCAATTGCAATGCCAAACAGTTCTCTCGAAAACAAGGGATGGTCGGAGATGCTTAATTCTGTATATGGAATGGGGCGATGGACTGCAGCTTACCGGGGCCACCTTATTGCTTTTCATGGAGGCGACCTTCCGGGCTTCCATTCACAGTTTTCAATGATGCCCTACGACAGTATCGGCGTTATAACATTCATAATCGGCGACCAGGGACAGCCACTTTACAATATAATTTCCTATAACGTCTATGAAAGACTCCTGGGCATGGACCTGACTCCATGGAGCGAAAGGGTGCTGAAAGATGTGAAAATAAGCAAGAAGGCAGGAACCGAAGGGAGAAGCAAGGCCGGTTCCGACAGGGTTACAGGCACCAGACCTTCACACCCTCTTGATGAATATGCAGGAACCTATGAAAACCCTGCTTACGGATTATTTACAATCAGCCGCAAGGATACGGCTTTACAGATAGATTTTCATAACATAAAACTTCCACTTTATCATTATCACTTCGACAGGTTCGATACTCCAAACGATGAGGAATACGGGCTGTTCTCACTGAATTTCAGGACAAATCCCCAGGGGAATATTGAATCATTCCTGATATCGTTTGATGAAAACCAGACAAGTTTCATAAAGAAACCGGATACGCGTCTTACAGATCCTGCAGTACTTACATTGTATACAGGGAAATATGAACTTGCCGGAAGCTTTATCTCGGTTGAACTGACGGACGGAACTTTGTTCCTCTCGGCAGCGGGGCAGCCAAGGATTGAACTTATACCTGTTAAAGACAAGGTATTTGTGCTAAAACCATTCCCCGATACAAGGGTTGTGTTTGTTGAGGAAGCAGGAAAGATTACAGGCCTGAAACAGGTTGATCCTTCAGGGGCATACCTGATAAAAAAGGTCAGGTAAACTCCATTACTTAAAACTTACCTGGCTGTGTTTTGTTAAACTACTGAAGCTTCATTTCAGGTGAATATTCATCAGACCTGCAATTAATATTTAAAACAGATGAAAAGTTCAAAAGCTGTTATCGCCATACTACTTTCCACGATCTGGATAAGCATTTCCGAATTCACAAGGAACCAGGTTCTTTTCGCGAAACTCTGGAAGGATCACTACTCGAACCTTGGGCTGGTTTTTCCGGATTCACCAATGAACGGGGCAATCTGGGGCGTATGGTCACTATGCCTGGCTATTGCAACTTTTTTCATCTCGAAGAAATTCAGCCTCATCCAGACCACCCTGATAACCTGGCTCACGGCTTTTGTAATGATGTGGCTTGTAATCGGCAACCTTAATGTTCTTCCATTTAAACTTCTGATTTTTGCCATACCCCTAAGCATACTTGAAGCTTTCTTAGCCACTTTAATAATAAACATGTTCAAAAAGAAAGAATGACATGACAATATCTCAGGCACAGGAGTCGGTTGACAAATGGATCAATGAATACGGAGTAAGGTATTTCAGTGAGCTTACAAACATGGCTTTGCTTACTGAAGAGGTAGGGGAGCTTGCAAGGATAATTGCAAGGAAATACGGTGATCAATCGTTCAAGAAAGGAGAGGAAAACCTGTCGCTTGAGGATGAGATGGCAGATGTGCTATGGGTTCTTATCTGCCTTGCAAACCAGACAGGGGTAAACCTTGAGAAAGCCCTTGCAGGGAATATAGAAAAGAAAACCTCCCGAGATAATTCAAGGCACAGGCTGAACGATAAGCTACTTTGAAGCTGCAGGAAGGCCGTCGGTACCGGTATCGAGGACAAACTTCCAGCTTCCATCAGGCTGCCTTGCCCATATTGTGATATAGGTACCACTGCCCGTTTCACCGGTTGCTTTTACAAACGACTTATAGTAACCAAATGTATAACCGAGGTCTCCCCCGGAACCTATCCTTTCAAAAACAGGGTCCCAGGTAAGGGTAAATGCAGTATCGGGCCTGCCTGCATAAATTGCAGCAAGTTCATTTTTGCCCCTCACCGGGTAAGAATTATCCCTGAGTATAACCCCGCTGTCGGCAATAAAGGAAAGGAAGGCTTTGTGCATCCCCTCCTTCTGCGACAAAGCAGAGAAATCGCGATCGGCTTTCATCAGCTCACCCGCATGGGACTTAGTCTCCCGGCTTGTACAACTTATTGTTAAAAATAAAATCGCTATGAAAGCAAAAAATACTATATTGAACCCGTACTTTTTATTCATAAGGCAGCTGTTTTAAATAAACCTTTAAACCTCTTCATGACAAAGCTATACCAAAAACTGATTAAAAAATGCCCCACGGACTCTGAAATTAAAAAGGGGCTGAAACCGGCGTATACAGATATTTCAGGGGTACTGGAAAGAAAGGTTCTCATGCAGATCCTGAGCCTTATTGATCTGACAAGCCTTAACACAACAGATAACAAGAGCCATATCCTCCATATGACAGGGAAGGTAAACAGTTTCCAGTCGATCTATAAAGAGATACCGAATGTTGCCGGCATCTGCATTTACCCGAACTTTGTCCCGCTGGTTTACGAAAAGCTTATTGCAAAGGATGTAAGGATCGTCGCTGTAGCGGGGTCATTTCCTTCGTCACAAACCTTCAGGCCGATAAAGGTCGCTGAATGCAAGCTTGCAAAGGAATCCGGTGCAGATGAGATTGATATTGTCCTTCCGGTCGGGGCATTTCTTGGGAATGATTTTGCGGCTGTGGCAGACGAAATCAGGGAGATTAAGGATGCTATCGGCGATACACAGCTGAAGGTGATACTCGAAACAGGCGTCCTGGGAAACCACGAGCAGGTTTTCAAGGCAGCAATGATTGCAATGGATGCCGGGGCCGACTTCATTAAAACTTCCACAGGAAAAACAAATGTTTCAGCAACACCCGATGCAGCATTCGTAATGTGCAGGGCTATTTCGGACTTTTATTCAGAGACCGGGATCCGTGTAGGCTTCAAGCCTGCCGGTGGCATTGTTACGTCGGGCGATGCAGCCATATACCTGAATATTGTAAGAAACGTGCTCGGAGAGGAATGGATGAACCCCAGGCTTTTCAGGATAGGTGCAAGCCGGCTTGCAAACAATATCCTTTCTGATATAATGGGTTGCCGTTCCGACCATTTCTGAAACAATGTGACCAGGGCTGCCGGGACTGACCCTATTGGCAGCCGTTTAAATTATCCACCCGGGAATGCAGGATACTATCCGACAGAAGGTCATAGGCGGAAACGACACAATAAAAGTGCACGTTGCAAAAGACTCGCTGAGGACCGATACCGGTAAAGTTGTCGTGTTACCCCGCCGGTCGTGGCAGGCAGCACAGGAAATTGGTGATACAATTCAGGATGGCAACCGCAATCTATTTTCCTCATATACATTTTCGGATTCATCAGGGATGCTTATTGCAAGCTCCCCTTCGGGTAAGGAAAGTTTCCCATGGATCTTCCTCAAGGAGAATAAAGCCAGGCAAGACAGCATCCGCACGGCAATTGTCGGAAGCCTTAAAGAAGGGATATCAGTACCGCCCGATAAATTCCGTGGCGACTGGATAATCCCTCTTGTGTTCTTTGCAGCCCTTCTTATTGGTGTTGTGAGAGCCGCCCCGGGATCAACTTTCGTTAACATGTTCAGGTTCCTTGCAATGAGAGGAATAAATGAAAACGGATCACGCGATACAGGCGTGCTTTTCCAGTGGCAGTCAACCCTCCTTAACCTTTCGTCATTTATTTCAGTCAGCCTGTTCATTTACCTGCTACTGAAAAATTTTGATGTTGAAATACCCGGGATAAGCAACTTCGTCACATGGCTTATATGCCTGGGATCTGTAATAGTTGCCGTAACAATACGGCACATAACCTGCAACATCACCGGCAATGCAAGTGATGAGCCCGAAATTTTCAGGGAATACATTATGGGGATTTACCACACATACAGGTTTGGTGGCATAATCCTGCTAATACTTTCAATACTTATTTTGTATACAGTTTTCATACCTGTGAAAATCTGTTTTTTCGCCGGAATCATGCTTTCTGCCTTGCTTTATATGCTTCGTGTATTAAGGCTGTTCCTAATATTTATTAGAAGGCATGTATCAATATTGTATTTCATTTTATACCTTTGTGCCCTAGAAATTCTCCCTGTAGTTATATTGGTTAAGTACTTTACAGGATTATCGTAGAGGTCGATAAGTTTTTCAAAGGTTAAATTAAATCTGTAAAAACTTGAAAATAAGGAAGATTCTAGTGTCGCAGCCGGAACCTCAGAATTCGAAATCCCCGTATTTTGAACTGGCAAAAAAATACAACCTGAAAATTGAATTTAAACCATTCATCCAGGTTGAAGGGCTCTCGGTGAAGGACTTCAGGGCTCAGAAAATCAATATTCTTGATTTTACAGCTGTAATTTTTTCCAGCCGTACAGGTATAGATCATTTCTTCCGGATCTGTAATGAAATGAGGATAGTGGTTCCTGATACAATGAAGTATTTCTGCCTTACAGAAACTGTTGCCTTTTACCTGCAGAAGTATATTGTTTACAGGAAGAGAAAGATCTTTCATGGAAAAGCCAAGTTCCAGGATCTTATGGACATAATCCTTAAGCACAAGGATGATAATTATTTCGTGCCTCTTTCAGAACCACATAATACAGAGATACCTGATCTTCTCGACAAACATGGAATCAAATATACTGTAGGAACTCTCTACAGGACAATTAGCAGCCAGATCTCAAACACCAAGGATTTTGACTACGATATCCTTGTCTTCTACAGTCCTTCAGGAATCAAATCATTAAGGGAAAATTTCCCGGATTTTGTACAGGGTGAGATTAAGATAGCCGCTTTCGGGCCAACAACAGCAATTGCAGTTGAACAGGAAGGCCTCAGGCTTGATATTCACGCCCCGAACCCGAAGGCACCATCGATGACAATGGCAATTGATGATTACCTGAAAGAGTTCAACAGGAACCTGAAGTAATCAGGGCCCCGAAAGGCCTTAATCATAATGCCTTCCATTTCCTTCACATTTGACAAAAGCGAAAGGCTCTGCAGCAAAAAAGCAATTGCAGATCTTTTTGAAAACGGCAGGTCGTTTTACCTGTTCCCTTTACAGGTTATCTGGACATTTTCGGAAAACGAACAGGCAAAACCGGCTCAGGTGGCTTTCAGTGTCTCAAAGAGACTGTTCAAAAAAGCAGTGAGCAGGAATCTTATCCGGCGCAGGATGCGGGAGGCTTACAGGCTTCATAAACATTCACTGTATGAAGCACTTGAACACTCAGGGAAAAAGATCACTTTTATCCTGATATTCAAGGACAAGGAAGCATTGCCTTTTGCTGCTATTGAAAAATCTGTTGTGGCAAGCCTTAACAGGCTCATATCCGAAACAGGCGCCTGAACCGGCCATTGTTAAAGTTGTCATAAATAACATCCTTCCAGCCCGTTTACAAGATTTTCTTGCTATTTTCGCCAATTCCGAATATTAGAACAATGATGAAAAAGATCAGAAAAGGGAAAGCGGCACTTGTTCTGTCGCTTGTATTCGTTGCACTGCTAAGCATGGCCTTCCTTGCTTTCCAGGAATCGAGGGACTTCAGAATAGGTAAAAACCTGGATATCTTTTTCTCTCTCTTCAGGGAGCTGAACACCTATTATGTCGATGATGTCAACCCTGACAAATTAATAAAGACCGGCATAGACAATATGCTGAAAACCCTTGACCCTTATACAGTTTACCTGCCTGAAGCAGAGGCAGATGAATTCAATATTCTTACAACAGGCAAATACGGCGGAATTGGCTGCCTTGTCCGGAATTCAGGCGATTACGCAATAATAACCGACATCTATAAGGGATTCCCTGCTGATCTTGCAGGGATAAAAGTCGGGGACATTGTGAAGAAAATCGACGGCGTACCCCTTAAAACAATAGGCCAGGACAAGATAAGCGAGAAACTTAAAGGAGACCCGGGAACATCAGTTACACTCACTGTAGAAAGCAACGGGAAAGAGTCTGACCTGTCGCTCAAGAGAGCACGCATCTCGCTGCCTCCTGTTCCATACTATGGAATGCTTGACTCCAAAACAGGCTATATAAGGTTTACAAACTTCACTGAGAATTGCATTGCTGAAGTCCGGAAAGCCCTCGTCGATCTTAAAACGAAAAATCCAGGATCCATAGTACTTGACCTCAGGGGTAACCCGGGCGGACTTATGTCAGAAGCAGTTGAAATAGTCAACCTGTTCGTTGACCCGGGAAATGATGTGGTAAGCACAAAAGGTAAAAGCAAGCAGTTTGCCTCACAGTACCAGACCACAGCCCAGCCTGTTGATGACAAAATAAAACTTGCAGTGATAATTAACCGCGGTTCCGCATCCGCCGCTGAAATTGTTGCCGGCGCCATCCAGGACCTCGACAGGGGGGTAATAATCGGACAGAGATCATACGGCAAAGGTCTCGTTCAGATAGTAAGACCTCTCAGCTACAACACCCAGCTTAAGGTAACAGCGGCAAAATATTATATCCCCAGCGGAAGATGCATCCAGGCTGTCGATTATTCACATCCAAATGAAGACGGAAGCGTAGGTGTGATCCCCGATTCGCTTATAAAAATATTCAAAACTAAGAACGGCAGGTCTGTCAAAGATGGCGGCGGAATAACCCCCGATGTGGATATTGCACCTGAAACCCTCAGCCAGCTCACCACGGAACTTTACATGAGAAATTATATTTTCGATTTCGCTACTGGCTACTACTGGTCGCACAGGGATATCACATCACCAGACCAGTTCAGGTTTACCGACAAGGATTATACTGACTTCAGGAACTACCTTGTGTCGAAGAATTTCAATTACAAGACAAATACGGAAGAGGCCTTCGCCGACATGGTCTCGACAGCGAAGAAGGAGAACTACTACGACAGGCACAAGGAGCTCTTTGCGAACCTTGAAAAAGACCTGACTCATAACCTTGATGAGGATCTTGCAATGTATAAGAATGAGCTGATCCAGCTTCTCAGTGAAGAGATAATCGGGAGGTATTTCTATGAATCAGGTGCCGTTGAATGGACTGTAAAGAACGATCCGATGATTAAAAGAGCTGTGGATGTTCTTGCAAACACAGCAGATTATAACGCAATACTTTCAGGGAAAAACGGATCCCCGACCACAGCAAAATAAGCAGGGATAAAACATATAGGGCTGTATCAAAAGCAGAACAACAGGATTTTATCCTTTGTGTCCTTTGTGTCATACTTTGTGATCTTTGTGGTAAAAAAAAGTTAATTAACCACGAAGAATACAAAGGGTTTCACAAAGGGCTCAAAGCAATAACTAGATAGTTATGAGACGGTCACTTTACTTTGAATTGTCCTTCCAGCGAAATGATTCATCACTGAAAAGTTCTTTCTTCCATACCGGGAGCCTCTCCTTAATCCTTTCAACAGCCTCCCGGCAGGCTTCAATTGCCTGAGCACGATGACCGGCTGAAGCCATAACAAAGAGAGAGATCTCTCCTGCTTTCACGATGCCAGTTGAATGGAGTATAACTATTTTCCTCAAATCAGGGAATATTGAGCGGAGCTCCGAAGCAATCCGGTCTGCTTCAGCATCAGCCATTGCCGGGTAGGCCGAGTATTCGATTGCCTCTACAGGTTTTCCTTCAACGCTGTCGTTCCTCACCTGTCCTATGAATACCGAATGTCCTCCGGATTCCCTGTCCTGCCCCGCATCAGATATTTCCGAAGCAATGTGCCCCGGGTCTATCGGTCCGTCAATAAGAATGTGTGTCATACATTCACCAGGTTGATTGCTGATTCATTTTAAAAGTCCTCATTTTCATCCGCCAGCAAAAGGTGGCAGAAGTGCAATCTCATCGCCATCCTTAAGGGAAATATCTTCATCCGTAAGCTCATTATTCACCGAGATCCTGAATGAGTAATGGACAATTTCAGGAAAATCATCAGCTAATCTCAGCTTCAGATCTTCAATGCTCCTGGCATCGTTGTAAAACTTTGTGCCTGTGCCGGTCACCTCAGTAAGTACCCCGAAAAACAGAACAGTAACAGTCATTTCAGAACTATTTAATTTCCTCCTTTTGCTTCTAGTGCGCTTCGAGCCAGTTTTTTCCGGTTCCCCACTCAACTTTTAGCGGAACGTCGAGTATTGCTGCTCCCGACATTTCGCTGATTACAATTTCCTTAAGCTTTTCAAGCTCTTCCGGCAGCACCTCAAAAATAAGTTCATCATGCACCTGGAGGATCATTTTCGCCTTCAGCTTTTCAGTGTTAAGCCTCTCGTAGATCCTCACCATTGCTATCTTAATAATATCGGCAGCTGCTCCCTGGATCGGGGCATTTATAGCGTTTCTTTCCGCGTTACCCCTTACAACCTGGTTCCTTGAGTGAATGTCGCGTGTATATCTTTTCCTTCCGAACATTGTAGTGACATATCCAAGGTCCCTTGCCTTACGGATGCTCTCATCCATATATGTCTTAACTCCAGGGTAGGAATTAAAATAACCGTCAATGAGTTCCTTTGCTTCCTTCCTGCCGATTGTAAGCCTTTCAGACAGTCCAAAGGATGAGATCCCGTATATAATTCCGAAGTTGGCAGTCTTTGCCCTGCTCCTCATCTCGCGTGTCACATCCTTAATATCGACACCAAAGATTTTTGCTGCCGTTGCTGCGTGAATGTCATTTCCCGACAAAAAGTCGGCAATCATACCTTTGTCCCTGCTCAGGTGGGCCATCAGCCTGAGCTCGATCTGAGAATAGTCGGCTGAGAAAAATAAATGTCCGTCTTCAGGAACAAAAGCCTTCCTGATCTCCCTTCCTTTTTCGTCCTTCACAGGTATATTCTGAAGGTTCGGGTTATTTGAACTCAGCCTTCCGGTTGATGCAACAGCCTGGTTGAACGAGGTGTGTATCCTTCCTGTTGTTTTATTTATAAGCTGCGGGAGCGCCTCAACGTATGTTGAAAGCAGTTTCCTGAGTCCCCTGTATTCAAGCACCTTGCTTACAATGGGATGTTTTCCTGTCAGCCTTTGCAGTATCTCTTCGTTTGTTGTGAACTGCTTTGTTTTTGTCATCCTTGCGTTATCATCAAGTTTGAGCCTGATGAACAGGATGTCTCCAAGCTGTTTTGGTGAGGCAATATTGAATTCCTGGCCTGCGAGCTGGTATATCTCCTTTTCAAGTACTATTATCTCTTCCCTCAGCTGTTCAGCGAACACTTTCAGATCCTCCTCGTTGAGCTTAACACCGTTCCTTTCCATATAGGAAAGCACGCTTATAAGCGGCATCTCGATCTCTGTGGCAAGTTCATAAAGGTTCTCCTTTTTCAGCCTTGGGGCAAAAACCTCCTTTAACTGCCATGTCACATCAGCATCTTCAACAGAGTATTCGACTATCTTCTCAACGGGAACTTCCCTCATGTTTTTCTGGTTCCTCCCCTTTTCTCCTATAAGGGCCTCTATTGGAACTGGAGAATAAGCGAGGTAGCTTTCCGACAGCAGGTCCATATTATGCCTCATATCGGGTTCGAGGAGGTAGTGGGCAAGCATGGTGTCGAAGAAAGGGCCTTTCACCGTTATCCCGTAATTTGCCAGTACCTGTATATCAAACTTCAGGTTCTGACCGATTTTCAGAACTGTATCATTCTCAAAAACAGGACGAAGCTTTTCAAGTATCGACTGTGTCTGCTCTCTTGATTCGGGGAACCAGACAAGATATCCTTCTCCCTTTTTCCATGAGAAGGCTATTGCAACGAGTTCAGAGTCGAGAGGGCTGATACTTGTAGTTTCAGTATCAAAGCAGAATTCCTTCAGCTTCTTCATCTCTGAAACGAGTGATGAAAGGTCGGTTTCATTATCAACGAGACGATAATCGTGGGGAACCTTATCAATTGTAAGCTTTTCTGTTTCCTGGACAACCGGCGCATCACCAAAAAGTGATCCCTGGAATAGATCGGCTTCACTGCTGACGGGCCTGGTCTGTTCCACTGCTGCAGAGTCGCTCTTATCAATCGCGGAAAGTATGCGGGATGCTATTGTCCTGAATTCGAGTTCGTCAAACAGCGACTTAAGCCTTTCCCTGTCGGGAGTTTCTGTTATCAGCGCAGTCTCATCAAATTCAACAGGGGCATTCACTTCGATTGTTACAAGCTTCTTGGATAGAAGTACCTGTTCACGGTTAGCTTCAAGAGTCTCTTTTACTTTTCCCTTGAGCTTTTCTGTATTGTCGAGAACTGCTTCAAGGCTGCCAAATTCAGCAATAAGTTTCTCGGCAGTCTTGGGGCCTATGCCCGGTGCCCCGGGCACATTGTCGGAACTGTCGCCCATCAGACCCAGAAGATCTATTACCTGTGAAGGTCTTTCGACACCGAACTCCCTGCGTATATCGTCAACCCCCCATACAACAGAATCGTTACCGCTTCTCGATGGTTTGAACATAAAAGTATTTTCCGTAACAAGCTGGGCATAGTCCTTATCGGGGGTCATCATATACGTTGTGTACCCCTTTTCAGAGGCTTTTCTTGCGAGGGTGCCAATAACATCATCAGCTTCATAACCCGGGCAGTCAATTACAGGGATCCTGTAGGCTTCAATCAGCTTCTTTATGTAGGGAACTGCATTTTTTATATCCTCCGGTGTGGCATCCCTTGTTGCCTTATAAGGTTCGTACATCACATGCCTGAAAGTAGGCTGGGGCGTGTCAAAAACTACTGCTATGTGCGTGGGTTTCTGCTTCTGGAGTACCTCATCGAGAGTAAGAAGAAAGCCAAATATTGCAGAGGTGTTAAGCCCTTTTGATGTAATCCTGGGGTTTTTTATAAATGCATAGTATGCCCTGAATATCAGTGCGTATGCGTCGAGAAGGAAAAGTTTTTTCCCGTTATTTTCGCTCATATTATTCATTGTCTGAAGCGAACCATTCTGCATATGATTTCGCTGTTTCGTATAACTTCAGGCTGTACAGTTTTGTCCCGGCAGGGAGATGCTTCATTATCCTCCGGGCAAAGTCAGCCACGAGGTTTTCGCAGGTGGGCTGGTAATCAACTACAACAGTATTCCCGAAGGTCTTCATCATCATTGCCATCTTTTCGCTGTCGAATTCCTTGCTAACGACGACTGAATGATCGAAGACATCCACTATTTCGCCGAGTACAATACCCTTGAGATCGGTGAAATCTATCACCATACCGTTTTTAGGATCATCTGTATTGTTTACCGGGACACCGGCAACAGTTACAAACAACCTGTAGGAATGCCCATGCACATTCCTGCACGGACCGTCGTATTTATAGAGCACATGGGCCATTTCGAAAGTGAATTCCCTTGTTACCCTGATTAGCTGTTTCATAGAATGGACTCTTTTTGGAAGAATACAAAAATAACCATTACAGGGGAGAAAAGGTTTAATGTTTCATACAGTTTTACAGCAAATTATGTAATAATGATCACTATGTGGTTTAATGTAAGCATTATAAAATTATCTTTGCAGCTCTGTGTTTAACGCCTGAAGAACATTTTATGAGTGACCTCACAGAAAAACTTACGATTCCGTTCCTTTTCAACCAGACCCTCAACAGGGTCCCGGATAATCCTGCTTTAGGATTTGCAGGTGAAGAGGCAATTTCATACAGGGAACTGGACAAGAAGATAAATGCCCTTATTTCTTTTCTTGAAGGAAACGGGGTTAAACCCGGTGACAGGGTGGCAATCTTCAGCCTGAACATGCCAAACTGGGGTGTAGCCTACTACGCAATCACTTTCATGGGAGCTGTTGTTGTCCCTGTTCTTCCCGATTTCTCCCAGACAGAAGTAAGCAATGTAATATCTCACTCAGGGACAAGTGTATTATTTGTTTCACAGTCCCTGCTCCAGAAGACAGAGAATCTTGAAGCGGAAGATCTCAGGCTTAAGGTTCTTATTGACGACTTCACTTTTACAGGGAATACCGAAGGCCCTGTGAAGTTTGATCCGGATGCTGTTCCCTCGGGAAAACACGAAGTTAAAGAGGACGACCTTGTCTCAATAATCTATACCTCGGGTACAACAGGCCGTTCAAAGGGTGTTATGCTTTCACAAAGGAACATTTCATTCACGGCTTTAAAAGGCAGGGTCATACAGCCTTTAGATGAGACAGACAGGTTTTTATCTGTTCTGCCACTCTCACATACATACGAGAATACTCTTGGTCTTATTCTGCCAATGCTTTCAGGAAGCTCCGTTTATTACCTGAAGAAACCACCGACACCATCGGTTCTTCTTCCTGCACTGGAGGAAGTGAAGCCGACGGCAATGCTCACTGTCCCGCTAATAATCGAAAAGATCTATTATAACAAGATACTTCCTGCCTTCACAGATAAGTTCTTAATGAGAATGCTTTACAGTATTCCATTTTTGAGAAAGATCCTTAATAAGGCAGCGGGTAAAAAGCTGATGAAGACCTTTGGCGGTCACCTGAAATTCTTTGGGGTAGGCGGGGCCAAGCTTAACAAAACAGTTGAGAAATTCCTTGCAGAAGCCAGGTTCCCATATGCTATCGGATATGGCCTTACAGAAACCTCTCCCCTTCTTGCAGGATCAAACCCGGCATTTACGGTTCCTGAATCCACAGGGCCGGCACTTGAGGGTGTGGAACTGAAGATACATAACCCCGACAGGGTGACAGGCGAAGGAGAAATCTGGGCAAAAGGGCCGAATGTTATGATCGGGTATTACAAGGATCCGGAGATGACTGCAGAGGTAATCACACCTGATGGCTGGTTCAGGACCGGCGATCTTGGTGTTTTTGATAAAAGAAATAATCTTTTCATAAGGGGTCGTCTCAAGAACATGATTGTTGGCGCAAGCGGCGAGAATATTTATCCCGAGGAGATTGAATCTGTAATTAATAATTTCAGACATGTTGTTGAATCACTTGTGATTGAACAGAAGGGAAAGCTTGTTGCCCTTGTGCATATAAACATGGAAGAGATCGAGAAGAAGTACATCCATCTTAAGGCTGAGGCTTCAAGGCAGTTCGATGAAAAGGTAGAGGAGATACTGAAGGAGGTCCAGGATTATGTAAATTCAAGGGTGAATAAGTTTTCACAGATAAACAAGGTTGTTCTGCAGCCAGTTCCTTTCCAGAAGACTGCTACTCAGAAGATAAAACGCTTCCTGTACACATAAAAAATCCCGCCGCAGCGGGAGAAAAATGTGATTCAACAAGTAGAATTCTTAACCTAAACAATCAGGCACGAATCATCACAATGCCTGCTTATATCTTTTTTCGACCTCCTGCCAGTTGATTACGCTCCAGAAAGCTTCAATGTAATCAGCCCTCTTGTTCTGATATTTGAGGTAATAAGCATGTTCCCATACGTCAAGCGCCAGGAGAGGAGTACCTTTTACTGGTGAGAGATCCATAAGCATGTTATCCTGGTTTGGTGAACTTGCAACAGCAAGTTTCTTATCTGTTGTCAGGTACAGCCATGCCCAGCCGCTTCCGAATCTTGTTTTGCCGGCATTTGACAGGGCTTCCTTGAACTTATCGAATGAACCGAAAGCACCTTCAATTGCTTTTACCATATCCGATGATGGAGTAGCCATCCCTTTTGCCATATTATTCCAGAAAAGAATATGGTTATAATAGCCGCCGCCGTTATTCCTGACAGGATCTCCAAGCGTTGAAACAGACTTCAGAATATCTTCGATCTTCTGGTTTTCCTGTGGTGTCCCTTTCAGGGCATTCACAAGGTTTGTATAGTAAGTCCTGTGATGCTTGTCGTAGTGTATCTCCATTGTTCTTGCATCAATGTAAGGCTCAAGCGCGTCGTACCCGTAGGGTAATGCGGGAAATATCAATCCCTGTGTGTTCTTCTCTTCCATATCTGTAGTATTTATACCGGCTGCAATTAACTTGCTACCTGCTAGGAGCACAGCAGCACCTGCACCGGCTGATTTGACAAATTTCCTTCTATCCATAGTTCAGAAGTTTCAAATAAAAACAACGGGCAAAAATTTTTGTTCAAAAGCACCCCCCGGAAACGGGTCGAATACCATGATTTTTTGACATGTTTTAAGACATTAAACAAAAATTTCATACTTTAGAACTCTAACAGGACCCTGTTTAAACCTAACCAATTAAATTTCTTCCTTTTAATACAAAATACAGATGAGCGACGAGAAGGAAAAGAATAACGAGGAGCGCAATGAAATCGACCGTGTCCTTGAATCATCACGCCGTGAATTTATAAAGAGAGCCGGCATTTCAGGGGCAGCTGTGCTGGCAGGCGCAGCTGCAATCTATTCCGGGTTCAGGCACGAAAAGGCGAAACATACAGGTAACATGGTTAAAGTGCTTACCCAGGATAACCGGCTTGTTGAGGTGCCTGCCGACCAGGTACAGGGTTACAAGCCCGGACCGGAAGTTTTTACCCTCAGGGGAAGGGAAGGTATAAAGGGTAAAAAATGGGTAATGGTTATTGATCTTTCCAAGTGCAGGAATGCGAGGAAATGCATATCAGCCTGCCAGGGGGCCCATCACCTGCGTCCTTACGAGTATCACATAAATACTCTCGTAATGAAAGAGAACGAGGAGAGCCCGGCTTACTATATGCCTAAGCCATGCCAGCATTGCGATAACCCGCCTTGTGTTTCTGTCTGCCCGGTGGACGCTACTTTCAAACGCCAGGACGGACCGGTGCTTATAGATAACCAGCGCTGCATAGGGTGCAGGTTCTGTATGGCTGCATGCCCGTATTCGGCAAGGATGTTCCACTGGCAGGAGCCAAAAGATGCCCTTGCTGATGCAGGCCTCACTTATAACGTTGAACTCAATGTTCCGCAGAAAAGGGGAACTATATCAAAATGCCTTTTCAGTTCCGACCGCCTGAGGGAAGGACTTCTGCCTTACTGCGTATCCGCATGCCCGAACGGCGTTTACTGGTTTGGTGATGAGAATGAAGATGCAGTTACAAACGGAACCACGAAAGAAACTGTAAGCTTCAGGGATCTGCTTAAGAAAAACGGAGGATACCGCCTGATGCCTGAGCTGGGAACAAAACCAAGGGTTTATTATCTCCCTGCCAAAAACCGGCTTTTCGACGTTGATGAAGAAGACCTTAAAAAGATTGATCATTCAGTATAAACCCCCTGGATTATGAGCATACCCTTTCAGAAAAACGAAAAGAACAAGGAACATATTGATTCCGTGGCTGCGGATATACTCCGCCCGGTCCGGTTCAATAAAGGTTTCCTTATCTGGATGACTTTCCTTGCCCTTGTTCTTGCACTATGCCTTTTTGCATATTATCAGCAGTTGCAGAAAGGACTTATAGTGACCGGTTTGCGCGACGTCACAAGCTGGGGCATGTACATAGCCCACTTTGTATTTTTTGTTGCCACAAGTCTTGTGGGAATGCTTATCAGTTCGGTATTCGGACTCGCAGGAGCGAAATGGATAAAACCGATTGCAAGGATCGCCGAGATAATTGCAATAGGCTTTGCTGCTGTGGCAGGTCTTGTTATTATATCAGATATGGGACGCCCCGAAAGGCTGCCATATGTATTCATGTACGGCCGGGTTCAGTCGCCTATTTTATGGGACGTTACGGTTGTGACAACCTATTTTGTTCTTAGCCTCCTCCTCTGGTTCCTCCCAATGATACCCGACCTTGAAATAGCCAAAACAAGGATGCAGGGCAGACCGGCATTACTTGTAAAGGCATATGAACTGCTATCTTTTAAGTGGATGCACCACGAGGAACAATATAAAATTCTCCATAAAGGAGTAAGGATCCTGCTTATACTTGTGATACCTACAGCCTTTGCAATTCATACAGTAACTTCATGGCTTTTCGCGGTAACGCCAAGAGCCAGCTGGGATTCGACAATATTTGGTCCCTACTTTATCTCCGGTGCTTTCGTGTCGGGCACTTCGGCACTAATCCTTGCAATGTTTTTCTTCAGGAAATCCTACAGGCTTGAGAAATATATAACGGATGAGCAATTCGATAAGCTTGGCAAGGTGCTGATCCTGGTTTCCGCCCTCTATGTATATTTCAACCTGAACGAATACCTTGTTCCTGCTTACAAGATGAAGAAGTTTGATGCAATCCACCTTCATGAGCTTTTCGCAGGCAAGGAGGCATTGATGTTCTGGAGTCTTCAGTTGCTCGGTGTGCTTATCCCTGGGATTATTCTTCTTGTGAAGAAAATGAGAAAGCCGCTCCCGATGGTGATAATCGCCACTTTTGTATTCGCGGCATCGTGGCTCAAAAGATTCCTTATTGTTGTGCCACCGCAGAGTCATCCTTACCTGCCTGTGCAGAATGTACCTGCTGAATGGGTAGTATACAAGCCAACCATCACAGAAACGGCAATTACCCTTGGTACCTTTGTACTGGTTTTGATAATAATATCCATCCTGTCAAAGCTTTTCCCTGTTGTTCCAATCTGGGAAATGGCAGAAGAGCACCACAAGGAAGAATTAAAAGAGGTTGAACAGAGTAAATCATAAAGGATGAAATCATTCATATCAATAGTTTTCCTGTCGCTGCTGATTATCCCGGCATTCGGACAGGACTGGACTGTGCCTGCAGATAAAAAAGCCAAACTCAGCACCTTCAAGTTCACAGATGATTCCAGGAAAGCAGGTGAACAGCTCTATAACATCAACTGTAAATCCTGCCATGGAACTCCGGGAATGGGCAATTTCCAGGCAAACCTGAATCCCCAGCCTCCGGATCCGGTAACGGAAAAATTACAGAAAAACACTGACGGGGAATTATATTACAAGATAATTACCGGGAGAGGCCCGATGCCCTCATTCAAAAACTCCCTTTCAGCCAATGAGATATGGAACGTAGTTTCATTCCTGAGAACCTTTAAAAAAGATTATGTACAGGCAATCGCTCCAATAATCCGTTCTTCGGCATACCCTGGCGCTGAAATCGTTATTTCTCTCCTCCTGGGACCGGGGAATGACGAGGTCAGCCTTAAGGCAACAGCAGTGACAGAAAAATCAACAGTCCCGGTTACAGGGGCGGCTGTAAGGTTGTTTGTAAACCGTACTTTCGGCAAGATGATGATCGACGAGGAAAAGGAAACAGGTAAAGACGGTATTGCAATATTCAAAGTTAATAAAGGTCTGCCGGGAGATACTGCAGGAAACCTCAGGCTGTCCGCCGGCTTTGTAGATGAAGATGCATTCGGAACAGCGACCAAGGATACAATACTCAAGGCCGGGGTGCCTGTTGAACCGGTTTCATTGACGAAACCCAGGGCCATGTGGAACGTTGTCAGAAAAGCGCCCATATGGATACTTCTTACTTATACGCTTGGAGTGCTTGGAGTATGGGGATTTATCTTCCTGATACTGCTCAAGCTGCGCGATATTTTTATTATAGGGGAGCACCTGTCGTCTGTTCCTGCAGAAGAACAAGAAAAAAACTAATAGACTGAATATGAAAAACCTGACAACTGCCGGGCGAATATTGTTTGCCCTCCCATTTGTGATCTTCGGGATCAACCATTTCATTATGAAAGATTACTACGTGGGAATGCTTACCTCATTCATCCCGCTTGGTGCTTATACAATAATACTTACAGGCATACTGATGATAGCTGCAGGAATAAGCATCATTACAAAAAAATATGTGAAGCTGTCAACCCTGCTCCTGGCCGGGATGCTTTTCATATTTATTCTTACTATACATGTGCCGCACCTTGTGAAAGGAGTTGACACAACCGTGTCACTTATTGCACTGCTTAAGGATATTTCGCTGATGGGCGGTTCACTTATGATTGCAGGAATCTATTCGGAAGCGAACTAGAACCGGTTAAAAAAATTGTCATGAAAAAAACAAGCCCCTTTCTTATCTTATTATTTTTCACAGTATTACTGCACGGACAGACCTTCAAAAGCCAGGTTGACCCGGGCAGTCAGGTTGAAGTTGGAATAGTTGAAAGACTCGGAGATACGATTCCGCTCGACCTGCCATTCAACGATGAGAATAATGTGAGTGTTACCCTCCGTCAGCTTATTAACAAGCCGACAATACTCTGTTTCGTTTACTACGACTGCCCCGGCATCTGCCCTGCACTGCAGAACGGCGTTGCTGAAGCTGTCAGCCACCTCGATCTTACCCTTGGAAAAGATTACCAGATAATAATGATCAGCTTCAACCCTGCCGATACTCCTGACCGTGCGAAGGAGGTAAAAGCCAATTATGTTCAGAAGGTGGCGGAGGACCAGAGGAAAGACTGGCATTACCTTACAGGAACACAGGAAAACATCACGGCAATAACAGGTGCAGTAGGCTATCGCTACATTGTCCAGGGAATGGGCTTTGCACATCCTTCCGCAATAATGATACTGAGCCCTCACGGTAAGATTACAAGATATCTATACGGGGTGACTTACCTGCCGTTTGATGTAAAGATGGCACTGTTTGAATCACAGAAAGGTCTTTCAAGGCCTACGATAAACAAGGTTATGGAACTATGTTTTGCATATGATCCTGCCAGCAAGAGTTATTCCCTGCAGGTGACCAGGGTTGCAGGCATCCTGATATTGTTTCTTGCCTTTGTGATTCTTGGTATACTATTCCTGAAAGGAAGAATGAAAACAAAAAAATAACCGATATATGAATGAAACAGGAAATACAGCTTATGTAAGCTACCTGAAGCATGAGGGGAAGCACAAAGGGCTGATGGGGTGGCTTCTGACGACGGATCATAAGAGGATCGGGCTGCTTTATCTTTATGCTATTGTTGTATTCTTCTTTATTGCAGCGATCCTGGGGCTGCTAATGAGGATCGAGCTTATAGCCCCGGGACAAACAATAATGGGACCACAGACCTATAACGGTTTGTTCACGATACACGGGGTAATAATGATCTTCATAATAGTTATCCCGGCACTCCCTGCGGTGTTCGGCAACTTCTTCCTGCCCATAATGATAGGGGCCAGGGATGTTGCATTTCCCAAGCTGAATCTTTTCTCCTTTTATCTTTTCATCCTTGGGGCAATACTTGGAGTGCTCTCACAGTTTGCTGGCAACGGGCCTCCCGACACCGGCTGGACCTTCTATGTTCCATACAGCGCACAGTCGAACACAAACGTCATCTTTGCCCTTGTAGCCGCTTTCATACTGGGATTCTCCTCGATACTTACAGGTCTTAATTTCATTGTTACAATACACAGGATGAGGGCGCCGGGAATGGGATGGTTCAGGATGCCGCTGTTTCCATGGTCACTTTACGCAACAGCCTGGATCCAGGTTCTTGCAACTCCTATCGTCGGGATAACCCTGCTTATGGTAATTGCAGAAAGGGTCCTTCACATAGGATTTTTTGACCCGGCTCTTGGTGGCGACCCTGTACTTTTCCAGCACCTTTTCTGGATATACTCGCACCCGGCAGTATACATCATGATACTCCCGGCCATGGGTATCGTTACAGAGATCTTCCCGACCTTCAGCCAGAAACCCGTATTCGGTTACGGTGCAATAGCAATGTCGAGCCTGGCAATCGCTTTTGTAGGCTACTTTGTCTGGGGTCATCATATGTTTACATCTGGTACAAGCTACGCATCGAGGTGGGTCTTTTCCTTCCTGACGTTTATCGTTGCAGTTCCGAGTGCGATAAAGGTCTTTAACTGGATCTCAACTATGTATGGCGGTTCCATTGACCTGAAGCCACCGCTTCTCTATGCAATATCATTTATCTTCCTTTTCATGATCGGCGGTTTTACAGGGCTTACACTTGGTTCACTTGCAACAAATATCCAGGTTCATGCCACCGCATTCGTGGTTGCACATTTCCATTACATAATTTTCGGCGGAATGGGATTTGCCACTTTTGCCGGGATTCATTACTGGTTCCCGAAAATGTTCGGGAGGATGTATAACAACAGGGTTGCCAATATAGCCTGGGGCATAACATTTACAGGGTTTAACCTGCTGTACTTCCCTCAGTTCATTATAGGAATCCAGGGTATGCCAAGGAGGTACTTCGATTACCTTCCGCAGTTCCAGCCTGCACAGATAATATCGACTGTAGGCGGCTTTATCCTTATCACAGGCCTCGTGATGATGGTAGTCAACCTTATGAGGGCAGCACGCAAAGGAGAGATTGCCCCTGCCAACCCGTGGAAAGGAGTAACCCTTGAATGGCAGATTCCATCTCCACCGACCCACGAGAATTTTGATGAAATACCCGAGATAAAAAACAAACCTTACCTGTTCGGAACAGGAACCAACGAGTAATTACTGAAGCAAAATGACAGAACATCACGCAGAACACGGGCATATTGACCTGGAGACAGGCAAGCTTGGAATGTGGATCTTCCTGTTGACAGAGCTCTTTCTGTTCGGGGGACTTTTTCTCGTTTATGCCGTATTCAGGGCCCAGTATTCAGCCGATTTTCACAGTGCAGCAGAAGAGCTGAATACTTTCATTGGCACACTTAACACTGTTTTCCTGCTTACAAGCAGTATGACGGTCGCCATGGCACTGACTGCAATACAGAAGAATAAGCCCAACCTGGCGCTCCTCCTTGTGCTGATCACGCTTGTTTTTGCCCTTCTCTTCATGGTGAACAAGTATTTTGAATGGACACATAAATTCCATTTTCACATTTTCCCGGGATCTCCTGTTCTGAAAAACCTTCCCCGCGGGGAACTGCTGTTTTTCGGACTGTATTACATGATGACCGGGCTTCATGCACTTCACGTATTCGTCGGGATGGTACTTCTTTCAATCAACATGGTTAAGATCAGGAAGGGAACAGTAAATGCTGCCCATTACCTTATGCTTGAGAACAGCGCCCTTTACTGGCACCTTGTGGACCTCATCTGGATCTTCCTTTTCCCTTTGCTATACCTGATAACCTAAAACAGCAGTAAAATGACTAACGAAAAACATCATATTTCAAGCTTCATGTCACTTGCAGTAGTGCTTGTGATATTACTGGCACTCACAACTCTTTCCGTAGCCGTGACATCCTATCACCTTGGGGCCTTTGCCGTTGCAGTAGCCCTTCTCATTGCAAGCGTCAAGGTTACGGTTGTTATTACCCAGTACATGCACATGAAGTTTGAAAGCCTGTTTCTGAAACTGATGATTGCAGGGGTATTCCTGATTTTTGCCCTTGTAATCATTATTACATTCATCGATTATTTATACCGTTAAAACCGTAATAGAAACAATATGTTTTCAGGCGCATCAAATCTGGCAGCAGGGGTCGATAAAGCTTTCATCTTTATCTTCTCCATTGCTTTTATTTTCATTATAGGAATTACCGTCTTCATGATCTACAGCGTTATCCATTTCAACAGGAAGAAAGGTAAGCCGGCCAGGCAGTTTTCGGGAAGTAACAAGCTCGAAGCCATATGGACAGGCATCCCACTGATACTTGTCCTTTTAATGTTCTATTTCGGCTGGGTTGGATTCGCCCCTATGCGTAATCCTCCTAAAGATGCAATGACAGTGACAGCAATAGGAAGGAAATGGGAGTTCGAATTTGATTACGGGAACGGGATGAAATCAAAACAGCTCGTGCTGCCGGTAAATAAACCTGTAAGGATTAATCTTAAGTCGGAGGACGTGAATCACAGCCTTTCAATACCTGCTTTCCGGGTGAAAGAGGATATGATCCCCAGCTACAACGACTATCTCTGGTTCACACCCACATATGTCGGAAGCTTCCAGATATTCTGCAGTGAATATTGCGGACTGCTTCATTCAGCAATGCTTTCTAAAGCAATTATAAAGGAACAGCCTGACTTTGACAAGTGGTTTGAGGAACTTAAGAAGACTGAAATAAAGCCTGATCATCCGGGTCTCGTGCTTGTGCGTAATACAGGCTGTCTTGCATGTCATTCACTTGACGGATCAAAGCTTGTGGGACCATCTTTCAAGGGACTGTACGGCTCGATGAGGGATGAGGTTACACCCGGAGGACTGAAGAAAATCCTTGCTGATACTGCCTTTATCAGGCGTGCGATTTATGAACCGGACGCAGAAATGGCTCTTGGTTATGGAAGGTCGCTAATGAAAACCTATAAGGGTATTGTCAGCGAGCAGGATCTTGTAACAATTACAGATTACCTTAAAACACTGGGCACAACTGAGAAGTAGGATGAAAAAGGCAGCCCTTTTTCCTGATCTGATAAAATACAGGCTTTCCCTTGCAGTAACATTTTCTGCTGTAACAGGCTATTTTGTCTCAGGGAGGTACTCAACAGGATCATTCTTTTTTCTCGTAACAGGAATATTCATCCTTACCTGCGGAGCCGCAGCTTTAAATCAGTATACAGAGAAGGATATTGACGCCAGGATGGAACGGACAAAAAACAGGCCGGTCCCGGCCGGGCGTATAAGACCGGAGACGGCCCTGGCGGTTTCAATAATACTCATTATCTCAGGCTCTTTATTGCTGGGCATTTGCGGTGTTATTCCATTCATACTTGGACTACTTTCCGTTTTTATTTACAACATAGTTTACACAAGGCTCAAGAGAATAACCCTGTTTTCGATCATTCCCGGGGCCCTGGTTGGAGCTTTGCCCCCTATGATAGGTTTTGCCTCATCCGGGGCGGAAATGCCCGGAAAAGAGATTATTTTATTCTCCTCGTTCATGTTCCTCTGGCAGGTACCTCATTTCTGGTTAATCCTTATAAGGAACAGGGAGGATTACCTGAGGGCTGGCTTCAGGACCTTCTCTTCATCATTTCCGGAGTATGTAATCAGGTTGCTTGTATTCGGGTGGGCGCTCATGACAACCCTGTCGCTAATAATATTATCAGCAGCCGGGGTGGCGCTTACAGGGATATTTAATTATATCCTTATCGGGTTAAATATATTTTTCATCTTAATGTTCTATTCTCTCCTCTTCAGCAAAGAAAAAACTGTATCTGTCAAAATGGCTTTTATGCTTATAAACAGCTTCAGTCTTGCAATAATGATACTCTTTATACTGGATGCGGTACTTAAATAGGATCGAACTTCACTTGAGGATACATGCCTGACCACGTGACTGATTAGCCAGGTATTCGTCAAATTTTTTTGTTCATTAACTCCCGGTATCTTAAATTTGTTTACAATATATACCGCTAATAATCGTTATCTAAACATTATTCAATACAACCTGCCATGAAGAAATACTTTATTATATCTGCACTTGTCCTGGCATTTTGCATCATGTTCCAGGGCTGCAAGAAAGTAGGTGATCCCCCCGCATTACCACCAGCCGAATCGATGACTATCGACTTCAGCAACTTTGTATCTACAACAAAATCAGCTTTTGTAATTAATGATCCTAAAGCTGTTGAGAATACAAACTGGACTGTTGCTGCCACTGTTGCAAGTATCTGGAATACAATACTTGTTACAAAAATTGCAGTGCCTGTTGCATCTTTCGCTAAGGCCATGCAGGTGTCGCCGACCTACCTTGATAATAAAACCTGGCAATGGTCATATTCTGTCACGGCACTTGCAGCAACATACAAGGCCCGGCTTACAGGCCAGATAATATCCACCGGGGTAAAATGGGAAATGTATATTGCGAAAGAAGGTGCCGGGAGCTACACAGAATTCCTGTGGTATGAAGGGACCACCGCCCTTGACGGCAAGAGTGGTACATGGACAATTAACGAAAGTCATGAAAACCAGAACCCGATGCTCCAGATTGACTGGACAAAAGATGGCACAAACGTCGGGATGGTTAAGTATACATACGTAAAGGACGGCGAGAGCTTCAAAACCAGTTATATTGAATATGGGCTGACCTCCAGCACTCTCAACGCATACTACACTGTGTATTTCTGGGAATCTACAAAACTGAAATTCACTACAGTTAACATTGAATGGAGCACAAGCGCTTTCAATGGCCGTGTTAAAGCTCCTGACTACTTTCTCGACAGCAACTGGTATTGCTGGGACGCTAATTTTAACGATGTTGCATGCCCGGCCAGGTAGCCAGGCAACAAACGAAAATATAAAAAGAGGGTCGATGATAAGCCCTCTTTTTTATTGCCGGTTAAAGTGCAGCTATCTTTTTTAATTCGTCCGATTCAACTATCCTGCTTCCGCTGCCGTCGGCAAGAAGACTTATCATTGCCTTTGCCACATCACCGCCATGAATCGCCCTGAACCTTGCCAGTTTGCCGAACATCACAGGTCCCACTGCCTTCATTACAACTTTCCCTACAAACTCCCCAGCCCTTCTTTCCTTCCTGTCACCCAGGAGCATTGACGGACGGACGATAACTGTCCTGTCAAAGGGAAGTGACAGAATTCCCTGCTCCATCTCCCCTTTTATCCTCAGGTAGTAATTTGATGAGCTTGCCGAAGCACCGATTGATGAAACAACTGCAACACGCTTTACATTGCTTGCTGAGGCTGCCCTGGCAATTTCAATTGGCAGGTCGCGGTCTATCTTTTCCATATTTGAAACCGAACCGGCTTTGCGTATTGTGGTTCCTATACAGATAAACAGATCGTCTCCTTTTATCCCCGACGAATAATTTGCAGGGTCGGAAAGATCTGCCACAATTTCTTCAACCATTGATTCACTTACACCGGTTGGCTGGCGCACAAAAGTTTTTACAGAGGAATATTTCCCGGATCTCACAAGTTCTTCAACAAGGAGATTTCCCACAAGACCGGTTGATCCGAATACTATTGCTACTCGTTCCATTTCTGCCTGTTTTAGTTTTTTGCTCCTCAAAGCTATACAATTTGTAAAACATACCCATTCTCCCGGTCCTTAAGGGGCGGTATAGCACCCACTCCTTCGATAAATAAAAAAATATTTGCACAGTAATTTTATTTCATTTTACTTTGTATCTCAAAGTTCTTTATATGGAAAACAATTTCTCCTCTGCAGATGAACTGAAAACCATCAGGAAGATCATGGAAGAATCATCAAGGTTCCTTTCCATAAGCGGTCTTTCTGGTGTTTTTATGGGCTCCTTTGCCATAATAGGTGCTGCCGTTGCATGGGTCCTCATCCTCCATAACGGATCTGTAAAATACGACGAGTATTTCAGAAACCTTACAGGAACAGGTACCCCGGCACTGCGATTAGGCCTTATCACCGATGCGATCCTGGTGCTTGTCTTTTCTGTCATCACTGCAATATGGTTTTCTGCCCGCAAGGCAAGGAAAGCAGGGAAAAGTCTCTGGACGCCGGTTTCAAGAAGGCTTCTCGTAAACCTTTCTATTCCCCTTGTCACAGGCGGGATTTTCATAATAATACTTCTCCTGCAGAATCATATTCAGCTCCTTGTTCCCGGGATGCTCATATTCTACGGACTTGCCCTCATAAATGCAGGTAAGTTCACATACAGTGAGATCTTTTACCTGGGTATTCTTGAAATAATTACCGGCCTTGCATCTGCTGTTTTTCCATCGGCAGGCATCCTGTTCTGGGTCTTCGGATTCGGATTGCTTCATATCGGTTACGGACTGTTCATGTACAGAAAATACGAATCATGAAGGAGTTGATCGCCGGGCTCAATAAAATCTTCGACAGCAGGATAAGGCTGGGCATAATGTCGGTCCTGATTGTAAACGAACATTATGACTTTAACAGTCTTAAGGAGGCACTTGATGTAACCGACGGAAACCTGGCCAGTCATCTTAAAGCCCTGGAAGAAAAAAATATGATAAGGGTTAACAAACAGTTCATAGGGCGCAAGCCAAACACAAGCTATTCTATAACCGAGGAAGGGAGACAGGCTTTCCGCGATCACCTTAGAAACCTCGAGGAACTTATCAAGGGAAAATAATTTTTTTTATACAGATACTTTGAATTTCAAAGCACTTTAACAATTAAAATATCTTATATGAAAATTGAAATTACAAATCAGGGTAAATGGTATCAGTCGTTAACGCTGAAACTCGGATTACTTGCGTTTCTTGGTCTTGTTCTGCTTATACCCCTTGAGCTTATCAAGGAAACTATTCGCGAAAGGCAGAATAACGCAGAAAAGGTAAAGAAAGAGATAGGAAGCCAGTGGGCTGATCCACAGTATGTCTCAGGTCCTGTGCTCAACATCCCGGTGGTCACAATCCCAAAACAAAAAGATGAGAAACCCGAAACCCTCATCTGGCACGTAATGCCGGAATCCCTGAATATAACAGGAACACTGGCTCCGGAAAAACGTTACAGGGGTATCTACCAGTCGGTTGTATACACTTCACTCCTTAAACTAAGCGGGGGGTTTTCAATACCCTCCGAAACTGAACTTGCGAATTTCAGGGTCCTGCTGAATGAGGCCTATTTCACAATGGGAATCTCCGACAACAGGGGGCTAAAAGGTGCTGTCAAGATGACAATCGACTCATCCACTATCGATGCTGAACCGGGTGTGCGCGACAAGGATCTTTACAAATCCGGAATTACCTTTCCATACCCGGTCTCATCAGGTAAAAGATTGGTGGCATACAGCATCGATCTAAATCTCTCAGGCTCTGAAGGCATTTATTTCTGCCCTGCAGGCAAATCCACAAAGGTCAGTCTTGCGTCAGCATGGAACGCACCCAGTTTCAGCGGCAGCTTCCTGCCTGCGTCAAGGAAGATCAACGATAATGGATTCTCGGCAGAATGGGCAGTTACCCATCTTAACAGGAATTTCCCGCAGAGCTGGACCGGCGGTGATTTCAATTTAAGGGAGAGTTCTTTCGGCGTTGACCTTTTCCTTACGGTTGATCATTATCAGAAATCATGGAGAAGTGCAAGGTACGGGCTGCTCTTCATAGCTCTTACCTTCCTTGTACTCATCTTCCTTGAAATTACAAGAAAAGAGCCTATACATATCTTCCATTATTTCCTTGTTTCCCTGGCCCTCCTGCTGTTCTTCTCAATGCTTAATGCACTGAGCGAACAAACAGGTTTCGGTATCGCATACCTGCTGTCGTCATCGGCTACAATTGTCCTTATCTCATCTTTTACAGCGGCGCTGTTCAGCAACAGGAAAATGGCATTGATCGTGTTTGGTATGCTTGTAATGCTTTACACATTCATATACGTTCTGCTCACGCTTAACGACTATGCCTACCTCGCAGGGAACATAGGTCTGTTTGTGTTGCTGGCTGTGGTTATGGGACTTGCCTCAAGGATGAACATATTCAGGAACAACGAAGAGAGTCTTGGTTAATCCCGTAGGTGATTAAAAACTCCTTTGTGTTCTTTGTGTGCACTTTGTGACCTTAGTGGTAAGACTTTTTAAATTTAACCACAAAGAGCACTAAGGTTAACACGAAGTCGCACAAAGGGGTTTTTATTTACCTTTCTTATTTGTTAAGCTCCCTCAGCGTATCATAGATTGCTGCGATATTGCCAACCGGAACATTGGCCTGTATATTGTGAACAGTATTGAATACAAATCCTCCGTCCTTTCCGAAAATTTCGCAGTTCCTCATTACCTGGTCGCGGACATCACCCGGGGTTCCGAAAGCCAGAACCTTTTGTGTGTCAACGCCTCCGCCCCAGAATACAATGTCATTCCCGTACTTCTGCTTAAGAACGACAGGGTCCATGCCGGTTGCGTTAATCTGGACCGGATTCAGGATATCAAAGCCACTTGTGATAAACCTGGATATAAATGTCTCCACTGCACCGCAGGAGTGCTTGAAGGTTTTCCAGTTTGTATTGCCATGGATCCAGTCATTTACTTTCCTGTAGTATGGGGCCCACAGATCCTCGAAAGTATCAGGGCTGCAGAAGGTTGAATTTTGTGTCCCGAAATCTGTTCCGCATGTAAATACCACGTCTATAACATCTCCGCCGGCCTCGAATATTCTTGAAAGGTTTAATATTGCGATATCTGTCTGTTTGTCGAAGATCTCCCTTACATAATCACTGCGCATAACTGTTGACATATACCATTCAGCTACATCGCGTATTCCTTTCGGATGTTTAAGGTTCAGCCCGGGCACGAGTGCAATGTCACCAAGTGCCGTACCCCCAAGTGAAGCAATAACTGCCTTGTCAGTGCCACGCACTTTTGCGAATTGTTCCTTCCACCAGGCCAGGTCTTCATCTGATATCGGGCCAAACTCCTCCAGGTTGTCCGAAACCTTAAGTAGTGTATCATCAATGGGATCCTGTCTTCTCAGTGCGTCAAAGAAAAAGCCCTCGGCAGGCATCTTTGCACATGGTGGAACCGATGTGTCTCCTTCGGGATAGATAAGTAATCCTCCGTCCTCATCAACTGTTGTATTGAAATCAACTGGCAGCAGAACTGTTTGTCCCCACAGTGTTCGCGTTTCTTTCCATCCGCGGTCCTGTCTTATCCCAAACATGTTTCCCCTTGAGAATAGACCGGTTACCGTACAGCCCATAAGTTCTGCAAGATCGTCTTCCACCTCGCCAAGCATCTGGTATGGCTCAATCACCTTAACAGGTTTCTCTTCGAGTCCCCAGTGTTTCCTGAGGGCAGCAACAGCTTTTACATGAATACCGGTGACGCCTGTTGTTCCGCAGTCGACCGGAATTTTTCCCGGATTCTTATGATTTAATGAAGCAAGTGTAATTTCTTTCGGAGTCATGGAAGATCAGATTATGTTCAGTTTAAAGGTAATACTTTCTTTTATGAATTCTTTTTCTCAATTTTGCGCCACTTAAATTGTCAATATGAAATTATCACTGGGCAAAAAGGCGCTTTTTTTCATTATCCTGATTTTATTTCTTGATCAGCTTCTGAAGATCTGGATAAAAACCCATTACGTGATAGGACAGGAATTTCATTTTCTCGGAAAGTACGGGATGCTTCATTTCATTGAGAACAACGGCATGGCTTTCGGAATGGAAATGGGCGGTAAACCCGGGAAACTAATACTGAGCGTATTCAGGCTTATTGCGATCGGGGCAATCGGCTGGTACCTTAACGGGCTGATAAAGAAAAAGGCGAACACGGGGCTTATACTTGCAACCAGTGCGATAATGGCAGGGGCAATCGGGAATATAATTGACAGTGCGTTCTATGGTATGATATTCAGCCACAGCACCTACGACCATGTTGCAGTATTATTTCCAAATGGCGGTGGTTATGCACCCTTCCTTCATGGTAAGGTTGTGGATATGCTTTATTTCCCTGTAATAAACACAACCTGGCCCGACTGGTCTCCATTCAGGCCGGGAGAATCACTGGTTTTTTTCAGGCCGGTCTTCAATCTGTCTGACACAGCAATAACCTGCGGCGTTCTTTCGATTCTTATTTTCCAGAGAAGGATGTTCAGGGAGCTGCCTGCGGAAGAGACTTCTACGCCGAGCAACAACCCCTCACACAGTTAAGCAGTACCTTAAGGGTATCGTGCTTCAGGAAATAATATATGTTTTTCCCTTCCCTCTTTGAGGTTAAAACACCTTTATCACGCAGGATTCCCAGGTGATGGGACGTAGTTGCCTGTTCAAGTCCCAGTTTTTTATGTATCTCCGAAACTGTCAGTCGCTGACCGTCTTCAAGGGCTCCTATAATTGAGATCCTTACCGGATGGGCTATTGCCTTAAGCATGCCCGCTGCTTTGTCAAGGTTCTCAGGAGTCAGTTCAATTGGTGTAACCACGGCATTTTCATATATATGCGGCAAATATATATAAATATGTTCATGTGTGAGCAATAATCAGAACATAATCCCCGGCGGCACATGACATATAAAATCGCGGCATAAGATTGATTTTACTATATTTGGTCAAAATAATTTATTAATGTCAGGACTCGCCAAGATCAGAAAACCGGTTGAAACGGAGATGGCTGAATTTGAAGCCTACTTCACCAGGACTTTAAAAAGCGAGGTTCCTCTCCTGAAGATAATACTGAATTATATTTTTCGCCGTAAAGGCAAACAGATGAGGCCGTTGCTTGTGTTCCTTTCTGCAGCGCTCAACGGGAAGGTAAACGAAGCAACTTATGTTGCGGCCACAATGATAGAGCTTCTTCATACGGCTTCTCTCGTGCATGATGATGTTGTTGATGATGCAAGTGAAAGACGGGGTGCACTTTCAATAAACGCTCTCTGGAATTCTAAAATCGCCGTACTTGTCGGTGATTATATGCTTTCGCAGGGACTTCTTATAAGTGTTGAAAAGAACAGGTTCGACATGCTTGAGATAGTTTCCGAAGCAGTTAAATCGATGAGCCAGGGTGAACTTCTTCAGCTCCAGAAAGCAAGGAAACAAAACATACTCGAAGCAGATTATTTCAGGATCATAAGCTCCAAAACAGCCGCCCTGCTTGCTGCCTGCACTGCATGTGGTGCAGTCTCTGTCACCGGCGACCAGGAAGTGATCCAGACAATGAAAGATCTCGGGGAAAATATCGGGATCGCTTTCCAGATCCGTGACGACCTTCTCGACTATGAGGGCAATGGCCTTACAGGAAAGGCTGCAGGCAACGACATAAAGGAAAGAAAGATCACCCTGCCACTGATACACGCCCTTGAAAAAGCTCAATACACTGAAAGAAAAAGGGTTCTTCAGATTGTTAAAAGCAAGAAGAAATCAAAGGAAGAGATTCAGCAGGTTATAAAATTTGTAGCCGACCAGGGCGGAATGCAGTATGCTGAACTGAAAATGAACCAGTATCGCGATAAAGCGCTGGCTATCATTGATTCTTATCCTGAATCGGAGGTGCGGGAGTCTTTGCGCGAGTTTATCAATTATACAACTTCCCGTAACAGCTGATCCCTAGCGCAGGAAAAGTTTCATAATCCTCTCCTTCCTGCCGTAAGGGGGATATTTAATCGGCACATCGATCCATGACGACGTATGCATAGATGCCTTGAGGTTTGAGAAAGCCCTGAAGCTTTCTTTCCCGTGGTAGCGCCCCAGCCCGCTTGATCCGACCCCGCCGAAGGGGAGGTGCTTATTTGCAATATGCATAACAACATCATTGACGAGACAGGCCCCCGAGGAGGTGAACCTCAGTACTTTTTTCTTAACAGTCCTGTCTGTTGTAAACACATAGAGGGCAAGGGGCTTTTCCCTTGAATTTATGAAACTTATTACTTTATCAAGATCATCATACTCCATTACCGGCAAGACAGGCCCGAAGATCTCCTCCTGCATACATTTGTCGCTTTCGGTTGCCTCTATCACGGTTGGTCCTATAAGCAACCTCGACAGGTCGTGCTGACCGCCTGCAATGATCCTGGCTCCCTCTGTATAGCTTAAAATTCTCCTGAATGCTTTCTCAGAAATTATCCTTCCAAACCAGTCGTTTGAGAGAGGATCGTCTCCATACATTGAATGAATTTCTTCTTTCAGAACAGATAGAAATTTTTCCTTTACCTCTTTATGTACAAACAGGTAATCGGGAGCAATACAGGTCTGACCCGCATTAATTGTTTTTCCCCATAAGATCCTTTTTGCAGCGACCCTGAGAGAGGCCGTCCTGTCGATTATCACAGGGCTTTTCCCTCCTAATTCAAGGATTACGGGCGTCAGGTTTTTTGCAGCTGCAGTGTATATCATTCTCCCAACATCGGTACTGCCTGTGAAGAAAATCAAATCCCATTTAAGGTTAACCATCTCATTTGCCACCTCTCTCGGGCAGTCAACAACAGCAACATGTTCATCACTGAAGCATTCACCGATAATCTTCCTGATAATTACATTAATTGCCGGGGAAGATGCCGACTGCCTTATTATTGCGACATTACCTGCAGCTATTGCTCCTGTAAGGGGGACAAGGGGAAGCTGGAACGGGTAGTTCCATGGTGAAATTATTAGGACTCTTCCGAAAGGCTCAGGCACGACCCTGCTTATTGACGGAAAGGCAAAGAGCGGGGTTGTAACTATCTTTCCGGCGGCCCACCTCCGGAGGTTATGAATCATTGTGCTAAGCTCGTGGAGAACTATGCCTGTTTCGGTGCCGTAAGCTTCAAAGGAGGACTTGTTAAGGTCGCTTTTCAGTGCCAGGTAAATATCCTTTTCATGTTTTCGTACTGCGCTTCTCAGCCTTATAAGTGCATCCTTCCTGAATGAAAGGTCCCTTGTTTTTCCCGTATCGAAGAAAGCTGCCTGGCGTTTCCTGAGATCTTCAATACTATCAAGTGTAGTCATGATTAACTATATCTTTTTCAGGATTATACTATGCTGCCTGTAATTCTACTTTCGTAGTACCCTCGAAGTCCCTGACATAAAATTTTGAACCCAGCCAGAACAGCAGTACGCCAATCAAAAGTATGAACGGAAGAATTGAGAGTGCTGTTTTTATACCATAAAGATCAAAGAGTTTCCCTGTTACAAGCGGACCCATTGATGCGCCAAGCAGGTTCTGAATTACAACAGCAACCGAATACGAGATAGCCCTAAGGCCCGGGTGAACAACATCCTGGGTCACGGCAGCAGCGCCAGCAATAAACATCGTTATAAGTACACCAAAGACAAGTAGCATTATATACTGAATTGTCCCTTTCAGCAGGAATAGTGCAATGAAGAGGGCAATAGCCGCAGCAGATGTTGACAGCGCAGGGAAAAGCAGCCTTGCATTAGCCCTTTTCTTGCGCCAGAGATCGGTGAGGTATCCACCCAGTGGCGCACCTACCAGCGCCAGGGCCATTACGGAACTGGCCATCCTGCCGGCATGCTCCTGGTCCATCCCCCTTGTTGATTCAAAGAAGGCGGGAAGTCCGAATATAATTGAGTTTGTCACAAAGACAACTGCTGTGATCCCGAAGAAGGAATAAAGAATAGATGGTTTTGAGCGGAACTCTTTAATAATATCTTTCCTTTCCATCTTAACCTTGTTGTTTGACTTGTCGACAAAGGAAAGATCAACAGTCTTATAGTCCTTTACAAAGAGGAACATAACTGCAATAATGAAACCAGGGAAGGCAACAAGCCCGAAAGCGTGTTTCCATCCCAGCCTTGTTGCTATCATTCCGCCAAGCAATACCCCGATCGCTGTTCCAAGGGGGATCGATGCATTCCATATGCCAATCATCCTCGATCTTTTCTCAATAGGATAAAGTCCGGAAATCATAGCCGTTCCACCGGGAGCATACCCTGCTTCACCAACCCCGATGAGCAACCTGGCCATCAGCAGCTGGATGTAGTTTCCGGTTATTGCGCAAAGTGCTGTTGCAAGGCTCCATGTTATTGCCATTATCCCGATTGTTTTGGACCTGCTCCAGCGGTCCACAAGAAGCGATGCGGGGAGTGTAAGTATCACAATGGCCCAGTAAACACCTGATAGCAGCAATGCGCTCTGGGTGTGGGTTATCCCGTATGCCGCTTCAATTGAAGATCTCATCGACGTCACAACCACCCTGTCGATATAATCGAACATGTAAAGGAGAAATAATAGGATAAAAACAAAGTTTGAATAGCTCTTTGAAAAGAGATATCCCTTGTGGTCCCGTTCGTTTTTCATAAGCTGATTTTAAGGTGGTTTTGACTAAGTAACTAAAAAAAAACGTCCGTTCTTCAAAATGTCTTATTTTTATGTTTTTATACTTAACCCACTTAAATGAATTGTCATGGCATCACTTAATCAGATTGAATCTTTCCTGGCATCCGGACCCATAGCTGTCGCAGGGGTCTCGAGAAACAGCAAAAAATTTGGATATATGGCCTTCAAAGAGCTGAAGGATAAAGGACTGAATGTAATTCCTGTAAATCCCGCAGCTGACGAAATTCTTGGTGTTAAAGCATACCCTAACGTTCAGTCGCTGCCCGGAGATATTTCAGGACTTATAATAATAACACCGAAAAAACAGAGTGCCCAGGTTGCACGCGAAGCACGTGAAAAAGGCATTCATAATGTCTGGATACAACAGTCATCCGACACCCCCGAAGCAATAAAGGAACTCGATGTTCCGGGCATGAACCTTATTACCGGACAGTGCATACTGATGCATTACAAACCAAATAGTTTTCATAAGTTCCACAGGGCAGTAAACAAGCTTTTCGGGGTATTTCCAAAATAAGAATACAAGTTCCCGGATGAAGACAACGAATTTTGTGCTTATTATTGCCTTCGCGGCAATGCTGGCCGGTTGCCACAAGGAAAACAGGAACAATCTCCAGATATGGTCAGACAAACCGGCGACAACTTTTGAAGAATCATTTCCCCTCGGAAATGGATTTTCAGGAATGATGATCAGGGGCGGGACAGGTACGGAGGAAATCCTTCTCAATGAATCCACACTCTGGACCGGTAAACCAGTTGACCCTTATATGAACAGGGATGCCTGGAAAAATCTTGCAGGGGTAAGAAAAGCCCTTTTCAGTGAAAACTACAGGCTAGCCGACAAGCTTGTCAGGTCGATGCAGGGTAAGTTTTCTGAATCGTTCGCCCCACTCGGATTTTTAAGAATTGTTAGCAGTGATACCCAGAATATCTCAGGCTATAAGAGAAGTCTTGATATCAGCAGGGGCATTGCCAATGTTGATTATAAGTGCGGGAACACCAGTTATAAAAGAGAAATATTTATTTCAAACCCCGACAGGGTTGCCGTTATAAAACTAAGCTCCGGCAAAAAGGGGTCCCTGAATTTTGAACTCAATACTTCAAGTCTCCTCCGTTTTTCTGTTCATACATCAGACAGCTCCCTTTTGCTTGACGGCATTGCACCTGTACACGCAGCACCAAATTACCTTGGCGATATTCCGGATGCAGTAGTCTATGATTCATCCGGGGGAGGAATGAGATTCAGGATGAATGCAAAAATAGTTTCAACTGATGGAAAGCTTGTCAGAACTGACGATAAACTTAAGGTTGAGGGCGGATCAGAAGCTGTCATTCTTGTTGCAATGGCTACAAGTTTTAACGGACCCGACAAGGATCCTGGCAAGGAGGGTATTGATGAGAAAGCACTGACTTCATCCTTTATTTCTGCTGCCACACGGTACTCATACGAAGATCTGAAAGAAAGACACATAAAGGATTTCAGCAACCTTTTCGACAAGGTGAAGTTCACGGTTAACAATGCCAAAGCACCTGATCTTCCAATCTACAGGCGGCTCATGAATTATACTGATTCAACTGATGATTTCGCTCTTGAGACCATGTATTTCCAGTTCGGGAGATACCTGCTTATCAGTGCTTCAAGGCCTGGCGGAATACCAACAAACCTGCAGGGTATCTGGAACCCTCATCTCAGGCCGCCATGGAGCAGCAATTATACTGACAATATTAACACTGAAATGAACTACTGGCCTGCTGAGGTCACAAACCTTAGCGAGACCCATTTGCCGCTCCTCGACTTCATAGGAAAACTGCAGGCAACCGGCAGTATTACAGCGAAGACATTCTATAACTGCGGAGGCTGGTGCTGCAGTCACAATACAGACCTGTGGGGAATGACAAACCCTGTTGGCGACTTTGGAAACGGCGACCCTGTATGGGCTAACTGGTCAATGGCCGGGGCATGGCTCAGCCTGCATCTGTATGAGCATTTTGCATTCACCCGCGACACTTCATGGCTGAGAAATTATGCGTGGCCTGTAATGAAGGGTGCTGCAACTTTCTGCCTCGACTATTTAACTGAAAGTCCTGATAAATACCTGGTCACGGCCCCTTCAACTTCACCGGAAAACAAGTATATACTTAGCGATGGATTCGTAGGAGCAACCATGTATGGCGGAACTTCGGACCTTGCATTAATAAGGGGGCTGTTTAACAAGATCATGCTGCTTAAGGATATTGCTGGTGATGATACTGTCTTCACAGGAAGGGTCAGTGCTGCCCTTTCAAGGCTGTATCCCTACCAGGTCGGCAAAAAGGGAAACCTCCAGGAATGGTACCACGACTGGGAAGATGTTGAGCCCAGGCACAGGCATATGTCGCACCTGATAGGCTTCCATCCTGACAACCAGATTTCACCGCTTACCACCCCGGAGCTGGCAGCAGCTGTCAAAAGAACCCTTGAGCTCAGAAGCGACGAAGGGACAGGCTGGAGCAAGGCATGGAAGATAAACATGTGGGCAAGGCTGCTTGACGGGAATCACGCATATAAAATGCTCAGGTCCCATCTTAATTATGTAAATCCCGATCCGTCGATAAGGATCTCTGGAGGCGGAACCTATCCTAACCTTTTTGATGCCCATCCCCCATTCCAGATCGACGGTAATTTCGGCGGAACTGCCGGAATCGCCGAAATGCTGCTGCAGAGCCATATGGGAGAGATCCACCTTCTTCCCGCATTGCCCGACGCATGGAAAGACGGCGAAATGGATGGACTGAGGGCAAGGGGAGGTTTTACTGTTAACCAGTCATGGAAAAAAGGGAAACTGCTCCGTGCTGAAATAATTCCTGACTTTAACTGTGTTGTAAAAATCCGCTACGGGAACCTTACAAAAGAGATAAAATTTACTGCAGGAAAGAAAGTAATATTAACTCCTGAAATCTTTAAAGAATCATAATGAAGAAAGAATATCATTATACCCTGGAATTTCGTGTCAGGGACTATGAATGCGACCTCCAGGGTATCGTGAATAATGCTCACTACCAGCACTACCTTGAACATGCAAGGCATGAATTCCTTGTATCAAAGGGTATAAGCTTTGCTGATTTACATAATGAAGGTACAGACCTTATCGTGACGCGTGTTGAGATTGATTATAAGTACCCTCTAAGGAGCAGGGATTCATTCATTGTCTCTGTTAATATCCGGAGAGAGGGAAATGTACGCCTTGTTTTCGAACAGGAAATCCTGAGGATTCCTGACGGGAAGCTTATTGTTAAAGCCGAGGTCACAGGGGTGGCAACAAAGAATGGCCGCCCGGTTTCTCCAGCTGAGGTTATAAATAAACTTGGAATATCAGTTGATTAAAACAGTTTAACACTTTTACAGCCTGTCATTTAGCCGGGATGTAACTTCTTTTGTCTTTTTGCGTCAAACAATCAAAAACTTTTGGTAATGAAACAAAAACCAGTTCTGAAAAAGTTTATCGCAGCATTTTTACTGTCTGCATTATTCTCATTTATATCTGTTGCCCAGACAATTGAAGGCGACTGGTATGGAAAGGCTGACCTGGGAGGTTTTGAACTCAGGTTAAATGTTCATGTTAAGGCTGCCGGAGACAGTTATATTTCAAAGTGGGACAGTCCCGACCAGGGCGCTATGGGTATTCCGTCGACGACCACTTCTTTTAAGTTCCCCGATTTTTCTTTTTCGTTTGATGAGGCAGGTTTTAAATACACCGGACAGGTAAATTCTGATTATACGACAATCACCGGTGTACTTACACAGAACGGCCGGAAATTCGATATAGTTTTTGGCCGGACTCCTATATTTCCGCCAAAAGGCAGCGAAGCTGACCTTAAGACAAGGTACGATAAGCAGGAAGTTTATATTACAATGAGAGACGGGGTTAAGCTTTTTACGTCAATCTATACTCCTAAAAACAGCAGTGCAAAAAACCCTATTCTGCTTGACAGGACACCATACGATATCGAACCCGGAGGAAAGGATCGTTTCAATTATTTTACACTCATATGGTCGCGTTACCTCGATGACAATTACATCCTAGTGTTCCAGGATGTGAGGGGCAGGTTTATGAGCGAAGGATGTTTTGAGGATATACGCCCTGTCATCCCGTTCAGGAAGAATGAAAAAGAAACCGACGAATCTACTGATACCTGGGATACGGTCGACTGGCTTGTAAAGAACGTCCAGGGATCAAACGGGAATGTTGGAATTTTCGGTGTATCCTACCCGGGCTTCTACTCAACAATGGGTGCAATAAATGCCCATCCTGCCATGAAGGCCGTCTCGCCGCAGGCACCCGTTACTGCCTGGTTTATAGGTGACGATTTTCACCATAATGGTGCCTTTTTCCTGATGGACTGCTTCAGTTTCTATTCAACAAACGGGCACGCATTTCACAAACCAACGAGGCAGGGTTTTCCGGGGTTTAATTATCCTACTCCTGATAACTATGAATTCTACCTTTCTCTTGGTGCAATTAAGAATATCAGTCCCAAATACCTGGGCGATTCTGTAAAGTTCTGGAACGATGCTTTTGCTCATCCCGACTATGACGATTTCTGGAAAGCAAGAGATCCCCGCCAGTACCTGAAGAATGTGAAACCTGCGGTTATGACAGTCGGCGGCTGGTTTGATGCGGAGGATCTTTATGGCACTCTTCACACCTACCAGGCAATCGAAAAACAGAATTCTCCTGACACCAAAAACACTCTTGTGATGGGGCCGTGGTCGCATGGACAGTGGAGTGGCGGAAATGCAAAAAACCTTGGCAACATTTACTGGGGGCAGGATGCAAATGCTTATTACCAGAAACTTGAAAAAGCATTTTTCGATTTTTACTTAAAAGGTTCTGGTGACGGTGCATTCCCCGAAGCAACAATCTTTGTTACAGGAACAAACCAGTGGAAGTCATTCACTGAATGGCCTCCCAAAAACGCAGAACAGAAAACACTCTTCCTGCAGCAATCCGGAAATGCAAACTACAGCATCCCGACCCTAAAGGTCGCATACGATGAATATGTTTCTGATCCGATGAAGCCTGTGCCTTATACCGAGGATGTTCATACTTACAGAACTGCCGAGTATATGACTGATGATCAGCGCTTTGCTTCCCGCCGACCCGATGTTATGGTTTACCAGACAGATGTTCTGACAGAAGATATTACAATTGCCGGACCAATCACGGCAGATCTTTTTGTTTCGACAACCGGTACCGATGCAGATTTTGTGGTAAAGGTAATTGATGTCTACCCCGGTGATTTTGAAGCACCCAAGGATGATGATATTAAGGTTCCAATGGGTGGTTACCAGATGCTTGTAAGGGGAGAGATTTTCAGGGGGAAATACAGGAACAGCTTCGAAAAGCCGGAACCTTTTGTGCCGGGCAGGGTTACTGAAGTCAGGTATGAGCTTCCTGATATAGCACATACTTTCAAAAAGGGACACAGGATTATGATCCAGGTTCAGAATTCATGGTTTCCACTTGCTGACAGGAATCCCCAGAAATTCGTAAACATTTATAAATGCAATGATTCCGACTTCCAGAAAGCCACAATGAGAATATACCACGACAGTAAATATCCTTCATCAATTAAGTTCGGAATACTAAAGTAGAAAGAGACAATTCATAAGTCCAGAATTATATAATGACCGGGAGATGATTGATTTATAGTTATCATTTCCCGGTTTTCGTATGTATGTCACTGCCATTATCATTTGTGGATAATCCGTCTATTTTTCAACATACTTATTCTATATGGCATTTTACATGCAGGTGCTAATAAAATTTTTTTATTATTGCAGCCAGTTATTGGAGCTATAACCATATATGCAAATAGTTACACGAACGATTAATATTGGAGAGATGGACGGAACAAGGAGGGATGATATTAAACCAGGCATTGTTGTGATGGTTGAACTGACCGAGGATAAAAGGACCGGTAAACTCACCGGGGGACGGGTACAGGAAGTGCTTACAAGTTCACCGAACCATCCTCACGGCATAAAAGTCAAACTTGACAATGGTCTTGTAGGAAGGGTTAAACAGATTATCACAATCTGATCCGGCAGGGCAGAAGTCCATATTTCTCATATTTTCACCAGTTTCATTATTTTATCTATTTTTGAACGAAAGTAAATTGCCGTATTTCGTTTAAAAAAGATCAGATGGAACATTCCGATTTCCAGGTTAAAACGCTTGGAACCCCCAGGGTAAAATCTCCTTTAATACAAGCTGCGAGAAATTACAGTCCCTTATATAAATTCATCGAGGATAAGGAAAGGATACTCTATGACATTTCAATAGAGAACTATACAAAGTGCCTTAATGAATCAGCCACTCCCCTTTCACTTGAAAAGGCCGGACCCCGCGAGAATATCTTTTTTGAACCCGCGAAAACCAAGGTTGGTATAATAACATGCGGCGGTCTGTGTCCGGGACTTAATAATGTAATCAGGAGCCTCGTTAACGAGTTGTTCTACAGGTACGGCGTTACCAGGATACTCGGGTTTAAATACGGGTATGAAGGGCTTATTTCGAAATACAATCATCCGGTTGTGGAACTGACACCACAACTTGTTGCAAATCTTCATCTTATAGGAGGCAGCTTTCTTGGCTCATCGCGAGGACTGCAGGATGTTGCAAGCATGGTTGATACCCTCGAGGTAATGAATATCAATATCCTTTTCTGTATCGGCGGTGACGGAACACTTAAGGGTGCGCATGCAATACACGAGGAGATAGCAGCAAGGAACCTTAAGATTGCTGTTGCCGGCATACCCAAGACAATTGACAATGATATAGATCTTATTGAGAAATCATTCGGCTTTGAAACTGCATATTCAATAGCAAATGATATTATCAGAAATGCACATAATGAAGCGGCAGGGGCTTACAATGGCGTTGCGCTTGTTAAGCTTATGGGACGTGATTCGGGATTTATAGCCGCCCATTCCGCCCTCTCGATCCAGGAGGTTAATTTCGTGCTGATTCCTGAGGTTAGTTTTGATCTCTATGGCACCCGTGGTTTCCTTAAAATACTGAGACAGAGGCTTGAAGAACGGCGACACGCAGTCGTTGTAGTTGCCGAAGGTGCCGGCCAGGATCTTTTCGATAAATCTGAAATTGAAAGGGATGCCTCAGGGAATATAAAGCCCAAGGATATTGGCGTATTTCTTAAGGATAAGATTGCTGAAGAGTTCACAAACAAGGGATTTCCATTCGCTATCAGATATATCGATCCAAGTTATATAATAAGAAGTGCACCGGCCAACCCGAACGACAGTAAATTCTGCAGCCAGCTTGCAATGAATACAGTACACGCAGCTATGGCGGGAAAAACAGATTTCGTTACAGGTAACTGGAACAGCACCTTCACTTTACTTCCAATCCCGATCGCCACAGCCAGAAGAAAAAAGATAGATGTTAACGGGGAACTCTGGTGGAATGTTATTGAAGCCACCGGCCAGCCATCTTCCATGAAAAACCCATGATAAAGAACATAGTCTTTGATCTCGGCAACGTCCTGCTTAGCTGGAAACCCGAGCAGTTTCTCATTGACAACGGTTATAACGCCTCAAAGCGCGATCAGTATCTGAACGAAATTTTTAAAAGTCCGGAGTGGCTGGCTCTCGATAACGGGGATATGGATACAAGGACCGCCATAAATGCGATTTCGAAAAAGTCATCCCTTGAAACGGCCGAAATTTTCGCTGTATTCAATTTAAGGACCAGGATACTCTCTCCTCTCACCGATAACGCCAAACTGCTTCCAGGGCTAAAAAAAGCAGGTTTCAGGCTATATTATCTCTCCAACTTCCCCGAGGACATTTTTGACGAAGTTTTTTCATCTCACAGTTTTTTCGGGATTTTTGATGGCGGAATAATTTCAGCAAGGGCAAAAGCATCGAAACCCGATGAAAGGATTTATAAAATCCTCCTTGAAAAATATTCAATCCTTCCTGAAGAAACACTATTCATAGACGACACTCATGTAAATGCAGAAGCTGCAAAAAAACTTGGTCTTTCTGTTATTCATCTTTCTGACCACTCAAAACTGAAGGAACTTGTTGAAGATTTTCTCGGGATTTCAATTGAGGGTTGAAATTTGTCCCTTTTGCCTCTGATTTTTACGCCCGTCAGCCCTGATTCTTAAAAATATTCGATTCTCACGAGGTTAAGCGCGCGAAAAAACAACATAAACACCTATATGCTAGTTACTTACGAGTAGTTCTCGTAAGTTTTGTTCCACGTGAAACCAGCGTCAGTCTGCAAAAAAACTCGTAAGTATCGCGCTCTTTTTAGCCCCTATCAGTTTTTCAAGCTCTTCTTTGCCAGCATTTCTTATATCATCGATTGACCTGAAATTTTTAAGAAGCAATTCCTTAGTCACCGGTCCTATTCCCTGGATTTCGTCGAGTATCGACTTTGTCATTTCTGATGATCGCTTGTCCCTGTGAAAATTTATTCCAAACCGGTGTGCCTCGTCGCGTAGTTGCTGGATAATTTTCAGGCTGTACGATTTCTTATCGAGGTAAATCGGGACACTGTCGCCCGGGAAATAAATTTCCTCGAGTTTTTTGGCAATGCCGATTATTGTGATTTTCCCTCTCAGACCAAGTTTGTCAATGCTCTTCATTGCAGACGACAGCTGTCCTTTGCCGCCGTCTATAATAATAAGGTGGGGAAGCGATTGTCCCTCGTCAAGAAGCCGCTTGTACCTCCTCCCGACTATCTCTTCCATAGATGAAAAATCATCCGGTCCGCTTACGGTTTTTATGTTATAGTGCCTGTAGTCCTTTTTTGAAGGGCGCCCGTCTTTGAATACAACGCAGGCGGCTACAGGATTTGTTCCCATAATGTTCGAGTTATCAAAACACTCTATATGCACCGGAATATCGGGCATATGAAGATCGTTTTTCAGCTTTTCAAGGTTCTTGCCGGTTCTGGTTTCAGTGGATTTTTCAGCCGTCCTTTTCTTTTGTTCCAGCTTATAATAAACTGCATTTCTGAGCGCCAGGTCGAGCAATTTCTTTTTGTCACCAATTTCAGGCACCGTATATTTTATTTTGTCAAGCCTGATGTCTGGCTGAAAGGGAACTATGATCTCAGGTGCGTCGCTTCCAAGTCGCCTGCGGATCTCTGCTATTCCGAAAGAGAGCAGGGCTTCCTTTGTTTCATCAAGCCGGCTGCGCATTTCAAGGGTAAATGCCTGTACTATTGCCCCGTGCGACACTTTTATGAAGTTAATATAAGCGTTTCCCGATTCTTCCGTATAACCGAAGACATCAACATTTTTAATTGTTGTACTAACTATGGTTGACTTGCTTTTATACCTCGAAAGCAGGTCTATTTTTTCTTTTATAACCTGAGCCTCCTCGAAGCGGAGATCAGCAGCCAGTGCAAGCATGCGCTCCTTCAGGTGCTCAATTACAGAAGAAATATTTCCTTTTAAAATGTCTTTTATCTGGCTTATATTATCATCATATTCCTTCTCCTCCTGCTTTCCAATGCATGGAGCTTTGCAGTTACCTATCTGATATTCAAGGCATACCTTAAGATTACCTGATGTAATATTCTCAGGAGTCAGCCTGTAGTTACAGGTTCTGAGCTGAAATAGCTGACGGATAAGGGTGATTAGTGTTTTCACCATCAATGCCGACGTATATGGTCCGAAATACTGGGATCCGTCTGCAAATACATTTCTTGTGCTGAAGACCCTTGGAAAGGGCTCATTTTTTATGCAGATCCAGGGGAAGGTCTTGTCGTCTTTAAGCAGTATATTATATCTGGGCTGAAGCTTCTTTATCAGATTGTTTTCAAGGAGCAGTGCATCCGATTCATTGTCGACTACAATATGCTTTATACCTGCAGACCGCTTAAGCAGCGCTTGTGTCTTTCCACTCTGGTTTTTTGCAAAGTACGACGATACCCTTTTCTTAAGATTGCTGGCTTTACCAACATAAATGACTGTATTGTTCTCGTCAAGAAACTGGTAAACCCCGGGCTTTCCGGGCAGGGACAAAAGAATGGACTTGTAGTCGGCAATCATCCTTCAAGGAATATTTTCTTCAAATATACCTATTGTGATTCACTCCCCGAAAAGCGGGACCAGGGAGAACCTTGTGCAGTCAAACAGTCCGCGGTCGCTGATTTTAAGATCGGGGATAACAAGCAGTGCCATAAACGACAGTGTCATGAACGGTGCGGCCAGTGACGATCCCAGCTCCCTGACCATAACTGAAAGCGATTCATATTTTTCAGCTACAGCTTCACAGCTTTCATCCGACATGATACCGCCAATATTAAGTTTTAATGAAGTAAGCCGGTTCCCATCCGATACGGCCAGCCCTCCTTTCATCCTGATAATTTCATTTATGCACTCAACTATTGAGCTGTCGTCTGCGCCCACACAGATTATGTTATGGCTGTCATGTGCCACAGAGCTTGCAAAAGCGCCCTTTTTCAATCCGAATCCTGTAATAAATCCAACTGCAGGATTTGCATTTTTATACCTGTCTTTAACTACTATTTTCAATATATCTGACCCCGGATCCGCCACCACAAAGTCTCCTGCCGGAACTTCTTTAAGCACACTCTTTGTCAGCAGCTCCCCATCGAAAGCCTGGATAATCTTTAGTTTTCTGTGCTCATTCCTGACCCTGATATCCTCCTGGCTTATAAAATCTGATCTGAAATTGTTTACGGCCTCCCCTTTTGAATAAGTGAAACTTGCGTTCCCGTCTGAAAATACCTTCACCCCTTTAATCCAGGTCTCAAGAACATTCATTGTTGCAAGATCCTCCACAATAATAAAATCAGCAGGATCACCTTCCCTCAGAAGCCCGCACTCAAGCTTATAATGCAATACAGGATTAACAGTGCACGATCTTATAATATCAAAAAGATCATACCCTTCCGTAATTAACCTGGCTACAAGCTTATTTATATGCCTCCTTACAAGCATTTCCGGATGAATGTCATCACTGCAAAGCATGACCTTTTCAGGATGCATCCTGTATAAATCCTTAAGAGAATCAAGGTTTCTTGCGGCACTTCCCTCCCGTATAAGAACCTTCATTCCATACAGTATCTTTTCCAGAGCCTCATCCAGTGTGCTGCACTCATGGTCAGTTGAAATTCCCGCCTGACAATATTTTCTTAATGATTCCCTACTGAGTCCGGGCGCATGTCCGTCTACCGGCTTTCCAGCCCTGGCGGCATGATTTATCTTTGCAAGAACTTCTTTATCATCATAGATTACGCCCGGATAATTCATCATTTCAGAAAGATATTTTATCCTGCTGTCTCTGAGTAAAACCTCAATATCATTTGCGTTTACAGAACCTCCTGCGGATTCAAAGGAAGTTGCCGGAACACATGATGGAGCGCCAAACCAGAAATAAAACGGAACTTTTCCTGCATCTTCCATCATATAATTTACTCCGTCAATTCCCATCACATTTGCTATTTCATGAGGATCTGAAACAGCACCTATTGTGCCATGCCTTACTGCCGTCAAAGAAAAAGCCCCAGGGGTAACCATGGAGCTTTCTATATGAACGTGTGAATCTATTAGTCCCGGCAGTATAAAAACATCCGCATTTTCATGGCTTCGTTCAACTGCCTTTATAATTCCATTTTCGACATCCACAATCGCAGGGTAAATTTCCCTTCTGAAAATATCGACAAAACGTCCTTTTATTTTCATTTTTTATTTTTTATTGTTCCACGTGGAACATTATCTTCCCAGGTACATTAATAAAATATTGACATCCGAAGGTGAAACGCCGCTGATTCTGCTTGCCTGACCTATAGACGAAGGCTTAATCTTTGTAAGCTTCTGCCTCCCCTCTGTAGATATTGAAAGTAATTCATTGTAATTAATATCACCTGGAATCTTCAATAATTCCAGTCTCTTAATTTTATCAGCTACTACTTTTTCCCTTTGAATATATCCCTCATATTTAATTCTTATTTCAGCCGACTCTATAACTTCCCTGAGTATTGTCTCTTCAATTCCTGCAAGGGAAGCTCCTTTATCAATGACTTCAATAAGATCTTTTAAAACCACCTGTGGTCTCGATGCAATAGAAACAGCTTTTGTTCTTTGTGTAATATGGGTTGTTCCTACAGATTCAAGAAATGAATTAATCTGTGTTGGCTCGATTCTGCTGTTATTAACAAATTCTATAAGTTTATCAATTTGCCCGCGCTTCTCTTCTAACCTCTGATATCTCTCCTTGCTTACTGTCCCGATTTTAAATCCTTTTTGGGTTAATCTTTCATCTGCATTGTCCTGGCGTAACAGTATCCTGTATTCAGCTCTCGATGTAAACATCCTGTATGGTTCGTCCACCCCTTTTGTTACAAGATCATCTATAAGTACACCTATATATGCCTCATCTCTTCCAAGAACAAATTCCTCTTCTCCCCTTGTTTTTAAAACCGCATTTATACCTGCAATCAAACCCTGCGCCGCAGCTTCTTCATATCCTGTTGTACCATTAATCTGTCCTGCGAAGTACAAATTTGATACTCTCTTTGTCTCCAGTGTGTGCTTGAGTTGTGTTGGCTGGAAAAAATCGTATTCGATTGCATATCCTGGTCTGTAAATCTCAACATTTTCAAGTCCGGGAATCTTTCTCAATGCCTTTATCTGGACTTCCATCGGGAGGCTGCTCGAGAACCCGTTTAAATAAAACTCATTTGTATCCCAACCCTCTGGTTCTATAAATAACTGGTGAGCGTTTTTTTCTTTAAATGTTACAATCTTATCTTCAATGCTTGGACAATATCTTGGGCCTCTCCCTTTAATCTTACCTGTAAACAGCGGACTAAATTCCAGACCTTTTCTCAATTCCTCATGAACATCTTCATTTGTATGAGTAATAAAGCAACTCATCTCATCCGGAATTTCAACAGTCCCGTTCATGTAAGAAAAAGATCTCCCCTCCCCGTCACCCTTCTGCTCGATCGTCTTGCTGAAATCAATAGTCCGGCCGTCAAGCCTGGCACTGGTACCTGTCTTCATCCTTTCGACAGTGAATCCTGTTTCCGCAAGCTGATCGCTCAAACCATATGATGCCTGTTCACCTGATCTTCCTCCTTTAAAATTCCTGAAACCAATATGCATAAGTCCGTTCAGGAAGGTACCGTTTGTCAGGATAATTGCTGATCCGGTGAAAACAGTCCCAAGGGATGTCTTAACCCCTTCAGCCCTTCCATCCTTAAATACAATTTCGGTCGCCTGTTCCTGCCATATATGCAGATTTTGCGTATTCTCGATTTCCTTTCTCCACTCTTTTGTAAATAATTGCCTGTCGCATTGCGCCCTTGGACTCCACATTGCAGGACCTTTTGACCTGTTAAGCATTCTGAACTGGATCATGCTTCTGTCTGTAATCAGACCGCTTGCACCTCCAAGAGCATCAATTTCTCTTACAATCTGTCCTTTTGCAATACCGCCCATAGCTGGATTACATGACATCTGCGCAAGTTTGGTCATGTCCATTGTAATAAGAAGGGTTTTTGCACCCATAACGGCAGCTATCCTGGCAGCCTCACAACCTGCATGCCCCCCTCCAACAACTATTATATCATAATTAAGCTCCATTATCTGACTTGTCAAAGATATTCAACCAGTAATCTTCCCGTTCATGCATCTTTAGCTTCTTCCTCTCCGTATCATCTTCATACCCGCAGATATGAAGAGTTCCATGGATCATAACCCTTAGGATTTCCCTTTTATAACTAACATTATAGTTAAGCGCATTTGTTCTTACAGTATCCACACTAATATAAACCTCTCCGAATTTTTCCTCCTTGCCATAATTAAAACTGATAACATCGGTAAACCAGTTATGGTTCAGAAACTGCCTGTTGATATTGAGAATTGCATTATCATCTGCCAGAATAAAATTAAGGTCACCCGAAAAGTTACCTTCTTCCGAAATGACCCTAACAATAAGATCCCGGATCTTTTTCCACCCTTTCAGCCGAAAATCGATCCCATCATAAAATATCTTTACTTTCAAGTTCCTACATCTTTAAAGGTCATAGTAACCCTGTTACCCTTTTCATTAAACTCTATTTTATCAGTAAGGCGGGACATCAGGAAAATACCGCGCCCATTCAGCTTCTCAATATTTTCAGGTTTTGTCGGATCGGGTATTATGCCCGGGTCAAAACCTGGACCCTCGTCTTCAACACAAATTTTAAGCTGGTTTCTGATATGCTTTATTTCAACAATAACAGTCTTATTTGAATCGGATTTGTTCCCGTGTATGATTGCATTATTAACAGCCTCCATGGCAGAGACCATAATCTTCCCATAATTATCTTCCGAAAATTTCATTTCTGAGGACACCTCATCAATAGCCTTTTCGATAATTCTGAGATTCTTTACTTCAGACTTTATTACAATCCTCTTCTTCATCGCTGTGGCTGTGCAAAGCCTTATACTTTGAAAAACCTAGAATGTTTCACTTTTATCTATTTTTTAGTTATCCAAGATTCCGGATTAACTTTTTCCTTCTCATCAAAAATCAGGAATTTAAGAACTGATGAAGATCCATTTTCAGAATCACAAAAAACCTCACCAAGCTGCTGTTTGGTATCAACGTCTTCTCCCGGCTTTACAATAACATTAACAATATTCTGATATACTGAAAAATAGCGTCCATGCTTTACAATAATGCTCATGTTTGCCCCTGGTATTGCAAACACCCTTACAACCTGTCCCTTAAAAACAGCTCTTACAATTGTCTTTCCTGTGTTTGTTATTTCAATACCAGGATTTACTTCATCAACATAAGCAAGTACAGGATGTTTCTGAGGTCCGAATTTTCCTGTTATTATTCCTTTTTCAACAGGCCATGGAAGCCTTCCTTTATTTTCAGCAAAATTATCTCCGATAAGTTTCATTTCAGGAGACATGACGCTCTTATTGGCTTTCTTTCGCTCTTCTTCAATAAGCTTGTTTATTTCAGCTTCAATTCTCTGTGCTGCCTTCTTCTTTTCTTCAAGGTCTTTCTTAAGCTGCTTTTGCTTGTTTGAAAGTGAAGCGACCATGCTTTTCTTTCTTTCCTGCTCGTTCTGAATCAACTCCTTTTGGCGCTCTTCCTTAGATCTCAGATCGACAAGGTTGGAATGATCTTCCTCCATATTTCTTTTTGTAGTCTCAATCTCATTCTTAAGCTGGAAAATTGTCTCGGTTTGTTCCCGCCTGAAGCGTGCCAGCTGCTGCAGGTATTTTATTCTTTTGTATCCCTGGTTAAAATCGCGGGCAGATAATATATAAGCAAGGTCTGGGTAACCCTTTGATGCTTTAAAAGACATCTCAATGGTTTTTGCATATTCCTTCTTTATATTTTCCAGATCATCCTCCATAAGGGTGATCGCAAGTTTATTTATCTCAATTCGTCCCTCTATCAGGCTCATTTCATCTTTAAGTCCTTCTATCACATTCTGGCGCAGCTGAAGCTTGTTCCCCAGGACTTTAATGTCATTTAGCCCTGTGGTTTTTTTCGCTTCATTTTCCTTTATCATATTATCAACAAAACTGATTTCCTCCAATGTCTTGTTTCTCTGCTCCTCAAGCTCTTTTCTCGTTTGGGCTTTAAGAACAACAAATAATGACAGAAGAAAAATGCTGAAAATGATGCGCTTCATTTAATAGGCTTCAGTTTATACCCTTCACCCGGTTCAAACTCAATATCCCCGCTCCAGGGTGCCATGTATTTATCAATTGTAAGTGTAATTCCAACTTTTCTAAGGGGGTCGTTAATCCTGACCCTTCCGGGGACTGAATAATTATCATCCCTGAATCTCGAATAATCAACAGATATGAACTTATCTGGTTCACCAGTGGACACAATTATGGATTTAACCTTGTCCCTTGAACAGTCAATCTTTGAATTAACAGTAAGTCCCAGGTAATAATCATTTAACAAAATCTCACCCTTTGAACAGTCGGTTCCATCCTTTGTTGATGGCCTGTTAAAGAAGAAATCCCCGAAACTTATCTTCAACAAATTAACGGGCAATCCTGTTATCTTTGCAAAATCCCTTGTATTACCATAAAGAACGTTCCTGTTGAGCCTGTCGTTAATTAATACACTGTCGCCGTCGATATAAACCCTGAATGCCTCAATGCCAGTCCTGCTCCGGATACTTATCAGGTATTTTCCCTGGGTATTAAACCTCATTGTAAAGAAAAGATTGAACCGGGCATCGCTGCTTCGTGTAATTATCTTTCCCTTTCTAATAAAAAAGCCACTGTTTGTTAGGTTTTTTGCTGAGACTTTTTCAATCCTGTTTTCAAGCGAAATTGCAGGGGTAAAATACTTTCCTTCCCGCTCCTTTTTCTGAACGGCACAGCTGCTTATAAATAAAACAGCAATCGATATCAAAGTTATTTTGTGCAAGATTCTATTTCCTTACTAATATATTCCTTTGATGAGTCAAGATTAAGAGCTTTTTGTAAATAAACTTTAGCCGTTTTGCAATCTCCCATTGCTTTCATAATGAATCCGTAGTGCTCGAACCATTCAGTATCTTCCTTCTTCTCCCTGTCCATAAGCTCCTCCATTATCTTTGCCGCATCTTTCAGTTTTCCCCTTTTATACAACACCCACGCAAAAGTATCAAGATAAGTACTGTTGTCCTTTTCTTTATTTATTACTATTCTGATCATCCTCTCTGCCTCTTTGAGATCCTGGTTTTGTTCAGCCAGGTAATATGCATAGTTATTCAGAACTATCATATCTTCAGGGTTCTTTCTCAATACTTCCCTGAATAATTCAAAACTCCTTGCAAATTCTTTCTTCCGGTAATATACATCAGCTTCCATTGAAAGTACCTGAGTAAGCAACTCGTCCTGGTTTCCTGCCAGAATCTTTGCTTTTTCAAGCTGCTCGAGAGCAATGTTGTATTCCTTTTTCTGCATGGCCGCACTTGCATACAGTACTTTAACAGGGTAAGACATGTTAAATGCCGAACTTGCCTTTTTCCCAATTTCAAATAACCTGTTGTAATCACCTATGTCGGAATACAATACCATAAGCTGTTCGAGAGCAGGGTAGTTTGAAGGATCGGCATTTACTATGTCCTCGAGTCTTTTAACAGCCACATCAGGTCTTCCTTCCTGTTTATATAACTCAGGTCTTATCAGAAGCACAAGTCCGTCATTCTTATAACTGCTTTCAAGTACCCTGATAAGTATTTCTGTTGCATCACCCTTTTCCTTAACAAATCCTGTATTTGAAATTACCTTTGAAAATATTCCCAGTACATCATCCCTGCTGAACTTGTCGTTAATAACAATTCCGTTAAGCAGAACCATAACTTCCTCATATTCCCTGCCATCAAGGAGAAAATCAGTTAGAGAGCTGATTGTCTGGACATTGGTTGAATCAATATCCAGTAGCTTTTCATATATCTTCTGTGCTTTGTCTCTTTCCCCGGTGCTCCTGTACAGTTCGGCAAGTATGCCGTTATACAGCAGATCGTCCGGATTATTTTTAAGCACCTTTAGTATCTTTTCCTCAGCTTCCCCGTTTTTCTTCAGGTTAATCAGGCATCTGATGGAAAGTACAGTAATATTTCCACCGACACCATACTTTTGTTCAAGCAAACTATATAGATTTTCAGCACTCTCAAAATCACCCTTTTCTGCATAATAGTTGGCCAGTGTAACTTTCAGGCCATCATTCTCAGGATATCTGGTGCTGGCACTCCTGTAACAGACAATTGCGCTGTCAATCTCCTTTTCCTGGAAATATATATCGCCAAGCAGTGAAAGATACCATACATTCCCGCTATCAATTCTTGCAGCAACCCTGCAATACTTTTTTGCATTTTGAAGATCACCACGCTGACCACTGATTTGAGCTATCTGAAAATATGGAGCATCGTTTTTCGGGTTAATCCTTATACACTGTTCAAAGCAATTTATAGCATCTCCGATATTTCCAATCAGTTTTTGCTTTAAGCCTTCACCATACATAAGATTAAATGCCGTGGTATCGTAAAGCAGCCTGTTCGTCACCGAAACACCAGGGGCAGCCGATCTAGAGCAGGCGCTTACTATGAGAACCACCAATAAAATAAAAACGCTATTTCTTCTCTTCATAAATCGCAATTCCGGTCCTAAATTCATTATACGCCTTAAACCATAAATGCTAACAAATATCAGCCCAGACGCCATATTTTTCATATCGGCCAAAGTTAAATATCTTTGCATACAGATTTACAGCACCATGCCAATTTAATTGTTACACATGAGAAGTTCAATATTCATCGTACTTATAATAGTTTCTTCCTTCTTTTATTCATGCAGCAGATCATCTGACAGTGTTGCAATTATTGAAATGAAAACCTCCCTTGGTGACATCAGGTTAAAACTATACAATGAAACGCCGCTTCACCGTGATAATTTTATAAAACTTGTAAAATCAGGATTTTATGAAAATATTCCGTTTCATCGTGTCATAAACCATTTCATGATCCAGGCGGGTGATGAATCCCTTAAACCTGGTCTCTCACAGGCTATGAAAGATTCTATTTCACGTCTTACAGTACCAGCTGAATTCCGTCCTGAACTTTACCATAAAAAAGGAGCCCTTGCAGCTGCCCGCGAAGGAAATGATGTTAATCCGCTGATGCTTTCTTCTGCAACACAGTTTTACATCGTCCAGGGGAAAAAATTTGAATCTTCACAGATGGATTCTCTTCAGCAGGTGGTGAACAATAATATAAGAAAAGCACAGTTTATCCGTCTTCTCCATGAAATAACCGACAGCAGTAACGCAGGCCTGCACCTCACTGACGCACAAATCCAGGAACGGGCAACCCTCAGATTGTATGATCTTATTGACAAAACGGGAGAGAGAATACTAACAGAAGAGCAACGTAAATCGTACTCAACTGCCGGCGGCGTACCCAGGCTGGATGGTACATATACAGTTTTTGGTGAAGTTATAAGTGGTTTTGAAGTTATTGACAGAATCGCAGCTGTTGAAACAGGACCGGCTGATAAACCGGTAAAGGATGTGCTTATACTCAAAATGAAATTAATAAGAAAATAAAGTTAACATTGATGCTCGAAAGAATTGAAAATCTTAAGAAGGAGATAGCGTCAGCATCTGCTTCGGGACCGGAAGAACTTGAAAATTTCAGAATAAAATACTTAAGTCGCAAGGGATTGGTTTCTGTTTTGTTTGAGGAATTCAGGGACGTTCCTGTTTCAGAAAAGAAGGCCGTCGGCATGCAATTAAATGTATTGAAGCAGGAAGCCCAGGAAAAGTACAACACACTTAAAGAATCACTGGAGTCAACAGTTGAACCAGCGTCTTCCATTGATTTCACGAGGCCTGCCTTCCCTTTCACACTCGGATCGCGTCATCCTATTTCAATAGTCAGAAAAGAAATCCTTGACGTATTTTCACGAATTGGCTTTGTTGTTTCCGAAGGACCTGAAATAGAAGATGATGATCATGTATTTACCAAACTGAATTTTGCTCCCGAACACCCTGCCCGTGATATGCAGGATACTTTTTATATATCAAAGATTTCAGCAGAAGACTCCAGCCCGGAGGATATATTGTTGAGAACGCATACATCGTCGGTGCAGGTCAGGGTTATGCAAAATCAGAAACCACCAATCCGTACCGTATCGCCAGGTCGTGTATTCAGGAATGAAGCAATATCAGCCAGGGCTCATTGCATCTTTCACCAGGTAGAGGGCCTGTATATAGATGAAAATGTTTCTTTTGCCGACCTGAGGCAGACCCTTTTGTATTTTGCCCGCGAAATTTTCGGAAAAGATGTGGAGATCAGGTTAAGGCCTTCTTACTTCCCTTTTACCGAACCTTCGGCTGAAATGGATGTAAGCTGCAGGTTGTGCGGCGGTAAGGGCTGTAATGTATGTAAACATACGGGATGGCTTGAGGTACTTGGCTGTGGCATGGTACATCCGAACGTCCTTGAAAACTGCGGCATTGACAGTAAGAAATATACAGGCTTCGCCTTTGGAATGGGAATAGAGCGAATTGCAATGCTTAAGTACCAGGTAAATGACCTGAGGCTATATTTCGAGAATGACCTGAGGTTTCTTGACCAGTTCAAAACATCTGTTTAAGTCACCTTCAGGCTGTGTTTCTGAAGCTGGCAGCAGCAAGCCTTAACTTTCAATTACAAGCTCCCATGTTACTTTCATGGCCTGCTTGTAATTATAGCTTACACCGCAATACTTGTCCTGGGAAAGGTTGATGGCTTTCAGTACCTTATCTTCAGGGATTTCATTTCCTTTAATAATGTACTTTATATGCATGTGATCAAAGTGTCTAGGGTGATCTTCAGTAATGTTTCCCTCGACAACAACGCTGAAATCATCGTAATCAACTTTCATCTTTCCAAGAATAGCTACAACATCCATCCCGGTGCACCCGGCAAGGGCAGTAAGCATTAAGCTTTTTGGCCTTGGTCCGTCGTTGTTACCACCAGACTCTGCATTTGCGTCAAGGATCAATTTATGACCATTTACAGTTGCTTCAAACGCCATCTTTCCCTTGTGCCTGAGGACTACTGAATCTTTCATGCTTTTTACAATGTTTTTTTAAGATTGTAGCAAAATTAAACAATTATCTCATTGGGATTTGTAATCTTTGCGAAGTAATCCGGGGGTAGATATGAAACAACATGATGTGGCAATTCCTTTTTGTGAGAAATGTGCCCTTGAAACAAATTCCATATTCAAGCATCTTTCCAGGGATGAGTCTGAAAAACTAAACTATGACAAGGATTTCAGGCTTTATAAGAAAGGTGATATTCTTTATCATGAAGGGAACAGAATCAGTGGGTTCTATTGCATAAACAGCGGGGTTATAAAAGTCTACAAAACAGGACTTGACGGAAAGGAACAGATAATCAGGTTTGCGAAGCCTGGTGACATAATTGCTTACAGGAGTGTTCTTAGCAGTGAGCCTGCATGCACAACATCGAAAGTTATAGAGGACTGCCAGGTTTGTTTCATTCCTTCAGAAGTTTTAATATCGTTCATAAAGACAAATCCAAATTTCAGCCTTGAGCTCATGAAGCTTACCTGTCATGAACTTGGGGAAGCCAACTCATATATTACGGATATAGCACAGAAAACAGTAAGGGAGAGGCTGGCAGAAGTGCTTCTGAAGCTTGTTGAGGATTTTGGACTTGACAATCAGAAATTCCTGAATATATCGTTAACACGCGAGGAACTTGCCAACATCGTTGGAACCGCTACTGAATCAGTAATCCGCCTGCTTTCAGAATTTAAATCTGATAACCTGGTTGAACTTTCAGGAAGGAAAATAAAGATTCTCAATATCAAGGGTCTCGAGAAGATCAGTAATGTATTTTCCTGATTCTAAGGATAACTCCCGCTATTTTCAGAAGAGCTTACCTATTGCAGGCATCCCGTACTGCCTTCCAAGATGCTTATATGCATGTTCGGTTGCCTCCCTCCCCCTGGGAGTTCTCTTCAGGTATCCCTCTTTAATAAGAAATGGTTCGTAGACTTCTTCAATTGTGCCGCTTTCCTCACCCACGGCAGTAGATATTGTATTTAATCCCACGGGGCCACCTCCGAATTTATCTATTATAATTGAAAGGATCCTGTTGTCCATTTCATCAAGACCATGTTCGTCGATGTTCAGGGCCTTCAGCCCGAATTTTGTAATATCAAGATCTATTTTTCCTGTGCCTTTAACCTGGGCAAAGTCGCGGATACGGCGCAGGAGTGCATTGGCCACCCTTGGCGTTCCCCTGCTTCGTGAAGCAATCTCCCCGGCAGCGCTTTCGTTTATTGAAGTATTTAATATCCCTGAAGAGCGTTTAATAATGCCGGTAAGAATATCATTATCATAATATTCCAGGTGGAATTTAATACCGAAACGGGCCCGTAAAGGACTGGTAAGCAGGCCTGAACGGGTTGTTGCACCTATAAGGGTGAACGGGTTAAGGGTTAGCTGTACAGATCTTGCACTTGGTCCCTTGTCTATCATTATATCTATCTGGAAGTCCTCCATTGCAGCATAAAGATATTCTTCCACAACCGGACTCAGCCTGTGTATTTCGTCTATGAAAAGAACATCTCCTTCGTTGAGGCTTGTAAGCAGTCCTGCCAGGTCACCCGGCTTATCAAGAACAGGGCCCGATGTAACTTTCATCCCCACATTGAGTTCATTTGCAATTATTGCTGCAAGTGTTGTTTTTCCCAAACCCGGAGGGCCATGAAGCAGAACATGGTCGAGAGATTCACCCCTTTGTTTAGCTGCTGTTACAAATACTGAAAGATTTTCAATAACCTGTTTCTGTCCTTTGAAATCATTAAAGGAGAGGGGTCTTAACTGTCTTTCAAATTCCTTATCGGCAGCAGAAAGGCCTTCGTTTCTTATATTGAAATTATCTTCCATCAGCCTTTCCTGTTATTTAATGAGTTTTACGTCGCTTTCGGGGAGTTTGATCCTTACTCCGTTTATGCTTGTTTCAATGTCATTCCTGTAACTTACTGTCAATATAAGCTTTCCGTCCTCATCATACTTTTTCCATGTCTTCTGACGAAGTCCGCCCTGGTAATATCTCTCTTCCTTTATCCTGCCGTCTTCATAATAAAGAAGGTGCTGCCCGTCTGCATTTCCCTGCATAAAGCCTCCTTTGAAACGTGGTTTTCCGTCTGAATAAAATGACTTCCAGACACCATCCTTAAGTCCTGTAATATATTTTCCTTCTTCTGAATTATTCGGAGATCTGAACTTCCATTCCCCGTTTCTTTCCCCGTCTGAATAGGTTCCCTGGGCTATAATTTCACCTGTTCTTGAATATTCAGTATAAGCACCGTCGCGTTTACCCTGGAAATACTCTTCTTCCCTGAGAAGGGCTCCGTTTTCGTAGTACCATTTCCACATCCCGTCGGGTCTGCCCGCATTGTAATAGCCTGTCTGTTCTGTTTTCCCCTCCTCGCTGAAGAATTTCCATAACCCCGTCCTCCTGTTATCGGAATACTGACCTTCATCAAGTACTTTTCCTGAAGGATAGAAATCGGTCCATTTTCCATTCCTGTTGCCGGCTTCATCCACAATACCCTCTGAAGATAAAACCCCGTTATCATTATAAATCTTTGAATTAATGATTTTGCCATCAGCGTTATACTCCCTGTGGATTCCAACAGGAACAGAATTCCTGTAGGGGCCGCTGTAAATCAGCTTTCCGTTTTGATCATACCTGTTTTTAATTTCAATATCCGGCTGATCTTCAACCCTCGATTTTACAATGGATCCGTTTTCATAAAGCATTGTAAGCACAAGGTTGCCCTTTGCATCATATTCCTTATAATAACCATGAAGCAGATCGTCCTTAAATGTCTTTTCAGACTTTATGTTCCCTCCAGGGTAAAACTCTTTCCAGTCTCCCTGTTTAAGACCATTGTTGTCTTTCCTGTTTATTTTTTCCCTTCCGATGAGGAAGTCGTTATTATATTCATAGAGAGTTATGACGTTTCCATCACGATCAAACTCCCGTGAAATTCCCGACTTTTTACCTCCATTCCATGTTATTGTCTGCTGTACTTTACCATCCGGAAAATAAATATAAGAGGTACCCTCTTTCCTGTCTCCGGCAAACAGCTCTTTCGACCAGATGTATATACCTGCAATGGGGTCTTTCCTGTATTTAAAATAATACCCGTTCTTCTTACCATACAGGTAGTTTATTTTCTCAAGTGTATCACCAACCTGGTCATAAAACACCCATATGCTGTCGAGCATGAAGTTCGACCGTTTGCCTTCAGATTTCCTGATTCCTGTAACATAATAACTCTTCCAGAAACCATCAGGCTTTCCGTTTCTTATAATACCTTCACTTGAGACTGCACCATTCGGATATTTGAATACATGATAACCGTCATTCAGTGTCTCTGTTGTCTGGCTTTGCAGACCTGAACAAATAAACAGGATTATATTTACAAAAAGGAGTTTTCGCATTTTCAGAGTCCAAGTTTCTCAGAAATCTGAAGCATTCTTTTAATAGGGACAGCTGCACGTTCAATAATATCAGCTGGCAATTCTATTTGAGGATCTTCGTTCTTCAGACATTCATATATCTTTTTCACAGTAATCAGTTTCATGAAATTACATTCACTGCAGGCACATGTTGAATCCCTTGGAGGCACAGGTATAAAATTCTTTTTAGGGCAATATTTTGACATCTGGTGCAGTATCCCGGGCTCAGTGGCAACAATAAATGTATTTCCTTTATCTTGTCTTACAAAAGAGAGCAGGGCAGAGGTTGAACCTATATAATCGGCAACAAGTCTGACAGGAAGTTCACATTCAGGATGAACTATAACTTTTGCGTCTGGATTTGATTTTTTGAGTTTTATAATTGCTTCAAGTGAAAATTCTTCATGAACATGACAGGCTCCGTTCCAAACAAGCATATCACGACCTGTTTTGCTCATTATATAATTCCCAAGGTTCCTGTCGGGGGCAAAAATTATCTTTTCATCTTCAGGGAGCGATTCAATTATTGCAGCTGCATTTGATGATGTGCAGATTATATCAGAAAGTGCTTTTATTTCAGCAGAGGTGTTTACATAGGTTACAACTGTTCTTCCAGGGTTATCTTCAAGGAACTTCCTGAAATCAACAGGATTGCAGGAATCAGACAATGAACAACCTGCAGCAATATCAGGAATAAGAACCTTCTTTTCAGGACTTAATATCTTGGCTGTTTCGGCCATAAATTTCACACCAGCAAGAAGTATTATGTCTGCTTTATTTGAAGCTGCTTTCTGAGCCAGTGCAAGACTGTCACCTACAAAATCGGCTATATCCTGGATATCTCCTGTCTGGTAATAGTGAGCCAGGATAATCGCATTTTTCTCTTCTTTCAGTCTATTTATTTCAGCTATTATATTTTTTTCTTCTCCCATCACCGGTCTTCCCTTTTTCAACAATTATATATTTTCTTAATAAGCTTTTATATAAGATCTATGATAATGAATATTGGCTGTTAATTGTGTTGACAGATTAACTTATTTTCTCTTGTTTTTTTGTCTTTCAAAAGGCTTAAAACATCTTTTCAACAGGTCAAAAAATATACCAAAATTGACTATCAGTCTTTTAGAACAGTAATTAACATCTGTTAAGAACGGATTCCAGGTAATCAAACCATAACAAAAATATAGTTTTTAATGTTGATTCCGGGTTTATATCTGATGATTAATTGATGAAAACTGACAATTATGAAGCCAAAAATGGCCGGGAAAAGAGTTATTGTCGTTTTCGTCCGGATTATCAACATTGTTAATAAGAGTTTTTCTACAGGTAATTAACATTAAGGTTTAATAAAGTCGTAGATCGTATAAACAAACAACGTCGATGGTATGTTATTAACTGGCCAGGTATGTTATTAAAAGAGAAAGATATATTTTTTTCCTTTTCGGCCAATTTGCTTAATTTGCATGAAATAGCGGGCAGGAAATACTTACAGGAATGACTGACAGAAAACGAGTTGCAATTGCTGCTGATCACGCAGGATACTATTTAAAGGAAAAGATCATCGGGTATCTCAGGAACGAGAAGATAGATCTTAAGGATTTTGGAACAGACAGCCCGGAGAGTGTTGATTATCCCGATTATGGTCATAAACTTGCAGATGCCGTTGCGGATGGTGAATATGACTTTGGCTTCACAATCTGTGCAACAGGAAACGGGATGAATATTACAGTTAACAAACACCAGGGCATAAGGGGTGCGCTTTGCTGGAGTGAAGAGACAAGCCGTCTTGCCAGGGCACACAATGATGCAAATATTTGTTCAATACCGGCAAGGTTTGTGTCTGAGTCAGAAGCCATACTAATTGTAAAGACTTTCCTCGAGACCTCGTTTGACGGCGGGCGCCATGAAAGAAGAATAGGAAAAATACCAATCAAAATATACTGAGATGCTTTCAAGTTCATGCAAGTACGGGATAAGGGCGGTTACATATATTGCCAGTAAATCAAAAGACAATACGAAGATTGGTATAAAGCAGATATCTGAAGACCTCAACCTGCCGACGCCATTCCTTGCAAAAATTCTCCAGCTTCTTGCCAAGCAGAAGATCCTCAGTTCCTCAAAAGGGCCTCACGGAGGCTTTTCTCTCCTTAAAGATCCAAAAGAGATTACACTGCTCGACATAATAATGACAATTGACGGGAACGACCTCCTTGAAAACTGTATAATTCACAATACAACATGCAGCAGGGTGGGAGAAGAGAACCTTACATGCCCTATACACGAAGAGTATTCGAAACTCAGGGCTAATCTTGTAAAGCTTTTCGGGAAAAAGACTATTTATTCACTTGTGAAAGCTGCAGGAAAGGCAGAAGATGTGATTATCTGACCTTTTTCTGAAAGAAACGCCTGACAAGCAGCCAGGCACCGGCAGCGAGAATTACGCCGGCAATATCAGCGAAGAAATCAAGAATATCACCACTCCTTGTGGTTGTGAACATAGATTGCATTATTTCTATAAGCCCGCCAAACAAAACGGGGATGGAACCAAGAACAAGGAATTTTTTTCTGGTATCGGGAATATTCCGGTTCTCAAATGTAATTCCGAACATCAGGGCGAAATACATTACTGCATGAACGATCTTGTCGAGATATGGGATATGCGGAAGATTCAGGTTGCTGAAAGTTCCGGAGCCCGTGAAACTCAGAAAGAGTATCACAAGGGCAATAGTCATCGAAAACAGATTCTTTTTAAGCATAATAAGGAATATGCAAAAGTAACAATTGATATAACATTTTATTTATAATTTTATTGCAGAGCACTTCCGATGGCAGGAATCTACATACATATACCATATTGCAGGAAAATCTGTAATTACTGCGATTTCTACAAGATCATCGACCCGGGTGACAGGACTCCTTTTATTGATGCGCTTACAAGGGAGGCAGACCTGAGACGCGATTACCTGGAAGGGGAGAGCATATCTACAATTTATCTTGGTGGCGGAACTCCGTCACTGCTTACTTCCGGCGAGCTCAAAAGGATAATGGATGCAATCAGGAAGAACAACATTATTGATAATGATTGCGAAATTACAGCCGAACTAAATCCCGACGATATTGATATGCAGATGCTGGTAGGCCTAATGGAAAACGGCGTTAACAGGATTAGTCTCGGGATACAGTCGTGGCGCGATGAGGATCTTAAATTCCTTCACAGGCGGCATAATGCTGAAAAGGCAACTAAAGCACTTGAAAACTGTTTCGATGCAGGTTTTGGAAATGTAACCATAGATCTCATCTACGGCCTGCCGGGCCTTACCACCCAGGCCTGGGAGAAAAACCTCGACAAAAGCCTGGCCTACGGGATAAAACATCTTTCAGCCTATCATCTTACTATCGAGGAGGGGACCGTTCTGGGAAAAATGAAAAAAGCCGGACACCTGACCGAAATCGATGAAGAAGAGAGCAACAACCAGTTCAACGTGCTTATAGAGAAGACCGAGAAGGCCGGCTTTATCCATTACGAGATTTCAAATTTCGGCAGGGAGGGCTACTTCTCACGGCATAACACAAATTACTGGCGGCAGGTCAGCTACCTCGGACTTGGACCATCTGCCCATTCTTTTAATAATTTCTCACGACAGTGGAATGTCAGGGATGTGAAAAAATATATAGTTGCAGTTAATTCAGGTAAACCATATTTCGAGAAAGAAGACCTCGATATGAAAACCCGCTTCAATGAATACATAATGACATCCCTTAGAACCATGTGGGGCATTGACCTCGGATGGGTCGAGACGGCTTTTGAAAAGGAGGGATACGATTATGTTATAAACCTGTCCGGCAAGTTCATAGGCTATGGACTTATGAAACACGAGGGAAACACCCTTGTACTGACAACACAGGGAAAAATGATCTCGGATAATATAATATCCGAGTTCATGATGCTCTAGGATCGCGTCCTATCTTTTTGTAAGAATGAAAGAACACCCGCCTATCTGGTTCCCGTCAAGGTATAGTTCAGCCTTATAATTACCTATTACAAAATCGGTTGATTTATCAACAAAGATGCACATTTCAACATCCTGGTTCAGATAATCGACCTGCCGGCTTGCAGTATAAATGATTTTTTTACCGTTGTACTCAAAAAGATTGTCGGAGCTTGATGCAATAACAAGTGAATCAGGCCTCATAATCCTCAGGTAAACTGTTTTTTGCCCTGCTGTTGCAATAGGGTTTTCCCTGAGAGTGAAACAAACCTGGAGTTTTTCCATCCTGTCGAGCCTTGTTGTTTCCTTCCGGTTTTTATTAAGAGAAACAGTCCTTACATCCTTTGCCTGGATCACAGAGGCAACCTCTACTTTTGATGTCAGCTCTTTTTTGACTTTTGATAATTCATCGTTGTTTTTCTGAACCTTGTTAATCTGTTGCTTAATATCCTGGTTTTCTGCTACAAGGATTTTATTCCTTGTATTAAGTGAATCTATCTGGACAATGTAACTTTTCATAATCTCGCGCATTGTCGAGATTTCTGTTTTGTACTTCCTTATAAGCTGGACATTTGAAGCATTGATCGACAACAGCTGCTTTATCCTCTCTTTTTCCTTCTCGAGATGTGCGTTCAGCGTGTCGTTATTTGACCTGAGCGTATCATATCCGTGGATCATCAGGCGGAGTTCGTTGGCAAGAGAGTCCTTCTCCTGTGTAAGAACAGTCTCCATCTCCACCATCCTGTTCTTCTGGCCAAAGTAGCTGAAAACAAGAAATGCCAGGGCCAGGGCAAGGATCACTGTAAGAAAGATGAGGAATACTGGCGTCCCCTTCTTCTCGTCACCCGCATATCCGGAAGTCTGATTCATATCGTTCATTGCCTTATCTTTTTAATCTGTTAAGCGATGCAAAAATAATAATATCCACTTATTTAATAATATGGCGCCCAATGATTAAATTTACCTGAGAACTCTCTTCATACTCACTAAAATTCAAATCAATGGGCGGCTTTTTCGGTGCAATTTCAAAAGAGAACTGTGTAAATGATGTGTTTTATGGAACCGACTATCATTCTCACCTTGGAACAAAACGGGCGGGCATGGTTTTTATTTTACCGGGAAATGAATTCCGGAGGTCTATTCACAGCATAGAAAGTGATTATTTCCGCAGCAAATTTGCAGATGATCTGAAAAGCTTCAGCGGGAATTCAGGCCTTGGCGTTATAAGCGATACAGACCCGCAGCCAATATTGTTTAATTCGCACCTGGGCCGTTTTGCAATCGCAACAGTAAGCCGGATAGTTAACCTTGCAGAGCTTGAAGAGTATTTTCTCGGGAGGAAAACACATTTCACTGAGAATTTCGAGGGAAATATAAACCCTACAGAAGTGGTTGCCAACCTGATCTGCGAAAAGGAGAGTTTTCTTGAGGGGATTGAAAATGTATATGCACGGGTAAAGGGATCGTGTTCAATGCTGATACTCAATGAAGAGGGGATTATTGCTGCCCGTGACAAGCTTGGGCGAACACCTATTGTACTTGGAAGGAAGGATGGGGCATTCGCAGTGGCTTCCGAAAGCTGTTCCTTCCCGAATACCGGGTATGAAACCGAGTATTTCCTGGGTCCTTCAGAAGTACTCCACATTACTCCAGATGGTTATACAAGACTAAAAGAACCTTCCGAAAGAATGCAAATCTGTTCGTTTCTCTGGGTTTATTACGGTTATCCTCCATCATATTACGAGGGCATAAATGTAGACAAGACCAGGTACAGGTGCGGGGCCGCACTCGCACGAAGGGATAAGGTCAGGGCTGACTTTGTTTGCGGCATACCCGATTCAGGTATAGGGCATGCCGTCGGATATGTAAACGAAAAGAGGATACCCTATGGCTATGCATTCTCTAAATACACACCAACATGGCCAAGGAGTTTTATGCCACAGGTGCAGGAAAAACGCGACCTGGTTGCCAGGATGAAGCTAATCCCAAACAGGTCGATAATTGAAGGGAACAGGCTTGTCTTCCTCGACGACAGTATTGTTCGCGGAACCCAGCTGAAAGACAACACGGCCGACCTCAGAAAATCTGGAGCAGCTGAAGTACATATGCGGATAGCCTGCCCGCCACTGTTGTTTTCATGCGATTTCCTGAACTTTTCACAATCGAGATCTGTTCTGGAACTGGCAGGCAGAAAAGCTATAAACCAGCAGGGGGGCGACGAGAAGGATCTTGCCGAATATGCAGATCCGGATTCAGCAAAGCATGCTAAAATGGTTGAGCAGGTTGCCAGGAACCTCGACCTTGATTCTCTTATGTACCAGCGCCTTGATGACCTTGTGGAGGCAATAGGGCTTCCGAAAGAGAAACTATGCACCCACTGCTGGGACGGGTCAAGTTATTTTTAAAATATTATTATGGGCAGGAAATATATAGGGGCTCATGTAAGTGCCGCAGGGGGAGTTGAAAATGCCCCGCTGAATGCAGTTGAAATAGGAGCAAGGGCCTTTGCCCTGTTCACAAAGAATCAAAAGCAATGGTCGTCCCCGCCATTAACAAGCGCCTCGGTAAAGATGTTCAGGGAAAATTGTGAGAAACACGATTTCAGGCCTTTCCAGATACTGCCGCACGACAGCTACCTGATAAACCTTGGCCACCCAGGGAAAGAGGAGATTCAAAAATCGCGTTCAGCCTTTATTGATGAAATGAAACGATGTGAGATACTCGGTCTCGACAGGCTGAATTTTCACCCCGGCAGCCACCTGAATCTTACAGGTGAGGAAGAGTGCCTTAAAATAATTGCCGAATCAATAAATATTGCCCTTGACGCAACAAGTGGTGTTACTGCAGTTATTGAGAATACTGCAGGACAGGGCACTAACCTGGGCCACACATTCGAACAGATAAAGTTTATTATCGACAGGGTTGAGGACAAGACAAGGGTTGGGGTGTGTGTTGATACATGCCACGCCTATACTGCAGGCTATAATATAAAAACTGCCTACGGGTTCAGCGAGACATTCCGGAAATTTGAAAATATAATAGGTATAGGCTACCTGAAAGGAATGCATATTAATGATTCGAAAAAAGAACATGCCTCCAGGGTTGACAGGCATGAAAACCTCGGCCGCGGTTTTCTTGGAGAAGATCTCTTCTGGAACCTTATGAATGATCCGCGGTTTGACGATATGCCGCTGATACTTGAGACTCCCGATGAGACATTGTGGAAGGAAGAGATCAGGCGTCTTTATTCCTTCGTCAGGAACGGATAGGAAATCAGTTTATCATTCCCGAAATATCAATCTGGTTCAGCTGCCTGGTTGTTATATTATAACCCAGATCGAATAGCTCCCTGGCCTGTGAGGGATCAAGAATTTTATAATCCTTTAATTCGGGTGGTGCGAAAAGAAGGTCAAACTTGCCCGCCTTTTCATTGAGCTCGCGCGACACGCTGAGCATGAAGGTCCTCATTGCGATTTGAATCACTGATGTAAGATGTTCCTCGTTGCCCGTAGGGTTTACAAATGAACCTACCAGGTAATCGCATTTTCCCTCCAGTGGCATTACAGGAAGGTTGTCGAGAACCCCGCCGTCAACATACTGTATCCCTTCTATTTCCTGCGGAAGGAACAGCACGGGGATACTTGCCGAGGCAATTATTGCAGGAATCAGTTCTCCTTCGGAAAAGTATACAACTTTGCCATTATTAAGATCCGTGGCCGCTATTACAAGCGGAATCTTAAGATCTTCAAACCGGGATGCCTTCAGGCTGGATCTCAGGATTTTGTCGACACCCGAGATTTTCATAAAACCCATTCTTGGCATTGTGAATGAGAAAAAATCGAAACTGCTTTTTGAATTCATCAGTTTCATTATTTCATCGGGACTATAGCCATCTGCATATAGAGCCCCGACAATTGCGCCGGCGCTTGTACCTGAGACTATACCGGGAAAAATGCCCTTATCATTCAGTGCCCTTATGACCCCGAGGTGGGCAAATCCCCTCGCCCCTCCACCACTTAATACAAGTCCTGTTTTGTACCTGGCTTCCAATTTATAAGTATGTTATTTTATGATAATATCGTACAGAAGCTTGAAATTAAGCACAGCAATAATTGCAGATATAATTACAAGGGTCACCTTAAGCAGCCCGCCGTTTGCATATTTGCCCATAACCTTTTTCGATGAGGTAAGATAGACCTGCACTATTACAGTGAATGGCAGTTGAATACTCAGAAATACCTGGGAAAGGATAAGGGCCCTGAACGGGTTACCAATGAAAATGATTATTATAAGTGCACATAATAGCGAGCCGATTGCTCCCGTACGTGAATGGTTGTCTTTAATGTCGTATGGCTCCCCGTACATACCTGAAAGTATTGAGCCCCCGGCCATGGCTGATGTAATTGACGATGCAACTCCTGAAAAAAGGAGAGCTATCGCAAAAACGACTGAAGCGTTATTGCCAAGAAGCGGGGTAAGCAGGCTCTGGGATTGCTGCAGCTCGTCAACCTTTATGTTATGCCTGAAGAAGGTGGCTGCCGCAAGGATTATCATAGCACTGTTTATGGCCCAGCCGATTATCATTGAAAGCAGGGTGTCGGCAAATTCAAACCTGAGTTGCTTACGGATGACTTTCTCGTCCTGCAGGTTCCACTGGCGGCTCTGTATCACTTCTGAATGCAGGAAAAGGTTATGAGGCATTACCACGGCGCCAAGAACACTCATTATAAGGAGGGCGGACCCTTCAGGGAAGGAGGGTTTTACCCAGGAAACCATCGCCTGTGGCCAGTCGACATCCACAAGGTAAAGCTCGTAAAGAAAAGACAGGCCTATTACAGATACAAACCCGATTATGAATTTCTCAATCTTGCTGTAGGAATTTGTAAGGAGCATAATTATTACAAATACAGTCACCAGCAGAGCCCCTAACGAAATCGGGATATTAAAAAGCATCTGAAGTGCAATTGAAGCACCAAGAATCTCGGCCAGCGACGTTGCAACAGAGGCAATGATTGCAAAGCCGAGCACCGACCGTGAAACAACCGGGGGAAGATGAATTGTGGCTGCTTCTGACAGGCAGAGCCCGGTTGCAATTCCAAGGTGGGCAACGTTATGCTGAAGTATAATCAGCATAACTGTTGAAAGGGTTACAATCCATAAAAGAGTATAACCAAACTGGGACCCTGTAGCAATATTTGCAGCCCAGTTTCCGGGATCTATAAAACCAACTGTAACAAGCAGCCCCGGGCCGATATATTTAATTATATCAAGAGCTCCGTAGGCCGGCTTATGATCACGCCTGCGCAGATCCCTGAAGAAATGGAATATGTTGAAAGAATTTTTGCTTTCCATAACAGTATCAGGGTCAACTATCCTGAACAAACACAAATATAATCAATGAGGAAGAAAAACAGGCCGGCTCTTTTAATCCTGATATTATTATAATTTTGAGAATAAAATATAAAAAGATGCAATTCCTGCTTACTGCCTACGATGGCACAGATACTGATGCCGAAAACAGGAGAATGTCGGCCCGCCCCGAACACCTTGAAAAGATCGGCGTCCTCAAGAGAAAAGGGGAATTTCTTTTCGGCGGTGCAATTCTAAACGATGAAGGGAAGATGATAGGTTCAATGATAGTATATGAAGCTCCCGACAGGAAAACACTTGATCAGATACTGAAAGATGAGCCATACATTTACAAGGGTGTATGGAAGTCTTTTGAAATTGTCCCCTTCCGCCTTGCAAATATCAGCTGATATGACATTCCGGAATGCGATAGCCCTGAGGGCTGACAAAAGATACCTGATCCTAACTGCAGGTATTATGTGGATGGGGGTAGGGGTGATGCTAATGACTTATGCGGAAAACTGGCTTGCAGCATACAGGGGAGAACATGCCTGGCTGTTTTACCTTGCTGGCTTTCTTGCAGCTATGCCGATTCATCATTTCGGCTTCCTTAAGCTTGCCACAAAAAACCTTAAACGTCTCATGGAGCTGGAAGGGAAGAATTCAATATTTTCATTTATAAAACCAATGAGCTATTTCACAATTATTTTCATGGTGGCACTTGGTATCACATTAAGGCATTCCTTAATACCAAAACAATGGTTATCAATAATATATAACGGTATTGGCCTCGGCCTGTTCCTCTCGGGGATCAGGTATGTACGCTATTTTATAATATTACCAGTAAATAATTAAAGCACCGGGAACAAGAAACATTTAACTAATATAATCAGTTATGAAAAGGTTTAATCTTTTGTTTTTAGCTGTATTAATTTCAGCAATCACATTCGGGCAGACAACAGGCAAATCCGACCTGCCATTCAGGTATGATGAAATAACTTCTCCGAAATTCCCGTTAGCCGTTGAAAAGTCAGGAGGCGTAGTGGTTGTTCCGATAGGAATCATGGAAAAACACGGGCCACAGCTTCCACTGGGAACAGACCTGTTTGAGTCGAGGGAAATAGCAACAACAGCAGCATCAAAGGAGTATGTTATCGTATTCCCGCCATATTACTGCGGACAGATATTTGAGGCTAAACACCAGCCAGGTGCAATCGCCTACAGCCATGAACTGATGTGGAAGATGCTTGAAGAGACCTGTACTGAACTTTCGAGGAATGGCCTCAAAAAGATTATACTACTTAACGGCCATGGTGGCAATACTAATTTTCTTCAGTATTTCTGCCAGAACCAGCTGGCAGCTCAGAAAGATTATATAGTTGTCCTCTTCCAGCAGGGCCCGGATGCAGAATATGACAAGCAGATCAGGGCTCTTGAAAAAGCAAAGGTCGATGATCATGCAGGTGAAGGAGAAACATCGATGATGTATTACATAAGGCCGGATCTTGTTGATGTCAATGCAATAAAAAGCGAATCAGGCCTCAGCCAGGAAAGGCTCAGCCAGATGAAGTATGGCTATACCGGTATATGGTGGTACGCAAAATATCCGAATCATTATGGAAGCGATGTGGCAGAGCCAAATAAGGAGCTGGGAAGACTTATTGTTGAAAAAGAGGCTAACCAGCTGGCAAGCCTTGTAAAGTACCTGAAAGCTAACAATACTGTTGAGGAGCTGCAGAACGAATTTTATAAAAGAGCGCAAAACCCGCTAAAGAAATAGTCTTCGGGTATTATCACGGGGAGAGTCTTGACATCTTCCAGCTGCTTTTGACCAGGCTGTAGCAGATCCTGTCGTGCAGCCTGTATTCCCCTTCCTGCCAGAATTCAAACCTGTCGGGAATTATCCTGTAACCTCCCCAGTGGGGTGGAAGTGGAATTTTACTGCCCCTGAATTTTGCTGACATTGCAGCAACCTCTTCCTCGAGGTATTTTCGCGAAGGAATTTCACTGCTTTGCCTGCTGGCCCAGGCACCTATCCTGCTTATTCTCGGGCGGGTGGAAAAATATGCATATGAATCTTCCACGCTTATTTTCACCACACTGCCTTCTATCCTTACCTGTCTTTCAGACTCAGGCCAGTAAAAGAGCATTGCAGCCCTGCCGGAGGCATTTATCTGCTGCCCCTTCCTGCTCTCGTAGTTTGTAAAAAAAACAAATCCGTCATTGCTGAAACTTTTCAGCAAAACGGTTCTTGCAGAAATATCCCCTTTCCCGGAAGCCGTTGCAAGGGTGAAGGCTTCAGGATATTTAACCTGTGTGGCCATTCGTTCGCCAAACCATCGCTCAAATTGCACAAATGGATCTTTTTCCGCGTTCTTTTCTGAAAACCCTGCCCGTTTTGACATCCTGGATATTAAATATTTATAATCCTAACATATTATGAAAGATAATGTTCTGACCGGGATGGAAATATTTTGATATCTTTCAACATTAAAACTAACTTCTATGACCAGATACAGACAATCGCTTAAATTAATTGCAGTGTCATTTATACTGATGATAGCTGCCGCTTCATGTACAGTTAAATCACGATCCGACCTGAGCAGGGAGAGTGTAATTCCAAAACCTCTTTCAGTTACAGCTACGGGGGATTATTTTAAACTCAAGCCCTCCTCGGCAATAGGTTACCCTTCGGGCAACGAGGAGATAAAAGGAATTGCAACGTTTCTTGCTGAAAAGCTCAGGCCTGCCACCGGTTTTGAACTCCAGGTAAAACCTGCAGCAGAGATTAATGGCAAAAACAATATTATCCTTTCGGTTCCGGAAGGCGCACAGAAGGCTGGTGATGAGAGCTATGAGCTTGTAATAAGTTCAGACAGGGTAAGCATCACGGCAAACGGCGGGGCGGGATTATTTATGGGGGTTCAGACCCTGCGACAGCTTTTCCCTCCATCAATTGAGCTGCCAGCTGTACAGCAGGCAGAATGGGAGATAGCAACAGGAACCATTAAAGATGCACCAGAATATTCATACAGGGGCGCCATGCTCGATGTCGCTCGTCATTTCTTCCAGGTTGCCGAGGTGAAAAAGTATATCGACGAGATATCATATTATAAAATGAACTACCTCCATCTTCACCTGTCAGACGACCAGGGCTGGAGGATAGAGATCAAGTCGTGGCCAAACCTTACAGCACACGGAAGTCTTACCCAGGTTGGTGGCGGCAAAGGTGGCTTTTATACACAGGAAGAATATTCGGATATAGTAAAATATGCTGCAGAAAGATATGTTACAATTGTTCCTGAGATTGACATGCCGGGTCATACAGGGGCGGCGCTTGCCTCGTATGGCGAACTGAACTGCAATGGAAAGGCAAGAGAACTCTACACGGGAACTGAAGTCGGTTTAACCACATTCTGCACCAAAAAGCCGGTAGTTTTCAAGTTTATTGAAGATGTAGTAAAGGAAATCAGCTCCCTGTCTCCCGGTCCTTTTTTTCACATAGGTGGCGATGAATCACATTCCACTAAAAAGGAGGATTATATTCCTTTTATGGAAAAAGTACAGGATATTGTTATTTCAAACGCGAAAATTCCGCTTGCATGGGATGAGATAGCAATAACAAAACTTAGGGCTGGCACTGTTGCCCAGGACTGGGCAAGTGTAAAAAATGCTGCAGAGGCAGTCTCTAAGGGAGCCAAACTGCTTATGTCGCCGGCAAACAAGGCCTATCTTGATATGCAGTACGATACTGCCTCGAAATTCGGACTTCACTGGGCTGCATATATTGAAGTAGACAGTGGATATATCTGGGATCCGGCAAAGATCATTCCCGGTGTCGGAAAGGAAAATATAATAGGAGTCGAGGCTCCGCTGTGGTCAGAGACAATAACTAATATTGACGAGATTGAATACCTTGCTTTCCCAAGGCTGCCGGGAATAGCTGAGATTGGATGGACCCCTGCGTCACTCAGGGACTGGAATGAATATAAAAACAGGCTTGCAAAACACGGGGAAAAGATGAAGAATATGGGCATCGATTTTTATCCCTCGAAGCTTGTTCCCTGGGATACTGTTGCGAAATAACCTGAACGGATATAACAAAGAAAGAAGCTGTCTAATAAGTACTTAGTGTACCCATAGTGAATACCTTTGAGACCCCTTTGTGGTTAAAGAAACCTTTAACCACAAAGGATCACAAAGTCAGGCACTAAGTATAACAAAGTATAATAAGCCCGATGCACTGCTTTTGAGACAGCCTGTTTTTATTATTACTGGTTAAGATCCCATATTCCTGAAGCCTTTTCAAGATTTATCAGTGCCACTGTATAGTCGAACAGTGCCTCAATATGATTCATCCTTAATTCGGCGTAGCTTCTTTGAGCATTAAGGACTTCCACCAGACCGGTTTCTCCTTTCTGGTAGGATATTATCCGGCCTTTTAAGATTTTCTCTGCATCGTCAATTATGCCAGTCTTATAAAGTGACACTTTCTGTAATTGCGAAACGTAATTTGAATAGGCAGACATTACTTCAGATATTATCTGGAGTTCAGTTTCCCTTCCTTTTATTTCGCTCTGCCTGACAGAGTATTCTGCGGCTTTTATTTCACCCCTGTTCAGTGAGGAGAACTTCAGTGGAAGACCTATACCTGCAGATACAGAGTTATAAGCCGGTGCAGGGGCAATACCATTCTTCGATTCAGTGTTGTGATAAAAACCTGCCTCAAGCACAATATCCGGAGCCCTTTCAGCTTTAAGGACAGCAAGGCTCCTGTCGGAAAGCTCCCTGTTTTTTATTGCAGCCAGCAGATCTGACCTGTTTTTCAGGGCGCTGCTTATCAGATCCTGTAGCGTGAAAGCTCTTCCCGTGGACGGGAAGTCATCGGCAGGGAAACTAAGGGTGTCTTTTATCTGCCTGCCCTGGAGTACAGACAGTGAAATGAGTGCGTTTTCAAGGTCTGCATCAGCCTGGTACAGGTTGCCCATTACTGTTTTTGCCTCGATAGACGACTGCATCGCATCAAGTCGGTTTGCTTCTCCCGCGAGCAACCTGAGGCTGTCGGCTGCGGCAAGTTTCCTGGCTTCCTCATAGATCTCTTTCTGAAGTTTATTCAGGTAATTGTTCCTGACAGCATTGAAATAATATATAGCAGCTTCGGCATGCAGATTCTGGAAAAATGCATCAAGGGCAAGACTGGCAAGTTCAGACTTCGACCTGGCAAGCTGAATTCCTGCACCTCTTTTGTTACCCAGGTTTAATTGGTAGGATAAACCTCCGCCATAAGAGAGACCCATGGCCAGTTTCCTGTCCTGGTTATCGGTATAGCTTCCTGTTATTTCTGGATCAGGAAATATCTTTGACGCTTCAAGTTCTGCTTCAGCAATATCCGCATCCAGATTAGTGGCTGCGTACCCTAGATTGCCTTTTCCCACCTGCTCAAGAAACAGTGAAAGGGAAACAGGGGTGGTTATATAATTCTGCTTTATCACCTGCGCGTAAGACAGGGCTGGTGCTATTATCACTGAAAAAGCAAGAAGTGATGTGAGTGAGATTATCTTTTTCATAATCAGGTCTAAAAACTGTCAGAATTGTTTTTCCTCTGGAAATACTCTTCCATAATATAATACAAAGAAGGGAGAGCAAGCAACGTAATAACGGTTCCGAAAGCAAGTCCGTAAACAATCACAGTTGCAAGGGGCCTCTGAACATCAGATCCGATATTGTGCGAAAGAGAGGCCGGAATAAGCCCGAAGATTGCCACCGAGGATGTCATAAGAATCTGGCGGAACCTGTGAGCCGATCCGTCAACAACAGCTTCTTTCAGCGGGACTCCTTCAGAGCGAAGGTGATTTATATGTGATATCATCAGGACACCGTTCATAATATAAACGCCAAAGAGGGCAATAAACCCGACAGCTGATGAGACATTGAATGTCATCGCGGTAATATTGAGGGCTATCATCCCCCCGAAGACGGAGAGAGGCAGGATGCCCATCTGCAGCCAGGCCTGCCTGAAATTTCCAAAACTCCAGAAAAGAAGAAGGAACATCAGTGCAAGGGCAAGAGGCACTATTAACATAAGGCGAGCGTAAGCCCTCTTCTGGTTATCGAACTGGCCGCTCCATTTAAGACTGAACGCTTCATGATCGTAACTCATATTCTTTTCAATAGCCGACCTTGCTTCATTCATGAATGATGTTATATCCCGGTTTCTAAGGTTTATTCTTACTGTAAGAAATCTCTTATTTGCTTCCCTGTTTATAATACCGGGGCCGGTGGTTGTCCTGACCTCGGCTATCTGCGACAGGGGTATTTTAGCTCCTGTGGATGTGGTTAACAGCAAAGAAGCAATTTTCTCAGGCGTCTGCCTTGATTGCTCATTATACCTGCAAATAACATCGTAGACTTTATTTCCTATGAACACCCTGGAGATTGCTTTACCCCCAATAGCAACTTCTATCAGTTCCGATACATCTGATACATTAAGGCCATAGAGAGCGATCTTATCCCTGTCGGCATGTATCTCCAGCTGTGGCAGAGGTGGTTCCTGTTCGATATTCACATCACCAGCCCCTTTTATATCTTTGATTGTTGAAACTATCTTTTCAGCAATCTCTCTTGCATCTTTCTGATTCTCACCAATAACCTTAATGGCAAGGTCGCTGTGCGACCCGGCTATCTGGTCCATAACCATATCGATAATGGGCTGTGAGAAACCCACGCTATACCCGGGAAGTCTTGCTATATCGGCAGACAGTTCATTTATAAGGTCGCTTTTTCTCTTTCCATGTTTCCATTCCTTGTATGGGACAAGCCCGATACAGCATTCGGCATGTGATGTCGAGAAAGGGTCGGCACCTTCATCATCCCGCCCGACCTGGGTTGTTATATACCTGATCTCCCCGAATTTCATTATATGCTTACGCAGGGTATCCGCCATACTCTTTGATTTCTCCAGGGTTGATCCGGGAGGAAGCTGTACCTGCAGCCACAGGGATCCTTCATCAAGCGACGGGAGGAAATCCTTGCCAACCGTGATTGACAGGATTATTGTCAGGAACAGGATAACAGCAAGTGGAGAGAATACCTTCCGCGGTGAATTCAGGATTCGGGTGGTATAGTTCTTATATCTTACTGAAAGTGAATCGAGCCACTTATTGTGATATACTTTCTGTGGTTTATAATATATAAAATATGCTATACCTGGTATAAGCAGGAGGGCGACAAGAAGTGCTCCAATAATAGCATACCCCACAGTGAATGCCATTGGCGTGAACATTTTCTTCTCAATCCGTTCGAATGTAAACAGAGGAAGATAAGCCATCACTATTATCAGCATTGAGAAGAAAACGGGTTTCCCCATTTCAGCGCAATGTCTGACAATATCGTCAGGCTTAAGGAACTCCCCGGGCGAACGCTCCCGTTGCCTGAGAACTGTCTCAAGCATCACTATTGCCCCCTCAACGATTATTCCAAAATCAATGGCACCAAGCGAAAGGAGGTTCGCCTGTATATTGGTGAAATGCATAAAGATGAAGGCGATAAGGAGCGAAAGGGGTATTGTAACCGCTATGACAAGTGCACTTCGCCAGCTTCCAAGGAAAATAATAAGAATTGCCATTACAAGAAGTACCCCGAACAGCAGGGTATGGGATACTGTGTTAAGTGTTGCATCGACGAGCTGCGTCCGGTCGAGGATAATCCTTATCCTTGCATCGCCAGGCAGTATTTCCCTGTTAAGCTCTTCAATAGCAGAGTGAACATTATCGAGCACCTGTGACGGGTTTTCATACCTGAGAAGCTGTACAATACCTTCAACACTTTCGGAGTAATCACTCTTCCTGTCTGTATATCCAAAGACCCCTTTTCTTTCAAGGGTACCATACTTCAGAACGCCAAGGTCGTTAAGATAGACAGGAATCCCGTCGGCAGTCTTCACAACAATTTTTCCAAGGTCGTCGAGGTCTTTAATCAACCCGACGCCTCTTATGATATACGTAAGATCACCACGGGAGATCATACTTCCCCCGGAATTCACGTTATTCTTGTTTATCCTGTCAACAACATCGCCAAGAGCGATATTGAATTTCTCAAGTTTCCTGGGGTCTATTTCTATCTGGTACTGAGTTGTGATCCCCCCGAAATTCTGAACATCGGCAACCCCCATAACCTGTTTCAGCCTGGGTATTATCACCCACTTCTGAATATCTGTGAGTTCCCGCAGTGAATATTTCCTGCTTTCAATAATATACCTGCATACCTCACCGGTCGGAGAAGTAAGCGGGTTTAGCTCAGGCCTGGCGCTATATGGAAGATCGAGACCGTTTATCTTTTCCTGGACTCGCTGACGCGCCCAGTAGTCGTCGACTCCATCCTTGAAAACAAGTAGTATTGTCGATATACTGAAAAGGTTTTTACTGCGCATTGTCTGCAGTCCGGGAAGCCCGTTTAATTCCCTTTCGATGGGAATAGTTATCTGTTGCTCTATTTCCTCGGCTGCGAGACCGGGTACCTGGGTGACAACCTGGACAGTTACATCAGCAATATCGGGATAGGCGTCAATAGGAAGCTGGAACCAGGAATAAACCCCTATGGCAGCCACCAGTAAAAAACATGTGGCAATGAGCAACCGCCTGTGTATAAAAAGTCTGAATAATTTCTCCATCTGTATTTCTTTTATCTGAGGTAAATTCCACCTTCTGTTACTATTGATTCACCTCCTGAGAGACCTTCTCCGACCTTTACCATATTATTTTCTTCCGAGGAAACAGAGACTGTCCTTTTTATAAACCTGCCTCCTTCACTTTTCATAAATACATAGCTCTTTCCCTCGTCCTGCAGGATAGCGGAGGAGGGGATAAGAATGGCTTTTTCTATCTTGCTGAAGAAATGAACCGTTACGAACATTCCAGGCCTGAGGCTTCCAGATGTGTTCACACATTCAATAAAAACCTCTACAGATCTCGTAAGGTCTTCCATTATTTTTCCGATATAAACCACATTACCCGTGACAGGCTTTCTAGGCTGGCCCTCTGTAAGTACATTTACGCTGTCCTTAAGGGCAATTGAGCCCAGGTCCTTTTCCCTTACATGTGCGACAACCCATACCTTGTCGAGGTTTGCAATTACAACCACAGGTTCTGCATCTGACTTCAGGTACTGACCTATTGTGATCGAATTACTTACAACTTCACCTGAAATTGGCGACCTGATTATAAGCGGACTCGAAAAATCCGCACCGGAAGGGTCAACATTGAATATTTTCAGGCCTGCCCCGGCAGTTTCAAAATCTTTTTTTGCCCTTTCATATTCAAGCGATGCCTCCTCATATTCACGTTTTGAACTGACACCCTGGTCAAGAAGGTCTTTCTTTCTGTTGAGATTTTTTTCCGCTACATTCATTTCATCCTCCGCCTGCCTGAGGTTCCTGACAGCGTCAAAATACTCTGCTGAAGTCATAGAAAATACCTGGGCACCTTTCTGTATCTTTTGTCCGAGATTAACAAATGAGGAAATAATCCTTCCATTAAATGGTGTTGAGATCTGTGCCATTTGACCTGCCTCTGTCCTGACGACACCGGTAGTTGTGTATTGATGCCAGTAATCTTTTGCCATCACAACCGCTATTTGTAATTTGCTTATTGCGGGATCGTTTACGCCGGTCAGTACAGTGTCTCCGGAGCTTCGCATGCCACTGTTGTCTTCATTCGCTTTGGCCGAACGACCCTTGCAAGCCGACAATAATGAAGCGGAGACAATAAGTATCAATAAGGGGATAGTTTTATAACACATAACAAAAAGGTTTAATTCGAACAAATCACAACTGCAAAACATGTTCCTGGTGGCGCAGAGAAATCAGAAATAAGGCATTACCGGCAGGGGCCGGTAATGCAGTAAAGTATGACTGATTAATTTTTCTGCCTGGAGTTTAAGCAGCCGGTGGTGCCCTTAAAAGACAGGTAAGGAAGCTGTCTTCCTGTAAGAATTTGATGTCATAAAAGGCAGGCTTATCAATCTGAAACAGTACCGCGGTGAATTCAGTGGAGACAGCCTTGTGCTCAATTGACAGGTAATTGTTAATTGAATTTATGAGAAAATATGCAGAAAACGGATGTTCATGTGAAGGTTTGCCATTACCCGTATGCTTATAAGGGTGTGAATGAACTACGGGAAGTCCATTAACAATATGTGTATGGTTGAAAAAGATACTGCCTGCCTGGTAAGACAGGAAGATTGTCAGCAGGCAAATGCCTGTAATATTTCTTAAACCCCTTTTCACAGTGTAATATACATACTGCTGTTCAGGGGTCAAATATAGCTAAAAATTCTCCCTGCCTGCTCCCGGTGTTCCCGACTTTGTTTCAGAATGCTGAAACAAAGCCAAGACTCAGTCTCCCGTACTGTGTTCCCGAAAGCTGGTATGTTCCTTCGGCAACAAGTTTAAAGTTCCTTCTCAGCAGGTAGCCTGCATGCAATGTTACTGAGCTGTAATCGAGATCCGCAATGTCGGAACCAACCCAGTTTGCCATAGCCAGGAGATACCATTTACTCATATCTCCTTTCGGTGAATAAATAAGCTCTACAAAGCCACCCTGTGTTGAGGCATCACTGTGTTTTGAACTGTCAGCCTCGAGAAATACCTGTGAATCGGTCCTCCTGACATACTGACCGTTAATTATAAACCTGTCATCAAAATTTATTTTAATATCCGGGCCATACATTGTGACATTACTGTTAAAGGGAGTTGCAAGGTCCATAAGTTTTTCACGACCAGTATAATAGAAAGCACCAAGGGTAACTTTTTGTCCGGCTGCCTGCGACAGTCTGAACATAAAGTTTTTATGCTTATCAGTATCAAACACACCCTGGTCTATTCCGCAGCCGTTTAAAACCTGGAGTTGCAGGGTGGTGCCGGATTTAAAAGGTTTCTCAATCATAATGCCTCTTTCATACTTCAGCCTTGACAGTGAGTTTCCTGGTGCGGCATCGTAGATCCTGTATTCTTCGAGTGTGTATCGGAGTTCGGATTTAAACAGAGGATCTGAAGCCTGGAACTGACCTACATAGAAATTGAACCCTGTCTTAAATACATCACGGAACATAATGAATGCATCTTCAATCCCGACAATTGAACCACCCTCGTTCATAAGAAAATAGAAGTAATAGGAAATTTTGTCGGATAATTCACCGCCTGAAATAAGTTTAAGTATGTAAGGCGATGCGAAATCCACCTTCCCCGACTTGTCATAATTGGCAAGAACATGGCCATCAAAGCGTATTGCAAGGGGAAGTTCCCTGAAGAGGGAAAGATTATCATCACCGGTGGGTATGAAATACCTTGGTGATTCATATTGTGTCATCCTGAAACCGTTGTTTGCAAACTCCTCGCCGAAGCCTTTTAGTCGTGCAATTGAAGGAGCATGACATACCTGGCAGCTTATCTGGTATTTCCTTGCGAAAGCCGGTATTGCATTTGCTTTTGCCGGGAAGAGGAGGCTTATAATTACAATGGCCGCAGCCGGCAGCCAGGGCAAATATATCTTTTTCATAATGCGGAACGATTAAATTGAACTGATCAGGGAAGAATAGTTACACTGGTACTGTGCTCGTTTACAACTTTAATTTCCGATTCATCGGCGGGAACCTTCAGCAGTTCGGCGACCGGCTTTACAAGAAGCTGGTAGTTAAGCACTGCCTTGACCTTAAGTTCTCCCGGGGCGACATCATTAGGTAGCACAAATGTGAATTTTTCAACCTTTGTCTCGCGCGGCCCCAGCCGGTAATCAACCCCTGTCTTCGCTGTGTTCCACTGCATTATTGTCATTCTTCCCTCGGGGTCAAAATATGGCATCCTGAATATCCTGTTCCCTGCAGGGATACCGTCTCGCTGTACTCCTTTAAAATCATTTATCCCAAGAGGCAAACCCATGTCCTGGTAAGCAAGATAATCGCCCGAGATAGTGTATTCCTCACCATCAAATCCTTTCTTGTCTACATTCAGGTGATATGTTTTTCCTTTGGAATCGGTTGCATTAACTTCAAGCCAGGCAATCCTGTCTTCAACCGACCCTGTGGGGAATTTATGACCTGTTTTCTGGTTGAAGAGTGCGACGGTGAATATAATTGTTTCACCAGGCTCTGCTTCACGGATATCAGGCTGAATCCGCAGTTCAATAGTACCCCTTACCTTACCCGGATCGTGTGCACCATGGAAAAGGTGCAGCCGTGAATCGTTGTAAGGGTTTGCCATAAGAGCATTAAGGAATGGCCCACCTTTTGGCATATGGCAATCCTGGCATACAACACCCGCTTCAGCATATGGTCCCTCTTTCCACTCGAGCTGTGTGCTTTTGACCCAGGTTCCGAAAGGATTCTGCTCATTATGGCAGTTACCACAAAATTCTGTAGTCCTGAAAAAGTCGTTTGTAATGATCTTATGGGCCGGAGATTCTACTGAAGGTTTCCGGACAGCATATTTTGTGATGCCTGGTTTGATGAGATAGCTGAAATTATGAGGTGTTTCAGCTGTTGTCCCCTGGGTAAGGTGGCAGACCTCACATGATACCGACTCGTTAGCCATGCTGTTCTCGGATGGACGGGGCGGAGGAAACTGTTTTCCCCCAATGTAGGCCAGGGGTGTATGACAGCCGTTACAGCCATCAATGACATTTTTTATCTCAGGCTTTGCGTTTGAATGAGCCACGGCCAGGTCGAAATACTCAATTTCATCCCACTCGTGAGTATAAGCCTGCGACATCATGGCCTGTTTCCATTGCTGGTAAATACTCGGATGACAGGACGCACATTTCTTTGATGATTCAAAGTCCTGGTACGTGTATTTACTCTTGGGATCTTCCTGTGGAATTGTACGGGAAGTTCTGAAAGAAAAAGCTACCCCGACAACCACGAATGCCAGTATTATGAATACCGGCAGCATAAGTTTTGCCCTTTTTTTCATAGATGAGGTTTTTCACCCAAAAAGATAAGCAAAATTTGCTAATTTTCTATTTTTACATGAACATATCTTACTACACCGACAATCAAACCAACCAATCATAATAAAGCTAATTACATGAAAAACTTACCATCACGCAGGAAATTCATCCAGCAGCTTGGAGGAACATCGGTTCTTCTTGCTGCCGGTTCTCTTGGCACTTTTGCTGCCGGGAGAGAAAATGAAATGACAAGGCCTTACACGGCACGTTTCAGTGCCAATGATAAGATAAGGGTGGCAACTGTCGGAATGGGTATCATGGGCAACGTTGATACCGATTCAGCTATTAAGGTACCCGGGGTTGAACTTGTTGCCGTGTGCGACCTGTATAATGGCAGGCTTACCAGGGCCAAGGAAAAATATGGCAGCCATATATTTACAACCCGTGATTACAGGGAGCTGCTAACAAGGAAAGACATTGATGCAATTATAGTTGCCACGAGCGACCATTGGCATGCCAGGATTGCAATCGACGCTATGAATGCAGGAAAGGCTGTTTATTGCGAAAAACCTGTTGTCCAGAAAATAGCCGACGGACTGCCTGTAATTGCAGCACAGAAAAAAACAGGAAGGCCAATGCAGGTAGGGAGCCAGAGGGTAAGCAGCATCGTTTACCGCAAGGCAAAAGAACTGTATAAAGCCGGGGCCATAGGGCAGCTTAACTGTATTGAGGCATCATTCGACAGGCAGGATGCACTTGGTGCCTGGGAATATACAATGCCCACAGACGGGAACCCTCAGACAGTAGACTGGGACAGGTACATCGCAGGTATGAACAAAGCACCATGGGATCCCAAAAAATTCTTCTGGTGGAGGAACTATAAGGATTTCGGAACAGGTGTTGCCGGTGACCTTTTTGTCCATCTTCTTTCGGGGATCCATCTTATCACAGACTCACTGGGACCGAAAACAATCTTCGCATCAGGGCAACTGTGCTACTGGAAGGATGGCAGGGATGTGCCAGATCTTATGACTGCAATTATGCAATACCCCGAAACAAACGTACACCCCGCATTCCAGGTTATGCTGAGAGTGAACTTTGTAAGCGGACAGGGTGACAAGGGCATTACCAGGTTCATTGGAAATGAAGGTGTGATTGAAATGCTTGATAACGGGTTCAGTCTTACAAACAGCATCATGTCGAAAGCCCCTGGCATTGGTGGCTGGGACGCTCTTACATCCTACCCGCAGGCGATGCAGGACGAGCTTGTAAAAAAATATAATGAAAAATACTCCGTAGATGATCAGAAGAGGCCGCAGAAAGCACCCGTTAACTATGTTGCACCGGAATCATACGACGAACACTATGAGCATTTTGTGAATTTCTTCGACGGCGTCAGGGACAACAAGCCCCTTGTTGAGGGACCGGAGTTTGCCTTCAGGGCAGCAGCACCTACTCTCGCTTGCAATGACAGTTATTTCCAGAAAAAAATTATCAACTGGGATCCTGTAAATATGAAAGTGGTCTGATAAACCACAGGCAATAAAAAAGATATAAGGAAGATCAACAAAGGCGACCACTTAACTGTTAAACTCATGAATGGGGGCGGATGGACTGCCCTCATCGAAAGAAAATGAGAGTAACAGGATGAATGAAAAACCATGGATTGAAGTTGAGATCTGGAGTGATATAATGTGTCCCTTCTGCTACCTGGGGAAACATCGTTTCGAGAAGGCACTTGAACAATTCTATGCCCGTGATAAGGTAGGGGTAACCTGGAAAAGCTTTCAGCTTAACCCGGGAATTGTAACTGATGCCTCTGTCTCAATTTACCAGTACCTTTCACAAAATAAAGGTATTCCGTTCGAAAAGGCTGTTGAGCTAAACGCCAGGATCACAGAGGAGGGGAAGCAGGAAGGGCTGGTATATGATTTCGACAAGGTGATTGTTGCAAATACCTTCAGGGCACACATACTGCTTCACCTGGCGAAAAAAGCAGGCAAGCAGGGCGTGGTAAAGGAAGCATTGTTCAGGGCTTTCTTTTCAGAAGGCAGGAACATCGACGACCCGGCCGTTCTGAAGGCCGTTGCTGCTGATTATGGACTCGACCCTGATTATTTAAATTATTCTCTTGACGACGAAGCAATTAATGATGAGGTGAGAACAGACTTCTATGAAGCCAGGCAACTTGGGATCAACAGCGTTCCGTTTTTTGTCTTTAACAAACGTTATGGGATAAGCGGGGCACAGGATCCTTCCCTGTTTCTGCAGATGTTTAATAAACTTACAATTCAAAATAATTAGAAAATGCTACAGACCATTATTGGCTCAGGAGGAGCAATCGGTACCCCGCTGGCCAGGGAACTGAAAAAATATTCAACCGACATCAGGCTTGTAAGCAGGAATCCCAAAAAGGTGAATGAAACAGACCAGTTATTTCCTGTTGACGCTTCTGATCTGTCGCAGCTGGACAAGGCAATCGAAGGAAGCAGTGTTGTATATGTTACAATAGGTTTTCAGTATAACATAAAGGTCTGGAGAGAGACCTGGCCCCCTTTCATTAAGGCTGTTACTGATGCCTGCAAAAAACACCAGGCTAAACTTGTATTCTTTGATAATGTGTATATGTACGACAAGTCGGCAATACCTTTCATGACAGAAAGTTCACAGGTTAATCCCCCGAGCCGCAAAGGGAAAGTAAGGGCTGAGATAAGGGATATTATACTCAGAGAGGTTGAAAAGAAGAACCTTACAGCCCTTATTGCCAGGGCAGCCGATTTCTATGGTCCTGAAAACAGGAACAGCAGCCTGGGAATTATGGTTGCCGACAATCTGATAAAAGGTAAAAAGGCCCAGGCCTTTGGCAATATAGACAGGGTTCATACATATACCTACACCCCCGATGCAGCAAAGGCGACAGCAATACTTGGTAACTCAAACGATGCCTTCAACCAGGAATGGCATCTACCAACAACCAAAGAAAAGGTTACAACCCGCCAATGGATAGAAATGATTGCTAAAGAACTGAATGTCAGCCCGGGTATTCAACCTGTACCTGCATTCATGGTTCGTGCAATCGGGCTCTTTGTTCCAATTATGAGGGAATTTCCCGAGATGCTGTATCAGTACGAGCAGGACTATGTTTTCGACAGCAGCAAATTTGAAAAGAAGTTTGGCATTTACGCCACGCCGCCGGCTGAGGGCATTAAAGCCCTGGTAAAGTCTTACGGGAAATAACTTCGCGTCAAGAATATAGGGCAGGCCTTTAGGAATTGACAGTTACATATCTTATTTTTGAGAATCGTTTCATTTAATGGAGCGGTTTTCTGTTTCCGGAACCTGTCAACTTTGACTTTATGTTAAGAATCCGATCTATCCTGGTCCTTGCCGTTATACTTCTTCTTTTACATCCATCAGGCATCTACTCCCGCGATCTTTCAACAATCAGGCGCAGCGGGAAAATCTATGTAGGTTTCACAAGCGATGATCTGGGTTCAATAAATTATGACCTCGCTATTGAACTGGCGAAATACCTGAATGTTGAGATGGTTCCAGTTCTAATAACCTGGGATGAAGCCTTCATGAAAAATGGCGCCATACCATCCGACCTTGAGACCAACCCGGCAGTAATGTATAACCCGGATGTGTTTAAAAAGGTCGACATAATCTGCAGTTCATTCACTCCGCTTAAATGGAGGATGAAAATCTTCGACTTCGCGGAAACACTGAATTCCGCGGAACTTCTTATGGTAGCAAAAGACGCCCCCCCGGTAAAAACGAATGAAGACCTGGCCGGTAAGCTTATAGCTTTTATGGCTAACACAACCTTCGAAACCCATATCAGGCAGATTAACCAGTCAATCGGCAATAAGATTCAGTTTGCCCCGGAAAAGGCAAACGAAGATGCAAAGGATAAACTGAAACAGGGTAAAGTATTCGGCGTTATACTTGATGCTGATGATGCCCTGAATTTTAATGCAATAAACGGCCAGCGCTTCCGGATAGCAATTCCAATAAGCCCGATGTCAAAGCTTGCCTGGGCTCTTGAGAAAGGAAACTCTTTGCAGAAGGAGGTAAAGGACTTTTTTATTACAATCGAAAGCAACGATGTACTAGATAAGATATTCAAAAAGCGTTTCGGACTTAAGTATTCTGAGTATGTAAAGACAATCGACAAGGTAGTTTTTCTTGTAAAGCATGATCACGACCTGGGTGAAATGATTGAAGAAGGTGAACTTGTTATTGGCCTCAGGGAGCAGGATTTCATTTATAGCCGCAGTGGTGAAAAGCAGTTCATGCAGGCACTTGCCGAGGATTTTGCCGATTACCTTGGAATTTCACTTAAATATTATGTTACCCAGGGTTTAAATAAATACTGGGAGACTGATAAGAATACAATAGTAAAGGATAGTACCTACACACCTGACTGGTTCGGATACATCGACCTAGCCTGCGATGTTTTCAGCCCGGCAAAATGGCAGGAAGGGAAAGCTGCATTCATTCCTGTTCTTTCATCAGAATATTCAGTTGTCGGGAAAAGGGAGAAAAACATCACTAAACCAGCCGATCTGAAGGGACTTAAATGCGCAATTGCAAAGGGGTCGGGTTTTGAAGAACTTCTTGAAAAGAATAAGATAAGCGATTATTATGAAGTAAGTGATTCTGTTCTTATAAATGAACTTATTTCCGGAAGGGCAGATTATATTATAATTAATGACGCAGGGTTTTCATTGCAGGAAAACAGGGAACTTGAATCTAAATTTTCGTTAGGTAAAACAGATCTGTGCTGGGCAGTAAGAAAAAATCAGCCAAAACTTGCCGAAGCACTGAGAAAATACCTGGCCCTCTCGGCGAAGGAAGGTCTTCTTGGCGTTCTTCTTAAAGACCCGTCGCAGTCTCCGGCATCCGCAATCAGAAAATACTACATGGGGATTCAGAAAGGCCAGTTCCCTTCAGTCACATACGGTGCAGAAGACGGATTGCCACAGGAGGATATCTACAGTATCCTGCAGGACAAGGCAGGGTATATGTGGTTTGGTACCTGTGCGGGAGCTGTAAGGTACAATGGAAGGGAGATGAAGATAATTGGCAATTCATTGGAACTTTCGGATAACACAATCAGGTCGATTGCCCAGGACAGCAGCTCTTATATCTACCTGGCATCTCAAAAGGGAATAGAGGTTGTAGATAAGGATTCAGTTATTAAACTTCTTTTCCAGGGAATTGATTTCAATTCGGTATTTATAGACAGCCGGAACAATAAGTGGTTCACAGGGAATAATGGTATATGCCTTCTTGAAAATAACGGGAAGGAAAGACAGCTTAACAAGGAAGTTACCGGGCTGCCGCTTTATGTTAATAATATTGCTGAAGACAGTAAAAACAACAGAATTTTTTTCTCGTCTGTTGATGGCATTTTTGAGTTTTCGCTTTCTGACAATAAGGTAACAAAAAGAAGCGGAGAAGAATGTTATTATATATATATAGACCAGCACAAGCACCTGTGGATATCCACAAAAGAGGGTCTTTTTGTGGGCTCACTCGACGAACTTGTGAATGGAAAGTACTTTTCCACTGCATCCAATCTTAATGAAACGCTTGGGCTTGACAATGATATTGTAAACGGGATTATTACAGGTAAAGGCGGCTCAACCTGGCTGATTTTTGACACAAAAATCATTGAGATGACCGCTAATGATCACCTCGCAGCAATTTATGACCAGAAGACCGGTATGAAGAACAACAAAATTCTCTCAGCCGTTTTTGACAGGGAGGATAATCTATGGGTTGGGTTCTTTGGCGGGCTTCAGCGGATGTCAATTACAAGGGGAATAAGGAATTTTTACTACACAGATATAAATTCCTATGTTTATTCATTTTCGGAATCAGGAGATGGTAGTGTCTGGGTCGCTTCAAATAACGGGATTTTCTGTTATGATGGCACACTTATAAACTTTTCAAAAAAGCTCGACAGTCATCATGAAGGTGTTACCGGGCACAATGAAAAGTATGTGATGGGAAGCTTGCCCGGCGGTAACCTTATCTTTGCCTGCGGGGAAGGACTTTTTGAAGTCAATCCAATTACAAAAAGCATTATCAGGAACCGGGAGTTCGACCAGGTGCTCCATTCTCTCGAAAGCGTTTTTATTTCGTCGAAGGGCGAAATAATACTCCTGACCGGGATAAGCAACATCCTGTATTACATAAAAAACTTTAACGCCCCTGTAATAACATTGAACGACAGAACCACTGCAAATATTTCTCAGATGATAGAGTTTAACGGACGCCTGCTTGCCGGTAATTACAATGGCATTGTTGAACTTAAAAACGGGGTTCTTTCCGAGATTGGAAAAATCGGCTGCAAGGTGTGGTCTCTCTGCGCCAGCGACAGCATACTCTGGGCAGGGACAGATTATGGCCTTAAAGAGATAATCTCCATGAATTTTGAAAATGTACAGCCTGTTGCTGTTGACGGAGATATAGTTATTAAGTCGGTAATCCCAGCAAATAACAAATCCTATCTCTGGCTGGGTACAAACAAGGGCTTTGCATATTTTAATACTGTTGAAAGAAAGACAGAGTTTATAATTGATTCACGCGACGGACTGGCTGGTGATGAAATAACTCCAAACGGCCTCTTCATAGACAGTAATAAGCTATTGTGGATAGGTTCCTATCATGGGATAAATAACTTTAACCTGAGAGCGGTTTCTTCTGTTGTTCAACCCCCTGTATGTTTCATTGAAAAAGTCATGATGAACGGCAAAAGGATTGACCTTAAGCAGGGCCAGGTTTTCAGGTATAATGAAAATAACTTTGTATTCCAGATTGCCGGAATTTCATTTGTGGACGAAAAATCCACTGAATTTGAATTTTATATAAGGGGAACCGGAAACAGCTATTCGTCATATAATAAAGGAAGAGAATATAAGGCTTATTACAATAACCTTCCTCCGGGCAGGTATGAATTTATTTACAAGGCAAAAGGCAAGAACAACATACAGAGCTATGCCCAGAAATTTGAATTCTCAATAAAGCCCGCATGGTTTAATACATGGTTATTCAGGATCACTGTAATCATACTGGGTATGCTCCTCATCTGGGCTCTTTACAAGGCGAGGGTCAGAAATATCGAAGCGCAGAAGAAAAAACTGGAGGAACAGGTAAAACAGAGGACTATGGAACTCCAGATTGCAAACCTTGAGATACAGGAACAGAGAGATGTTGCCAGGGGGCAGAGGGATAAAATTGCTGAACAGAATAAGGAAATTACTGATAGTATTTACTACGCTGAAAGGATCCAGCGATCAATGCTTCCGCCTGTTATTACACTTGCGTCAATACTTCCTGAACATTTTGTATTGTTCAAGCCAAAGAACATTGTCAGCGGCGATTTCTACTGGGCATTTGAAAAAGAAGAAAGAGTGTTTATTTCGGCAGTAGACTGTACCGGGCATGGAGTTCCGGGAGCCCTTATGAGTATGCTCGGCATATCTTTCCTTAATGAAATAGTTATTAAGTCCCATAACCTCTATCCCGATGAGGTCCTCAATAACCTCAGGGAATCAATAATAAAATCTCTTAAGCAGACCGGGCATGTGGGCGAAGCGCGCGATGGCATGGATGTTAGCATGATAAGCTTTGACAAAGACCTCAGGTCGATAACGTTCACAGGCGCCAATAACCCATTGTACATGATCAGGGACAACCAGCTCAGCGAGATTAAAGGAGACAAAATGCCAGTGGGGATTTATGAAAAGATGACTCCTTTCACAAGACACACCTTCGAAATTAAGAAGGGCGACACTTTCTATATATTCTCAGACGGATACGCCGATCAGTTTGGCGGACCAAAATCGAAGAAATTTATGTATGCCAACTTTAAAAAGCTTCTCCTGTCGCTTACAGATAAGCCGATGCTTGAACAGGGTAAGATACTTGATGAGACAATAATGAGCTGGCAGGGAAGCCTTGAACAGGTTGATGATATTGTTGTAATTGGAATAAGATTTTAAAAAGTGAAAAGATGAAAGAAAAAATTCTTTTCTGGACCCCCAGGATACTTACAATGTTTATGATATTGTTCATGCTGATGTTCTCCTTCGATGTTTTTGAAGGAGGCGAGACTATCGGCAGGAAACTATTGGGCTTCCTAATTCATAACATACCTGTGATAATACTTTCACTTTTGCTTGTATTAGCATGGTTCAGGGAACTAATAGGTGGGATACTTTTTATTGTAGCTGCGATCGCAGCCTGCTTTATCTTTAATTCATTCACTACAAACAAAGGCTCACTTGTTATCTTTCTCCCATTTGTTTTCGTTGGGATTATGTTTATTGTCAGCCACCAGATAAACAGGCTTAAAGCCCGGAATCAAACGTGATCTTATCCGGGTTATTTCAACACAGGCACATCAGGATATTGTACCGACAGCTTTGAAACTGTTGTGTTTTCGAACTTAAGGTTCCCGATTTTTGGAGCCCAATTCTTTCTAACCATGTTCCAGATATCATTTTCGTTGTAAAGCGAAAAGGAGTTTTTTACAGTCATCTGTCCGTAAACATCCGACCAGTCATAGTTATCGCCATATCTTATGCCTATACCGTTTCTTATGAAAATGCAGCTGTCGGCCAGCGCTGTATGATTCGGGGAACTGAACCCCATCTCCAGTCCCTGGCCGCAATTTGTAAAAACACAATTCTTAAATGTATGGTGCTTTGTTACGGTACCCCCGCTCGACAGGGCCGCCCCTTCATGGAAAATTGCATCAAACCGGCAGTTTGTAACTACAACTTCGCCCCCTTCCTGGTTCCCTGAATCGAGTCCGTCGTCGGTGGCAAACATAAATGTTGTATTGTCAATCACTGCATCCGAAGCACTTAGATATAGTGCATCATTGTCATTGTCCCGGAAGACGTTATTATCATCAGGAAAATCAGTAAGGATTGAATTTTTGAGAGAGAGTGAACTTGTGTTTACCTGGCCTCCTGTCTTTACTCTCTGGATGAGGATGTTTTTTATATCAAGAACTGAATTCTGCGGATAGAATACCTGTCCAATGTGATCGGTAATATAACAATTGAATAATGTGAGGGTACTGTTCTCTGTATAAAAGAGAGCCTGCCTTCCGGCATGTCCCCAGTCATAACTGCCGCCTGAATGGTATCCGCTCTGGCAGAAAATTGTGTAGCTGGCTTTTATTTTACCAGCAGCAACCTTAGTTATAAAGCCGCCCCAGTATTTGTCAGACATTGAACATGTAACAAGAATCGGGTTGTCTGCTGTTCCTTCAAAGGTCAGCGATCCGTTCACGTTGATATTCACCCCTTCATCAATGATTATAATAGTGCCTTCATTAATGTAAAGCGAACCTGTTCCGGCTATTGTCAGGTCGCTGCTGACCCTGAGAAAGCTGTTTTTTACAAATTCAACAGGAAGGTTTACAAGGGTACCAAGGTCCGTGGGACCTGATGAGAACTTTGTAAACGAGGCAGTATATGGTTTACCCCCGATTGTGAACGTTGCCTGGTCAGTAAATGCTGATGAACTTGTGTTAAGTGATCCGACGCCGCGTTTAATCCTGAACGAAGAGGAAGAATTTGAATTAACCCCTGAACAGTAAACCGGGGCAATGCTTCCCGCGTCCTTTATGTAGAAAATAAATGGTATGTTCATCTGGTCTGTAAAGTGTCTCGGGTAAATACATTCTATATTTTCGGTTCCTAGAATTGTATCCGGATATGTGCGCGGCACCCATGCCCTGATACCCCATTCAGAGGCCTCCCTTTCTGTTGTTTTTGTTGTAAAAAGGATTGTATCAGGTGCAGATTTTGAAGCTGTATGATTCAGCACAAGTGAGAAAAACCCATTCTCATTTATCTCAAAAAAGCTACCAGGGGCAAAATCAACAGGCTCCCCGTTCAGGGTCGCAGATATCACATCCGCATTGTCATTCACAACAGAAAAGGGCTGGTAATAATCGTGTTTTGAAATTAGTTCCGACAGCTTTATGGAACCCTCGGGAGGCGTTATGGGTGTGGTTCCCTGGTTTTTCCTGCATGATAAGGAAAACAGACAGAGAGACACAATATATATTAACCACAGTTTCTTCATTTCCGCAAAGTATACTGTTTCTCCAACTCACTTATTATATAATTACGTCTGTCGAGGATAAGCTGTTTTTTTGCCTGCAGGTTGTCGAGGAATAAAGTTTTATTTGAAGGTGTGACATCGAAACGTGTCTGATCAACTATAGAATCATTCTCGAAGAAAGGCGCAAGATGCTCCTCAGTATTTGTGAAGATGCTGTCAATTGCATTGTCGTCAATTACCTGCATTACCGAGGAGAGTGTTTTAAGGTATTCCTGGTAAAGGATACTGTCTTTTGCAATTTTATAATCAAGATCGTCTTCAATTGACCATATTAGTTTATCTCCAATTTCAGCTTTTATTGCATCCTTCCCTGAATAACTTCGTTTTCCAAAAACAGTACCAACGGCCCACGATCTGCCAATTTCATGAGGCTGTGAGGCAAAAAGGTCATCGTCGTCCCACGGCAGTACTCCGAAGATCTCCTTCCCGTTAACGACCTTTGTATAAAAATAAATCTCATCAGTATAATCCCCGTTCTGCAAAAGCATGTCGATTCCGATCTTCCTGAAATATTGGGCCAGATCGATATAGTTATTAAGTGTATCGAAGAGCGCCTGTCCGCTGTAATCTTTTATAGCTGAATATATCCTGTTAAGCATTGCGGGATAGGCAGAAGCTGGCTGAAGGGCCATGGGGTTTGAAAAGAATGATTTAACAGAGTGGTTATAGCCCCTTCGCAGTACGAATGAGGAGTTTTGGTTTTCAGTATAATAAGCTTCAGGATCTTCGATAAAATGGTAAAGACCCTGGGTGTGGTTATTCAGTTTTACCTCGGTGTAGAAATCAAAGAGCGGCCAGAGTCCGATCTTCCGGAAAACAGCTTCGGCTGTGCGGTTTTCAATGTAGGTGTAATCGAATACACCTGAGATCAGTTTGAACCTTTCAAATTTTCTCTCTATTCCTGTAACAGGGTCAACAACCGGGATCTTCTGATCCATGTTTACACTGAAACATTTTCTCTCAAAATTAAGTGTGCTTTCTCCCCTTATCCTGAAATGGTCAATTCTGAACCTGAGGCCGCCTGCAATAAGGTCCGGCGTGGGGTCGGTGAGTTCAAATTTTATTCCCCTGCTTTCATTTATTTTCTGCCTCTGTGATTCGCTTACACTGAAATTGAAGATAGTTTTTTCAGGATCTGTTATATAAGAATACTCCTTTACACAGGCTGTAAATAAAGCCTGGAGCATCAGTACCACAATTAGTATTCTTCCCGGAGTTTTCAATTCTTTACTTTCTGTTCAGATCCCTGAAGGCCGCTTCCATGAGAAGGAAAAAGGCCTGTCCCTCAGTAGCAGTTCCTGGCCTGTCGAAATTAGGGGCACCACAAACACCCTGGACAAGACCAAAACTGTCAACCTTTGAATGTACGGCTTTTCTCATTCTGTTTGCATAGCTGAGATATGAAGCTGGAAGCCACCCGCCTTTCACTCCCCTGAATATTGTATAAGCAAGCATCTGTGCACAGTTTGTTTCAACGAAAGACGAAGGGTTGTCAAGAATATCGTTGAAAAGGCCATCTTCCCGCAGGTAAGGCAGGCAGGCGTCAATCAATTCTTTAACATAACCGGCTATTCTTGCTTTTTCATTTTTCATTGAATCCGGAAGAGAAGAGATCATCCTCGTCATCCCTGCAGCTGCCCATCCATTGCCAACACCCCAGAACAACTTTCTCTCAAACGTTTTACGGTCCTGGTCCCATATATGGTAATACAGTTTTTTAACAGGATCCCTGAGTATACTGCGATATCCTTCAAGTTGTCTTACTGCTTCTCCGGGGTAGCCGGCAACTGAAAGAAAGGGGGGAAGCATATATATCGCATCCACCCATATCATATTCTCAATATAGTTATGATAGATTATACCATCGGGGGTGCGGGGAGCTTTATAAAGAAGGAATTCCACCATCCTGTCGGCAGCTGCTTTCAGAGATCTGTCTCCTGTTGCCTTAGCTGCATAAAGCAGCGGTTCTCCGTTTGATGCAGGGTCGGCAACCGGCCTGTCGCCTTCATTCAGCCCGAGACGACCGTCTTTTTTCTGGTTTACAACGGCATCTTTGGCAAAAAGTATTACAAGCTCCTTCTCTCCAAGTTCAAGCAATGCCTGTGAGGCAACACCCTGCTCCCATGCACGTCGCTGCATTGCAAGCATTGCATTCATGACTTTCTTTACAGTATCCTGGCTATCGAAAGCAAAATGGCAGTATGTTCCTGCTGTAGATTCTATGGAAAAAAGGAGAATAATGAGTGAAGACAGGACTATCGCTTTGATCGTGCTCTTGAAGGATTTCATGTTTTTATTAATTATTAATGTGCAAGTTAGTTAATTAGATGAAAGCAGTTTATCCTCTACGAGGAATCTGATCATATATTAGCATCGATATTACAATAATATAACCGCTACGCGGTATGCCAGGTGTATGAATACCTGATCCCTGTTATTGCCCGCAGGGAATTAATTCTATAACCGCTACGCGGTAAGATGGGCAATCGGAACCGCCATCCCGGTCGTTGCCCGTAGGGCATCAATTCTACAATCACTACTCGGTATGCCAGGTGTATTAATACCTGATCCCTGCTATTGCCCGTAGGGCATCAAGTACTGTAGTTGATAGATGCATTAGCCAGGTTTTATTCCTCGTAGAGGATAAACAACAATTATTCCGGTTTCAAAAAAAAGTAATAAATTTTAAAATATTATCTCCACTCATTCGTCATGGAGATTAAAAGGATGTTCAAATGAGTCCCAAAGAGACTGAAAAGATCGGTTCTGTTTACAAGGCTGAAAGAGGCAGGCTCCTCGGCTATATCCGGAAAAGGGTACCCGCCGGGGTAGAAGCCGAGGACATTCTGCAGGATGTCTTCTACCAGCTCACTCTTGGCTTCAGGGATCTTGAACGTATTCGTGACCTCACATCATGGATTTACAGGGTTGCTGAGAACCGCATAATTGACCAGTTCAGAAAGATGCGGACAATAAACCTGGCCTATGATGAAAAGACATCCGAAGGGGAAGATGGCCCGCTCACTCTTGAGGAGATCCTGCCGGCAATAGGCACTTCGCCGGAAGAGGAAGATCTGAAGGAGCTGATCTGGGACAAGATAGAAGAAACGCTTGGCGAACTTCCGGAAGAGCAGAGCGCAGTATTCATCGCAAGCGAATTTGAGGATATGAGCTTCAGGGAAATTTCAGAAAAGACCGGCGTGGGAGTTGCTACCCTCATTTCGAGAAAAAGATATGCCGTACTGGCATTGAGGGAAAGATTGAACGAATTGTATAAACTGTTTAAAGACAAATAACTATGAAAGCACTTAAAATTTTAAAGTATGTAGGATTCGGAATCCTCGGACTGATATTCATATTCGGTTCCATATGGGTTACCATGCTCCTCTGGAATTCACTTATACCATCACTGTTCCACGGACCAGTACTGGGCTACTGGCAGACAGCCGGGCTCTTTATACTCTCTAAAATCCTGTTAACAGGTCTCTCACCGTCAGGAGGTGGTCATAAACCAAAAAGGGAATGGCACAGGAAATACCACGAGAAGTATCAAATGGAATGTGGAGAAAAGCCTGCTGAACCGGTAAGCGGACAGGCCTGATCAGAATGGGAAATTTAGTCCTACGTTCCAGATAAAATCTGAATGCGGCTCTGTATAAACGGGCAGTGTAGTCTGAAATGAAAGGTTCGGTTTAAACCTTACAAGGTGAAAGCTGGTGACCTGCGAGACAAACACCCCGTTGAACGGAGCCGTATTTTTTAACCATACTACAGTCGGCACTATACTTAAATAAGAACCCTTCCACAGCATCAGCCTGTCAAAAATGAAGTTGACCATTACCATCTCCCCGCTCTTAATCCCAACCTTATCAAGCGCAGTTGAATAAAAAATGAATGCCTGTATCCTGCGTGTTGCACTGAAATTATAACCGAAATTCAATTCAGCCATTGTATACCTCTGAAGCTGGAATTCTTCATTGTTAATCAGGGAATCACGCCTGTTAAAATATAGTCCCAGCCCGGTTCCAAGCGCCATGTTGAATTTTCCTTTCATTATAAAATTATAACCGATCCTGTTGCCGATTGACCAGGGTTTTGCATCAAGCCCGAAATCAAATTCAGGGTAATAATAGAACCTGTTGCTTGTTATATAAAGCATCGTAATTGCCGCAGGCTTTCCCAGCGAAAATGCCGGGACAAATGAAATACCGTTATTAGTTACCTGGATATTACCATTTATTTTCACTTTATCAGCAATTGTGTCCTGCTGTGCGTACAACGTGGTGAAGATGGTCGATATCAGTATAAAAAGACTGACCAATACTTTTTTCATCCTTCTGTTCCTGTTTAAATTCAATTTAAGATGAAGGCCCTGGATATGATAATAAGTTATTGAAATTTACAATTCAGTATTATCAATATTCTTATTACCACACACCAGGCAAAATCCTGAACCTTACCCGTTTTATGTATTCACTGTAGCCCGGCAAGCCCTCAATCAGAACCTTTTCCTCGTTTTTAACCCTGAACGCAAGAAGAAAAGGCAGGGCAGACATCGGAATAAGTGCATACCATGATCCAAGTACTAAGGCAGAAGAGAGATAAAGGATAGTGGCAGCCAGGTACATGGGGTGCCTGACAACCGAATAGAGCCCGGTGTCGATCAGCTTTTGCTGCTCCTGTATTTCAATAACCCTTGAAGCATACCTGTTCTGAAGCATTACAGCAACAAACATTAAGTATCCTCCAATCATTGTGCAAAACGACACAATAACCAGCCAGTCCGGAACTTTTGACCAATGAAATCTGAAATCAAAACCGGGTATTGTATAGGTTATTAAATACAGCAGGATTGAAAGCCTGACATATTTCCTCTGATCGCTTTCCCTTTCCTTCATATTAGTCCTCTTTACAAGGAGCTCGGGATCCTTAATAAGCAGATATATAAGTACAAAAAACATTGGGATTAACATGCCGCCCATAAAGAGCCATCCATTAAAGAATCTGACTGTTCCGGCAGGTAAAAAGATCAAAATAAAAATAAAAGACATTCCTGCACCGAACCAGGTAATGACCCTGCCAAGGACCCTGAACCTGCTGATACCTGCTTCTGAACCTTGCATAGAGAGTTTGTTCAATAATTCTTAATCAATTTAAGAAATTCCTGTATATTAACTGCTTGTGACAAGAATTATTTGCAACGGAATATCGAAGATTTGTTTAATAAGGGATGGAAAATTTTCCTAAATTGAGCAGACAACCGGGATCAATGAAAGAGGATAAATTTAAAACCGCGAAAAATGTCGGTTTTGATAATGAGAGGTATCTCAGGGAACAGACAGCATCAATCCTTGAAAGAGTAAACAGGTTCAACCAGAAACTATACCTTGAATTTGGCGGGAAAATACTTTATGATTATCATGCCTCAAGGGTGCTTCCGGGCTTTGATCCTAATGTGAAGATGAGGCTTCTCCAGACACTGAGGGACAAGATTGATGTAATACTGTGCATTCATGCAGGAGATATAGAAAGAAAAAAGATCAGGGCCGATTTCGGTATTTCGTATGATTCTGATGCCCTGAAAACAATCGATGATTTCAGGGAGTGGGGAATAGATATTACAGCAGTTGTCATAACACGTTACCAGAATCAGTCACCGGCAAGGGAATTCAGGAACAAGCTCGCAATCAGGGGTATAAAAGTATATCTTCACTCCCCGACAAAGGGTTACCCAACAGACGTGGATCTTATAGTAAGTGATGCCGGTTACGGGGCCAATCCTTATATTGAAACAAGCAAGCCAATAGTGATAGTCACCGGCCCCGGTCCCGGAAGCGGAAAGCTCGCAACATGCCTTTGTAACCTGTATCATGAATACAAAAGAGGAGTCAAGGCGGGCTATGCCAAATTTGAGACTTTCCCTATATGGGACCTTCCAATAAACCATAAGGTTAATATAGCTTACGAGGCAGCAACAATAGACCTGATGGATGAGGTGCTTGAAGATGCCCATCACCTTAAAGCATACAATATTTCTGTTGTTAACTATAACCGCGACATAGAAGCTTTTAATCTCCTTAAAAGGATACTTGAGAAGATAACAGGCGGAGAGTCGATGTACAGGTCACCGACTGATATGGGCGTAAATCGTGCAAGCTCAGGGATAATAGATGATAAGGTTATATCGGATGCATCACACCAGGAAATAGTAAGAAGGTACCTGCGCTGCGAGGTTGAATATGTATTGGGTATTGTTGAAAGGAATCAGCTGACCTGGGCAGATGGCATAATGAAACGTGCTGGTGCAGTCGCATCAGACCGGAAAGTTGTACTTCCCGCAAGGCAGGCTGCAGTTGAGGCAGAAACCCGGGGGAAGGGAAATAACGGGGTTTTCTGCGGCGCTGCAATTGAACTTCACGACAGGAGGATCATAACCGGCAAAAACTCACCCCTTATGCATGCTGCATCAAGCCTTATCCTGAATGCTGTGAAACATCTTGCCGGCCTTCCCGACAGCCTTCACCTTCTTCCAAAGAATATAATAGATTCGGTCACCTACCTGAAGAAAGATATTCTGAAAGGGAGGATGGTGAGCCTTGATGTTGAGGAGATGCTGATACTTTTAAGCGTTAGTGCACTTTCAAATCCGGCTGCACAACTTGCACTTGAAAACCTTAAAAAACTTGAAGAGTGCGAGGTACACCTGACGCACATCCCCACCCCGGGAGATGAAGCAGGTCTCAGGAAGCTGCATCTGAATGTTACCTGCGATCCTGAATTCTCGAGTAAAAGCCTTTTTGTCGGAAGGTAATTTCTTGCAATCTATCGGAAAACAAAGACAGATATGAAAAAAAAGCTCCTGTTGTTCACAGCACTTTTTGCTATCTCAGTATCGCTGCCGGCGCAGGCCAGACAAACTTCCGGATTTACCCTGAGAAAAGACATAATGTATTTTTCCCAGGGTGGCGCCGAGCTTTATCTCGACCTTTATGTTCCGACAGGTCAACAAGGACCATTCCCGGTGATTATCTGGCTGCCCTTAGCCGGAACGCCTAAGTTCCCTACACCAATATCGTCCTTTTCAGGAAATGGCTATGCTGTTGTAAGTGTAAGTAATTCCGACATCAATGTTCCGGGAGTTATTTCAAGAATCACAGGCTTTCTCAAATCGAATGCCCAGAAGTACAATCTGGATCCGAAGAATACAGGTGTGATTCAACAGGTCGAAAAGGGATACCTGGCAGTAACCTGGAAGGATGCGATGAAAAAACTTGAACTTCTTTCTGACGCCGAGGTCAGGATAAGCATAGGTGCCGCATCTGACAAGGATTTTCTGAAACTGCAGGCTCCGGCAAACAGCAAGATACTCCTTGGCTTTTTTGACAGGCACCTGAGGGAAGGAGCCCATATTGATTCAGATCCACTTACACTTTTGTCCCCTCCTGATTCATGGGCTGATCCTGTAATGTTCCCTGTTCCAGGCACAACATATACCCTTTTCCCTACACCTTCAAGAGGTAAAAATACAAAAGGAAGCTTCCTTGTTCTACTGCCGCAAAACTATGCTTCTTCAACCGACAGGTTGCCGGTAATATACTGGCTGCACGGGGAAAATACAGGATCAAGGGATGGTGCCTGGATGGCAGACAAAATGAAGCAGGCCATGACAGGCGGTGAGATGCCTCCGGCAATCGTAGTCTTTGTTCAGCCGCTTCCAACTGGCTGGTACGTGAACTCTGCTGACAGCACAATGCCTGTTGAGGATGTGATAATAAAGGACCTCATCCCCTTTGTTGATGCAAACTACAGGACAATAAAATCGCCCGGGGGAAGGGCGATTGAGGGCTTTTCAATGGGAGGCTATGGTGCCCTGCACCTTGGATTAAAGTACCCCGGACTTTTCGGCGCCATTTCTGCAATTGACCCGATATTCCCCGGGGAAAACAGTGCAAATGAATCAGTCGTTATTACTTTCGGGGCAGATACTGCACTAATGAATTCATATTCACCATTAAGGCTTACCTCTCTAAATTGCACTTCGCTAAGGGAGAATACAACTGTAAGGATAATCAGCAGAGACAGCATTACCACATCAGGAAATATAAGAGATCTTGGGAAATTACTGGACGGGTGCGGGATAAAGAACAGCATCATCCTTACAAAAAGTGATGGCAGAAACTATAAAGACCTTATCGGAAGCCAGCAGGGGAATGCTTTAGTCTTCTGGAAAGAACGGTTCTCAGTAATAAAATAAATCCTGGTAATTTAAGCCTGCCCGATTGATAAAACTAAGAAACTCAATATGAAAAAGACAATTATTTACTCTGCCTGCATTATTGCAATCACTCTCTTTTTTTCTGTAATACCTTCATGCTCCAATGGAATAGGGAATAAGGAGGATCCTAAGTTTATCTCCGAGGAAAACAGCCCATACCCATTTTCGCTGGCAGTGAAAGCCGGGGAACTTGTGTTTGTTTCCGGAGTGCTTGGCACGGATAAAAACGGTCAGCTTAACCCTGATTTCAGGATACAGTCTGTTCAGACTATGGAGAACATAAAGGAGCGTATTGAAAAGCTTGGCTATTCAATGAAGGACATTGTGAAATGCACAGTCATGATTAAGGATATGTCAAAATGGGCCGAATTCAACGAGGTCTATAAGACATATTTTGAAAAGGGGAGGTACCCTGCAAGAAGTGCGATGGGCGTATCCGGGCTGGCAATGGGTGCAGAAATGGAAGTGGAAGTAGTGCTTTATAAAGCTGGAGGGCTTAATTAAACTGGCATCTCCAGGATCAGTGACAGTTATTCCAGGAAACCGGCAGCAAGATCGAAAGCCTGCGAAAAAGAGCTGTCAACATCCTTTCTTTTAGAATCTTTTAGTATCGGGAAAGGATTTTCATGTGCATATTGGTAAGGAAAATCCATCACTCTCACAATATTCTTTTTCCGTGAGGCTTTCATAGTATCAAGTATCCCGGGTACTGGTATTACTGTATCCTTCTCAAGGGCGACAATGCTTATCTGTTCACGTAGTTTTTCGAGCAACGACTCCCTGAAATTAATGAGCCTCCCGGTATCAATCATCGACCTGAAAGCGAGCCCGATCCGGCTGTTGTGCAGGAACTCCGAAAAGCTGTTTTTCCCTTTTATCTCTCCTTCAAAATCATTCAGGTAGTAGCTGTAAACCCTTTCAAAAGCCCTCTGGTCCATTATCAGCTTTGATGATCCGTTCATCCGGCTGAAAACCGATCCGCCACAGAACAGGAAAAGCTTTGATCCGCTGAACAGGTTCTCAGGATTGCCCATCATAAGTATCTGCGACAGAAACGCACCAATTGAATAGGCAAAGATATCAACCCTGCAACCTGCGGGTATTACAGGATGACTGCCTGAATTAACCTCGCCGAAAAGGCTGACAATATCATTAACTGTCTGGTGACCTGAATAAAAAAAGCGCAACGGGTCATCTGTAAGCCTGTTGCTTAACGCAATGTTTGCGAAGCTCGAATCAGATACTTTGCCAATTATTGTATTCCTTAAGGTAAGATAATCAGTCATGGCCCTTGGATTTCTCCATGTTTCAGGGGTCCTGTTTATATGGAATGAAATAGGGAAGAGCACCACATACGCTGAACAACGTTCCGAGAGGGTATATGCCCAGGCCAGGTATTTTATCCAGCTTCTCTCGTTAAGCCCGTGAAGCAGAAGTATAACCTTATTGCCGGAATTAGCCGGGCAGAATACCGGATATGAAAAGCTGAAGTTTTCAGGGATGGCAGGATCGCCGGGGTTGGCAAAACCCTCACCCGGTCCGGCGGACCTGAATTCAATGTTCCTTATTGTCATACCTCCGGGCAGAGGGATCTCAGGTGCATTCTCGTTGAAGACCGACTTCAGTTCCTCATAGAGATCAGAATAGTTCATTTCATTTTGATTTGACGACAAAATAAACTGCTTGAAAAACGTGTTCAAAAAGTTTGTGTCGGGAGAGTATTCCTGGTGACAAAAACCTGTTATTTGTGACGAAATCGCGCTATTTGTGATGAAACGCCAGGCCATCTCCTGTCAAAAAACGACCAGTATAGGCAGAAACATGTTTAAATAATTAAATTTGCCTGTGACGCAAAAATGATGGTAGAATTCGACAAACCAACACCTGGCTATCTTCATGAAAGGAACAATATTATCAGGCTGATAGTATTTACATCCCTCTTCGCTCTGATCTTTATAAATTTATATTCACCATTCGGTTCCGACAGGTGGTTCAATGTTTCGAGACTTGAGTTTTTCACATATTCGAGCCTCATAATCCTTACCGGGGTACTTGTTGTTGTTATAAGCAGGATTATTATGTTCAGGGTGAATAAGAAACGACCTGTAATACTCCTGAATTACCTTTTATGGATAGCAGCCGAGGTGCTGGCAATGGCACTATTTTATGCTCTTTTCCAGAAATTTGCACTCTACGACAACAGGCTTTTTACCGATATCCTGAAAACAACATCATGGAATACCGCTCTTGTGCTGCTGCTTCCTTATTCTGTACTCTGGCTGTATTTTTCATGGAAGGACAAGAAAGACCAGATTCTGAAACTTTCCGACCAGGGTTCAATGGCAGCAAGCACTAAAGATATGATCTCCTTTTACGATGACAAGGGCGACCTTAGATTTTCGCTGAAACAGGAAAACCTTCTATACATAGAATCACAGGAAAACTATGTGAGTATATGCTACCTTAACAAAGGTATCATTAGCAAATACATGCTAAGGGAGACTCTGAAAAAAGTTGAAGATAGTTTTGAAGGAACAGATATCATAAGATGCCACCGGTCGTATATAGTAAACTTCCAGAAAGTCAAGGTAATCAGGAAAGAGAAGGAAGGGCTTAAGCTTGAACTTGACACCCCACATGTTATGGACCTACCTGTTTCAAAAACATATGTGAGTTCCGTAATGCAGACTTTCTCAAGCAATTACCAGTTCGGTGAATAGAAAATCAAACTCAGCTTACATGAAAACAGTTAAACTAATACCAGTTGTTATTTGCCTGACTTTGAGCAATCTGTATTCTTTCGGACAGGAATCGAAAAGCTGGACTCCATTACTTGATACAAAGTTGTCAAAATGGGAAACTTACCTGAGCTACAGGCATAAAAACAATTATGATGGTTCACAACCTGTTGATGAGAAAGGGATCCCTGTAAAGCCAGTAGGTTATAACACGAATGAGGCAAATGTCTTTTCAGTCAATATCATAAATGGTGAACCTGTTCTTCATATTACAGGCGAAATATACGGTTGCATATTCACAAAGGAGTCTTTCAGTAATTATCATCTCATCCTGAAATATAAATGGGGTGAAAAGAAATGGGAACCACGCACCGATAAACTGATGGATTCCGGGGTCCTTTATAATTCAAACGGTGAATGTGGTGTCGACTACTGGCGTTCCTGGATGCTCGGACAGGAGTTCCAGGTAATGGAAGGGCATTCAGGGGATTACTGGTCAATTAAAAACTCGGCAATCGACGTGAAGGCCTTCCTTCCTGAAGGAGAAATAATGAATTCAGTTGCCGACATCAGCCAGCCCTTCCTGCCACTTGGAACGGGAACAGGCCGGATGGGCTTCTGCCTGAGAAGTGCAAACTACGAGAGCCCGAAAGGAGAATGGACAACACTCGAACTTATATGCTTCGGCGATAAAAGCATTCATATAGTAAACGGGCATGTAGTGATGGTTCTCAGGAATTCGAGATACGTAACAGAAAGCGGGACCTTCCCCCTTACATCCGGAAAAATCCAGATACAGAGCGAAGCTGGCGAGGTATACTATAAAGAGATAAAAATAAAGAAACTGGAAAGCCTTCCGGAAAAATATGCAGGGCTGTTCAGGGAATAAATCTCATCCTTTAACAATACGGGATTCATAAAACCTGAGAACCGGTCCGCGGAAGAATAACAAACCAGCAAAGCACAGTATCCCGTTCAGGAAAAATATTGATGACATCGGGAAATGCTGCGCTATAAGCCCGCCTGATATCATCCCGAGTCCCATCCCTAGGTCCACGGCAGTGTAAAGTGTTGAATTTGCAGATCCGCGGCGTGATGGATCAGCGATATTATTTATCATCGACTGGAAAGTGGGGAATACAACGCCATTCCCAAACCCGATTATGACGGCCGACAAATAAAAGAGAAGGGCGTTGCTTGAAAGGCCAAGGAGTGGGAATCCGGCAATCAGTAGCATAAGGCAAAGTGTAAGTATTCTCCTGGGACCCTTCCTGTCAAATTCACGGCCAATGATTATCCTTGCTGCCCCGATTCCAAATGAAAGTATCAGGAAGTAAAGGGATGAGTTTTGTATCCCTATCTCGCGCCCGAACAATGCAACGAACGACATAAGCGACCCGTAGGCGATCATTGTTATAAATACATTCACCGATGGGAGTATTGAGTTCCTCTCGAAAAGGCTGTTCCACGCAAATTCTATATTACCATGGGCTATTACTTTTGGCAGCCTGACCGATACAGCAAAAGCCAGGCTCAAAGCACTGAAGATACAGCCTGAAAAGAACATTACCTGGTAGCCCCAGTGATGCGAAACAAAGAGGCCGATAACAGGTCCGACCGACATTCCCAGCGTTGTTGAAAGGGCGTGGTAGCCTATGCCCTCGCCTCTTTTGGCCGGGACTGTTATGTCAACTGCAATTGTTGAACCAGATACAGTTGTGAATGCCCAGATAAGTCCCTGGGCAAAACGTAGCACCAGGATTGCTGTAATTGTTAATGCAACAAGGTATCCTGAAATGAAAAGCGTATAAAGGATAAGCCCGGTTATCAGGATTGTTCTTCTGCCGAACCTGTCGAGAACGAAGCCTGAAAAAGGGCGCACGAGAACTGAAGCAACAGTATAGGCGCCTACAACAACCCCTACCTGGAATTTTGAAGCATGAAGTTCAGTTACAAGATATATCGGTAACGCTGAAAGAATAGCGTAGTACACGATATACATGAGGAAGTTTGAAAGTATAAGATAAATATAGTCCCTGTGCCAGATTCGCTCTGTCATTTCTCAGCTTATGGAATCAAGGGCGCTAAGTTATTTAATTTCCCAGAGTCTCTCGATCTGTTCTAAAGATTTACCCTTTGTCTCGGGGAGAAGGAAGAGCACAAAAAGAAGCTGTAGCAGTGACATCAGTGAGAGGAACAGAAAAGTAAGGGGTCCGCCAACAATACTCAGGAAGTGTGGAAAGAGCAGCACAACCAGGAAGTTAAAGACCCACTGCGTGAATGATACAAAAGCCAGGGCTTTGCCCCTTATCCTGTTTGGAAAGATCTCTGCAACAAGAGTCCAGAATACCGGGCCGATGCATGAAGCAAAAAACGCTATGAACATTAATATTGCAATCAGCGTAAGTGCAGGAGCTGCCTTGTAATAAAATGTAAGTGCCAGGAAAAGCAGGGTAAGTACCATCCCGGAAGATCCTATTATATACAAACGCTTTCTCCCGGCCTTATCTATAAAGATTATGGCAACAAATGTGAAAACGAAATTGATAAGTCCGATAAGGGAAGTATTTAAGAGGGCGTTCTTTATTTCAATCCCGGCTGCAAGGAAGATCTTCGGAGCATAATCAACTATAGTATTTATCCCGGTTACCTGGACGAGTACTGCAAGCAGGAACCCTGTTATTAAAACTTTCCTGTTGGATTTTCTGAAAAGCTCTGAGACGGCAACTGTAGAACTGTTTTCCTTTAATGAAGCTTCAATTTCCTGGAGTTCCAGTGCCGCAAGTTCAGGTCCGGCCACACGCGAAAGGATCTTTCCTGACTCCTCTTTTCTTCCTGCTTTATATAACCAGCGGGGGCTCTCCGGGATGAAAAACATTCCTGCGAAGAACAGTACAGATGGTAAAATACCTGTTCCAAACATCAGCCGCCAGTTATTATCGAAGCCCTGGAGAAAATAATTGATACAGTAGGAAGCCAGGATCCCTATCACAATTGCGAGCTGGTACACCGATACAAGCATGCCTCTTTTTGCCGGGGGCGCCACCTCGGCAACGTACATGGGCGACAATACTGATGCTGCACCAACAGCAAGCCCACCGAAAATTCGTGATGTGACGAAAAACATCGCAGTATGAGAAAATGCCGTACAGGCACATGAAACAGCAAAGAAGAGGGCAACTATTATAAGTATTTTTTTCCTGCCATAGAGGTCCGAAAGAAATCCCGAGCTTATTGATCCAATTATAGCACCCAGCAGAAGTGAGCTAACCCCCCAGCCGAGCTGAAGTTCGTTCCAGCCGAAATATGACTGGATAAATGGAACGGCACCCGAAATGATTGCGACATCGAATCCGAACATCAGTCCGCCCATTGTTGCAATAAGGCAGATGAAATACAGGTATGACTTGCTCATAGTAATATTTTGAGAGGGGTCTTGATCTGTTGTGTTAAGGTGAAATTTTATGCTAATGTGATTCTGATTTTAACATATCAGTTAAGCCGGCATTGCGGGAAGGTTCCATCCTTCGCGGTAATTATGTTTTATATATAAACCGGCGCTTTCGAGGGCATTGAGTGTGACATATTTCTTATCAAATGTCGGGTGCCCGTCTGTGACCCTGAAATCGTCGCTCTGGACTATCTTAAGCTCTTCAGAAGCCGAGATATTTGTAAACCTCATATTCTCGCCATCCCAGTGAAGTGCCTTATTGAGCGCCTGGAGGCGTATTGCAAGAACGCCAAGCATTACCATCTCATTGAACGGCCCTGAATAGGCGAAGTTTGAAGTGCCTTCGGTCCTGTTTTCAGGCGACTCTTTGCATGCACGTATCCAGTCCTGTTCATGAGGACCATCGGGGTAGAAGACAGCACCTCCCGGAATTCTCCTGAGGTAAGGTTTAACATCGGGCACGCGCCCCGAAAGCAATCGTGGATTATATCCGCCGCAACCGCACATCAGGGCATCTTTTGATCCAATGAAAAGGCATCCGCCAAGACCGTCGGCCATCAGGTTTTCACCTGCCGGAAGAAGGTCTGAAAGGTTAGGCAGCAGGCCCCCGTCATACCAGTGTACTTTAACAGGAGGGAGTGCAAGTTTTGGAAGATTGTCCCTTGCGGGGAATGAGAACTCAACGGTTTCTGCCTGGGGTGCAGATTCAGTGTTTATGCTTGTAGAACTGCCCCGGACCTTATCGGGATAACCCAGTTTCAATGACCTGTAGATCGGGTCCATAACGTGGCAGGCCATGTCACCGAACGCCCCGGTACCGAAGTCCCACCAGCCCCTCCAGTTCCATGGAGTATAGATCTCATTGAACGGCCTTACTGGTGCAGGACCCAAAAACAGATCCCAGTTAAGTGTTTTCGGAACCGGCTGAACCTTTGTTGGTCTCTGGATGCCCTGCGGCCATATAGGCCTGTCAGTCCAGGCATGAACCTCCCTTATTTCCCCGATCTCATTATTCCAGAGCCATTCGCATAGTTGTCTTACACCATCACCTGAATTTCCCTGGTTGCCCATCTGTGTTGCAACTTTGTATTTTGCCGCAAGTTTTGTAAGCAGCCTCGATTCATAAACTGAATGAGTTAGAGGTTTCTGACAGTAAACATGTTTTCCCAGGGTAATTGCATGAGCAGCAATCAGGGCATGAGTATGGTCCGCGGTTGCAACCATCACAGCATCAATCGAGCTGCTCATTTCGTCGAACATCCTGCGCCAATCCCAGTATTTTTTTGCCGCAGGAAAATCGCCGAAACAAACGGAAGCATATTTCCAGTCTACGTCACAGAGCGCAACAATATTCTCAGATGACATCCCTTTCAGGTTAACATGCCCTTTTCCGCCAATACCAACACCGGCAATATTTAATTTATCCGATGGAGACCTGTATCCAAAGCGGCTGAATACATTTGAAGGCAAAACTGTTATCCCAGCTGAAAGAACACCAGCTTTCTTAAGGAAACTGCGACGTGAACTGTTTGATCCGGACATAACTTATGCAGATTAATTGTTAGAAGCTTATTCAATCTTCTAAAATTAAATAAAATGTAAACCGGAAGTACCTGGTTTGCAGCTTAAAATTCCTTAAAACGTAAAAAGAATTTCCCGGATAAGATAATATCGTGACAGATTACTTTAAAAGCAGTCCAACCGGGCAATGATCTGAGCCCATTATATTATCAAGGATAAATGCATCTTTGACTGACGGGAGGAAGCTTTTGCTTACAAGGAAATAATCAATTCTCCAGCCAACATTCTTAGATCTTGCCCCCATCCTCATGCTCCACCAAGAGTATTTACCCGTGGCATCAGGATAGAAAGCCCTGAAGCTGTCAACAAAGCCCCCCTCTGCATACCTGTCCATGCCATCAATCTCTTCCTGCATGTAACCGGCGTATTTGTTATAGTTGTCTTTCGGCCTGGCAAGGTCAATATTTTTGTGAGCCACATTCAAATCACCACATACAATAACCGGTTTCGATTTTTCAAGACCCTTCAGGTAATTAAAAAATGCCTTATCCCATTCCTGCCTGTATCCGAGCCTTAATAATTCGCTTCCCGAATTCGGTACATAAACATTTACAAGGTAGAATGCATCATATTCAAGGCACAGGACGCGACCTTCGGTATCATGTTCTTCAATATTTATACCTCTTGAAACAGATACTGGTTTTATTTTAGTAAGTACTGCCGTCCCCGAGTATCCTGGTCTTACAGCCGAATTTGAATACTTATAGTAACCTGTAGCAGGTACAAGGGTCTCAGCAACCTGGTGATCCTGGGCCTTTGTTTCCTGCAGACAGAGAATATCCGGATCAAGTTCCTGTAAATCTGTGAAGAATGATTTTTTGGCTATTGCCCTTATGCCGTTAACGTTCCAGGATAGTATTTTCAAGACCGTGTGAATTAGGTTATTATTCTATGGATTAAACAAATTTAATAATACAAAAGTTCTTTTCAAGATTCGCGGTACTCTTAAAAGGCTTGAAAAATAAAAACCGTCACGAAAAGGAGTAGATGTGTTATGGTTTTTAATTTTCAAAATATAGCTTTGAAAGATTATTACAGGACTTATCAGTGAAGATAAACTTTTACAGCCTCAGCAGCGGGAGCAGCGGGAACTGCTATTATGTCGGAAATGAATTTCACGGTATACTTATAGATGCCGGGATATCAGCTACATCAATCCGTAAGTTCCTTAAAAATATTGATGTATCGATGCAGACAATAATGGGGGCTCTTATAACTCATAATCATATAGATCACATAAAAGGGCTTGAGCAGCTTGCAAGAAGAAGCTATATACCTGCGTTCACCACCGCCAGGGTATGGCAGAGCATCCTTGCCTCAGGTGTTAATGTATCTGCCGACTGCATTAGAAAGATAAGACAGCAAGAGAGTTTCAATCTTGCAGGATTTGATGTTGTTGCTTTTCCTGTTCATCACGATGCACCAGAGACAGTAGGGTACCATATTAGCGCAGGCGACAGGAAAATTACAATAGTAACCGACCTGGGTCACGTCTGTGATACGGCTGCGGGGTACATCAGGGCTGCGAATCTTCTTGTGATAGAGTCAAATTATGACGAACAGATGCTTGCCGAAGGCAGGTACCCTTATTTCCTTAAAGCAAGGATCCGTGGCAATAACGGGCACCTTGGAAATTCCCAGGCTGCCGGGTTTCTTGCTGACATAATGGGCGATGATCTCAAGTACGTATGCCTTGCCCACCTCAGCAGGAATAACAACACGCCTGAAAAAGTGATGCAGACACTTATGGATACTTTCTCTGAAAGAGGAGTAAAGCTGAATGCAGATCAGAAAATTGTTGTTCTGAACCGCAATACCCCG
>JAXLTT010000009.1:0-145184 GCA_046329875.1 Bacteroidales bacterium
GCTGCAGAACTGGCTTATTTCGGAGCTAAAATTCTCCACCCGTCAAGTGTTAACCCGGCAAGGGAAAAGAATATTCCGGTGAGACTTAAAAACACAATGGATCCTGATGATCCGGGTACACTGATTACAAGGGATTGCGTACTCCAGGATTATAAGGCAGTTGCTGCAAAGGATGGAATTTCCGTAATCAGGATCAGGTCTGACAGGATGCTCATGGCTTACGGCTTCCTGAGGAAGGTTTTCGAGATATTTGAAGCTTACCGTACCCCAATCGATATGATCACGACATCTGAAGTCTCTGTTTCTCTTACAATTGATACTGATGAGTTTATAGAGCCTATTATAAAAGATCTGAAGGAACTTGGTTCAGTTGAGATTGAGAAGAACCAGTCAATAATATGCATTGTCGGAGATTTCAGAACCGAGAGAACCGGTTCAGCGCCTGAGATCTTTGAGGCACTGAATACAATTCCGCTTAAAATGATAGCCTACGGGGGCAGTCCTTATAGCTTATCGCTTCTTATCGATACTTCGGATAAGATAAACTCACTTAAGTTCCTTAACGAACACCTCTTCCCTGAAAAAAATGTCTGAAAAAATCCCAACGGCAAAATTCGACGGGATCCCTACCCCGTTTTACTATTATGATATGAAGGTCCTGCGGGATACTCTTGACCTTCTGAAGAAGGAATCATCATGGTGCGGCTACAAAGTGCACTATGCAGTGAAAGCAAATGCAAATCCACGGCTTCTGAAAACTATCGGAGAATACGGATTCGGTGCGGATTGTGTTAGCTGGAACGAGATCGAAAGATCGCTTGAAAATGGCTTTAAGGCCGGTGATATTGTTTTTGCCGGCGTAGGAAAGAATGACAGGGAAATTGAAGCTGCCCTGCAGGCAGATATATTTTGCTTTAATTCTGAGTCGGTACAGGAACTTGAGGTAATTGATTCAATAGCCGGCAGGCTCGGTAAGAAGGCAAGGGTAGCAATAAGGATTAACCCGTACATTGAAGCCCACACCCACAGGCATATTACAACAGGAATAGAAGAGAGCAAATTCGGTATTCCTGTGCATGAGCTAGATGATGTTCTCCAGAGACTAAGATCGCTTAAACGAATTAAACTTGAAGGGATACATTTCCATATCGGTTCACAGATTAACAGGATGCAGGTGTTCAAGAGCCTTTGCACAAGGGTCAATGAAATGATTGAATGGTTTGGCTCAAAGAATGTTGACCTTAAGATAATTAATGTTGGAGGTGGCCTTGGAATAAACTACGAAAACCCTTCTGAACTTCCCTCCTTCCACGAATACTTTTCGCTAATAAGGGAAATGATAAGGATAAAGCCTGGACAGGAGCTTCATTTTGAACCGGGCAGAGCACTCGTCGCCCAATGCGGCACCCTTATTTCCAGGGTCCTCTATATTAAACCTGGCAGCAACACCAATTTTGCAATAATTGATGCCGGGATGACAGATCTTATACGACCTGCCCTTTACCAGGCATTCCATAAAATAGAGAACCTCAGTTCCACAGGTGAGGTGAAACAATATGATATTGTGGGTCCGGTTTGTGAATCAACAGATACTTTTGGCAGGTTTGTTAAACTGCCTGAAACAAAAAGAGGTGATCTTATTGCGATAAGATCCACAGGCGCTTATGGTGAGGTGATGTCGTCGAGATATAATCTCAGGGATTTGCCCGGCGCTGTCTTTTCTGATGACCTTCCTTAATTGAATTATTGTTTTTTAACAATATGAATCAGCTACACAAATAGTAGCTATTGCTATGATATTCAAATCTGTAGCATGGCACATAGTTTATTTAGACCGAATCTAAAATCATATCCCCTGTTTCAATTGAAAAAATTTCTACTTTGGTGACTAAATCTTAAAATCACCGGAATGAAATATTCACTCTTCAAGGTAAAGCCTTTTAATCAGCTTATGAGCGAAGCTCACAGTGATTCATCAGGGCTTAACAGGGCTTTGAATGCCACCAACCTGGTTTTTCTTGGCATCGGGGCTATAATAGGTGCCGGAATCTTTGTGCTGGTCGGCGAGGTATCGGCCAACTATGCCGGGCCTTCAGTAATCCTCTCTTTTATAGTTGCTGCTGTTGCATGTGCCTGCGCAGGGCTGTGTTATGCAGAACTTACTTCAATGATCCCGATCTCAGGCAGTGCCTATACTTACGCTTATGCAACACTTGGTGAACTCTCAGCATGGATAATAGGATGGCTGCTTATTGTAGAATACCTGTTTGCCGCATCCACTGTAAGTGTCGGATGGTCTGGTTATGTAGTAAGCTTGTTGAAAGGGATAGGGCCGAACGGGATTCATCTTCCTGCAGCACTTGTTAATGCGCCAATAATTTATGATGAAACAACCAGTTCATTCGTAATGTCAAAGGGTGGTATAATAAATGTTCCGGCAATGTTTATAGTATTCCTCCTCACAGCTATTCTTGTACTCGGTGTAAAGGAATCTGCAAGATTCAATAATGTTATTGTTTTTATAAAGGTAACTGTAATCATAATTTTCCTCATAGCCGGTGTATGGTTTGTATCTTCAGCAAACTGGCATCCTTTCATCCCTAAAAATACCGGGAAGTTCGGGCAGTTTGGCATAAGTGGCATCTTGCGGGGGGCGGCGGTTATCTTCTTTGCCTATATAGGCTTTGATGCCGTATCCACGGCGGCCCAGGAGACAAAAAAGCCGCAGCGAGACCTTCCAATAGGTATCCTTGGTTCACTTGCAATCTGTACAGTAATATATATACTGGTTGCCCTTGTCCTGACAGGTATAGTATCATATACGAAACTTGGTGTTCCTGATCCAATCGCTGTAGGAATTGATTCCATGAACAGTCCTTTCGCAAGGAATGTACTTGCACCGCTTATCAAGGTTGGAGCTGTTGCCGGTCTCAGTTCAGTTATACTCGTGATGATGCTCGGTCAGCCACGTATCTTCTTTACAATGGCTAATGATGGTCTGCTACCGCCAGTATTCAAGAGAGTGCATCCACGCTTCAAGACTCCTTATATGTCAACAATAATTGTTGGGCTTGTTGCTATGATCCTTGCAGGTTTGTTCCCGATCGGAGTTCTGAGCAAACTTGTATCACTCGGCACCCTTCTCGCATTTACATCCGTTTGTATTGCAATTCTTATTCTTAGGAAGCGCCAGCCTGACACACCACGTCCGTTCAAGACACCATTTACACCTTTTATACCGATCCTCGGTATTGTATGTTGCCTCGGCATTACTATGTTCCTGAACATTTATGCGTGGATAACAATGATAGTTTGGCTTATTGTCGGGCTTATAGTGTACTTCACATATGGAATGAAGCACAGCGCTCTTAATAAGATTGAAAAATAACCTGCTTTATCATAAATAAAAAAGGGTGTTTGAAGCACCCTTTTTTTATTATCCACCCCTAAATCCCCCAAGTGGGACTTTCTCATTTGTACTGTATTAAGCCCCCCTTGGGGGGACGGGGGGTACTTATTTACTCCTTGGAACCAGGCTCTTTATTACAACGCTTCTGTCGCGGCTGAGCATCCCTTTTGCCCCTGCAACATAATCAACATAGGCAGTGAACCTGTTTATCTGGTGAGGTTGCAATTGCGGAACTTTTATAAAATCAACGTCTTCTGCTCTTAATGCGAAGTTGTTGTGATGAGCCTCCCATATATCCAGATAATATGAATTATAACCAAGGTCTGAGAATACAACAACGCCATTATCGTCTGTAAGACCTTCGTTTACAAGATTTGTCTGTGCATCCCAGTCACTCAACGAGGGGTATATAATAACACTGGCATTTGCCACTGTGTATTTGTCGTAATATTCAAGAACCTCTACCTCGAGAAGTGTGGGAACATAAACTATGAGATCTGTTGTTGCATCGTCCGAAAGTCCGTCTTTTGAATATACCGTAAGCTTGATATGATAGCTTCCTGATGCTGTATATACATGACCTGGATTTATTTCGTTTGTAACATAACCGTCACCGAAGTCCCAGTTACATTCAGTCATGTTTTCCGAGTTATTATTGAAGAAAACCTCCTCTCCCACTTCAGGGCTGCTGTTTTCAATAGAAAAGAATGCCCGTGGTACTGCCTGGCAGGATACGAGCATAATACTGATTATCGCAATTGGAATTATAAAAAATCTTCTTTTCATGGTATATGAGTTATTATAACTGTAAAAATTCAAATAGTGTGCCATTTTAATCAAAGACAGGAAATCAGCTGCATAGTTGCATCATCTCACATGATTTACAGGGGCAGTCATTCAAAAAAATATTTATCTTTGCACCTCAATAAAATCAGCTAATTAAATGGTAAAAATAACATTTCCCGACGGTTCTGTAAAGGAGTACAAAGATGGCGTTACCAGTCTTGAAATTGCGGAACAGATTAGTCCCCGCCTTGCTAAGGAAGTTCTTTCTGCATCAGTGAATGGAGAGGTTTATGATCTCACACGACCCATCACAGGAGACGCAAAATTAGTGCTTCATAAATGGGATGATGAAGAAGGGAAACATGCATTCTGGCATTCTTCAGCCCACCTGATGGCAGAAGCTATTGAGTCGCTGTGGCCCGGAACAAAATTTGGTATTGGCCCGGCCATTGAGAATGGTTTTTACTATGATATTGACCCGGGTGACCATGTAATGACCGATTCTGATCTCGTACTTATTGAGAACAGGATGAAGGAGATTGCTGCTGGGAATTTTGAGTACAAGCGTCGTGATGTATCGAAAAAAGAAGCACTCGAGATATTTAAAAATAAAGGAGATGAGTATAAGGTAGAACTCATCGGAGATCTGCAGGATGGTACAATTTCCTTGTATTCACAGGGAAAATTCACTGACCTTTGCCGCGGACCGCATCTCCCTTCAACTGAACCAATTAAGGCTATCAAGGTTTTGAGTCTTGCCGGGGCATACTGGAGAGGCGATGAGAAAAGGAAAATGCTTACTAGAATTTATGGCATCACTTTCCCCAGGCAGAAGATGCTCGACGAGTACATAGTTCTGCTGGAAGAGGCTAAGAAAAGGGACCACAGGAAGATCGGAAAAGAACTTGAGCTTTTTACCTTCTCACCTAAAGTAGGAATGGGCCTTCCGCTCTGGATGCCAAAAGGTGCTGACATCAGGACTTCACTTATAGAGTTTCTGACAGGCATACTGAGGAAACGAGGTTATAAGATTGTTGCAACCCCGCATATCGGCAATGTAAACCTTTATAAGACCTCCGGTCATTATGAAAAGTATGGTGCCGACTCTTTCCAGCCGATCTCAACCCCGCAGGAAGGCGAACAGTTCATGCTTAAACCGATGAACTGCCCTCACCATTGCGAGATTTTCAATTCCACACCCCATTCATACAAGGACCTTCCGTTGAGAATGGCGGAATTCGGGACTGTATACAGGTATGAGCAGAGCGGAGAACTCCACGGCCTTACAAGGGTAAGAAGCTTTACCCAGGATGATGCCCATCATTTCTGCCGCCCCGACCAGCTGAGAGAAGAATTTAAAAGTATTATAGATCTCGTTCTTTACGTATTCAGGATTCTGAATTTTACCGATTATACAGCACAGATATCATTGCGCGACCCCAATAATAAGCAGAAATATATCGGCACAGAAGAAAACTGGGTAAAAGCTGAACAGGACATTATTGAAGCTGCTGCTGAAAAGAACCTTATAACAACAGTGGTAACAGGTGAGGCTGCATTTTATGGACCTAAACTCGACTTTATGGTGAAGGATGCCATTGGACGCAAGTGGCAGCTTGGAACCATTCAGGTTGACTATAACCTTCCTGAAAGATTTGATCTTACCTATAACGGTAGTGATAACCAGAAGCACAGGCCTGTAATGATTCACCGTACAATATTCGGTTCAATGGAAAGATTCGTTGCAGTCCTTATTGAAAATACAGCAGGAAAATTCCCGCTCTGGCTGGCACCCGAAAAAGCGGTCATTTTGCCTATCAGTGAGAAATACAATGATTATGCTCAAAAAGTTTTGCAATTACTAAATAATTCCGATATTTGCACCTTAATTGACGAAAGGAGTGAAAAAATAGGTAAAAAGATAAGGGATAATGAATTAAAGAGGATCCCGTACCTGTTAATCGTCGGTGAAAAAGAAGAAGAAAGCGGAACAATTTCCGTCAGAAAGCAGGGCGAAGGCGATAAAGGTTCTATGAAACCGGACGATTTTGCAAATTTTGTCAGGGAAGAAATTAAAAAGGAAATTGCCCTTTAGAGAGTTAAAATTAGTATAAACAAAAGACAGGAGGAACTAGCTATAGCGCTGCCAATTAGAAATCACCCGCCGCGAATCGCACAGCCGGCTCACAGAATAAATCAAAGGATCACCGCCAGAGTGGTAAGGGTAGTTGGCGATGATATCGAAACACAGGTTCTTGGTATCCAGGATGCCCTTAAGCTGGCTGACAGGATGGAACTCGACCTGGTTGAGATCTCCCCTACTGCAGAACCGCCCGTCTGCAAGATCGTTGATTACCAGAAGTTTCTTTACCAGCAGAAAAAGAAGCAGAAGGAGATAAAGGCAAAAGCTGCAAAAATAGTTGTTAAGGAGATCAGGTTCGGACCGAATACAGATGATCACGATTATAACTTCAAACTCAAGCATGCAATTAAATTTCTTGAGGAAGGTGCAAAAGTGAGAGCATATGTATTCTTCAAAGGAAGATCAATCCTGTTCAAGGAACAAGGCGAAGTACTCCTCCTCAGATTTGCAAACGACCTCGAAGAGTTCGGAAAGGTCGAGCAGCTGCCAAAACTTGAAGGAAAGCGAATGATTATATCATTTGCTCCCAAGAAAAAGAATTAGATTTTAATTTAATATATTTTCAAGAGAAGATGCCAAAAGTGAAAACAAATCCGGGTGCAAAGAAGAGATTCTCTTTGACCGGTTCAGGGAAGATCAAGCGTAAGCATGCTTTCAAGAGCCACATCCTGACGAAAAAGACAACAAAAAGGAAAAGAAACCTTACTTATTTCGGACAGGTTGACAAGGCTGATGAGAAGAACATTAAACTCCTTCTCGGACTTAAGTAATTGCTTATAGCCTGACAAATTAATTAACAATAGTACTAACAGAGTGGACAGCAGATAAGAGTTCGTAAAGACGGAACGCTGACATTCAAAAAAGAAAAATTATGCCAAGATCAGTAAATTCAGTCGCATCAAGGACAAGGAGAAAAAAGGTCCTCAAGCAGACTAAAGGTTTCTTCGGTTCAAGAGGTAATGTTATTACCGTTGCGAAGAACACCCTCGACAAAGGGCTCGGTTACGCATACCGTGACAGGAGAGCAAAGAAAGGCCAGTTCAGGGCACTGTGGATTCAGAGGATTAACGCAGGCGTGCGCCAGTACGACATGAGCTATTCAGAATTCATTGGGAAACTTGCACAGAAAGGTATTGCACTCAACAGGAAAACACTTGCAGACCTTGCAATGAATCATCCCGAAGCCTTCAAGGCAATCGTTGAAAAAGTAAAATAAGCGATATAGAATTAAAAAAGAGGGCTCAATTTTGAGCCCTCTTTTTTTTATCGATGCAAGTGTAAAATAATCCTCTACCTTACCTGGCCCTTTTAAACATCCTGTTCCACCGTATACTTTTTAATCCTTTACCTTCCTTGTCGATAGAAAGCCAGATGAACTTCGGCTTACCCACAATATGATCCTCGGGAACAAACCCCCAATAACGGGAATCAGCAGAATTATGCCTGTTATCCCCATCATCCAGTAATAGTCCATTTTGAATGTATAAGTGTCCGCAGGCTTGTTATTTATATATATGGTGCCCTTGTCTATTCGCAGATCATTGTTTTCGTATACATCAATAATCCTCTCATATAGTGAAATATTGGATGTATCTATTTTCACTGTCACACCTTTCTTCGGAATCCACAGGGGCCCAAAATTGTCTTCATTCCACCTGTATCTGGGATCGTGTGGGAATATAGCAGCTGAATAATCTCCCTTGCGCGAAAGAACAGGCTGAACATCAGTAACATTAGTGAATTTCGAAATCTTGCTTGCCATCTCTTTTGTCATTGGCAGGCCGTATGAAGATCCGTAAAAGAACTGGTCTGCCTTTGAGATTCCCAGGCGTTCAAATGCTTTTGGATTGATTGTGGTACCGTTAGTCTGTACAGCGTAAGAAGTTTGTTGCGTGGCGTTTTCAGGCACAAGTTTCCCGTTCACGTAAAGGGCGCAATCAACTATTGTAACAGTATCGCCCGGAATACCAATACATCTTTTCACATAATTATCCCTGCGGTCAATCGGCCTGTAAACAATATGAAGTCTCGACCACATGTCTTTCCTTGCCATGTCGAGGTAAGTAGCCTCGCTTAGAGTTTTACCAGTTGTGGCTTTATCGTGATCATACATATCCTGGGCTTCCCTGCGGAGTATTTCATAATAGCTCTGGGAGGTATCTTCAAGAACAACTGTATCCCCGGCTGGAAAATTGAAAACTATAGGATCATTATTATGGACCTTTCCAAAGCCCAGCAGGCGGTTATATCTCCAGTGAACGAGGTCGGACCACGATTTGCCAAGGTTGAATGGCAGGGTATTCTGCGTGAAAGGGAAAGCAATCGGCGTATTAGGCATCCTGGGGCCGTAGGCTATCTTGCTTACAAAAAGGTGATCGCCTATAAGAAGCGATTTTTCCATTGAACCGGTTGGTATCCTGTAATTCTGGAAGAGGAAGATATTTATTAGCGATACGGCAATGACAGCGAAAATAAGTGCATCAAGCCATTCGATAAAGGTGCTGTTCTTTCCGTCCCTTTTTTTCCAGAAACTCCAGTTGACTTTTTGTGATATGTAAATATCATATATTACTGCCAGGCCGATTATAAGCCACCATTTACCTATCCATAGTACAACTATTAAGTAAAGAATTACAGCAATGGCAAATCTTATATTCCTGGCTGTTAAGTACTTCTTCATAAAAATGTTTTTAAGGAAATCAAAAGTAGAAATTATTATCAGAAACCAAGTACATCATTCATTGTAAAGACCCCTTTCCTTGTTGAGATATATTCTGCTGCAAGAACCGCGCCGAGAGCGAATCCCTTCCGGCCAAATGCCTCATGGCGGATAGAGATCATATCTATATCAGAGGTCCAGGACACAGTATGTGTTCCAGGGACTGTTCCCTCCCTGACAGATTTTATAACTATTTTGTCTTCGGCCGGCTTTTCAGGTGAGGTCCAGCCCTTATAAACCTTGCTTTTCTTCGAAATCCCGTCTGCAAGTGAAATAGCAGTACCACTCGGTGCATCAAGCTTTTTAGTATGGTGTATCTCCTCAATTGCAACACCATAGCCTCCAAACCTGTCAATAATTGAAGCAAGCTCGGTATTGAGTCTGAAAAGAATATTAACCCCGACACTGAAATTTGATGAGTATATAAAGGCTGCATTATTCCTGCTGCACAGTTCAACGGCTTTTCCAAAATCATTTAACCAGCCTGTCGTGCCTGATACAACTGGTTTTCCCATCTGCAGGCAACTGGAAATGTTTGAAAATGCCGATTCAGGCACCGAGAATTCAATTACGGCATCTATGTCAGTAAACTTCTCTGCAACAAAATCAGAATTATTGCCAACATCTATTATAAGTTTTACTGAGTGTCCCCTCTTAACAGCCATTTCCTCTATTTCATGGCCCATACGGCCATAACCAATAAGTGCAATATTCATTATACCTGTTTTTTTGCGAAAATACCTGTTTTTTAATACTGTAATGTTCAGAAAAATACAAATTTTCTTAAGGTTAAGTTAAATATTGAATATCTGGAGATTTTTATAATTTCACAATTCCATCAAAAGCAATATGAAAAGGACAATTACACTGATTATAGCCAGCATCATGGTCTCTACTCTCTCCTGCCAGCAACGGGAGGTTGCCGACCTCATAATAATAAACGGCAAGGTCTTTACAGTTGATGAATCGAATCCTGAAGCAGAAGCCATTGCTGTAAAGGGTGAAAAAATAATTGCTGTCGGGTCTACAAAGGAAATAAAGACGTATGCAGCAGAAAGCACAAAAGTAATCGATGCATCAGGTAAACTTATACTTCCCGGGTTCAATGATGCACATGTACATTTTGGCCCGCTCGATCCCGACTTTGTTGAGCTTAGATATATAACCGACAGGAATATAATTACACAGCGGGTAAAGGAGCAGGTTGCGAAATCCTACAAAGGTCAGCTTATATCGGGAGGACACTGGGATCATGAATTGTTCAGCGACAGGAAATGGCCTTCAAAGGAACTTATCGACCCTGTTTCACCTGATAACCCTGTAATTCTCGACAGGGCCGATGGTCATTCTGTTCTGGTAAACAGTTATATATTGAAGCATTCAGGGATAAATAAAGCTACACAAAGCCCATTTGGTGGTGAGATAGTTAAAGACCCTGTCACGGGAGAACCAACAGGAATCCTTAAAGATGCAGCTATTGAACTTATAAAGACAGGTGAAGTGAAATCCGTTCTGACCCAGGAACAGAAGGAAGAAAAGGAATGGCAGGGCTATCTTATGGCGATGAAACAGGCCAGGGAATTAGGTGTTACGAGTGTCCAGAATGCAGGCTGGGGTAATTTCGCAGCCTACGAAAAACTTATGAAAGCAGGGGAACTGACATGCAGGATTGATCTTGGAGAACCACTTACAGAAGATACTGCCCGTCTAAGGAGCTACCTGAAAGTAAAAAAACAGTATCCTGGTGAAGGAAACTGGATAAGGATGGGCTATCTGAAAGCTTTTGCCGACGGGTCAATGGGATCTGAAACAGCGCTTATGTTTGAACCTTATACAAGCAAGCCGTCTACCTCCGGCCTTGCAATGTGGAAGTACGACGATCTTGAGAAGATGATAGTCCGGGCTGATAAAATGGGATTCCAGGTTGGTGTTCATGCTATTGGAGACAAGGCAAACAACTGGGTTCTGAATGCATATGAGAAAGCAAGGGAGCTGAATGGCACCCGCGACAGCCGCCACAGGATTGAGCATGCACAGACAATCATTGAATCTGATATTCCAAGGTTTGCTGCTCTTGGGGTAATACCTTCAATGCAGCCCACACACTGCATAACAGATAAGAACTTCTATGAAAACAGGGTCGGCAGGGAAAGATGCAGTGAAGCGTATGTATGGAGAAGCCTAGTGTCAAAAGGTTCCATCCTTGCGTTCGGAACAGATTACCAGGTTGAGCCCCTTAACCCGATGGAGGGACTGTATGCTGCCGTGACAAGGAAGGACAGGCACGGAGAAGCCGGCGATGGCTGGTATCCTGAACAAAAACTTACAATGGAAGAAGCAATCAGGTTCTACACATTTGGGTCAGCTTACGCCCAGTTTATGGAAAAAAGAAAAGGAAGTATAAAAAATGGCTACCTCGCTGATATAATCATAACCGACAGGGACCTGTTGACAATACCTGAAAATGAGATAATGAAAACAAGGGTTGTTTTAACAATAGTAGGCGGGAAAGTTGTATATGAAGCAAAATAGATTATCAGGATACATGGCTATATCCTATCATGATCCGGGATACGATTTCCCTTCAAGACCATAGAGAATGCGAAAAGCCTCCTCCCTGTTTGAGCCACAGAAATCCGGTTCTGCCTCGAAATCCGAACATACTTTTGGCCTTTCCGGTTTATTGAACAGGGCGCATTTAAGATCATCGGTAAGGTGAATACACCTGACTCCCGATTCCTTCCCATTTCCCATCCCCGGGATGAAGGACGATATTGAAATCGCTATACAACATGCGCCACAACCCTGCCTGCAATCCATAATAAGTAAAAAGGTAAAAGGTAAAAGTAAAAAGTAAAGTGTTATTAGTTTGTGCAAATGTAGAAAAGTAAATCGTCGCAAACTTGCTATTTTTGTAAAAATCGCTGAGATGAGAATAGATATACTGACAGTAGTACCAGAGCTGATAGAAAGTCCGCTCAGCCACTCAATAATAAAGAGGGCAAGGGAAAAAGGTCTTATCGAAATAAACATAATAAACCTCAGGGATTTCACAACTGACAACTATAAGACAGTCGACGATTATGCGTTTGGCGGTGGTGCAGGAATGGTTATGATGATAGAGCCGGTTTACAAGGCCATAACAACGCTGAAATCAGAAAGGGATTACGATTATATTATTTATACCTCCCCTGATGGAGAGCCGTATAGCCAGAAGATCGCCAACCAGCTGTCACTCAGCAAAAACATTTTGATTCTGGCAGGTCATTATAAAGGTGTTGACCAGAGGATACGGGAGCATCTTGTTACAAGGGAGATTTCTATTGGCGACTACGTGCTTTCAGGCGGTGAGTTGCCCGCAGCCGTTATAGTGGATTCAATAACCAGGCTTATTCCCGGTGCAATAACAGATGAGCAATCTGCGCTCACCGATTCCTTCCAGGATGATCTGCTTGCACCACCTGTCTATACCCGTCCATCTGATTTCAACGGTTGGAAAGTTCCAGACATCCTCCTGTCGGGGAACACAAAGGAAATAGAGGAATGGAGGCATGAACAGTCATTGGAAAGAACAAGAAAATTAAGGCCGGGCCTGTTAGCTGATGAATAAAAAAAATACAATTCTGATTTTTGTGCTTTTGATAGTAATTATCAACTGCACATTGAATTCATGCGACAGGATTAATGTCCATGACCGTCTGAAGGAGGGATTTGTCTCCCCTCCCGATTCCGCAAGGCCCGGGGTATACTGGTATGTAATGGACGGCACTTTCAACAGGAAGGCAATTACGGACGATCTTGAGTCGATGAAGAAGGCAGGCATCGGATATGCAATACTGCTGGAAGTAAATGTTGGTGTTCCACGAGGCCAGATTGATTTCCTTAGTGAAGAATGGCAGAATTTATTTGATTTTGCTGTAAGGGAGGCAGAACGTTGCGGTATAACGCTCATACTGGGATCAGGTCCCGGGTGGGCAGGAAGCGGTGGTCCATGGGTTACTCCAAGTGAATCAATGATGCATCTTGTGGGAAAAGATACTGTTATTAAAGGTCCCGGGGCAGTGGAACTGTATCTTCCAAAGCCACAAGCCCGAAAGCCATTCTTTGGTGAAGGCACCCTCACTCCTGGGCTTAAAAAGCTTCGTGATGACTGGTATGAGGATGTGAAGGTACTTGCATTCCCTGCACCCGAAAATAATAACGGCATTAAGCGATTACCTGAGAAAGCACTTTATGAACGAGCTCCATATACATCGCAGGAAGGTGTAATTCCTTTCATCCCGTTTACATCCGATTCATCAAGGAATAACAATTCAATAGTTGAAAAAGGCAGGATAATCGACATTTCTGCAAATATGCAACCCGATGGAAAACTTAACTGGATAGTACCCCCGGGAAGGTGGGTTGTAATACGTTTTGGAAAAAGGAATAACGGGGCAATTACACGTCCTGCACCTGTTCCGGGTCTCGGCTTTGAATCAGATAAATTTGACACGAGCGCTTTCAGGAGTCATTTCGAGGCATACACAGGGAAACTCCTGAAAAAGAGCGGTACGGCAAAAGATAAAAAGAGCGGCTGGAAGATGATTCATATTGACAGCTGGGAGATGGGTGCACAGAACTGGTCGCCATTATTTATGGAACAGTTCATAAAACGCAGGGGATACGACCCATTACTGTATCTTCCAGTTATGCAGGGCTATATTGTGAACAGCCCTCAGGAAAGTGAACGTTTTCTATGGGACCTCAGGCAAACAGCAAACGAACTTGTTGTTGAAAATCATGCTTCATTTTATCGTAATCTTGGTAAGAATAACGGGTTAAGCCTTTCAATTGAGCCTTATGACATGAACCCGTCAGCAGACCTCGACCTGGGCATGGTGGCAGATGTACCTATGGGTGAATTCTGGAGCAGGGGCCTGGGATTTAATTCTTCATTCAGCTGCATTGAGGCGACTTCAATAGCACATGTTTCCGGTAAGCCTGTTGTTGCGGCCGAGGCATTCACTGCCGGGTCGGACGAAGCATGGAGAATGTACCCCGGTATTATGAAGGATCAGACTGACTGGGCCCTGGCCCTTGGATTAAACAGGCTGTTCTTTCATACATTCACCCATAAATCCTTTATTGAAAGTTTAAAACCTGGTATGACTATGGGCCCATATGGGGTTCACTGGGACCGTGGGCAGACATGGTGGTCAATGGCAGGTGAATACCATAAATATGTATCGAGATGCCAGCTTGTTATGTCCCAGGGCAGGTATGTTTCGGATATACTTTACCTGACACCGGAAGGGGCACCACAGGTCTTCAGGCCACCTTTTAGTGCACTTGAGGGAAATGACACAATTCCCGACAGAAGGTCATATTCATTCGATGGCTGCTCTCCGGATTATTTTATTGAAAATGCAAAAGCTCAGGACGGGAGAATCCTGTTTCCCGGCGGCGCTTCGTACAGGATACTTGTTCTTCCAATGGTTCAGTCGATGACCCCAGAACTGCTGTCAAAAATTGATATGCTCCTGAGAAATGGTATTACTGTAATGGGAGTTCCTCCTAAAAGGTCACCTTCACTGACAAATTTCCCTGCCTGCGATGATGTTGTAAAGAAATTTGTCGAATCAACATGGTACACCGGTACTGATATTGCAGGTGCAGCATTACCAACAAAAAAGCATAATAACGGTTTTATAATCACTCCTTCAAAAGAGACGATCCAGAAGCATGACACTTTTGATATTTATCCTCCTTATGATGAGACAGTTCTTGCCCTGAAACAGATTAACGTTAAGAAGGACTTCAGCTCTAATGCCCAATTCAGGTATGGTCATGTGACAACCGCTGACAGGGATTTCTATTTTGTTTCAAACCGTGTTGATGATATACAGGAGGATTCCTGCACTTTCAGGGACGGCAGTGCAAACGCTGAAGTATGGGATCCCCTTACAGGGAAAATATATCCACTGAAAGGAATAACCAGGAACCGTGATGGATACTCGCTTAAGTTACGGCTGGAAGGGCACCAGAGTTTGTTTATAGTATTCTATAAAAAAGGGAATTCCAAAAAGCGTACAAATGAAGAACATGATTTCTTCAGGACAGCAAAGGCTGTATACACTATTAATGAGCCATGGAAGGCAGAGTTCAACAGGGTCAATGGAACTCTGAAAAGCTATGAATTCACAACACTTTCCGACTGGTCACAAAGGCCGGAAGAAGATATAAGACACTTCTCTGGAATTGCAAAATACTCATGCACATTTAGCCGTCCTGACAGTATAAAAATCAGTAAGAAAAAGGAGTTCTTTATCGACCTTGGTGAAGTTGATGTAATGGCCCACGTTTATTTAAATGGGAAAGATCTTGGCATCCTGTGGTCTGCTCCTTTTACCGTAAGCGCAGGCGGGTTGAAAAAAGATGGCAACAGGCTTGAGGTGGAAGTTGCAAATCTCTGGATAAACAGGCTTATCGGGGATGAAAGTTTTCCATACGACGGGGTGACTGACGGCAAATGGCCTGATTGGATTCTTAAGGGTACTGAAAGGAAAAGTGGCAGGACTACTTTTACAACCTATAATTATTATAACAAAGAAAGCAGGCTTGTTAAATCAGGGCTTATCGGACCGGTAAGAATAATTGAATCTAGATAGAATTTTGAGCTTAAAATCAAATTGAAATTAATAAGTTATTTGCCACTCAATAATATTGCACCAGAGGATTATTCATTATACATTTTGAAAATATAAAAGACTTTATTAAGATTGCAACCTTATTTTTGATAAATTATTAATAATCACCGACATGAAGACACAGGATTATATCACGAGAGAAGAAGAATTTGGTGCGCATAATTACCATCCGCTTCCGGTTGTACTGGAAAGAGGAGAAGGCCCGTTTGTATGGGACGTGGAGGGTAAAAAATACTTCGACTTTCTTTCTGCTTATTCAGCAGTAAACCAGGGACATTGTCATCCAAAAATAGTTGAGGCCCTAATAAGCCAGGCTAAAACGCTTACTCTTACCTCGAGGGCTTTTTACAGTGCTGCACTTGGTGAATATGAAGAGTATGTTACAAAATATTTTGGCTATGACAAGATACTGCCGATGAATACCGGCGCAGAAGGTGATGAAACAGCCCTCAAGCTTTGCCGTAAATGGGCATATCTTAAGAAAGGTATTAAGGAGAACGCCGCAAAGATCATAGTATGCGAAGGCAATTTCCATGGAAGGACAATCACTATAGTCTCTATGTCTACTGATCCTGATTCATACAAGGATTACGGACCTTTCACCCCGGGATTCATAACTATTCCTTATAATGACCTCCCAGCCCTTGAGAATGCCCTTAAGGATCCGGACGTGGCAGGATTTCTTGTTGAGCCCATACAGGGTGAGGCCGGCGTATATGTACCGGATGATGGTTACCTGAAGAAAGCGTATGACCTCTGCAAATCCAAAAACGTTCTCTTCATTGCCGACGAGGTGCAGACAGGTATCGGAAGAACTGGTAAGCTGCTTGCATGTGATCATGAAGGGGTAAGACCGGATATACTAATACTTGGGAAAGCGCTGTCAGGAGGTGTTTATCCTGTATCAGCAGTGCTTGCTGACAATGAAATAATGCTTACAATAAAGCCGGGAGAACATGGTTCAACTTTCGGTGGAAACCCCATTGCTTCAAAGGTTGCTATAGCAGCGCTGGAAGTTATAAAGAACGAGAAACTTGCTGAGAATGCAGAACGCCTAGGCAAAATCTTCCGTGAGGAATTAAGGAACATCAAATCTGATATGATTGAGCTTGTAAGAGGAAAAGGACTTCTGAACGCTGTAGTAATAAGACCAAAAGGGGGCAAAACAGCATGGGATGTCTGCCTTGCAATGAAAGACAAAGGTCTTATAGCCAAACCAACTCATGGTCATATTATCCGCTTCGCTCCTCCCCTTATAATCAATGAAGCTCAGCTGAGGGAGGCTATTGCACTAATTAAAGAAGCTTTTAAAATGTTCGAATAAGAATTAAATACATAAAGAAGGGGCTGTCTCATAAATCCTTAGTGTACCTTAGTGATTACCTTTGAGACCTTTGTGGTAAAAAGCCTTAACCACGAAGGATCACAAAGTCCGGCACTAAGTATCACAAAGGATAAAATGCCTGATGCATTGATTTTGAGACAGCCCCTTTCTTTTTAATTGGGTTTTTGGCACTTTGTTTAAACAACTTTTAAAAGATTGTTATTTTTGGATTTCAGAATTGGGTATATTAATTAATTAAAAGGATTTATTGTAATGGACAGGAGATTCAAATTGATTTCAGGATTGGTCCTTGTTGTGCTTATAGCAGTTTCATGTGCAACGGTTAAGAAGGATATCACAGTTCCTGAATTACAGAGGCATATAAAATACCTTTCTTCAGATTCACTTAAAGGAAGGCTTACCGGGACACCCGGTGACAGTCTCGCAGCTGTTTATATTAAATCAAGAATGTCAGCTTATGGCCTTAAGCCGTTAAATGGCGATGGATTCCAGCGGTTTAAAGTAACTGAAAAGATAATGCCCGGGAAGAAAAACTCCATAACTACAGGCAGGAATTCCTTCAATTCAAATAATGAGGTGGCACCACTCTCCTTCTCTGAAAACGGGAAAGTCAGTGCTGAGGTTGTTTTTGCGGGATATGGATTCAGCATAAATAACGATAGTACAAAGTGGGATGATTACAAAGGGCTTGATGTAAAGAACAAATGGGTTATGGTACTAAGGGCTGATCCGGAACCTGACAACGCAAGAAGCAGGTATGCTTCATTCAGCGCCGACAGGGTCAAGGCTCTTGTTGCAAAGGATATGGGAGCATCTGGGGTGCTTCTTGTTTCCGGACAAAGCTTTGACAAAAGCGACACTTTTGATCCGCTCTCGAAAGGTGTATCATCAGTTGGTATACCCGTTCTCAGGATAAAAAGGAACGTTGCAGACTCTATACTTTCAGGATCAGGCAAAAGCATAAACGAACTTGAAAAAAATCTAAACTCAACAAAAAATCCTTTAAGTTTCAACACGGGTACTGTAGTTGAAGGTGAGTCAGATATCCTGAATTACCTGACTAACACACGAAACGTTGTTATGGAACTACCCGGGGAGGATCCGGCACTCAAAGACCAGTTCGTTGTATTTGGTGCGCATTTTGATCATCTGGGGCTTGGAGGTCCCGGCTCCGGCAGCAGGGCTGTAGATACACTTGCAGTGCATCATGGGGCTGATGATAATGCTTCGGGTGTTGCAATGCTCATAGAGATGGCCGGCAAGTTCGCCGGCAGCCATGGAAGTCACAGGAGAAGCCTGGTATTTGTTGCTTTTACGGGAGAGGAAGAAGGTCTGTTCGGCTCGAAATATTTTACAGATAATCCGCCTATAGATCTTTCAAAAACTGACCTGATGGTCAACTTCGACATGGTAGGGAGGCTTAAGGATACAAAGGATTTCCAGGTTGGCGGTGTCGGAACAGCCGACAGTCTCAAAGAGAGGGCAAAAGCTGCGGTTGATACAAACCTGCTTAAACTTACATTCTCAGAGGAGGGTGCAGGCCCTTCAGATCATTCATCCTTCTATTCCAGGAATATACCTGTTCTTTATTTTACAACTGGCGCTCATGACGACTACCATACTCCCCGCGATACATGGGACAAGATAAATTACAAGGGCATGGTAACAGCCGGTGACCTTATTTTCAGGATCACTTCCGGACTTGCAAACGAGACCTCAAAGCTTAAATTCAGGGAGGCAGGTCCGAAAGAAAGCCAGAACAGGGCGCCACGACGCAGGGGTGTCACCCTTGGAATAATGCCTGATGTCACAGGCAGCATAAAGAACGGCCTGAGGGTAGAAGCAGTGACTCCGGGGAAACCGGCAGCTCTTGGAAAGATGCTCAAGGGCGACATTATAACTTCTATTGATGGAAAACCTGTCAATAGTATTGACGATTACATGTTCAGGCTAAGCCAGCTTAAACACGGACAAACAATTTCTGTTGAAGTCCTTCGTAATAATAAGAAGGAAGTATTGATTATCCAGTTATAACTAATTAAAATCAAATAATATGAAGAAGTTTCTATACTGGTTTCTCGCGATTGTAATTACGCTTGGTGCAGCTTATTACCAGCGTAAAACCGGCCCAACTTATCCAAAGAGAATGAAAGCCGAGATCAACGGTAAATTAACAGAACTGAAGCTGACACGGAGTCTCAGTCTTAGCGAAAGATCTGAAGTTAAACTTGCAATCACTGATACATCCGTTAAGGCAAAACTTTATTACAGGCGATTCCCGACAGCAGATGAATACCAGGTAACTGATTTTACCAATAAGGTTTACCCTGTTAACTCACCTTTCATGAACAAGGTTATGAAGATGTATGATGAGAAAGGATATTTTGCATCCGTGCCACAGCAGCCTGCAGCAGGAAAGATCCAGTACTATTTTGAAATAACAGACTCAAAGGGCACCATTACATATATGAAGAGCTCTCCTGTAGTAATAAGGTTCAAGGGAGATGTACCCGGCTTCATACTGGGTCCACATATCCTTATTATGTTCCTCGCAATGCTCTTCTCAACCCTTGCCGGACTTATGACAATAGGTAAATTCCCGGCCTACAAGAAGTATGCACTATGGGCAATGATCCTGCTTATCGCCGGTGGTTTCTTCCTGGGCATGCTTGTGCAGCACTATGCATTTGGCGAATACTGGACAGGAATACCTTTCGGGTGGGACCTGACTGATAACAAGACACTTATTGCCCTCATCTTCTGGGTTATTGCAGTATGGATGAACAGGAAGGAAGACCGACCTGTTTATGTTGCTCTTGCTGCAATAATATTGCTGGTTGTTTATTCAATTCCCCACAGTGTGTTCGGTTCCCAGCTGAATTACCAGAGCGGACAGATGACCCAGGGGCTCATCAATTTATTTTTCATCTGATTTTCAAAATTTCTTAACTTGAATGCAGCATAATTAAAAATCCAACGTCTCTAGGATGTAAATGAAAATCCTGGAGAGTGGGTGCAGCATTCAAAATAAAAAACAGTCTTTTAAACGAGATGAGCAGTTCCGAGGCGGCATTCAAGAACATTCACCAGGATTTGATTGACGGGTGTAAGACGGGCGACCAGAAGGCTCAGTTTCAGATCTACAAGCTTTATTATAAAGCGATGTTCAATACAAGCCTCAGGATCGTGAATGATACGATGGAAGCTGAAGATGTAATGCAGGAATCATTCCTTTCGGCCTTTGAAAAGATTGAAACATACTCGGGAACTGTAAGTTTCGGTGCATGGCTTAAGAAAATTGTGATAAACAGGTCACTCGATGCACTGAATAAACGCAAGGCGATCTTTGAAGATATTGATACTCACACCGGGATCCGGGACAGCAGCAATGAAGATATTGCCCAGAAGGAAGAAATGGATCTCAGGGTTGAGGAAGTTAAAGAAGCAATTGACAGGCTTCCGGATGGGTACAGGATAATTTTATCGCTTTACCTTCTTGAAGGCTACGACCACGACGAAATCGCAGAAATACTTGCTATAAGCAGCAGTACATCGCGCTCTCAGCTTTCAAGGGCCAAGCAGAAGCTAATTTCGGAAATAAGAGGAAGGTGAAAAATCAGGTGCTATGAAAAATATAGACGACATAATCAGGGAAAACAGGAACCAGTTCGACGGGGCAGAGCCAATGGACGGACACCTCGACAGGTTTAACTGGAAGCTTGAAAGAAGGCTCCACTCGCAGGAAAATAAAAGGAGCATCGTTCCTTATCTCCTCAGGGCTGCAGTTGTAACACTGCTTGTAACACTTTCATCTCTCTGGACCTGGGATCATTTCATAAGGACAGACAAAGGAATGAAACTGGGTGAAGTTTCTCCGCAGTACAGGGAGGTTGAGAATTATTATGTCCACCAGGTAAGCATGATGGAAGGTGAACTTAAAGATGTGAATTTCACTGATAACCCTGAACAGAAAATTGAGCTTCAGAAAGAAATCAAAAGCATGGATTCAACCTATGTGCAGCTTCAGAAAGAACTAAAGGCAAATCCAAACGACGAACGTGTTATCAATGCTATGATAGAGCATTATCAGACTAAAGTAGAGGTTCTCTCCTATATATTAAACCAGTTGAAAGCAATCAGGAACGACAATCAAAATAAACATGAAAATGGAAAAGTCAGCTTATAAAACAGGATTGATTGTAGTCGTTGCGGCAGCCCTCCTATCACTTACTGTAACAGCCCAGGAAGTATCGAAGGATTTCCACAAGGAATACAAAGCGGATAAGAATACAACTCTTGACCTTAGTAACAAGTACGGAGATGTAACTGTATCAGGATGGGACAATAACCAGATAGTTATTGATGTAAAAGTAACTGTTAAACATCCCGATAAATCGAGGGCTGAAAAATATCTCAGCCAGATCGATGTTCAGTTCAGTGAGTCAGAAAATCTTGTTACTGCAAAGACAGTAATTGAAGACAATTTTAATTTCTCAGGCTGGGGCAGCAACAGGGAATTTAAAATAAACTACACAGTACGTATGCCATATTCAAGCAACCTAACCCTTGCCAATCGTTACGGGAATACCGATATCGATGAAATCCGGGGCCTCGTTGACCTGAATATTAAATATGGCGGAATTGAAATTGACAAACTTACAAGAGGTAATGAAAAACCTCTTAACAGGCTGGAAATAGCTTATGGTAAAGGAAATATTGCTGAAGCCGGCTGGCTTGACCTTAATGCCAGGTACACTAGCACACTGGCTATTGATAAATGCCAGGCTCTCCTGCTTGATACAAGATATTCCAAACTTAAAATTGGTACTGCAAGCTCAGCAGTCGGTGATGTAAAATATGATACTTACATCTTTGAAGCAATAAACAACCTCGTGCTCTCAGCAGGCTACACAAACGTCACAGTTACAAAATTATCGAAGAAGCTTAATTTTGAAGGAGCCTATGGCTCACTTACAATAGAAGAGGTTCCTGCAGGCTTTGAATCACTTGATGTAGATGTACGTTATTCAGGAGTCAGGTTAGGCCTGCCGGTAAATGCAAATTACAGGCTCTCCGGAACTTCATCATATGGTGGAATTAAGTACAACGAGGATACCATGAAAATTACCAGGCGGATTGTTGAAAACACATCATCAGAGATTGAAGGAGTTGTCGGTAAAGAAGATTCCCCATTGTCAACTGTAAAAGTTAAAACAGCCTACGGTACTGTAAAACTCTTTTAGAAAATCATATTACATATTGAAGCGGGGACAACAGTTCCCGCTTTTTTTATATATCAAGTTCAACAACAGTAATACCCGACCCGCCCATTTCCACATGCTCATCCCTGAAGGTTTTTACAATGCCTGTGGAGGCAAGATAGTTCCTTACCAGTTCCCTCAGTATCCCATTTCCTTTACCGTGTAGTATCCTCAGGTTCCTGTGCTGAACCATCAGTGCATTGTCGAGAAGTTCCTGTACTTTGAGAATGGCTTCCTCGCCCCTTACTCCCCTTATATCGATCTCGGGCTTGAACCGAAGTTTTTTCTGGCTTATTTCACTGTCAAAATTAACCGCGGAAATGCCTGATTTAAGACTCTTTTTCAGCTCTCCCCTGCTTATCTTCTCAATCTTATCAAGTGCAACCCTGAACCTGAAACTACCGGTTTCAACATAGGCCATACCATCCCTTATCTCGGCAACTTCTCCTACAGCCATGGTATCTGTCATTCTTACAGCATCACCAGGTTTAACCTTAGTGTCGGATTCAACCTTAACCTTTGCTTCCGGCACTTCTTTTTCTTTTCTGAATTTCTGTGCCCGTTTAAGGAGTTCATCTGCTTTCTTTTCACCGTGAGTCGCAGGGCTTGTTGTTTCTGAAGTCACCGCTGCCTTGAATTCATCTACCTGTTTACGGATCTCTTTTGTCTTATCTTTTTCCGCCTGTGATTCCCTGATTTCCCTTACAGCATTCTCAATCAGTTTGTTTGATGAATCGAGCAGGCTTTTTGCATCCTCCTTTGCCTTTGAAAGGATCTCCTTCCGCACCTTTTTGGCTTCCGAAACCTCTTTCTCATAATCATTTATGAGCTGTTCGAGCTGCTTCTCGTACTGTCTTATATTCTGTCGCTTATTTTCCCAGTAACGTTTATCCCTGGCTATTTCCTTAAGGTGCCTGTCATAGTTAATATTCTTGGTGCCGGCCTTCTCTGATGCTTCCGCAAGGATATTTTCAGGCAATCCAATTTTACGGGCAATCTCGTATGCGAATGAGCTTCCAGGCTTACCAATAAACAGCTGGAAAAGAGGCTGCATAAGGTGATTATCGAATGCCATTGCCCCGTTTACTATTCCTGGTGTAACAGAAGCAAAATGCTTCAGATTCGTATAATGGGTTGTCATTACCCCAAAAACTCCCAGCCGGTTAAGTTCACCAAGTATTGCTTCAGCAATCGCACCACCAAGCATAGGTTCGGTACCTGTTCCGAACTCATCAATAAGGACGATAGTTTCGAGATTTGAATTCTTAAGGAAGAATTTCATACCGAGCAGGTGGGAACTATATGTGCTAAGATCATTATCTATGCTCTGTTCATCTCCAATGTCGATGAAAATGTTCCTGAATATGCTGAATTCGGAACCTTCACCAACCGGCACTGTTAAACCGCACTGGAACATGTATTGAAGGAGACCAACAGTCTTCAGACAAACCGATTTTCCCCCTGCATTCGGCCCTGAAATCAAAAGAATCCTTCCATTTTCATCAAGTGTAATATCCAGCGGAACTACCTTTCTTTCCTTACTCCTCGAGAATGCCGCAAAGAGAAGCGGGTGCCTTGCTTTCCTCCACGAGATAACCTGCTTTTCTGAGACAACAGGCTTTACTGAACCAAGCCAGTTACCCATCAATGCTTTTGCCCGTATAAAATCAATCTCACCAAGAAAGGCATTTGAGGCTCTGAGCTCTTCAAGATATGGTCTTATGTCATCAGCAAAAGCCGTCAGTATCCTGACTATCTCGCGCCGTTCCTCGTATTCGAGTTCAATTATTTCATTATTGAGCTCAACTATCTCAGCCGGTTCGATGAATACAGTTTTACCTGATGCAGACTGATCGTGCACAAGTCCCTTTATTTTTCTCTTGTCATACACATTCACGGGAATCACCCCTCTCCCGTTCCTTATTGAAACATTGGCATCAGTATCCACTATCCCGTCATTTTGCGCCTGCTTCAATATTGAAGCAAGCTTGCGGGAAACGCTCTGCCCCTTTGAAGCAAGGTCCGATCTTATCTCCCTCAGTCTCTGTGATGCGCTGTCTTTTATATTTCCATGCCGGTCAAGAATCCTGTCTGTTGCATCAAGAAGGTAAGGGTATATCTTGATTCCGCTGCAGGCTTCCTTTAGTGACGGATAGCTGTTCTCTTTAACAGATTTGAAGAAGTTCAGAATTGATCTCAGGGTCTCAAGGGATCTCTTAAGATCATAAACTTCATGTATCTCCGGGAAGGTTCCTTCGATTCTTATCTTATCGAGAGTTGCAGATATATCAAAATAATTTTCTGAAGGAAAAGGTTCTTCAAACATCAGTATCTGCTGGAATTCAGATGTTTTTGAAAGCTCATTATTCACCTTTTCCATATCAGTCATAAAGATGATTTCCGAGGCTGCCTTAATTCCCATGGGGCTTATGCATCTCGAGGATATCATCTCCCTGATCCTGTCAAAACCTATCTTTGATTCAAAATTTTCGGGGTAAACCATAGTGAAGGCAAAAGTAAAAAGGAAAAAGTAAAAAGTCAGATTATGCGGCAGAAAAAGAAATACTCCGGGTAAGTATCCATGATTTATTAATTCACTGGCATCACGTTAATTAATGTTAATTATGCTGCAGGAGAAATAGCAGCTTCAACTTTTTCATACATTTGGTTTACTAACCTAATCACAAAATCAGAGGAAATGAAAATCAGAAAAATTACCCTCAGTATCGCCTTAATACTGTTCTTCTCCTCATTTGTTGCCGGACAGAAGGAGAATATCGACCTTGCAATGGTCTATAAGATCAAACAGGAAGGCTCACGCGGGACATCGATCCAGGACATCACCTTCGGACTGACCGATCTTGCTGGCCCAAGGCTAACAGGCTCAAACGGGATAAACCATGCAAATGAATGGGCTAAAAAGAAAATGGAGGAGATGGGGCTGCAGAACGTCCGCATAGAGGAAGCACGCGACTTCAGCCGCGGTGGCTGGGAAAACGTTAAAGCATACGCTGCACTTACAGAACCTTATTATACGAACTTCGCCTGTAACCCTGTAGCATGGACAGGCTCTACAAATGGTCTCGTAAAGGGTGAGGTAATCCTTATGAATGTACAGACTGAAGCTGACCTTGATAAATACAAGGGTAAACTTTCAGGGAAGATTGTCCTTATACCATCTACAGCTACAAATGAGATTATTTTTACACCACTTGCAAGCCGCTTAACCGACGATCAGCTTAAAGACCTTACATCTGCATCAATCGGTCAGGCAGGAAGAAGATCACCAGTTGATTTTGCTGCAATGCAGGCCCAGAGAGCACTAAGAAACAAGATTACTGAACTCATTAAAAGTGAAGGTGCAGCATGTATAATTAATAATTCCGGGACCTATAATATCCCCCGTTCAAATGGTGCCAACTATAAATTTGGTGATCCTGAGCCTATACCCGAACTCAATGTCCCGGCTGAAGATGCAGGAAGGATGGAAAGGATGCTTCGCCGCGACACTAAGGTATCAATGGAGGTTGAAATACAGAATAAATTTTACCCCGGGCCCAAGGTATACAATGTTATAGGTGAAATACCCGGAACAGATAAACTTCTTAAAAACGAAGTTGTGCTGATCGGAGCGCATATCGACTCGTGGCATGGAAGTACAGGTGCAGCGGATGATGCTTCCGGTTGCATTGTAATGCTTGAAGCTATGAGAATCCTCAAGACACTTGAAGCCGCACCTAAGAGACCTATAAGAATTGCGCTCTGGGGTGGTGAAGAACAGGGACTTAACGGATCTAGGGGCTATGTTGAGAAATACCTTGTCGATCCGCAGACAAAGGCCCATAAGCCTGATTACGACAAATTCGCCGGTTATTTCAACATGGACAACGGCACAGGAAAATACCGTGGAATTTATCTTCAGCAGAATGAACTTGTAAGGGATATATTCACAGAATGGCTTAAACCTTTTGCTGACATGGGATGCTCAACAATTTCGATAAGGAATACAGGGGGTACAGACCACCTCTCATTCGATGGAGCAGGTCTGCCTGGTTTCCAGTTCATACAGGATGAAATTGAATACGGAAGAGGTTACCATACTGTGATGGATACTTATGAAAGACTCATTATGAGTGATCTTAGGCAGAATGCAATAATAACTGCATCATTTGCATGGTTTGCCGCACAGCGCGATGTTAAACTTCCGGGAAAACCTGTTATAAAAGTGCCTGAAGGACAAAGGCAGTTCGGAGGATTCTGATCAGAAGAAATTATTCAGTTAATTCCCTGCCTTCCAACGGGCAGGGAATTTTTATATATAAAATCATCCGCTGATTAAGAATCTCATATGATTCCTTAGTGCCCTTAGTGAATACCTTTGAGTCCTTTGTGGTTAATTAAATCATTTTATCACAAAGAGCACAAAGGGCAACACAAAGTAACACAAAGCAAAAAGGCCATACAGAACATTCTTTCTTATACACCCTTCATTGAAAGCTGTATCCTTTTCCGTTCCATGTCGACAGCTATCACCTTAACTGTAACATGCTGATGCAGCTTTACAACTTCGGAAGGATCTTTTACAAAGCCGTTCTTCATGTTCGAGATATGAACGAGCCCGTCTTGTTTTACACCTATATCAACGAAGGCCCCGAACTTTGTGATATTCGTTACAATGCCCGGAACTACCATTCCTTCCTTAACCTCTTCGATTGAATGTATGTCTGCAAACCTGAACTCCTTTATAGTAGTCCTTGGATCGCGTCCCGGTTTTGCCAGTTCCTCAAGTATGTCGACTATTGTCGGAAGCCCGGTTTTATCTGTAACATATTTTTCGGGTCTTATCTCTTTCCTCTTAGCTTCATTGCTAATCAGCTCACTCACGCCGAGTCCCAGGTCTTTAGCCATTTTCTCTACCACATGATAGCTTTCGGGATGCACAGCACTTGAATCGAGCGGATTGCTTGCTCCTCTTATCCGGAGGAAGCCGGCGCACTGTTCAAACGCCTTCGCCCCCATCCTTTTAACTTTCATTAGTTCCTGCCTCGACCTGAAAGGGCCATTCTCAGTGCGGTAATCAATAATATTCTGTGCAAGCTGTGGCCCAAGGCCGGAGACATAGGTAAGCAGGTGGCTGCTTGATGTATTTACCTCAACACCAACTGCGTTAACACAGCTCTTTACAATATCATCCAGGGCGTTCTGAAGTTTTGACTGGTCAACATCGTGCTGGTATTGACCAACGCCAATTGACTTAGGATCAATCTTTACAAGCTCGGCGAGCGGATCCATAAGCCTCCTGCCTATTGAAACCGCACCCCTTACTGTAACATCATAATCCGGAAATTCATCACGTGCTGTTTTCGATGCTGAGTAAACTGATGCACCAGCTTCACTTACGACGAAAACTTTTATGTCCCTGTCAAACCTTATCCATCTTATGAAATCCTCTGTCTCCCTGCTCGCTGTGCCATTGCCTATTGCTATTGCCTCAATCTTATATGCTTCAACAAGCGTGAGGATTTTCTTTACAGACATTGCTGTTTCATTCTGCGGAGGATGCGGGTAGATAGTCTCGTTGTGAACAAGAGTCCCCTGCCTGTCAAGACAAACAAGCTTGCATCCTGTTCTGAATCCCGGATCCAGCGCCAGGACGTTCTTCTCACCAAGAGGTGAAGCAAGTAACAGCTGCCTGAGGTTATCCGCAAAAACCCTTATTGCCTCTTCATCGGCTTTTTCCTTTGATATGGCCCTGAATTCGGTTTCCATAGAAGGAGACAACAGTCTTTTCCAGCAATCAGAAACAGAGGTTCTGACAACTTCAGAAGATTCATTCCTCCCCTTTATGAACAGATTTTCGAGTATTTCAATCGCGTGTTTCTCTTCAGGTTCAACAGAGAGCCTGAGAAACCCTTCATCCTCCCCTCTTCTCATTGCGAGGAGCCTGTGTGACGGACATTTTTTAAGAGGTTCTGACCAGTCGAAATAATCGGAATATTTTATACCATCGCCTTCCTTGCCTTTTACGACCTTTGAAAAGATAACCGCTTCTTTGTCAAACAGGATACGTAATTGTTTACGGGCACGCTCATCTTCATTGATCCATTCAGCAATAATATCAGATGCCCCGTCCAGTGCATCTTTAACTGTAGCAACCTGATCACCAAGGTATTTCTCAGCCTCCTGTTCAAGGGAGACCGGAGTCTGCTTCATAATGAGTTCGGCAAGCGGCTCGAGACCTTTTTCCTTTGCTATTGTTGCCCTTGTCCTTCTCTTCGGCCTGTAAGGGAGATAAATATCCTCGAGTTCAGACATGACCAGTGCTGCATCGAGACGCGCCCTGAGTTCAGGGGTCATTTTTTCCTGTTCCTCAATTGATTTTATTATTGCTTCCCTCCGCTTGTCGAGTTCCTTAAGGCGTTCGAATTCATCCTTGATGTGCAGAAGCTTTACCTCGTCGAGGCTGCCTGTCATCTCTTTCCTGTACCGGCTTATAAATGGTATTGTAGCACCGTCATCGAGGAGCCTTATAGTGTTCTCGACCTGCCACTCGTGCAGGCCCATCTTCCTGGCAATGAATTCAATCTGTTTATTAACGGCCATATTATTTAGTTCGTTTCTGGACTGGTTCTAATTACTCCGCCTTCTGCCTTCTGCCTTCCTTACTCAACAAAAAGCACAAGTCCTTTCAGATACTCGCTTTCCGGATGATAGATATTGACTGGGTGATCGGGTGGCTGGCTCATCTGGTGAAGGATTTTAACCTTCCGGCCTGTATTGGCGGCAGCAGCAAAGACTGACTTCCTGAAGTTCTCCCTTGAAACAACCTGGGAACATGAAAATGTGAAAATTATCCCTCCCGGCCTTATCTGTTCGATTGCTTTTATGTTCAGTCTCTTATATCCCTGCAGGGCATTTGCCAGAACATCATTGTGTTTGGCAAAGGCCGGGGGATCGAGTATAATGAGATCGTATTTATCCTTTATATTTCCAAGAAAATCAAATGCGTCTGTTTTGAATGATTTATGCCGGGCATCATCACCAAAGTTCAACTGAACATTCCTGTCGGCAAGTTCTATCGCAGAGGCTGAGCTGTCGACAGTATGAACAAGATTTGCATTCTTAAGGGCGTATACCGAGAATCCACCAGTATAGGCGAACATATTAAGTACATCCCTGCCGGAAGTATATTCAGACAATAATTTCCTGTTTGCGCGCTGATCAATGAAAAAGCCGGTTTTCTGACCGGTTGTCCAGTCTATTGCGAAACTGAAGCCTCCCTCTTTAACTATTACAGGACCAGAGTTACCTTCAAGGAATTCATTCACGGGTTTTATTCCCGACATAAAGGGCAATGTTCCTTCGCTTTTGTCATAAACTGCTTTGATTCCTGCTCCCGGCAGTTCCATTAACAGTTTTGCGATTTCCTTTCGCATCCTGTACATCCCTACAGAATGCATCTGCATTACGGCCACTCCGTCATAGTTGTCGATTATAAGCCCCGGTAGATTATCACCTTCTGCATGAACCAGCCTGTATACGTTAGTTTCTGGGTCTGTCGTAATGCCCGCAGCTTTCCTGTATTTAAAAGCGGCTGCAATTCTTTCCCTGAAAAAGTTTAAATCCGGTTTGATATTTTCGAACGAGAGTATCCTTACTGCGATCGATCCAGGCTGGTAGTGCCCGGTTGCAAGGAATTCATCTTTATTATCAAAGACAGTCACAACATCCCCTTCAGCCGGGTCGCCATAGATCTTCTTTATTGCGCCGCTGAATATCCAGGGATGGTAACGCCTTACCGACTGGTCCTTTCCCGATTTGAGTACTATTTTTACGTTCTCCACTCTGTTGGCTTATAAGAATTGAATTATACTAAATTGACTGTCGCATTGCAGGTGTTGCCATAAGTTTTCTTAAAATCTCATGACAAACCCATGCATCAGTAGCGGCATACAGTAATTGTGCCTCAGATAGTCTGTCAGCCTCCCAGTCAGTAACCTGCTGGCTTTTTGATATCCTGAATCCAAGTATGATGGCTGTAAGCTTTTTGAGTCCTGAGCTTTCAATACCGTAGTCATGAACGATTTTCTGAAGGTCAACGAAACCGGCAGGCTGGAATTTCCTTACAACTGCAAGTGATTTTATATCATCGTGAAGGGCAACACCTGCTTTAATTATCCCTTCATCACTTAAAATAGCCGCAAGTTCATCAGGAATTCCTGTTTTATTTATTCTGAAGAGACAGGCTACTTCATCATTTGAAAGCTGCAGAAGTGATACCCTGTTTTTCTTTCCTTTTCTGAATGAGGGCCGGGTTTCTGTATCAAACCCAAGAACCTTTGAATTCTTTAAGAGTTGTATGGCAGGATAAAATGACTGCATGTTATCAACAACCACTATTCTCCCCTGGAATGCCCTCAACTCCAGTTCTTTTATCTCATCAGCCGTTATATTGGCTGCAAATCTGTTACCTGGTTCCATCCCTGAATTCCCTCTGCCTTTTGGATATGAACCAGTTTTCCTGGCCCTGCTTATGATCATGATCATGATCATGATCGTGGTCATGGTCGTGATCGTGATGGTGGTCATGATCATCCTTGTTCTCTGTCTCATCATCTGACTCTTCTACAGAAGCGTCAGATACAATGAACATATGAAGGGCTTTAAGCGAACTTAGGAGTCTGAGTCCCCAGTAAGAATCGAAGTTCATCCGGCATTCCCAGACGGCGTCGTTCATTACCTCCTCTGTTCCTGTCTGGTAAAGGAGTATGAAATTCTTCATATCCTGGTAAATATCAGCAAGGTCTTCAGCAATCCCCGACATAATTGTACCTTCTTCTGCTGAAGCCGGATCTTCATTCAGCTCAATATAATCATTGGCCCTGCCCAGGGTTGCTTTAAGTGAGTCGTGTATTCTTGTCCAATCTGCCTCTGTGACAAATTTCTCGTTTCCATCCTCGAAAACTGGCTGTAGCACAGGCAGCATTGCACCTTTCAGGTAAAGCAATGGAAGCAGCCTCTGCAAAATAACTATGAGTTCAGAGCCTTTTATTTCCGATGCATGTTCTGCATATTTACAAAACTCTGTGGCAACTGCCGTAAACTCAACCACATGCCCGGAATACACCGGCTTCACCTGGTTCTTCATATCCTGTTGTTTTGATGGCAAAAATAGACATTTTTAAATGTATTACTTCCCGGAATTCCAGTGAAGTTTCATCTCGCTGTCGATCATAATCTTATTATGATCAAGCAACCATCTAATCACCTTCACTGTTTTGTCGCCCGGGAAGTTTACAGATGCTACAAGGGTCTGTGTATCAGGATTTGATCCGGCAAGCAAGGTTTTGATCTCATCGAGTATCAGGTCAAATTCATATTTACTAAGATCAAGTTCATTTCTTTCCCTGCAGATATCGCATATACCGCACCTGTCAGACTCTTCGCCGAAATAATGCAAAAGCATCTGCGATCTGCACCTGCCTGTCGCTTCTGCATATTCAATCATTTTACCGAGTCTGTCAATATGCTTCTCCTTGATCATCAGGTGGTTTTCGGCTGAAATCAGAATTGATTTTCTTTCAAGCCGTTCTTCAGTAAAAATAATAAGAGGACTTTTTTTCCCAGGTATATACCGGATAATATTCTGGCTTGAAAGGCGGACCAGGTACTGGTACACAGAGTCGCGTGATAGACCTGATTTTCTTGCCAGGGTCTCCTCATTTACAGCGACGAATTCTGTAAAAAGACCTGTATAGGAACGAAGGAGCAGCTTTATAAAACTATCGTAGGATTCATTTGCAACCTGGAACTTATACAGGTCATCCCGCCCTACAGTAAAGTGCACTCTCGACGGGTTATTTATTTCCTCGGTAAACTCGAGGTAGCCTTCTCTCTGTAGGAACTGAAGGCTGTTGTATGTCTCATTAACCGGAAGCCTGAATTTTGATACAAAATCAGACATATTGAAATCAAATATACTTTCTTTACCCCCTCCGACAGGGACCTGAAGGTAATTGCATACAGCCTCGTAAATATCCTTTATTTTTTCCTTGTCAGGGAATTTCTGCCTTGCAGTATCCTCGAGCCTGGATTTATCATTATCTGAATAGAGCAGAACAGCAGAGGAGGGCTTATTATCACGACCAGCTCTGCCGCTTTCCTGGAAATAGGATTCAATGCAGTCGGGAAGGTCCCAGTGAATCACAAACCTGACATCAGGTTTATCGATGCCCATCCCGAAAGCGTTAGTAGCTACTATTACCTGGGTTTTACCAGATGACCATGCTGCCTGCCTGCTGTCCCTTAATTCCTGTGAAAGACCGGCGTGGTAATGATCTGCTGAGATTCCGTTTTCTACAAGATAATCCGCAATTTCCCTGGATCTTTTCCTGCTTCTTACATAGATTATTCCGCTGCCCCTTGTCCGGCCAACTGTTCCGATAACATAGCTTGCCTTGTCCTCAGTCTTCTTAACAATATATGATATATTCTTCCTCTCAAAACTTGTTTTCAGGAGGTTCTTTTCCCTGAAACGCAATTTCTTCATTATATCCTCTGCAACTTCGGGTGTTGCAGATGCAGTCAGGGCAAGCACCGGAACCTTTTCCGGAAGCAGTGAGCGTAATTCAGCGATCTTCAGGTATGAAGGCCTGAAATCATAACCCCATTGTGAAATGCAATGAGCTTCATCGACAGCAATAAGTGTAACATTTAGCCTTGAAGCCTTCGCCCTGAAGATTGAGGTTCCGATTCTTTCAGGTGAGACATAAAGGAATTTATAGTCACCATAGATACAGTTCTCGAGGGCTATTTCGATTTCTTCAGAAGACAACCCTGAATGGATTGCCATTGCTCTTATCTCCATTTTAACAAGCCTGTCCACCTGTTCCTTCATCAGTGCAATCAAAGGGGTAATTACAAGACACAGACCATCATTTACGATGCCCGGAACCTGGAAGGTGACTGATTTCCCTCCCCCGGTTGGCAATAGTCCAAGAGTATCCTTATCTTCAGATACCGAGGATATTATCTCTTCCTGTAACGGTTTGAAAGATGTGTATCCCCAATACTTTGTAAGAACTTTTCTGTATTTTTCAGTCTGAGATGTACTCATCAGGAAGGTGTGTTGGGAAAATGACTTCGCGACATGGCTTCTTTATACAAAAATAGTAACTGTATTTCAATTTTTTAAAGCTCCTAAAAATTAAAAGAATATGTTTCCGGAGAACCGTTTTTTTGTGTAATTTGCGCGTCAAATTTCTAAAAGCCCGAGCCGATGTCGTTTGTAAATGATAAGATTCTGTTTGAGGGACTTACCTTTGATGACGTCCTTCTTCTTCCAGCCTATTCAGAGATACTTCCGCGGGAAGTTGATATCAGTTCCATGTTCTCAAGGAATATCAGCCTGAACACACCAATTGTTTCAGCAGCCATGGATACGGTTACTGAAGCTGAACTGGCAATAGCAATATCCAGGGAAGGTGGAATAGGTGTCATACATAAGAATATGGCCATTGAAAAGCAGGCTGCACAGGTAAGGAAAGTCAAGAGGGCTGAGAATGTCATGATTTATGACCCTGTTACAATACACCCCGATGCCACCGTTGCTGAAGCCCTTAACCTGATGAAGGAGTATAAGATCGGCGGTATACCTGTAGTCGATAAAAATGGAATTCTGAAAGGGATTGTTACAAACAGGGACCTGAGGTTCGAAAGCAATGCCTCGAGAAAAATCTCGCAGGTCATGACTACAAACCTGATAACGACCGATCACCAGACTAACCTGGAATCTGCTGCAAGGATACTTCAGAAGCATAAAATTGAGAAACTGCCTATAGTCGGGGAAGATGGCAAACTTGTCGGCCTGATTACCTACAAGGACATAACCAAGACCAAGGACCGTCCAAATTCATGTAAGGATGATAAGGGCAGGCTCAGAGTTGCAGGTGCTGTTGGAATAGCAGCAGACACTCTTGAAAGGGTTGAGGCCCTTGTTGCAGCAAATGTTGATGCAATTGTCGTTGATACTGCTCACGGGCATACAAAAAATGTTATCGGAATACTTAAGGAGATAAAAAGGAATTATTCCAATGTAGATGTAGTTGCGGGCAATATCGGAACAGCAGAAGCTGCCAAAAGACTCGCGAAAGAGGGTGCCGATGGTGTTAAGGTCGGGATCGGTCCAGGCTCTATCTGTACAACAAGGATTGTTGCAGGAGTTGGCATTCCTCAGTTATCAGCAATATATAATGTTGCAAAAGCCCTTGAAGGATCAGGCATCCCGGTAATTGCAGACGGTGGTATCAGGTATTCAGGGGACATTATCAAAGCAATTGCTGCCGGGGCTGATTCAATAATGGCTGGATCGCTCTTTGCCGGAGTTGAGGAATCACCTGGTGAAACAATTATCTATAACGGCCGTAAGTTTAAGACATACCGAGGGATGGGTTCTATAGAAGCCATGCAAATGGGTTCCAAGGACAGGTATTTCCAGGATGTTGAAGACGATATCAAGAAACTTGTACCTGAAGGCATTGAAGCAAGGGTACCATACAAAGGTTCACTGGCAGAGGTTATCTACCAGATGACTGGTGGTCTCCGTGCCGGTATGGGATATCTTGGAGCGGGAACAATTGCCATACTCAAGAAGGATGGTAAATTTGTAAGGATAACTAATTCAGGTATAATCGAAAGCCATCCTCACGACGTTACTATTACAAGGGAAGCACCGAACTACTCTAGAAAATCTTTTGAATAAAATCATCTTCGGAGTTAATGTATCCCAGATTACAGGTTCTCCTGTTTATACTGTCGCTTAACATTCCCTGCCCTGCCCAGGATACAGGTGATAAAATATTAATGACTGTTGACGGAAGAGCTGTTCCTGCCGGTGAATTCATACGAATGTACTCGAGAAGCAGTGAGCCTGCTAATCCTAAAGACCTTGATGAATACCTAAACCAGTTCATACTTTTCAAGCTGAAAGTTGCGGATGCCATTCATATGGGGCTTGATACCACAAAAGCATTCCGTACTGAACTTCGCGGTTACCGTTCACAACTTGCCCAGAAATACCTTACAGATCCGGAAGCCAAAGAAAAGCTTACAAAACAGGCATATCAAAGGTCACTTGTGGAGCTTAATGGCTGGCATATACTTGTCTCCCTCCCATCGCAGGCTAATCCTGAAGACACACTGAAAGCGTGGAAAAAGGCTATTGGAATAAAAGAAAGAATACTGCAGGGGGAAGATTTCGAACAGGTTGCCAGGAGCAGCTCGGATGATCCATCGGTAAAAATAAATGGCGGCCACCTTGGATATTTTACTGCATTTCAGATGATAATGCCCTTTGAGGATGCCGCGTATAGCCTCCGTAACGGGCAGCTCTCAGATCCGGTAAGATCACCATTTGGATATCATATTATAAGAATTACCGACAGGCGGCCATCAAGCGGTAAAATAAAAGTTGCCCATATTATGCTTGCACTTCCCCCGGGAAGTTCTGAAAAGAAAATAAAGGATGCATCCGATACTATTAACATGATTTATAAAAAACTCCTTGCTGGTGCATCATTCGCTGAACTTGCAGGCCGGTATTCGGATCATCGCGAGTCAGCCGCAAAGGGTGGGGAAATGAACTGGTTCGGTGCTGGTGAAGTAATAAATGACTTTTCTGAACAGGCATTCCACCTTAAGAAGAACGGGGATATTTCAGCTCCTTTCAGGACTGTTTATGGATGGCATATAATAAAAAGGATTGACAGGAAACCACCTGGAACTTACGAGGAGATGAAGCCACAGCTTGAAGCTAAGATAAGTGATTCATACCTTAATTCGATTGGCCGCAAATCATTCATCGAAAAACTAAAGAAAGAATACAGGTACACCGAGAACAGTAAAGTAATAAGCTGGTTCATAGAGAATACAGATACACTTAAGATGAAAGGTATCGGTAAATATGACAGGAGCTTATTGCCTGCCGGTAACGTATATACTTTCGCCGGGCAAAAGCTTTCAGCTGCTGAACTTGCGGCTTATATCGAAAAAAGAGGATCTATTGTAAATACTTCCGACCCGCTAATCTTCATAAACCGGACAATTGAGACCTGCCTCCAGGACCAGATGCTTGCCTACGAGAATTCAATACTTGAAAGGAAATATCCCGATTTCAGGTACCTTATGAGCGAGTTCCATGACGGCATACTTCTTTTTGAAATATCAGGAAGAAGGGTATGGAACAAGCCTGATACTGACACAGCCGGTTTCAGAAAATACTACGAGAAGAACAACACAAAGTACTTTACACCTGAGCTTGCAGAAGGAAAAATCTACTCACTAAAGCTAAAAAATGGGATGAAAGCCCTTTCTGCGGCATATGAAAAGAACCGGATGAAACCCGACTGTGATGCAAGGCTTCTGAAAAAATTTACAGTTAAAGGAGATACTCTCCTTTCAATCAAATCGGGGACCTGGGCTAAGGGGGAGAATAGCCTAGCAGACCTTGCAACCTGGCAATCAGGCCTGTGGCAGGTGCAGAAAGACAATTTCCCTTCTCTGGTGATATTCACAAAAATTGTTTCTCCCCTCCCCCTGCCGTTCAGCAAAGTGAAAAATGAGCTTGCCCCTGTATGGCAGGATTACCTTGAAAGGAGCTGGATTGAACAATTAAAGGCACAATACAACGTTAAAATTGATAATATTGTACTGGAAGAGATACGAAAGAAACTTGCAAATGGATAAGATAATTACAGGACTTCTTTTCGCATTCCTGCTTTCAGCGTGTGGCGGGAAACAGGATTCAAAGGATCGCCTGAGGCTCGCTTCAGTCGGAGACAGGGTTCTATACTACGACCAGTTACCCGCATTGATCAATCCGGGCACAAGTGCTGCCGACAGTGCAACAATTATTCAGAATTTCATAAACAGCTGGACAAAAAAGGAAGCACTCTTTCTTAAGGCACAGGAAAACCTTAGCGAAGATTACAAAAAGGAAATTGATAACCAGCTTTCTGAGACACGCACAAATCTGTTCATATACCAGTATCAAAGGCAATTAATGGTAGAAAAAATGGACACTACAATCAGCGATGTTGAGATGGAAAGCTATTATTCGCAGAATGAGAAAAAGTTTACACTGGGTTCGAATATTGTTAAAGCGTTATTCATAAAAGTACCACTGGAAGTCCCGGGCATTGATAAAATAAGGATACTTTCGAGATCATCCCTTCAGAAGGATCTCCAGCAACTTGAAACATTATGTTACCAGTATGCTGCAAAATTTGATGATTTTAACGAGGACTGGGTAACAATGGACAGGCTTTCAGTTGAGTTGCCAATGGATATAGTTAACCAGGAGGACTTCCTCAAATACAACACATGGTACGAGAAAAGGGATTCAGCTTCACTGTACCTGATCACTTTCAGGGATTACAGGCTGAGATACTCTCTCGCACCCTATGAATATGTAAAAAACGATATTAGGAGCATCATATTGAATAACAGGCGTTTTGATTTCCTCCAGTCACTAGAGAACGGCGTATACAATGATGCATTGAAAGCAAATATTATTAAGACTTACTGATTATGAGAAAAGGATTTTTGATTCCCGTGCTGCTGATTTTCGCATTCATTTTTAAGACAAACAATGTATCTGCCCAGGTTCTTATTGAATCAGTTGCCGGGATAGTGGGAAACGAAGTTGTATATCTTTCTGACGTTGAAAACCAGGTCGCACAGGAAATTGCATCAGGAAATCGCACCTCAGGTGAGATACTCAGGTGTAAAATATATGAACAGGAACTTGTTTCAAAACTGTTTATGGACCAGGCGAGAATCGACTCTATAAAGACATCCGATGCATCTGTTGAAGCAAGACTCACAGCCACTCTGAACAGGTATATTGCGCAGGCAGGATCGGAAAAGGCACTTGAAGAATACTTCAAAAAGAGCATGATAGAGATCCGTGCCGATCTGAAAAAGGCAATGATGAACCAGGAGACTATATCGGAGGTTCAGTCCAAACTCACTGAAAATATATCCGTCACTCCTGCCGACGTTAAAAAATACTATAACAACCTCCCAAAGGACAGCCTGAAGAAAGTACCTGCAATGGTTGAACTGAGCATTATTCAGATTGACCCGCCTAATAATGAGCAGAATAAGGCTGATGCAAGGCAGAAACTTCTTGATCTCCGCAGCAGGATTGTTGCAGGTGAAAGTTTTGCCACACTTGCTGTTCTCTATTCAGAAGACCCTGAATCGGCAAAAAGAGGTGGCGAAATTGGCTTTATGTCAAGAGGTAACCTTGAGAAACCTTATGCCGATGCCGCCTTCAGTCTGAATAAAAACGGTGTCTCAAAGATCGTTGAAACACGCTATGGATATCACATAATACAACTTATTGACAGGATGGGCGAAATGGCTAATACAAGGCATATCCTTATAAAGCCTAAGGTTAAACCCGACCAGTCTGTAAAAGCAATGCTTAAACTAGACAGCATCGCTAACTTAATAAGGAAAGACAGTCTTACCTTTTCAAAGGCAGCCCTAATGTTCTCAACACATAAAGACAGCAGGATAAATGGTGGAAAATATGTGAAGAATAATCCCGAATCAAGAGTCACCTGGTTCACACTTGATGAACTTGATAAGGAGACCTATGTAAAGGTCCGTGATCTTAAAGTTGGCGAAATATCTGAACCATTCAGAACAACTGATGAGAACGGCAATACTGTATTCAGGATTGTTCGTCTTGACAACCAGACAACAGCTCACCTTGCTGATATAAAAACCGATTACGAACTGCTTTATAATGATGCTCTTAACCAGAAACGAATGAAGTTTTATGAAGACTGGGTTCAGAAGAAAATTAAGATTACATACATAAAGATCAGTGATGAGTTCAGGAAATGCCAGTTTATGAACGAGGGATGGTTAAAATAGATAAGGGCACGCAAATATCAAACATCTTTTTTCTAAGGATCTTTTTTCTCCTTGTTCTGTTTATCGCAGAGCCTGTTTTTCAGATAAATTCACAGGAAACAGAGAAGAAGCAGAGGAAAAAGGTCCATCTCATCTATGCTGATTCATATGAGCCTGTACAAAGCCTTGGCAAAGATGTGGTAAAGGTTGTCGGTCATGTAGCTTTCAGTCAGAATGAAAGCATTATGACATGCGACAGCGCCTATTTTTTCCAGAAAGACAGCCAGCTTAAAGCATTCAGCAGGGTTCATATTCAGCAGGGCGATACAATTAACCTTTACGGCAATTACCTGTTCTACGACGATAACACCCAGAAAGCATATATTGAGGGAAACGTTGAACTGATACATAAGGAGACTCACCTGTATACCAGGAACATCGATTACGATGTTGCAGGAAAGATTGCAAAGTACACGGAACACGGCAGGATCACAAACGGCAAAAACATACTTGTCAGCAGGCTGGGCATTTATGATGTAAATGCTGAAGTTTTTCACTTCAAGGACAGCATAAACATCACAAACCCCGATTATGTGATGAAGGCCGATACAATGGACTATAATACAAAGACAGAGACTGTATTCTTTACAGGTCCGTCGGAAGTAAACGGAGACAGCATATATATTTACTGTGAGAAGGGATGGTATGATACAAAGAATGATGTATCAAGGCTCTGGGAGAAAGCATTGATAAACAACAGGCAGCAGATACTGAAAGGTGATTCCCTTTTCTACGATAAGAAGACAGGGTTCGGGGAAGCATTCAGGAATGTTATGATAAGTGATACTACAAACAATATAATGGTTGGAGGACAGTACGCGAGGTATTTCAAGGATCCGGAGAGATTCTTTGTTACAAACAGGTCCCTCTTCATCCAGGTCTCCGATACCGACTCGCTTTTCCTGCATGCAGATACAATAAGTGCAATCAAAATAAAGAAGGATACCCTGCCTCCCTACAGGCTTATGAGAGCCTGGTACGGTTGCCGGGTATTCTCACGGGGAATGCAGTCGAAATGCGATTCCCTCTCATACTCTTTCCGTGATTCAGTAATAAGAATGTACACAGAACCAATAATCTGGTCGGAAACCAACCAGCTTACTTCAGATTCAATGTCGATAATAACGAAGAACAGGAAAGCCGACAAACTGTTACTTTTTGGTTCTGCCTTTGTTGCAAGCAGGATAGATTCTGTAAGGTTCAACCAGATAAAGGGACGAACCCTGACGGGCTATTTCAATGAGAATAAGATAAACAGGATCTTTGTTGAAGGTAACGGTGAATCAATATATTACCTCCAGGATAACGATAAACTTATTGGTGTTACCCATAATAAGAGTGCCTCTATTGATATATCTGTTGATAATGGCAAGATCGCAAGCATAAAGGAAATAGATAATCCGGAAGGAAAACTCGATCCTCCCTTGCTTACACCGGCTGATAAGATGAAACTACCGGGTTTCAGCTGGTATGAAGTTATCCGTCCAAATAAATACTCTGATATTTTCAGAAAATTCCCGGTTTCAAAAACAAAGGGGACAAAAAAAGCCGAGGTACCGGCAGACAGCAATTCACCATCAATAAAATAAAAAGGGGCTTTCGCCCCTTTTTTCAATATTCATCTTCATTAAAGAAAAAATCGTCTTTACTTGGATAATCAGGCCATATATCCTCAATACTTTCGTATATATCACCCTCATCCTCAATCTCCTGGAGGTTCTCAATAACCTCAAGAGGAGCACCAGACCGGATGGCATAATCTATTAGCTCATCCTTGGTTGCCGGCCATGGAGCGTCTTCAAGTTTTGAGGCCAGTTCAAGCGTCCAATACATTTTCTAAAGGTTTTATTCGTTTCCGCTTAAAGTCTGCAAATATAGAAATAATTTCATTTAAACAACATCAGGCTATTTTAACTTATAAAAAATGTTAAATTTTCCACTTAATCTCCTCATTTCCAGTAGTAAAACTTACAAGCCTGCCATATACAAAAAGCCAGTCTGAAAGCCTGTTAAGTAGTTTTTCAACAATAGCCGGGCTGTTCTCTTTTTCATTTAGCCTGAGTACAGCTCTCTCTGCCCTGCGACAAACACAACGGGCAACATGGCAGTTTGAAGACTGTACATTTCCGCCCGGAAGTATGAATGAATTAAGCTTTGGAAGAAGTGCTTCCATCCTGTCTATATCTTCTTCCAGGATTGATACGGCCTTTTCCTCCGGCAAAACTTTCCGGCTTAACTGGTTGCTCTCATCCCATGCAAGGGCAGCGGCAGCCGACATCAGCTGAGACTGAATGTAAACCAGGAACTCTTTTCTTCCAGGTTCGTCAGCGTGACTCCTTAGCATGCCAATCCATGCAATAAGTTCATCAACCGTACCATAAGCTTCAATTCTTGGATCACTTTTACGAACACGCCTTCCTCCCGAGAGAGATGTTGTTCCGTCATCACCTGTCCGTGTATAGATTTTCATATCTCCGAATAAATATTCAGACCCGAAGATATAAATAAGAAATGCAGTTCCTAGTGTGCTTTTACTTTTTCGTTCTGAACATCAGATGCTATTTCACCGTCAATAAGCCTGATTATCCTTGCAGCATGTTTGGCGATATCTTCCTCGTGTGTAACTACGATTACAGTGTTGCCATTGTTATGAATCTCATCAAGGAGGTTCATAATATCGATTGATGTCTTTGAATCGAGGTTACCTGTAGGTTCGTCAGCAAGAATTATAGAAGGTTTATTCACGAGTGCCCTGGCAATTGCAACCCTCTGCCTCTGACCGCCGGATAGCTCATTCGGCTTATGTGTCATTCGATCGGCAAGGCCTACCTGCTCGAGTGAATGGATCGCCATTTGTTCCCTCTCTAGTTTTGGAACACCTGCATAAATAAGCGGGAGTGTAACGTTTTCAAGCGCAGTGTACCTCGGGAGGAGGTTAAATGTCTGGAAAATAAAGCCTATCTCCTTGTTCCTTATCTCTGCAAGCATATTATCTTCCATTTTACTCACGTCAATATTGTTGAGCATATATGACCCGCTTGTAGGTGTATCGAGACAACCGATGAGGTTCATCAATGTTGACTTTCCTGAGCCTGACGGGCCCATTATTGCAACATATTCATTCCTTTTGATTGTTACTGAGAGAGATCTTAATGCCCTTACAATAACAGAGCCAACCTGGTAATTCTTGACAATATCTTGAATTTCAATGACTTTATCGCTCATACAAGTAAAATTTGAAAATTCGAAATTAGGTTAATTTGTTTAGAAATAAGGTTATTTAATATTAATATTTGTTAATACCTGATAATTACCCTTGAAGGAGATAGTCCTTTCCTGAAAAAAATGAGACCCATCCTGTTCAGGTCAATTGCCAGCCTCACTGAAGGATCGGATGATATCTCGCTCCAGGCCTCTCCCATCTGCTTTGAAAGATGTATGTCGTCGAATACAAGAACTGTTCTATCAGTCGACATTTCTTTCAGGGTTCTGAAGTATTCAATAACTCTTTCCTTCCTGTGATCCCCATCAATAAAAACCAGTCCCGGGGTAATTCCTGCTTTCCTCAACTCTGGCAGCACATCGCTGAATTTCCCGTTGTGGAAGACAACATTATCAAGCCCCAGCCTTTTAATATTCTCTTCAGCTATCATACAAAGTTCCTTACTCCCTTCAATTGTATGAACCTTTGCATTCGTAACTGAAGCCATGTACATTGTACTGATGCCAAGGCAGGTTCCCAGTTCTATAATGGCACCGGAACCGAATTCAGCCGCGAGGTTTGAAAGCAGTTTTCCATACTTTCTTGATACAGAAGCCCTTTTTGCAATTATTGAAACTTTTCGTGTATCGCCACCTCCCCTTGCAGGTCCTGCACCGAAATCAGTTACCTGAACAACCCTTGTGTCAGAGAACAACTTCCTCCTTTCAGATTCAATGTTTAAGACAACATCGGGGTTGCTTTTATTCCTGAATACTTCCGAAATGAGCTTATAAAGGAAAGGACTATGAATACCGTGTCCCTTTTTATGCGAAGAAAAGGCCATGTATTTCAGGTACTTGACCGTATAATATAAATTCACTTTAACCAACGTAAATTATTTTTAGGTAAGGTTTCCAAAAATAAGTATTTTCGGCTATCATTTGCACAATGCAGCCCGTTAATGAGCGATATTCTAGATACCGACATCAAATTTTTACCCGGCGTCGGACCAAAGCGGGCTGAACTCCTTAACAACGAACTTGGAATATACACATACAGGGATCTGCTTTACTTCTTCCCTTACAAGTACATTGACAGGTCAAGGTTTTATTCTGTGGAAGAGCTTGATGCCGATATGCCTGCCGTTCAGATCAGGGGAGTTATCAGCGGGTACAGAACCGAGGGTGGTGGAAAGGCAAAAAGGCTTGTCGCAGATTTTACTGACAGCACAGGATCCATTAAGCTTGTATGGTTTAAAGGACTTAAATGGGTTCCCGGATCCTACCAGGCCGGAAAGGAATTTATAATCTTCGGAAAGCCTGCAATATTTAACGGGCAGGTGAACATCATTCACCCCGAAATAGAAGAAAGCCGTTCGAGGGAGGAAAGACTTAATGCTCCACTGCAGGGTCAGTACAGCACTACTGAAAAACTTAAGAGCAGCTTCATAAACTCCAAATTCATTGGAAAAATTGAGGGAACCCTCATGACACAACTAAGTTTCAGGCTGCCTGAGACTTTACCGTCATACATTGTTTCGGGGTATCACCTTATGCAATTGCATGATGCACTTCAGAAGATACACTTCCCTTCCAATACCGCCGAACTCGAAAAAGCAAGGTACAGGTTGAAATTTGAGGAACTCTTCTATATACAATTGAACTTGCTCAGGTATAAACTTAACAGGAACAATATCCATAAGGGATTCACATTTAGTATTGTAGGAGATCTTTTTAATACTTTCTATTATAAGAACCTGCCCTTCTCCCTCACAAACTCACAGAAGAATGTGATGAAAGAAATCCGTAAGGACCTTGGCTCCGGAAAGCAGATGAACAGGTTGCTACAGGGGGATGTTGGAAGCGGTAAAACCCTTATTGCACTGATGTCGATGCTAATCGCTGCAGATAACGGTTTCCAGTCTTGCATCATGGCTCCCACCGAGATACTTGCGATTCAGCATTACAGGTCAGTAAGCAAATTCCTCGAAGGCCTCAATATAAAGGTTATGCTGCTGACAGGCTCATCAAAAAAGACTGAGAGAAAGGAAATCGAAACGATACTTGCAGCAAATGAGCCATCAATCCTTATAGGTACCCATGCCCTGATTGAAGATAATGTCGTCTTCAGGAACCTGGGCCTTGTGGTTATAGATGAACAACACAGGTTCGGCGTTGCCCAGAGGGCAAAACTCTGGGAAAAGAATGTAAACCCGCCGCATATTCTTGTAATGACAGCCACGCCAATACCCAGGACACTGGCGATGACACTGTACGGCGACCTGGACGTCTCAGTCATTTCTGAACTTCCACCCGGAAGGGTGCCTGTTAAAACAATGCATTTCAATGATTCAGAGAGAAACAAGGTGTTTGCGTTCATGAGAAGCAGGATTGCTGAAGGAAGACAGGTGTTCATTGTCTATCCCCTTATTACAGAATCTGAAAAAATGGATTATAAGAACCTCGATGAAGGACTTGATATTATCTCATCTGCATTTCCTCCTCCAAAATATTGTATAAGTGTCGTTCACGGAAAGATGACAGCTGCAAACAAGGATATCTCAATGAACCTTTTCAGGGAAGGCAAAGCTCATATAATGGTTGCCACTACCGTTATTGAAGTAGGCGTAGATATTCCAAATGCAACTGTTATGGTTATTGAGAGTGCTGAAAGATTCGGCCTTTCACAGCTTCACCAGCTCAGGGGACGTGTAGGCAGGGGTGCCGATCAGTCGTACTGTATCCTCATGAGCTCCGACAAGTTGTCGAAGGATGCATCAGCAAGGCTAGAGGTTATGGTGAGGACAAGTGATGGCTTCGAGATCGCCGAGACAGACCTGCAACTACGTGGACCAGGTGATCTTGAAGGGACACAGCAGAGCGGTATACCATTCGACCTGAAGATTTCCAGCCTTAGCCGCGATGGTCAGATAATTGAGTATGTGCGTGGTATTGCAGGATCGGTGCTTGATAAGGATCCGTCACTGACTTCTGATCAGAACCTTATACTGAGGTCGGAACTGAGAAGGTTGTTTTCCAAAAGACATTCATGGAGTAATATAAGCTGAAATGTCAATAAGTGAATACTACCGGATACTGGGTCTTCACCACGGATGCACTACTGAGGAGATCAAAAAGGCTTACAGGAACAAGGCCAGGGAGTATCATCCAGATATAAATCACGACCCGGCCGCAAAGGACATGTTCATTCTCGCGACTGAAGCTTACGAGTTCCTGCTTACCTATGCCGACAGGGCTGCAAGGGACGCGGAAGCATATAACCGGGCAATGGAAGACTGGAGGAAATACAGGCAGGCAAGATCAAGACATAAAGCAAAGGTATATGCACGAACTTCGTATGTGCGATTCAGGAATACAAAGTTCTATAAATCGACTAAGATCTTTGACGGGACAACCGTAATATTCTCGTTCATCGTTTCTGGACTTGTACTTGTAATTGCCGTTGCAGGATATATTTTCAGGATACATCACCCGATACCAGGAATGGAATCACCGTCTATATGGGTTATGTTCGGTTTCATACTTTTTGGAATGATGCTTTTCTTTGTGTCATTCATCAATTATAAGGCTTTTATTCAGTCAACCAGGAAAAGAAAGGACAATAAATGAAGAAGATACGAAATCCCTATGATCCGGGGGAAAACAAGTGTTTCGGGTGCAGTACTGCCAATCCCCTTGGGCTTAAACTTCAGTTTACCGAAAGTGAAGAGGCCATGCATGCAGAATGGGTGCCATCTGAATTTTACCAGGGCTATCCCAATGTCCTCCACGGCGGTATTATTGCTGCCCTTCTCGACGAAACATCTGCATGGTGTGTATCTGTTAAAAAAGGGACAGCCGGGGTGACCTCAGAGATGAGGACGAGGTACCTGCAACCTGTGTATTTAAATAAAGGTGTCATCTCTCTCAGAGCTGTTATTACAAAGTCGGATGACAGGTCAGCCACAGTAGTATGTACTTTATCCGACAGCCAGTCAAAGGTTTGTGCTGAATCAGAAGCTGAATTCTTCCTGTATCCCGAGCAGGTTGCACGGCGCAAGTTCAGGTACCCTGGTAAAGAGGCATTCTATGAGCCAGATGCCGGATAAGTGGCATGAATACTGGGGCAGCTTATCAGAAGTCATATCCCAGAATCTTATTTAAAACCAGATACTGATGAAACGCCTTGTGTTTTAAAAGAAGACCGCGGATTTTTTTTTGATTACATTTATTAAAAATTGAAAGTAATGAAATTCATTGCTGCATTGCTGGCACTTATAACATCCGGCACAATAATGATATCAAAACATCCAGCCGAAGTGAAACCCGGAAACTCCTCCCCTGTTATGTCTTTCGGGATCGTGACAGATGTTCAGTACTGCAACTGCGATCCCGAAGGAACACGGTATTACAGGAATTCCACAGGTAAACTCCGGGCAGCGCTGAAATCCATGAAGGATGATAAGGTGAGTTTCGTAGTTGATCTTGGTGACCTGATAGACAGGGACATGGATTCATATGTACCAGTTATTCAGATTTTCGATTCTTCAGGGCTGAAGGTTTTTCATGTTCCGGGGAATCATGATTATAATGTAAGTTCTTCACAGAAAAAGAAGATCCCGGTCCTGGGTACAGATAAAAAGGGTTACAGTTCATACCTGCAGGATGGATTCAGGTTTGTTTTCCTGAACGGCAATGAGATCAGCACCTACTCTTCAACTGACAGGAAGCAGGTGGCTGCAGCTGACACTTTGCTTGCACGTATGAAAAAAGCAGGTGATCTTAATGCTGAAGTGTATAATGGAGGCGCTGGTAAAGAACAGCTTAAATGGATGTCTGATCAGCTTGATGCCTCCGAGAAAGCCGGGGAAAAGGTTTTTATATTCTGCCATTTCCCGCTCTGGCCGGCCGACAGTCATAACCTGCTTAATTATAAGGAAGTCCTCGATATTATTGGAAGACATGGTAATATAATAGCCTGTTTTGCCGGGCATAACCATTCGGGCAGTTACGGTAACCTTAACATGACTCATTACGTAACTCTCAGGGGAATGGTAGAGACAGAAAATACAAACAGCTATTCTGTCGTCGAGGTATATGGCAACAAGATCTGGATAAAGGGGGCAGGCCGCGAAAAAAGCCAGATACTTGCTTATTAATTAATCTAAAACCAGAATTCAAAGGATGACAAGGCTTGCCAGGGAACTCACTCTATACGGTTTAACAATGGTTGCAATCGGGTCCTGCATTGGATCCGGTATATTCGTAACCCCGGCGCAGATAGCTTCACTTGTGCCTTCGGCATGGCATATTATTGCCGTTTGGGCTGTCGGTGGCCTTATAACACTTACGGGAGCTCTGACCTTTGGTGAGATCGGCGGACTTTTTCCTAAAGCCGGGGGAATTTATGTATTCCTGAAAGAAGCTTACGGAGGATGGATAGGCTTCCTTTACGGCTGGGCTTACCTGCTTATAATAACGTCAGGGTCAATTGCGGTTCTTTCACTTGCCTTCACTTATTACCTGGGCTTCTTCATACCGATGTCTGAAGCCGGAAGAATGATAACAAGCATAATAGTTATAATTTCAGTTACAACTATAAATATTCTTCGCGCCAAGTTCGGAGAAATATTCTCCAACCTTTTCACCGGTTTAAAGATTGCCGGTATCTGCATAATCATTTTCTTCGGAATTTTCTTCGGTACCGGTTCTCTCAGTTTTGGCAGCAGTGTGCCTGCAGGGAATGTTACTTTAACAAATTTCGGGGTGGCCCTTGTTGGCGTATTGTTCTCTTATGGCGGCTGGCAGCATGCTTCATTTCTTGCAGGGGAGGCTAAGAATCCGGGAAGGAATGTTGCTATTGCCATGACGGTTGGTGCCCTTGTGGTTATTGCAGTATATATCCTGATTAACTTCAGTTACATGAGGCTGCTTCCTGTGTCTGCCATTGCAAAATCAGATAAGGTGGCAGCCGAAGCCGCATCTGTGGTTCTCCCGGCCGGGGGTATGCTTGTGGCGGCAATAATTGCAGTATGCACTTTAGGAACTATCGGTATTTATACACTGTCTTCCCCAAGGATCTATTATGCGATGGCAGATGACGGTCTGTTCTTCAAACAGATAGCCGTAGTCCATCCAAAATTCAGGACTCCGATCTTTGCAATAATAACTCAATCTGTCTGGTCAATTCTTCTTCTTCTTTTCTGGGGCACTTTTGAGGACCTTATCACTTATACTGTTTCTGTGGAGTGGATCTTCTTTGCTTTTGCGGCGGGAGGCATATTCATTTTCAGGAAGAGGTACAGGGATGCCCAAAGACCGTTCAGAACGCCAGGCTATCCTGTAACGCCAATCATATTTATAGTTATAGTGATATGGTTTGTATTCAACATCTGGATAAATAAACCGCTGCATGCTGAAGTCGGGGCAGGTTTTCTCGTGCTTGGACTCCCTATATACTTCTATTTCAGCAGGAAAAACAGGAACATGCCTGCAAAGACAGGTGAGGGAATTGAATTAAACGGAGATTGATCAGCGAGCTTCAGGTTGTCCTGATGAAGTTAATCGGAACATCAAGCACGACTTTAAAATACTCGCCACGTTCAAGTATGTCTTCATCACCTTCCTCATAGTACCAGTTGAAGATGAATCTACGGTGCCTGAGAGTTACGAGCGTGATTTTCTGAAGCAGGGTAATAAATACTTTGGCACTTGCACTGTTGAAATATTCGAGGGCCATATCAACAGAAGTTACCTCTGCCGGGTTCTTTACGTACTCTGTTATCCATGCATCAACAGGCTCAAAAAACTCGGCAACGTTCTCATGAATAGAACGTCCCCTGATCTTTATGATCCCTGCCGGATCAAGAATTATCTCAGGCGAATTTTTTGATGAACTTATTCTAAGGGCCTGCATGCAGGATATTTTGTTCTAAGATAAATAATTTTAAAATACATTATTCCCCAAATCAGTCGAATAAGTCAAACGAAGGGTCGCTGAAATTTTCAAGCGATATTTTTCTTTTCCCGGATTCAATCTCATGGATCATCTTCACTATTATTGCATTAACAGGGGCGTCCACACCGTATTTGTCAGCATTTTTAAGTATATATCCATTGAAAAAATCTATCTCTGTGGGCTTTCCCCTTTCGAGCGACTGAAGGCTGGATGACTTCAGTTTACGGTACTTAAATCCTATGATTCTTATAAGAAGATGACGCCTGAATTCTGCAATAAATCCTGTATCCTGAGCAACTCCGTAGAAGTCTACTTTCCCTCCAAATTTTTCAACCTTTATCTTCATCTTATCGGCAACAGCCATTGCTTCCCTCATAATTGCAATAAAGATCTTTCTGAACTTTCTTCTCTTCAGCATCTGTCCAAGGTGCAGGCCGCTTATAGCTCCGAGACATGTTATACAGGAGTTTACAATCATTTTAGAATAAAGGTGGCCGATAATATTGTCTGATTGTTTTACAGGCACAATAACAGAGAGCATGTCTGCAAGGAACTCCAGGTCACTGTCAGGTCCCCTGTCGGTGTAACCGATTATGAACTCTCCTTCAGATGACATAAAAAGATCTCCCTGCCTGTCCATTGTACCGCCCCAGGCAACTACACAGCCAACGAGCCTTTTCCTTCCAGTTATTTCAGCGATATCGTCCTCACATATCCCGTTCTGGAGAGACACTATAAGTCCATCCTCCTTAAGATATGGGAGAACCGATTTGCACGACTCAATAACGTCGGTGGCTTTAGTTGCGAGCAGGATGATGTCTTTCATCCCCATCTCAGGGCAGGCTTCGGTCCATGCCTTCATTGGCTGATCAAAAGTTCCGCGGGCTCCTGTCACATGAAGACCCTTGCTCATTATAAGGTCTGTATATTCTTTATACTTGGCAATTATCTCCACATCATATCCTTCCCTTTTGAGAAGAGCTGCTGTTATTCCTCCTATGGCTCCTGCTCCCGCAACAAGTATTTTTGGTGATTGCTTATCCATTTTTATATGCTGATTTTTCGTGTTATATCTATTTTACATCAAACCTGGCCAGTGGCACAGCATCATGTCCTGAGAAATCTCCATTCAGGTATTTATAATAGCCGACGATACCAATCATGGCTGCATTATCGGTTGTAAGGCTGAATGGCGGAATGAACAGATCCCATCCGCGGTTTGCTGCTTCGGCAGTCATTGCATTCCTGAGACCTGAATTTGCAGACACCCCGCCTGCGATTCCTATTGTTTTGATACCTGTCTGCTGGGCTGCCTTTATTACTTTCCCTGTAAGTGTTGATATGATTGTGAATTGCAGTGAAGCACAGAGATCATTGAGGTTTTCTTCAATAAACGCCGGATTTTCCTTCAGCCTGTCGCGAAGGAAATATAGGAAGTTCGTCTTTAAACCACTGAAGCTGAAATCAAGCCCCTTTATTGATGGTTTTGAAAACATAAAGGCTCTCGGGTTACCCTCCTTTGCATGTTTATCTATGACAGGACCGGCAGGATAAGCCAGCCCCATTACCTTACCGCATTTATCGAAGGCCTCACCGGCAGCATCATCAATAGTATTGCCGATAATCTCCATCTCATAATGGTTTTTCATTATTATTAGCTGCGTGTGGCCGCCCGAAACAAGCAGGCACAGGAAAGGAAAAGATGGATTTCCCCTGCCTGTATCATCCTTAATGAAATGCGCCATAACATGTGCCTGCAGGTGATTTACTTCTACCAGGGGGATGGACCCTGCAACTGCAAAACCTTTCGCAAAAGATGTTCCCACAAGCAGTGAGCCAAGAAGCCCAGGCCCCCTTGTATACGCCACTGCAGAGATATCTCCGGGTTTTACGGATGCCCGCCGCAGTGCTTCAGCAATAACCGGTACGATGTTTGCCTGGTGTGCCCTTGAGGCCAGTTCAGGAACCACGCCGCCATACGACCTGTGAACATCCTGGTTTGCAATCAGGTTCGAAAGAACCTTGCCATCCCTTATTACTGCTGCAGAAGTATCGTCACACGATGACTCTATTGCAAGAATTGTTACCCCCTCCACCTCTTTGATATTCGGTATATTTTAGGTTATTTTGACAGAAGCTTTAAGCATTTCCGAATGCTCAAAATTATTAAAAAAACGGTAAACTTCATTTTAATTACAGGGGTCTCGCTTATTCTCCTGCCTCTCACGCTGCTTCTCATTCTGAGGATACCTCTGGTGCAGACCTATGTAGTACAGGGAGTTGCAAAATATATTTCGACTGAATTAAAGTCAACTGTCTCAGTCGGGAAAGTTGATTTTGCCTACCTCAACAGGATCATTCTTGAGGACGTTCTTATAAAAGACAATAACTCTGATACCCTTATTTATGCCCGGAAAGTCAATGCCGGAATCCGTGAACTAAGTCCCAAAAAAAATATAATCAGGCTTGGAAGGGTCCATATTACAGATCCTCTTTTTGCACTTATCACAGACAGTTCGGGTACTTCTAATCTAAACTGGTACCTCGATAAGCTGAGCTCCGGCAGTACAGACACTACAAAGGGCGGCAGTTCCCTTTTCCAGGTTGCAAAGATCGATATTACCGGCGGCAGATTTGAATTGATTGACAGGACAACTGATAATAAAACTGAAGGGATTAATTTCAGCGACCTGAGACTGGGTTCCATGAACGGGGCCATTGAGAACCTTATTATTGCCGGTGATTCACTGAGCCTTAATATCAGTGACCTGGCTTTAAAGGAATCAAATGGTTTCGGAATAAGGGATATGAACAGCAACCTTTTAATCCATGGACCAAACATCATCCTTTCAAATACAAGTATAATATGCGACAGCAGCATAATTAATGCAGACCGTATTGCCCTTCTTGCTGACTCCTCTTCTTCCTTCAGCAGGTTTCTGCAGGAGGTGAAACTGGACATGATCCTTAAAAAATCGCTTATTAACCTCACTGAGCTCAACTACTTTGTGCCTTTCATAAAGAACATAAATGAATCTGTATGGATTTCCGGTCATGTTTCCGGGACTATCTCCGAATTGAAAGGGAGGAATATCAACCTGTCATACAAGGACCAGACAAACCTGGACTGCAATTTTGATTTTTCAGGACTTCCCGACTTCAGGAATACATTCATGTATGTTGATATAAACGACTTCAGGAGTACTTCGCACGATGTTGAACAGATTACAATTCCCGGAAAGGGTAAATTACTCGTCCCCGAACCACTAAGGAAACTTGGAGTTGTTTCATTCAGTGGAACATTTACAGGATTTTCAACCGATTTTGTAACATACGGGAAAATAAACACTAACAAGGGAATTATATCAACCGATATATCGCTGAGACCTGAAGAAAAAAACAAATTCAGGATTAAGGGACTTATAAAAGGTACATCGATTGACCTGGGAGCAATCACTGGATCAGAAATACCTGGTAAACTGACTGTTGAAGCAAACGTGGATGGCTCCACTGAATCCTTTAAAACATTTTCAGTAAACCTTAAAGGTAAGGTCGACAGTGTGGATCTTAACAATTACAGGTACAGGAATATAGATCTTAATGGTTTCTTCACTGACAAGGGTTGGGACGGCGACATAAAGGTGAATGATCAGAATATTAACATGGAATTACTCGGGCGGTTCGACTTCAGTCGCGATTTGCCGGAATTCGATTTCACAATGAACCTGAAAAAGGCCAGGCTTTACAACCTTAAGATAGCAACAAAAGATACAACAGCTGCGGCCTCATTGCTGCTCACCGCCAACTTCAGGGGAGATAATATCGATAACCTCGACGGGGAGATAAAGCTCTTAAACTCAAGTTTCAGAAAATATGGCAACGATCTTCAGATCTTTGATTTTTCCCTGAAAACATTTCTTGATAATCACCAGCCCACAATATCCCTCAGGACAGATTTTCTTGATGCAAGCCTGATCGGACACTACAATTTTGCCAGCCTGGGACCAGTTGCCGATAATGTACTGGCTTCACTGGTGCCTTCAAAATACGCCGGGCGAAAACAGCCATTGAAGACAGGAGAAAATGATTTCAGATTCCAGGTGACCTTCAAAAAAACTGATGAACTGAATAAGTTCCTTATGACTGGCCTTAAAGTTGCTCCAAACAGCATAATATCAGGGAGAGTAAGGCCTGATAGTATCCTTTTTGTGTCAGGGAAATCATCTTCATTCAGCCTGGGAAGTCTTGTCTTTAACGGCCTTCAGTTGAATGCCAGGTATTCTGATACAACAGCAAGGGTGAACCTGACAAGCGAAGATCTTAACCTGGCCGGAATTTCTGATCTTAAGGACCTATGGATGGATTTGGGAGTTGTTCCGGATCATTATACATTCCTTCTATCATGGGACAACAAGGATAAGGATCTGAACAAGGGTAATTTTGAAGCAGAGGGATCTTTTAACCGTGTTAACGGTAAAAAAGAAAGCTCCATAATGAACCTTTTCCTTAAACCAGGAGAAGTTGACATCCGCGACCAGGTCTGGAAAATCAGCCCGGCAAATATTACAATGGACTCATCCTCCATACGTATTGATAAATTCAGCGTCAGGAATAATGACAGGTATTTTCTTGTTAACGGTGCAGTCTCGGAGGATCTGAATGACACGCTCTATCTCAAGTTCAATGACATAAGCCTGAGTCCTTTAAACAAGATGTCTGAAAAAAACACTGATGGTTCCGACAATTCTCTAAAACTCAACATTGGAGGTACCCTGAACGGAAGGATAAGTTTTACAGACCTTTACAGGAACTTCATGTTTGAAAGCGACATACTCCTGCACGACTTTACCCTGCTGAACAGCCAGTATGGCGATATTAAAATCCTGTCGGCGTGGAATAATGACAGGAAGGTTGCCGAGATCAATGCAAACAATAACCTTGCAGGTGTGAGCATGTTCAAAATCAACGGAATCTATACTCCTTCAGAAGGTAATATGGACCTTCTTCTTGAGGCAAACAAACTGCCAATTGATGCGCTGAATCCTCTTCTGAACTTTTTTGCCTCGGGTGTCGGGGGCAAGGCTACCGGCAAAATCCGTGTAAAAGGCCAGCCTGCTAAACCGTTGCTGCTCGGCTCACTCTGGCTTGAAGATGCTGCACTTAAGGTCGATTACCTCCAGACACGTTACAGGTTTACGGACAGCATACGTTTCGATTCACAGGGAATAAAGTTTAATAACATTAAGCTGAAGGATGAAAAGGGAAACCAGGCAATGCTTAATGGAACTGTCTACCACGATCATTTCAACGACTTCTCTGTAGATATCTCCCTGAAACCACAGAATTGCATGGTCCTGAATACAAAACCCAAGGACAACGAGCTTTTCTATGGAACTGCCTTTGCAAGCGGTGTAACTTCAATTAAAACTGTTGGACCTCTCCTTAAACTCGATATATCTGCAAAAACCGACAAAAACACAAAATTCTTTATCCCTCTTAATACCGGTAGTTCGGTGACACAGGGGACCTTTATCAGTTTTGTTCAGCCATCTGATGCCGGGAAAGAAGTTAAGGCAGCTTCCAACCTTCAGACCGGACCAACCTCAAGCGGTATGGAGATTGGCTTCGATCTTGAAGTCACACCCGATGCTGAGGTTCAGCTGCTGATGGACCCTAAGACCGGTGATATAATCAAGGGTACCGGCAGGGGCAACCTCAATATTAACCTCGACAGCAAAGGGGCCTTTAAAATATTTGGTGACTATACAATTGAAGATGGTGACTACCTGTTCACGCTCGGGAATATTATAAATAAATCTTTTGGAGTAGAAAGCGGTGGAAAAATAACTTTCAACGGAGATGTTGAGGACGCTGATATCGACATAAAGGCTATTTACAAAACAAAGGCATCCCTTTACGATATTATGCCCGGCATACTTCCAGAGTCGAAACAGAATGAAAGGATCCCTGTGGAGTGCCAGCTGCTTCTTTCGGGAAAACTTTTCAACCCAACTGTTGGTTTTGACATATACCTTCCAACAGCTGATGAAGAAACAAGGGCTTACCTGAAAAGCATGATAAAGTCGGAAGAAGAAATGAGCCGCCAGTTCCTTTTCCTACTTGTGATGAACAGCTTTTATTCTGACCAGAACGCCGCTACTAATCCTTTCCCTTCAGGTATGGGTACAACGACGGTTGGTGTGACAACAATGGAGATGTTGTCGAACCAGCTAAGCAACTGGCTTTCCCAGATCTCCAACGATTTTGATATCGGTGTTGTTTACAGGCCAGGAACCACCCAGCTGCCAAACTCGCAGGAGTTACAGGTTGCATTGTCGACACAGCTTCTTAATGACAAGGTGGTCATAAATGGCAATTTCGACGTTGCAGGAAGTCAGGCTTCAGGTACTTCCGGAGCTGTGACAGGAACCAACACATTCACAGGGGTGTTCAACGTCGAATACAAAATCAATGAGAAAATCAGGTTTAAATTCTTTAACAGGTCAAACGACAATTTCTATATCGACAATGGTATCCTTTACACCCAGGGAATAGGCCTGTTCTACAGGCAGGATTTCGATAAATTCAAGGACCTGTTTAAACGTCAGCCGGCAAAAGGTGATATGAAAAAGGAAAAGAAGGTGGGAACAGGTACAAAAAAATAGGTTAATAACTATTTTCAGATTGTTATTAACCCGGAATAATAGACTATAGCACTTTTACGTTTTTTAATACCTTCGCAACATTGGCGATATTTTGTACTGGATATAAGTAACAAGTTTACAGCCATTTGACCTAAAAATATAAGTAGTGGACTCACAGGATCTGGAAAAAGGAAGGGCAAAGGCCGGGAGGATAAGCGGGTTTGCAGGAACAACAGCAGTTCATCTTGCATTGTTTCTGCTGCTAATATTCATGGGTTTCACAACACCTCCTCCCCAGGAAAAGGAAATGGGTATACTTGTTAATTTCGGAACCGATGAGACAGGATCAGGGCTGATTGAACCCTCCGGTCCGCCTCCTGTTGCAGAGGCAGTTGCGCAACCTGTAAATAAGAATGAGAGCCAGAAGAAAGACGAAAAGCTTCTTTCAACAGATAATGACAACGAGGCCCCGAAGATCAAAAAGACTGATCCTGATGCCGAGAAAAAGAAAAAGGAAAGGATTGAAGCTGAACGTATAAGAAAGGCTGAACTGGAAGCTGAGAGAGTAAAGAAGGAGCAGGAAGAGGCTGAAAGAAGGAAGATAGAGCTTGAACAGAAGCGCACATCGGATATAACAAACCGCACCAAAAATGCTTTTGCCAACGGCAGGAATTCAGGCACCAACAGTACGGGTGAAGGTATAACCGGCGGGGAAGGCAACCAGGGCGATCCGAATGGATCCGTAAATTCAAAAATCCGTGGCACAAACACAGGAACGGGTGACAGCGGTAATGGTAATGGAATAGGATACGACCTCGGTGGAAGGACATCACAGCACCTTGAGGAACCGAAATATGACTACCAGGGTGAAGGTAAGGTTGTAGTTGAGATAAATGTTGACAGGAACGGTAATGTTGTAAGTGCAAATCCGGGAGTTAAAGGGTCATCAACTCTTGATGAAATCCTGCTGTCACGCGCAAAAGAAGCCGCACTCAAATCTAAATTTAAGGTAAATCCTGATGCCCCGGCAATTCAGAAAGGGACAATAACTTATAATTTTATACTGAGGTAACTACTGCTCCCGGCCAAAGAGCTCTTTAATCGAAGAATTCAGATTATCGATCAGGTTGTTGTCTTTGATAACATAATCATCAATACCTTTTCTTGCAAGTTCGAGGACAATCTCTCCCCTCTCCTGCCCGGATAACATTATTACAAGGACATTAGGAGCCATGGCTTTTATTTTGTCGAAGACTTCCATTCCATTCATTACGGTCTCGCCCTGCTTTGTAAAGTAGTAATCGAGTATAATCAGATCCGGTTTCATACTCATTGCCTTAAGGCAGTCTTCTCCGTAATCAAATGGCTCAACCCTGTAACCCTCGGGTGAAAACCTCTTGACGACAAGTTTTGTTATGAATGGATCGTCATCAACAACGAAGATCAGTTTATCACGGTTCATCAGAAATATGGATAAGTGACGTTTAAAGTTACAAATAAATTAGTTTATCAGCCACCCGCTTTACAAAAATGTTAACCCGTTTCTTATTTCAAATATTTTAATATTAATAAGCAAACAGGGGAAAATCCTTCATGAACAACTTCACTTTCTCTCCTACTTTCTTTATCACGGCTTCATTCTCAATATTAGAGATTACTTCATCAATAAACTCCACTATCACTCCCATGTGCTCCTCCCTGAGACCTCTTGTAGTTATTGCTGGTGTACCTACCCTCAGACCTGATGTAAGGAATGGTGACCTGCTGTCGAAAGGAACCATGTTCTTGTTAACTGTAATATGAGAAAGTACGAGCGTATTTTCAACTTTCTTCCCTGAGATATCCGGGAATTTAGTCCTGAGATCTATAAGCATCAGGTGGTTATCAGTTCCCCTGAAATGACTTTATAACCTTTTTCAATAAATGCATCAGACATACGTCGTGCATTTTTTCTCGACAACAAGCGCTTCACCAAATGCAACAGCTTTTGAAGCTATAACGTGTTCGAGCGGACCACCCTGCACAGGAAATAGAGATGAATTGAGAACCGTCTCTCTCCTTTCGGAGTCGTATGTCCCCATGGCTAGGGAAGCTTTGCCAAGCAGTACTATACCTCCCTGGCCCCCTTTAGTGTCTTATGTTGTGGATGTACATGTGCGTACTTCAATGGGTTTTTAAGGTGTCCGGCTGCGATAACCCATATCTACCTCATAAAAATTGCACCTACAGAATCCGCAATTTTTCTCATCCTCTCATAATCCCACTCTCTTGAATATGCAGAAGCCCCACCGATTATCATCTTCGGATGTTCACGGTGAGCCACTTCCTCCATCATATCATAATCGACTGTCCCTGTATCTTCCTTAACGCCATATGCAACCGGTTTATAAAGCAGACCTGATGAGTTTACAGGCGAGCCATGTGAAAGGTGACCGCCGTGTGAAAGATTCAGTCCCATAAATGTATCACCTGGTTTAAGAACTGCCATGAAAACAGCCATGTTTGCCTGGGCTCCGGAATGTGGCTGGACATTTGCATATTCTGCACCATAAAGCTGCTTAAGCCTGTCTATTGCCAGTTGTTCAACCTGGTCTACAACCTCACAGCCGCCGTAATACCTGTTGCCAGGGTATCCTTCGGCATATTTGTTTGTCAGTACAGAACCCATGGCCTCGAGAACCTGCTGACTTACAAAGTTCTCTGATGCAATCAGTTCTATTCCATCAAGCTGACGTTCATGTTCCTTTTTAATAAGGTCGAAAATTGCAGTGTCTTTTTTCATTTGCGCATTAAAATCTGTTAACAAAGGCCCCCGCAGGGTAATTTTAGAGTTTTTAAATATACATTTTAATCTGATTCAAGATAATGATGAAATATATGACCTGGTTTCATCAATCTTCAGAAAACTGAACAAGCAGTTCACGATAAGTAGAATAGATCCTGGCCTTGGAGATAAATCCGGCATAATAACCATTCTCCAATACAGGAAGGTTCCATGCCCCGGTTGTCCGGAATGTTTCCATCACAGTGCTCATGTTCTCCGACTTATCAATATATGAAGGAGGCATTGTCATCACATCCTTTATGAGCGTGGTGTCGTACAACTCTGTATTGAACATAATCTCCCTTACATCATCCAGGAGCACAACCCCTTCCAGAATATTGTATTCATCCACAACGGGAAAGATGTTACGTTTTGATTTTGCTATAGTCTTAACGAGATCGCCAAGAGTATCAGTAGATTTTACCTTGAGCAGGTCAGTGTCAATGTCTTTTTTCCAGTCCATGAATGTAAGGACTGCCTTGTCTTTATCGTGGGTGATAAGCTCGCCTTTACGGGCAAGCTGAACATGATAAATCGAATGTTTTTCGAACTGCCTTATGGTTATAAAGGCTACCGTTGATGTAATTATAAGCGGGATAAGCAGATCGTACCCCCCGGTTATCTCGGCAATAAGGAAGATCGCTGTCAGAGGAGCATGCATAACGCCTGCCATCATCCCGGCCATTCCGACAAGTACAAACCTGTTGTCGGGGAGATCGAGTCCTATGAATTTATTCAGGAACACTGATACGAGGTAGCCGTTAACTCCACCAATAAAAAGAGTTGGTGCAAAAATGCCGCCTACCCCTCCTGCCCCGTTAGTGGCGCTCGTTGCAAAGACCTTGAGAAAAATAAGACACAGGAGAAAGATCATCAGTGTGAAGAAATTCTCCTCGAAAAATCCAAAAATGCTTGACGCAAATATCCTGTCGGCATTACCGGATAAAAGGCTCAGTACCGTATCATAACCTTCGCCGAAGAAGGCCGGGAACAGGAATACGAGCAGGCCAAGTGTCACTCCCCCGGCAATAAGCCGGATAGTATTGCTCTTTATCTTTTCAAACCTGCTCTCGAGCATCAGAGTCATCCTTGTGAAGTAGATTGAGATTATGCCGCATGTAAGACCCAGGACAATGTACCATGGGATATTTTTAAGCATAAAAGCTTCAGTGACATTGAAGGCGAACAGAACCCTGTCGCCCATCAGGAAATATGCCACTGTTGCAGCGGTTACCGAGGATATTAATAAAGGAACTATTGACGACATCGTAAGATCCAGCATCAATATCTCAAGCGTGAATACTATTCCTGCCACCGGTGCCTTGAATATCCCGGATATTGCGCCGGCGGCACCGCATCCTATCAAAAGGGTAATCTGCCTGTAGTTAAGCCTGAAGAATTTTCCAAGCGTTGAACCTATTGCCGAACCTGTAAGAACAATAGGTGCTTCAGCACCAACAGATCCGCCGAAAGCTATTGTAATGGAGCTCGCTACTACAGAAGTCCATGTATTATGCGACTTTATAAGGCTTTTCTTTTTTGATATCGCATAGAGAATCCTGCTGATTCCATGACTGATATTGTCTTTTACGACGTACCTCACGAAAATCGTCGTCAGAAGTATCCCGGCAAAAGGAAAAATAAAATAGAGCCAGCTCCCTGTTTCCCGGTTTATGCCTCCCGTAAACAAAATCCTTGTATAATGTATAAGGTTCTTAAGCAGCGCAGCAGAAAGTGCACTGATCAGCCCCACCACAAAGCTAAGCAGATATATCGATCTCGTCTCACTGAGACTTATCATGCGAAGCTTCCTTACCCCTCTTGAAAACCAGTTGTGAGTCATAATGCTGCAAAGATAAAAACATTGAACAGCCTTAGGAGAAATTTGGTTAAGTTTGTGACCTTACAATTGTGTTAAATCTATATTTTTCCTGTAATTACAAGTAACTCAAAATGATAAATTACAGCCGGCATGTACTTGGCAATGGCATGAAATGCATAATCCATGAAGATCGCGGGACAAGTCTTGCCACAATGAACATTGTTTTCAATGCCGGATCAAAATTTGAAAACCCGCAACTCACCGGGCTTGCTCACCTGATGGAGCACCTTATGTTCAGCGGATCAGAAAATGCAGAGGACTTCGACACCCCATTGCAACTGGCCGGCGGTGAAAACAATGCCTTCACAAATAATGACATAACAAGTTACTATATAACTCTCCCTGCGGAAAATATTGAAACGGCTTTCTGGCTTGAATCAGACAGGATGCTGAGCCTGTTTCTGAACGAGGAAAGTCTTGATGTACAGAGGAAGGTAGTAATTGAGGAGTTCAGGCAAAGGTACCTGAACCAGCCTTACGGTGACCTGATGCTGTTACTCAGACCGGAAGCCTACAAGGTTCATTCCTATGGATGGCCGACAATCGGAAAGTCAACGGAACATATTGAGAAAATCTCCCTTTCAGATGTAAGGGAATTCCACAAGAAGTTCTATTCACCTTCAAATGCAGTATTATCTGTTGCAGGCAATGTTAATACTGAAACTATTATCTCACTTGCAGAAAAATGGTTTGGAGGAATTATTGGTATCCAGTCAATTTTACCTGTTTTACAACAGGAGCCGGAACAGGATGAGCACAGGAAGATTTTTGTTGAAAGAAAAGTACCTTCTGACCTGATATACAAAGCATGGCATATCTGTTCAAGGACCCATGATGATTTCAGGGCCATGGACATTTTCACTGATTTACTTTCTGGCGGCGAATCCGGACTTCTCTATGAACGTCTTGTCAGGGACCGCAAGGTATTTTCTGAAGTTAATGCATGGATTACAGGCGACACCGACCCTGGGCTTATGATGCTTTACGGGCGCCTTATGGATGGCGTTGACCTCGGAAATGCCGAAAAAGAATTAATGGAAGTTATTTCAGGGCCCCTGTCTGGACCGCCTTCGAAATGGGAAATGGAAAAAATGAATAACAGGTTTGAAGCAACAACACTCATGTCTAACCTGAGTTCCGTTAACAAGGCAATGAACCTGGCAACATATGAAAACCTAGGTGATGTTTCATTGATCAACAGGGAGATTGAAGGATACAGGTCTGTATCGGCGGCAGAAGTATCGGATACTGCATCGAAATATGTCACAGATAATAATTGCACAACACTTTACTATAAGGCAATAAAATGAGCATAAAGGTACCAGACAGGACAAGACAGCCAGGAATCAGGCCGGTATCTCCCGGATCACTTAATGAACCGGATAAAATATTGCTTGACAATGGTGTGCAGGTTTATTATTTCAATTCAGGGATTGATCCACTTGCAAAAATTGATTTCATATTTGATGCTGGTCAGTTGTTCGAGGAAAGGCCATTGCTGGCTTCTGTAACAAACCTTATGCTGACAGAAGGTTCTGAAGCATATAATGCGGAGAGTCTTAACAAGGCGCTGGATTATTACGGGGCCATGCCAGGCCTCTTCTCGGAAAAGGACCAGGCGGGACTTTCTGTTGCTTTCCTTGTAAAGCATACACGGGATATCCTCGACCTTTGCCTGGAGATTCTTTTCCGTCCTGTTTTCCCCGCTAAAGAACTGGATATTGTAAGAGAGAGAAAACTTCAGTCGTTCCTCCTCTCACGCCAGAGGGTACAAAGTCTGGCTTCTGATAAGTTCTTTGAGTCTGTATTCGGATCCGATCACCCGTACGGGAGGATAATTGGCCATGATGACTTCAGGAAAATCAGCAGGGAGAACGTTGCCGGGCATCATGCAATGAATTATTCCACCCGAAGCCTGACAATCATTATCTCGGGGATGGTTGACGGCAATCTGCTTGCCTCATTGAATGCTACAATCGGAAAAGTAAACATGCAGGTTAACCAAGCGGCAAATATTCCGGCATTGACCTCAATTAATGAGCCCCGAGTTTCATATGTGGAAAAGAAGGACGCTCTTCAGAATGCAATAAGGATAGGTTCTGCAACGATAAATAAAAAACATCCTGACTATCACGCCCTGAAAATAACAGATACAATACTCGGCGGGTATTTTGGTTCACGCCTTATGAAAAATATCCGCGAAGAAAAAGGTTATACTTACGGCATAAGCTCTTCAGTCGTTTCTTTGAGCCAGTCGGGCTATAAGGTTATTTCAGCTGAAGTAGGCAGAAAACACACAAATGCTACCCTGAAGGAGATACAAAATGAAATAAAACTCCTGCAGGAGGAAAAGGTTGGTGCCGAAGAACTGGGAATAGTTAAAAACTATATGCTAGGTGAACTTGTCAGGATGTTCGACGGGCCATTTTCATACGCTGAGACCTTCAGATCAGCCTGGGAGTTCGGACTCGACCTTGAGTATTACAGGCAGATGGAAAAAAAGATAAATTCTATTACCCCGGATGAAATAATTCATATTGCCCGGACGTACTATAAAGCAGATGAACTTCATACTGTTATAGCAGGAGAAAAATGACCGGAAAGAATACATTAACGGCTTTGCTGCTTTCCTTTTTCGTGTGTTTTTCCGCATTCCCGCAGGGGACTTCAGAAAGACCTGAAGCACCCGTTTTTACTTTTCTTACAATCGATTCAGTTTCAGGAAAGCCTTACCTCGAATGGCAAAAAAGTCCCTCCGCTGATGTTGCAGGATATATAATTTATAACTGGATACAGGCAGAAGCACATGCAATAGACACTGTATGGAACCCGGCCGCAACAAGTTATATTAATTCTGCTTCAAAAGCGGACTTCTGGTCTGAGTCGTACGTGATAGCTGCTATTGATTCAACAGGTAATGTAAGCCCCCTGACGGGAGTACTTAATACAATATTTCCTGCCCTTGCCGACGATCCCTGCAACGGGGCCATTACTGTAATCTGGAACACTTATTCACAATCTCAATCCCAGGTAAATGGCTATACTATAATGCTTTCTGAATCCGGAGGACCATTTCAGCCGGTTCTCACAACGGGGGCTGAAACAACCAGTGCTTCAGTTAAGGGAATAAAATCATCAATTAATAACTGTTTCAGGGTCAGGGCTGACCTTCCCGGAGGAAATAAGAGCAATTCGGTATTCAAATGCAGAACCGTTGACTTTCAGAAAATTCCGGAATGGATGAATGCCGACTATGCAAGTATCTCATCCGGTAATCACATTAGCCTCTCTTTCACTTTTGACCCCGCAAGTGAGATAAATATTTACAGGATATCAAGAAAAACCCTTTCGGATAATTCTGTTGCTGCAATAACCTCATTTAACCGGTCCGGCAACAATATAACATATACCGACCTGCTTGCCAATACAAAGCAGAGGTATGAATATACCCTTGTTGCAGTAAATGATTGCGGTTTAAATTCTGCAGTTTCAAACCCGGCAGGGAACATAGTCCTGCAGACGATTTACAATAACGGGTATGCCGGACTAAGCTGGAACAGCTATGTAAGTTTCTCCGGAGGAGTCAGGGATTACAGGCTCTACACGGATAAGGGATCAGGTTTTTCCGAAAGCCAGGTAATTCCCGCTTCGGATACATCATTTGCTGTTGATTACAGCCAGATAATGAATGAAGTTACCGGGGCAGAGCTATGCTTTTATGTTGAAGCATTTGAGAATACAAACCAGTATGGCATCAGTGGCATAAGCAGGTCGAATACAGTCTGTATTCCCGTACAGGAAAGGATTACGGTCCCTAATGCCTTCACTCCCGACAATGATAATATCAATGACATTTTCAGACCGGTGTTATCCTTTACACCTTCAGATTACAGGCTAATAATTACCGACAGGCAGAATAACAGGCTTTTTGAAACTACCGATCACCTCCTTGGATGGGATGGGACAAAAGGAGGCGATTCCCTTCCGCGCGATGTCTATGTATGGTATTTAAGCCTCAAAACTCCTTCGGGGCAGCGCATAAACAGAACCGGCACCGTAACCATTGTTAAAACAAGGTGAAAAAATTGCCTCTCGCCAGGCTTCCTCTGCTAAAAAATTGCTCCAATAAGACTATATTTGTAATTGTCAAATCAATACGGCAATTGCTGCTTTTATGGGGAATAAAGACATATTTGATGACGAAGACAAGAGCCTGATCAAAGCCGAATTTGACTCACTTGTTAATAAACTCGTACGATGTAATAAGCCTGGAGACCGGGAACTAATTGACAAAGCTTTCAGGATTGCAAATGAAGCCCACTGGAATATGAGGAGAAAATCCGGTGAGCCCTATGTTATACATCCTATCGCTGTCGCACGTATTGTAAACCAGGAAATCGGACTTGGGGCCAAGTCTATTGCCACAGCCCTCCTTCATGATGTTGTTGAAGACACAGATATCAGCCTTGAGGATATTGAACGGGAATTTGGTCCGAAAATAGCCTCACTAATTGACGGCCTCACCAAGATATCAGGCACATATAACAAGGAGAATTCGTCTTCGATGCAGGCGGAGAACTTCCGGAAAATGCTGCTCACAATATCAGATGACCTCCGGGTCATCCTCATAAAGATAGCAGACAGGCTTCATAATATGAGGACCCTCGATTCGATGCCCGAGCATAAGAAAATGAAGATTGCCGGAGAAACAATTTACCTTTATGCTCCCCTTGCCGATCGCCTTGGCCTGTATGCGATCAAGACAGAACTTGAAGACCTGAGTTTTAAATTCAGGCATCCAAAAATATACGACGAGATAGCTGCAAAACTCAAGCACGGGGAGAAAAAGCATATTGCACTGATAAACAAGTTTTCACTTCCGATAATCGAAAAGCTATCAGAGGCCGGGTTCCGTTTTGATATAAGCGGCAGACCCAAATCAATCTATTCAATCTGGAAGAAGATGCAGGCGAAAAACGTTCCTTTCGAGGAGGTCTACGATGTTCTTGCAGTAAGAATAGTCTTTGAGCCTGTACCTGGCATTCCTGAAAAAACACAGTGCTGGAACTCTCTCCTCTCTCTCTCTCTCTCTCTCTCTCTCTCTCTCTCTCTCTCTCTCTCTCTCTCTCTCTCTCTCTCTCTCTCTCTCTCTCTCTCTCTCTCTCTCTCTCTCTCTCTCTCTCTCTCTCTCTCTCTCTCTCACCAAACACACACACACCATTTATTCAGTCATAACTGACTTCTATATGCCCAAACCCGACAGGCTTAGGGATTGGGTAAGCCGGCCAAAGCCAAACGGCTATGAAGCCCTTCACCTTACTGTAATGGGACCTGAAGGCAAATGGGTTGAGATACAGATCAGAGTACCCGCATGGATGAAATTGCAGAAAGGGGATATGCTGCTCACTGGAAATGAGAAGGAGATGATTCACAGGAGAGTGAACTCGACAAATGGATAAAGAAAATAAGGGTAATGCTTGAAAACCCACTCTGAAGACCCTGTTGAGTTCCTTGATGATTTTCAAGATGAATCTTTTTTCTTCTGAAATAATGGTCTTCACCTCAAAAGGGACCCTCATAAATCTTCCTAAAGGTGCCTGCCCTCGACTTTGCATATGAGATTCATACAGAGATCGGCAACAAGGCTATTGGGGCAAAGATTAATTATAAGCTGCTGCCGCTTAGTACAGTGCTCAATAGTGGTGACCAGGTTGAAATTATAACCTCCGATATGGCTTCACCCGGAAAAGTTGTTCGCCTGAAATTTGTTCATACGCCCAGGGCCAGGGATGCAAATAAAGAATTCCTTAAAGAGGAACGCATGACAGGATCCAGAAGGGAATGGCAATAATTTGAGAAGAAGCTTAATGAACTGGGAACAACTGCTAATCTCAGAGGTTATAAAGATAATGCAGTCGTATGACGTTCTTAACAAGGATGAACTCTACCGAAGGTTGAACTTGAATTCTAAAACTGGATGACCTTAAAAAGATAATAAAGAAAAACCCGTCGAGGAACATAATTAAATACTGGGATCTCCGCCTTACAGGCTCAAGAAAAGACAAGACTGAGGAAGAGGAAGGCCATGTAAAAAGAGACCGCAGTAAACCATTCCTCCTGCGTGAGAATGTTGAGACTTCAGGACAATCATATGAAATTGCAAAATGCTGCAACCCTATACCTGGTGACGAAGTTATAGGTTATGAGTCTGCCGAAGGTGGAATTATTATTCATAAACCCAAATGCCCGGTTGCAATAAGACTTATGTCGAATGAAGGTAACCGCATTATCGCTGTGAAATGGACTATTCATAAGCTTGTTTCCTTCCTTGCCAGAATAAGCATGTCAGGCATCGACCGGGTTGGACTTGTAAACGACATATCAAACATTATCTCGAGGGAGCTTAATGTTAACATGCGTAATATCAATATATCTGTAAACAATACAATTTTTGAGGGAACAATCGACCTCTACGTACACCACACGAAGGACCTTAATAACCTGATAATGAAGATATCTAATGTTAAGGGCATTGAAAATGTGAAACGTGTGGAGGATTTTTCTGATGAAGATATCTGAACCTAAAAGCTACTATTTCAGCCAAATCGCTATTTTTGTTATTATTTTAAATTAGTCCAGATATGATTAACGATGACACAAAGAAGACCGTCAAGCAGATCTTCACTGAATACCTTGAGAGGAAAGGTCACAGGAAGACACCTGAGAGGTATGCCATTCTGGATGAGATCTACAGCAGGCCAGGGCACTTTGATATAGAGTCCCTTTATATCTTCATGAAAAACAAAAACTACAGGGTAAGCAGGGCAACACTGTACAACACTATAGAATTGCTGCTCGATTGTAACCTTGTCACAAAACACCAGTTCGGAAAGAATATTGCACAATTTGAAAGAGCATACCAGTGCGGTCAGCACGATCATCTTATCGATATGGAAACAGGCAATGTGATCGAGTTTTGTGATCCAAGGATAAGCGAGATAATCAGGACTGCAAGCGAGCTGCATAACTTCTCCCCTCTTTACCACTCATTGTATATCTACGGACATGCAAAAGACAAGCTGAAAGCAAAGGGAGAGGATAACGATAAAAAAAAGGGGGCATAACCCCCTTTTATATTTTTAGTCCGGTTGTTTCAGAATGCATATCCGAAACTGACACCAAGAGGAATATTTATCCCCGATCTGTTCTTGCCAAGGTCAAAGTCACCTGATGTTGTCCCGTTATAGTTCCAGTCCCGTTTAACATAACCCACCCCGGTGAATACATCGAGTGTAAAACCACCTGAAGTGATCATCTGGTAACCAATAACTGCATTTATGCAAAGTTTTTTAGCCCCGACATAGTTAGTTTCCGGGCTTTGCTTGTTTGCAATTTTGGCGGAAGCATAGGAGAAATGCGGGCCAATGTAGAATCCCTGTGGAGCCGGAAGGTCGCGGCTAAGGAAATATTTCACCATCCCTGAAAACTTATATCCTGATGTCTTTATGCTTGCAATATTAGAAGTATCAGTTGTAAGCTTATCAAGATTAAGCAATACACTGGGTCCGATATACGATGCCCCTAACTGTATAGAGATCTTTTCAGTAACTGCAGCTTCGAGCAACAGTTTATATTCCCCGGTTATTGGTACTACAACGAACCAGAATGGGCCACCCAGTGCATTCAGCGGGTTGGTCTTTATAGTAAACTTATAGTCCTTGTCAGCTTTAGCCGTGGATGCAGTGCCTGCCTGCTGGGCCATAGTTGGGATAACTAACCCTGTGAGCAGCATCCCAGTTATTAGATACCTGAATAGTTTTTTACTCATAAGTGCTGGTTTTGATTGACTTAATAAAATTACAACTAATTATTCAATAAATCTGTATAATGCAACAATTTATGAACAGTCTGTACGCATTCTACGTAATTCTATAACAGTTATTAACATGATATCACTGCTCCCACTTTTTAATTAATATTTTCTTACCTTGCAGGGCATTTTTGCTGACCTAACGATGAAGCAGTTGAAAGTAGACGTATTACTGGGATTACAGTGGGGTGATGAGGGAAAAGGTAAGATAGTAGATGCTCTCAGCCCTGAATACGATATAATCGCCAGGTTCCAGGGGGGGCCAAATGCAGGGCACTCTCTCGAGTTCAATAATGTTAAGCATGTACTGCATCTGATACCTTCAGGGATCTTTCATCCTGAAAAACTTAACCTTATAGGAAGCGGTGTAGTTCTTGATCCCGCTGTTTTTAAAAAGGAGGTTGAAACTCTAGGATTCCCTGTAGAGGATGTTATTAAAAGACTTGTGATTTCAAAGAAGACCCACCTTATTCTTCCAGGTCACCGCATCCTCGACGCAGCCTCAGAATCATCCAAAGGCAATGCAAAAATTGGATCAACACTCAAAGGTATCGGGCCGGCATATACCGACAAAACCTCAAGGAACGGTCTGCGTGTAGGAGATATTCTGCGGCCTAATTTCATGGATCTTTACAAAAAAGCACTTGATATACATCTTCAGACTGCCGCCGGCTATAACTTCTCATATAACCTTGCTGATTACGAGAAAGGATGGTTTGAAGGGATAGAACTGCTGAAGCGGTTCAGGCTTGTGAACAGTGAATACCTTGTTCATGATCTTATCTCAGGCGGAAAGAAAATACTTGCTGAAGGTGCACAGGGTACCATGCTTGACATCGATTTCGGATCCTACCCTTTCGTAACATCATCAAATACTGTTTCTGCAGGCGCATGCACCGGGCTAGGTATAAATCCGGGACAGGTGGGTGAAGTATATGGGATCTTCAAAGCATACTGCACAAGGGTTGGAAGCGGACCGTTTCCTACCGAATTGAGAGATGAAACAGGAGAACTCATAAGGAAAACAGGTGCCGAATTCGGGGCAACAACCGGAAGACCAAGGAGATGCGGCTGGCTTGACATGCCTGCTCTCAGGTATGCAATCATGATAAATGGGGTCACAAAACTCCTGATGACCAAAGCAGATGTCCTGTCAGGTTTCAGCAAAATAAAAGTCTGTACAGCCTACAGGATCAATGGTGAGCAAACTACAGAACTCCCATTTGAAAACGACACACCTGTTGAACCTCTCTACACCGAATTTAACGGATGGAACGAGGATATTTCTGAGATCAGGGAATACGATAAACTCCCGGAATCACTCAGGAATTTTGTAAGCTTTATTGAAAAAGAAACACAGGTTCCTGTTACTATGGTCTCCGTGGGACCCGACAGGAAAGAATCGATATTCAGGTAGATTCTTCTACCTGCCCCTGTAAACGTATATCCAAGAATCAAAAGCAACCGAATCCTGGAACATCTTGAGCCTGCTCAGAGCTACGCCAAGTCTTTCATGGGCTTCAGCCACCACCATTTCGAACTTTGTTCCCTCAAGCTTCATTATCCTTGTCTTATACCCTTTCGATGTGTACTCTTCTGAGTACTTCCTGGCATATTCGGGAGTTATGAAACTGCCGATTATAATGTTGTATTTATTCCTGAGGTTCCAGTCCTCTTCAGCTTTTTTTACAGAATCGGCCCGCGCATTCTCAAGGGCAATGAGCCTTTCCTGCGCCTTTTTAACCGAATCTATTACTCTCAGACTGTCCTGCCTGGCTTTCCAGACCAACATTGTATCTACCTTTTTACCAAAGATGCCTTTGCTCCTGAGCCATTTGCACGAAGGGGCCATGACCAGGATCAATATCATGATAATTCCTGCTAAATACTTCATTTTATGGCATTTAATTTAACCTGACAGACTAATTACATAACTTATTGAATATCAAATATACAAAATATATTGACCTGTTACAAGTGATATTTAGACGACGGCGGGGAATGGTTTTTATCTAAATTCGTATCTTAGATTTTGTTTTAAAACTAAACCCCTTAGAAAACCACCATGAAATCATTGATACAGTTATTCGAGGAATGCACTGAAAAATTCAGTAACAACATTTACCTGTGGGAGAAACCAGGCGACAAATATGAAGGTACTACTTATGCTGAAGCCAGGAAGCAGGTGCATGAATTTGCTGCAGGATTAATTACACTGGGGATACAAAAGGGCGACAGGCTAAGCCTTATCTCAGAAGGCCGCAATAACTGGGTTATTGGTGAACTCGGGATACTTTATGCCGGCGCAATAAACGTACCTCTTTCTGTTAAACTCAACAGCGAGGAGATAAAATTCAGGATAAGGCATTCAGAGTCAAAAATGATTCTGGCATCTTCCATCCAGGCAGCAAAACTCAAAGACATAACTGGTGACTGTCCGTCATTGAAGAGGGTAATCCACCTGGACACACAGGAGGAATACCAGTCAAATGAGATCCACTTTAATGAAGTCAGAAAACTGGGCAGGGAATGGCTCGAGAATCCTGAGAACTCTGCAAAATTTGAAGCCCTTTATAAAAGCTCAACTCCTGCTGACTTTGCAAATATCTGCTACACATCAGGAACAACAGCCGACCCGAAGGGAATTATCCTCACACACGGCAATTATGTTTCAAACGTTTACCAGGCATACAGCCTTATCGATATTCCACCATTTTATAAAACGCTGTTGATGCTGCCATGGGACCATTCATTCGGGCACACATGCGGCATTTATGCATTCATGGGTAAGGGGGCAAGCATTGCCTCAGTCAAGATTGGCAAAACCCCGATGGAGACCCTCAGAAACCTCCCTTCCTGCATGAAGGAGATAAAGCCGAATATCCTGATGAGTGTTCCTGCTCTCGCAAAGAATTTCAGGAAGAATATTGAAAAGGCCATTAAAGAAAAAGGGAAATTCACGGAAACACTTTTTAATCATGCACTCACGATTTCCTATGCATATAATAAGGAAGGATGGAACCGGGGAAAGGGACTATCAAGGCTGTGGAAGCCACTTATAAGCCTGTATGACAAACTTCTCTTCAGCAAGATACGCGAGTTTTTCGGTGGCGAACTTGATTACTTCATCGGAGGAGGAGCTTTGCTTGACATTGAACTGCAGAGGTTCTTTTATGCAATAGGTGTACCAATGTACCAGGGCTATGGCCTTACTGAAGCTTCACCTGTTATTTCATCAAATTCAAAAAGCAAACATAAACTAGGGTCCTCAGGCGTACTCGTAAATAATATGGATCTTAAGATATGCGACGATGACGGGAATGAACTACCTACCGGAGAGAAGGGAGAGATAGTGATAAGGGGTGGTAACGTAATGCATGGTTACTGGAAGAACGACAAGGCTACTGCCGATGCGATAAGGGATGGCTGGTTGTATACAGGTGACATGGGTTACATGAGCAGCGACGGCTTCCTCTACGTGCTTGGTCGCTTCAAAAGCCTTCTGATAGCCGATGATGGTGAAAAATTCAGCCCCGAGGGTATAGAAGAGGCAATTACAGAACAGTCGAAGTACCTCGATCAGTGTATGCTGTTCAATAACCAGAAGCCATATACTGTTGCACTTGTTGTTCCTAACCAGCATGCGCTTAAACTTTTCCTCGAGGATAAGGGTCTCACATCTGATTCCGAAGACGGAAAAAGAGCCATACTCAACCTGATTGAAAACGAGATCAACGAATACAGGTCGAACGGAAAATATGGCCAGATGTTCCCACAGAGATGGCTTCCTGTTGCCATTGCTGTACTGGAAGAGAGCTGGACTGAGGAGAATGGCCTAATGAACTCAACTATGAAAATAGTAAGGGGTAAGATTATGGACAAGTACCAGGATCTTATCGATTACCTCTACACTCCTGATGCCAAGATCATTACAAATGAAAGAAACATCGAGGAGGTCGAAAAGATGAAACTCGGGTAGCAGTAATCCGCTTACTATACAACCAGCCTGCTTTTAAATGGCAGGAAGGTCATGAAATCAGCGTGATGGACTATATATGCCTCTGTGGTCCTTTTAACAAGGTCACCTTCATGGGCATGTGCTGCAATAATATGACAGACCTCAGCAGGCACACCGCATTCCTCAGCCAGTGATACACCGGAAAAAGGATGACGCAGGTACTGCCCGTATTTACCCTGTACAGCCTTTCCATCCTTGTCAAGCTCATATTCAAGAAGCTTGCCAACATCGGCAAGAATGGCCCCTGAAATTACTACATCCATATTTACCGGCAGGTCCTTTCCAAAAAACAGGTTCATCTTCTCACCACATTCCTTGGCGAGGTGAACAACACAGCGCTTATGGGCCATGAAACTGACTTTAAGATCGGGTCCGCAAAGCAATGTGAAAGGTATTTTTTCAAGGTCTTCAGCCTTCAGAACACTCCTGCTAAGGCCGAGTTCCCATGTTCGGGCTGTTTTCTCCCTGAGGTCGTTGTCTTTAATCCATTCAAGTTCGGGCCAGAGTTTCTTTACCTGTTCTGTCATTATTTTGCAGTTAAAGTTTTGAAATGATAGCGTCTGTCATTTTAATTGTTGATGCTGCACCATTGGCAATAACCTCAGGTTTCCCGGTCATTTTCATCATATCATAAGTTCTGACTTTACCTTCCTCTATAACTGAAGAGATTGCTTTTCTTATTCTCTTTGCAGTATCAGCTTCACCAATATAATCGAGCATCATACATGCCGATTCAATCATTGCTATCGGGTTCACTATAGATACTTCGTAGTTTGCATATTTCGGAGCTGAACCATGGGTGGGTTCGAACACGGCAATACCGTCTGATGAAAACTGTGCACTGCAGGCAAATCCCAGTCCTCCTATAAGGCCGGCAAAGGCGTCAGATACAATATCCCCGAACATATTACCGGCAACTATAACACCGTAGTCCTCAGGATTCTTTGTAAGCCACATCATCTGTGCATCAATATTTGTATTCCAGAGTTCAATGCCCGGGTACGATTTCTTCTGAATCTCTTTTGCAAGTTTCCACATCAGGCCTGATGTTTCCCTTATAACATTTGGCTTCTCACATACCGTAACAGACCTGTAACCGTACTTTTTGGCATGTTCAAAAGCTGCCGTGATTATTCTCTCTGTTGCCTTTCTTGTGAAGATCCTTGTCGATATTGAAATTTCCTCTTTTGGTACCATACCGAAATTCTCAACAAACTTCGGATGGGACCTCATGGCCTGGTAAACCTGGTCGGGAGGATTTGTCCATTCAACACCTGAATAAAGACCTTCAGTATTCTGCCTGAAAATAACAACATCCACTGGTGGCTCCTCGATACTGTTACCCTTTCCGCGTCTCACAAAATTAAGCGGGTTCCCTTTGTACGACTTGCAGGGCCGTACGCAGATATCAAGATTAAAATGCTGCCTCAACCCGACAATGGGGCTGGAATATGTATAGCCTTTACCCTGCAGTGAAGGATCGAGCTCTGCTTTTGCTTCCTCGTTTGGTTTAGATGTAATTGCACCAAACAATCCTACCTTATGCTGTTTCAGCAGATCAAGGGTACGCGTCGGAAGCGGATTACCTTCTTTTTTCCAGAATTCCCAGCCTATATCACCGTGAACATAATCGGCTTTGAATCCTGATGCATCAAGCACTCTTAATGCCTGCTCAAGTACTATGGCCCCGATACCGTCACCCGGGAGCGCAACTATGGTTCTTTTTGACATATTTTAATTCAGTTAGGTTATTGCTTACAGGTAAAATTAAGCAATTTTTAAGTGCCTCTTCATGATAATAATTAGGTCTCCACTCCTAACCCATGGAAATATTTGTATTTTTGTCGCCTGTTGATTCAGTTCGAAATTACCTATGAGTTTATTAAATAGTCTTAGCCCGGAGCCAATCTGGTCATATTTTGAAGAGATTTGCCGAATACCTCGCCTTTCAAAGAATGAAGGAAGAATAAGGCAATACCTCCTTGATTTCGCAGCAAAAAATAATCTTGAAGCAAAGGAAGATGAAGTAGGGAATATTCTTATAGAGCGCCCTGCAACCCCGGGTATGGAGACAAGGAAAACAATTGTACTCCAGAGCCATATGGACATGGTTGGAGAAAAGAATGCCGATAATCCCCACGACTGGACAAATGATCCAATAGTACCTGCAATAAAGGATGGATGGGTTACAGCATCAGGAACCACCCTGGGAGCTGACGATGGTATCGGGATCGCAGCACAGCTTGCTATTCTTACAGATAAGAATATTTCAGCAGGAAAGATTGAGTGTCTCTTTACTGTTGACGAAGAATCCGGCATGACAGGTGCCATTAACCTGAACAGAAACTTTTTCTCGGGCGACATACTTCTTAACCTCGATTCTGAAGATGAAGGCATACTCTTCATAGGATGTGCAGGCGGTATGGACACTATAATTACAATGAAATACAAGCCTGAGCTGGTACCTGTTGGGTTTGAGTCATTTGATCTGTCTGTAACAGGACTGCATGGTGGTCACTCCGGCGATGAGATACATAAAGGATACGGAAACTCAATAAAAATAATGACCCGTTTAATATCGAGCCTTTCTTCCCAGTACGATGTGCTGCTTACAAGGTTCGATGGTGGCAATCTCAGGAATGCAATCCCAAGGGAGTCATTTGCCACTATTGTCGCAAACCCGTTATTCGCCAGAGAAATAAACAAATCCGTTGCTGAGTTCTATAAGATTATAAAGGATGAATTCGGATCACTGGAACCCGACCTTAAGATTGCTATACGTCCTGGTACCAAAGCAGGAATCATGATTGACAGGGAGAGCCAGAAGAAGCTTCTGAGTGCCCTCACTGCCTGCCCTCATGGTGTTGTCAGCTGGTCGAAAGAGATGGATAATCTTGTTGAAACATCTTCAAACCTTGCAATTGTAAAGTTTGCAGAAGAAAACACAATCAGGATAATTACTACCCAGAGAAGTTCGATAGAATCAGCTAAACACGATATTTCACAGACAGTTGAAGCCTGTTTCAGGCTCGCCGGTGCTGAAGTATTGATGACTGATGGTTATCCCGGGTGGAAACCAAATATCACATCAGAGATACTAAAGATCACCAGGGAATCGTATTTCAGGCTGTTTGGCAGGTACCCTGAAGTAAGGGCTATTCATGCCGGGCTTGAATGCGGATTGATCTACGAGAAGGACCGGAATATGGATATGATTTCATTTGGCCCCACAATCCGTGGCGCACATACACCTGAGGAGATGATAAATATTGAAACAGTCAATATGTTCTGGGATCTGCTACTTGACGTAATAAAGCATATCCCTGAAAAGAACAACTGATTAAAGAGTCATCTTCAGCTGAACGGGAGGAACTCATCCTTCCCCGCACCACATACCGGGCATATATAATCTGCCGGTAATTCGGAAAATGCAATACCCGGATCAACGCCGCCTGCCGGATCACCTTCTGCAGGATCGTAAATAAACCCGCAGATCATACACCTGTACTTCTCCATAAAGACTATATTTTTATTTCAGTTTCCTTACTGAGTCGATAACTGTTCCATCGACCCATTTTATAGCTGCTACAATTTTATCCTCGAATTCTGCCTTCCTTGGTTTTCCGCAGATGCGCTCGGCTTCATCCTTCAATTCCTGGATGGTCCTTATAGGCAGCCCTTTTCCCCTGACGCTGTCAATAAGATCCTGCCTCAGAGGGTTAATTGCTATCCCGCGCTCGGTGATAATCACATCTATCAACTCACCCGGGCCGCAAAGCGTTGTGACTTCATCTACTATAACTGGAATCCTGTCTCTGAAAAGCGGAACAGGCAGAATTACATTCTTTGCATGCAGACAGTTCTGCCACCCTCCAATACCATGAAGTAAATAGCCATCCGAATGTGTGACAACGTTCCCGTTGAAATTAAGATCTATTTCTGTTGCACCCAGTATCATTATATCCATCATACTAGTAAGGTTACCCTTTGAATGATAGTTATATGCATTGAATACAGGATAAGGAATATGGTTCGGATTTCTGGCAATTGAATTTACAGAATCGAGGTCAAATGCCTGTGCATCGAGTATATATCCCATCTGTCCTTCCTCGAGCATTTTTACCATGTATTTTGTGCTTCCCCCGAACCCGAATCTGGATCTCCAGCCCTTCTTCTTGAAAATCTCATGTATGAACACTGCTATTGCAAGAGATGTTCCCCCTGCCCCTGCCTGCATTGCAACACCGTCCTGGAGAATGCCTGATTTTTCAAGGAATGAAGCTGTCAGCTCGGCTATCAGTAGCCTGTCGGGACTTTTTGTTATCTGTGTTGTGCCTGATACAATCTTTTCAGGGATACCTATCTTATCAACCACCACAACATAATCCACATAGTTTCCTTCGATCTCCATTGGGAAACATGGCAGGCTGACAAGATTATCTGTAACTACGATAACTTTATCTGCATACATGTAATCGGCCTTTGCATAGCCCAGCACACCGCAGGCTGAGTTCCCTCCTGTTCCCTTTGCGTTTCCGAAAGAATCCGCACTTGGAGCAACCATAACAGCAATATCGATCTTCACTTCGCCATCCTGGATCGCCTGGACACGACCTCCATGAGACCTTAGCACAGCCATACCCTTCATTTTTCCATCCGAGACATACCGTCCCAGGGGACCATTCATACTGCCTTCAATCCTGTTGATTGTCCCATCGTCAAGGTATTTGATGATCGGATCATTGCATGGGAAAGAAGCTGATGGGAACCACATAAGATCTTTCACTCCCATCGATGATGCGATCTCAAAGATCCTGTTGCTTACAAGATCCCCGTCCCTCAGGTGGTGGTGAGTCGATATTGTCATCCCGTTCTTAAGCCCGCATCTCTTCAAAGCTTCTTCAAGAGAAGACACAACTTTGTTTCCGTCAGACGGATAATCTGAGCATGTTGGAATCGGAGGAGCATGTTTAAAACCTTCCGGCCTGTGTTTACCAACACCTTTGAAAGGCAGAGCCTGCTTTCCGTTGATCTCTGTCGGAACAACTCTCCCGGCAGCGTTTATTGCTGTATTAACCGCCATATATCTTATAGGTTGGTTTTGTTTTCATCTGATTGCATAATGGTTCTCCAGTTGCTGTCGAGCACACCAATTTTCCCGGCCAGGTCCAGCATTTTTATGGCCCTGTCGACTACAGGCTTATCTATCATTTTTGAACCGAGGGCCACTACACCCAGGCCCTGCCTTGCGGCATCCTCAAATGCAAGAACTATCTTTTTAGCCTTTTCAATTTCCTGGTCCGACGGCGTGAAGCCTTCCTTTATCACCGGGACCTGCCTTGGATGGATACATCCCATGCCTTCAAATCCAAGACTTCTTGATTCAGAAACATTTGCCCTCAACCCCTCCATATCTGACACATCTGAGAATACCGAGTCAATCGGCTGTATCCTGGCAGCCTTCGCAGCATTTACAAGACGGGTTCGTGCATAAAGTGACTCATGACCCAACCTGGTCCTTTGAACTCCAATGTCTGCGGTATAGTCTTCAAGTCCTATTGCCATTGCCACAACATTTTCACTGGAAGTGGCTATTTCATAACTGTTTTCAATTCCTGCGGCACTCTCAAGTATAGGCATCAGCCAGACAGGATTCTTAAGTTTATACTTTTTCCTTAAGGATTCTATTTCCTTATCAACTCTCTTAACCTGGTCACCATTTTCACATTTTGGAAGGAGAATCAGATTTACATTCTGCGGAATAACAACTTTCAGATCTTCAAGTCCGGTGTCACCCTGATTTATCCTTACCATCCTCTCCGACCCGCAGAAATCGATCTGCCTGAGGGCATTTCGCACGAGTAACCTTGCTTCATATTTTCTGTCGGGAGCCACTGAGTCCTCAAGGTCAAAAATAAGTCCATCGGCTGAATGGAGCCCGGCATTTATCATAAGGCTGGGATTATTTCCTGGCAGGTAGAGCCTTGAAAATCTGAACCTGTCCTTAGCGGTTGAAAAGTCTGTATCGTTTACCTGTTCAGGAAGGAAATCCTTTGTGCTGCCTGTCAGCTTCTTTATAACGGCTTCCATCCTGGCGCTTATGACAAAAGGAAGAGCACCGCTGTCAATTATTGTAACCAGCGCATTCCCGATACTGAAGTATTCAAGTATCTGCCTGCATTGAGACAGGATCGAATCACCATAAAGGGCTTTCACTTTTGATTTCAGGTCTATTGTGACCCCTCCTGAATCCCGGAGTTCCAAAGTAATTTCACAATCTGACCTTACTTTAGGTCCCGAATTCCCGGCTTTTGCAATTCTGTCCATGGCAACAGTTTTGGTTTTAGAAATTATTCGCCTTCACAAAATTCTGTAAGAACCCCGAAGGTTGACTTCGGATGTAGGAAACCTATTTTCATCCCGTCTGCACCTTTCCTTGGTGCTGTGTCAATCAGTTTAATCCCTTTAGATTCGACTTCCTTCAGGCTGTCACCAAGGTTCTCTACTGCAAAGGCTATATGATGTATTCCTTCTCCTTTCTTCTCAATGAACTTTGCGACAGGTCCATCCGGATCTGTGGATTCCAGCAGTTCCAGTTTAGTGCCTCCGATCATGAAAAATGCAGTCCGTACTTTCTGGTCAGCCACTTCCTCGGTTTTGTAGCATTCAAGGCCAAGAACCTCTTCGTAGTATTTAATAGATTGTTCGAGATTGCTTACAGCAATTCCTATGTGCTCAATATGTGTAGTTTTCATAGCTTAAATTTCTGAAAAAAATTGGAATTAAATAATGACTTTAGACAGGCCTTCAGAACGGGAACTCTTCAGGCTTTTTCAGATCTGTCTGGGTGTTAACCGGTTTTTTTGCAGCCTGGTGGACAGTATTGCCAATGACATAAATGGCTTTAAAAGGCACTGTAGGACAGGCATTTTCACAGTGTCCGCACCCAATACAGATATCATCATTGGTTTCCGGGATAACCAGCCTCCCGCTGAAAGGGATCATATGTACTGCCTTTGTCGGGCAGGCCTCCGAACATGCACCACATGCAGTCTTCTCGGTATTTACAATGCAGTTTTCCTTTATGAACCTGGCCTTGCCGATCTGGGTCAGCTTTTTGGCTTCTATTATGAGGGGCATCATTGCGCCTGTAGGGCATACCTGTATACACCTGGTGCACTCATAAGCGCAAAATCCTGACCTGAAATCCATCCTTGGCTGCATCAGTGATCCAAGTCCGAACTCCCTGAATGAAGGTACAAGTACATTGTTTGGACACTGACTGATGCAGAGTGAGCATGCTGTGCAATTCGATTTAAAATGATCGTGACTTATCGATCCGGGAGGAGAAACTGGTATGCTCCTGTCCTCCTTAACCGTCGACCGTTTTTTAGGGACAGGGACATTATTAGTCTGACCCTTCATAATACTGCGGGCGCCTGTCAGAAAAAGCAGTGTGGTGAGAATAACCTTCCTTTTTGAAGAATCATGGGTCCCGTTATCCGGTTCAGTCTTCCTTTTGATATCCGGGAATGTATATTTGATAGCACCGTCCGGACAGCTTTCAAGGCAGTTGAAACAGGTCACGCATCTTGAACTATCAATCTCTTTATTCATGAAGTCAATGCAGGAAGATTTACAGGCAGCTGAGCACCTGCCGCACCTTGTGCAAGTCACCTTATCCATTCTTATCTTAAGCAACGACGCTTTTGACAACAGACCAAGGAAAGTCCCGACCGGGCAAAGTGTGTTGCAGTAAAGTCTCCCCTTAATGATTGACATTACAGCAACTGTAATAAGAAATACTGCAGGAATTATGTATACAGATACCGCAAATACCTTTACAGGTGTATGAACGAATGTATATATATCCAGTTTCGTAAATACAGAGGCAAGAAGGTTATTCCCTATTTCTGTAACAGGCTTTCCGAAATATGTAATGGTCCGTCCAAACACTGAATAAGGATCCAGGAAATTAAGGAGTGTAAGACCAGAAAACATTGTTAGGACAAGTGTAATTGCAAGAACTGAATACCTTAGAATATCATGGGCTTTCGTGTACCTGAATCTCCTGAGTTTTCGCCTGAATAGTCCACCGGTACGGTTAAAAACATCCTGGAAGATTCCAAGCGGACAAAGGAATGAACAATAACTCCTCCCGGTGAGCATCGTAAGGGAGATTATCACAAGGAAACCAACTGAGGCGGCAACTCCTGCAGAAATGAATTTCACAGCTGAAGGAACGAACTGCAGAAACAGGATACAATTGGTCAGCTTTTCGGGAATGATATGCCTAATATCAATGAAAAGCAGGGAAACAAGAACAAGCATCCCTGCAGCAAATAAAATTCTGATAATCCTGAGAGCTGGAGACCTCATTGGAGGATTACATTTTAATCCTCTTTATATTAAGCGACTCAAGATTCATTTTTCCGGTTCCCATTCCGGAAGCTATCTGGATATAATCTATTGAAGCCGGGTCAATTTTAAGCATTTTAGCAGCTGCAGCGTCTCCTGCGACCCAGTCCGCTGTAATAATCTGGGACTGGAGGTTTGCAACATCCTGCTTTGACACGCCCTGCGGACCGTTTTTTGTCATAACATTATAACAATCAAGAATATTGAGTGAAGGCTTACGTGAATACATCGCATAATCGGCAATACACTGGTGAAGATCATTCCTGTGCCAGTATTCCCTGTCCCAGACTACTCCCATCATTCCTTTTAAGGCTCCTGTCAGCCTTGTAGAGCTGTGATCCTTGATTACAGGTACATTAATAAAAACTTCTGTTTCGAGAAGGAGCTGATGCACCTTGGCTGTCTTAAGTATTTTTGCCCCCGGGATTGTTATCTCCTGGTAGTAGCTCTCTGAGTTGCCGGGAACAACTTTTGCTCCTGCGTCTTTTGCTGCTTTTTCTATACCTGAATTTTTGTAGCAGCTTGACCATTGGTCACATGTATGATCAAAAACATAAACTTCCTTTGCCCCTGCCCTGAAACAATGCTCTATTATTCTCTTAACAAGAGCCGGGTTTGTGTTTGCAGCATAATCGGGTGTCCTGTCCCACCCTATGTTCGGTTTAACAAGAACTTTCTGGCCTTTTTTTACAAAGGCACCCATTCCACCAAGTTCCTGTATGCCAAGGTCGAACATGGCATCCGGCATTCCTCCCATAATAGCAACAAGGTCATAATTTAAAGAAGCTGCCGGAGCTTTGAATATGTCGTCATAGGCACCAATCCTGAATGCTGCGCCGGCTGCAATTCCTGCTCCGACAGAGTTTTTTAGAAAGTCCCTTCTTTTCATATTTTCATATTGTAAAATGAAATCGAAAAGTACATTTTTTATTTTCAAATGGCAAGTTCCGGGAGTATCAGCACAGGCTATTTATGAAGCTTTAACAAATTTTAATTTTGTATGTAGTAACTTTATCTGATTTTAATTGTTTTCTATTTTAGTTATGTGACCACCCTCACTGAATATTTTTATGAAAGTACTTTATTACGACTGTTTCTCAGGGATAAGCGGAGATATGAATCTCGGGGCAATGATCGACCTTGGTGTTGATGAAAAATACCTGAAGTCCGAACTTGACAAGCTGAATCTTGACGGCTGGAAAATTATTGTTGAAAAAGCCCAGAGACATGGACTGGGTGGAACCATGGTTACTGTGAAACAAACAAGGCACGAACATCACCACAGGCATCTTTCTGATATTGATAAAATTGTCAGTAAGTCAGGCCTTGAGCCGGGTGTGAAATCACTTACCATGAATATTTTCAGGCGGCTTGCAGAAGCTGAAGCTGAAGTCCATGGAACCACAGTCGAGAAAATTCACTTCCATGAAGTCGGAGCAATTGATTCAATTATCGACATAACAGGTGCTGCAATATGTTTTCACGCTCTTGGTGTTGATGAGGTTCATGTTTCAGAAATTGAACTGGGTGGTGGTACAGTAAAATGCGAACACGGCAGACTGCCGGTACCTGCTCCTGCAACTGCCAGTATACTAAGGAAGCTTCCTGTTAAAATAAATGGCGTTGATTTCGAGGCTACGACTCCAACAGGAGCAGCAATTCTTGCCACCTTAGGTAAGGAGTTCGGATCTGCAATGAATTTTAAAATCAATAAAACCGGTCATGGTATCGGGCATAAGGAACACAGGGAGGTACCAAATATTCTTAGAGTCTTTCTTGGCGAGACAGAATCAAATCCTGAAGCTGGTCATGATGCTGTTCTCCTTGAATGCAACATCGACGATATGAACCCGGAACTATATGAGCATGCCAGTGAAAGACTCTTCTCGGAAGGTGCATCTGACGTGTTTCTGACATCAATACTTATGAAGAAAGGGAGACCGGGGATAAAACTGAGCGTTATTTGCGAATCCGGCAAGGCAGGCAGGCTCAGGGAAATACTTTTCCTTGAAACAACAACACTCGGGATAAGAACCTTCCCCTTCAGGAAAGAGACGCTTGTAAGGGAGTTAATAACAGTAGACACAAAATTTGGTGCTGTCAAATTCAAGAGATCTTCATATAAAGGCAGGGAAATTACTTTTAAGCCGGAGGCTGATGAATGCAGGAGAATTGCAAAAGAAACAGGCCTGACTGCCAGGGCTGTGAATGATGAGATAATGGCAGTATACTACAGTAAAAAGGAAAAACATAATGGATAAAAAACTAAAAGAGCTTGATAGAATATTAACAGATATGTCATCATTCGTTGTCGCCTTTTCGGGTGGAGTCGACAGCACTTTTCTTGTTCACCGCGCATCAAAACTTAAGAAAGTCAGGTTTGCCGCACTTACAATAACAACACCTTATGTCCCTGGCAGGGAGATCAACGAAGCAAGGGAATTCTGCACGGCTCATTCAATTGATCACTCAGTGATTGAGGTGCCGTTCCCTGAGTCGATAAGACATAATCCTGTTGAGAGATGTTACCTCTGCAAGAAGGAACTTTTCGGTGCAATAAGGAAATATGCAGCCGACAACAACTATAATTTTGTTGCAGACGGCACAAATGCAGATGATTTTCTTGATTTCAGACCAGGAATAAAGGCATTGAAGGAAATGGCTGTAAGGAGCCCGTTGCAGGAAGCCGGTCTTACAAAGAATGATATCAGGCATGCATCAGAAAGTGCAGGTCTCGAGACCTGGGATAAGCCCTCAAATGCATGCTTTCTCACAAGAATACCTTACGATACAGTTGTTACAGACAATGATCTCCGTAAAATAGAACAGGCAGAACAATACCTTTTTGAAAAAGGATTCTTTGGTGCCAGGGTCAGGATACACGGTGATATCGCGAGGATAGAATGCATGCCCGGCTATCTTGGAAGGATAGTAAATGATCCCCACCGTGACCAGATCATCGAAAACCTTAAGAAAATAGGATTCAGATTCATATCTTTGGACCTTGAAGGTTACCGTACCGGTAGTATGAATCCTGAAGGAAAGCATCATGAACAAGAAGGAACTTGAGAAACTGCTTAAAGACATTAAGGGAGGAAAGCTTAGCGTCGAAAAGGCACTTGATGAGCTGAAATATTTCCCCTATTCAGACCTGGGATTTGCCAGGATAGATCATCATCGCCAGGTGAGAACCGGCTATCCTGAAATAGTATATTGTGCAGGCAAAACCGTTGAACAGGTAACAAGCATTTTTAAGATAATGGCCGAGAGGGAAACCAATACCTTCGGAACACGTGCCGATAAACAGATGTTCAACGCAGTGAAGAAGGTTGTCCCTGAAGCCGTATACTATCCTGAAGCCAGGATAATAAGCATAAGCAAAAAGAAACCTGACAAACCAAAAACAAAAATCGGCATAATTACTGCCGGTACATCAGACATTCCGGTAGCCGAAGAAGCAGCTGTAACTGCAGAACTGCTTGGCAATGATGTTGTAAGGATCTATGATGCAGGTGTGGCTGGCATACACAGGCTGGTTGATAAGCTTCCGGAGATTAAGAACTGCAGGGTTGTGGTGGTTATTGCCGGCATGGAAGGAGCACTTGCAAGTGTCGTTGGCGGACTTGTTGATGTCCCGGTAATAGCAGTTCCGACAAGCGTGGGTTATGGTGCCAACTTCGGCGGAATTTCAGCCCTGCTTGCAATGCTTACTAGCTGCTCGTCCGGGGTAACTGTCGTAAATATTGATAATGGCTTCGGGGCAGGCTTTTCAGCGAGTATGATCAACAGGATGAAATGAACGGAAAAGACTATCTCCTGTCGACAGCCTACTTTCCTCCACTGCATTATATCTGGCTGATTAGTACTGCAGACAGGATTTTAATTGAACATCATGAGAATTATCTTAAACAGAGCTACCGTAACAGGTGCCAGATAGCTTCTGCAAATGGCATGCTATCGCTCTCCATTCCTGTACTCGAAGGGTCTTTCCGCAAAATCTCAGTCAGTGAGGTTGGTATCGATTATTCCAGGAGATGGCGTGAAGTGCATACAGGGGCAATTGAATCATCATACAGGGCAGCCCCTTATTTCGATTTCTATTACGACAGGATAAGGAAAATTATTGAGGGGAAGCATGATCGTCTTATAGATCTGAATTCACTGGCCCTTTCAGAAATTTTGAAAATTCTTGGTATTGAAACACCTGTGATCCCTACAAGCAGTTTCAGGAAACCAGTCTCAGAAACAGGCGATTTCAGGTATTTGATCTCGCCAAAGAAACCCCTGGAAAAGCAAGCATTCAGTTTTGCGCAATATATACAGGTGTTTTCCGACAGGTTTGGATTTATGCCGGGTCTGAGTATCCTTGACCTGATATTCAATACTGGTCCTGATGCAGCAGGAATATTAAAGAAGACAGCCTGTTCCTGCTGAATCCGGATCTTTAAACAGCCTTTATTAGAATTTCATTCCTATCGTAACGGCGATTGTATTTCTTGCAGTTTCAATAGCTGACGGGGCAAGATAACCCGGGTCGTCGTACATATAGTATTCCATCTTGTTTGTAAGCCTCGATACGCCCAGGTCCAGATATAAATTGTTCTGCCTGAACCCGACACCGCAGGATAATGCGTTGTAATTCGATTTTTCATTGGCTTCTCCTTTTGCGAAAGCTGACCCATAAAGTCCGTAACCGCCCCTGAGGTAAAGTGAACTAAGCCTGATTTCAGCACCAAACCTGAGGTTATTTGAACTTCCAAGTATTGTGTTGATAGACTGGTTCTCATTCTGGTAATCATAAGCATCGCTTGCCCTGCTGAATTTTGCGGTAGTGTAATTCACATACTCATAATCGGCACTCAATATCATAAACTTGGCAAGCTGCAGGGAAGCACCTGCTTCTATTCTCATTGGTGTTGACAGTGTGTAGTCGTACCTCATTGGATCATTTGAAGAGGTATATTTATCTAAATTATCGAATGACGAGGCAATATTGTCAAAGTAATACTCGTGCATCCTGTAAGCTACAGGTGCATGGAATGCAAAACCTATCCTGAGTGCATCAATGGGACGGAATACTGCACCAATTTTCAGTGCAAAGCCTTTCCCGTCAGCCTGCAGATGATCAGTATACGCGAAGTTTTTGAAGTCGTAAATCACGTTATTGTTATCACTTTCGGAATGAGTATAATGTCCTGTATAATGTATAACACCCAGACCGAATGTTGCCCCTATATATAGTTTGTCACCGAAGTTTGCTCCAATTGAAAATGCATGTTCAGCCTTATAACCTTCATCCGTTATAATCCTGTTTATTGTCTGTCCGTAAGTTGAATAAAGGCTGTCGCCGTAGTGAGAAAAAATAGTTCCGTAAGATGAGCCTCCGGAACCTGCTATGGTATCCATTACCCATGCGTCATATGCAATTCCGGCTCCTCCTGAAAGGTTTGTATAATGTATCCCATCCGAGATCCTTGCCCACATATCTGCCATTGAGCTGTTGTTGCTTACGCCGGTAATGGTTGTATTGTTGTTATAGCTGGCAAGCACGTTATAGGAATAAGCAATATTGAGACTCCTGAGACCGCTTCCGCTTTCATTTGAAATAAGCGGTGCAACGATACCTATCTGCGGCATATTAAAGACATATTTCGAATCTGTGGCCTTATAACCGTTCCAGGCAGCAGAACTCTTGAAATAGTTAAGCTGAGGTGTAATTGTAAATTCCATTGATCTGAACATACCTGTTCCTGCCGGGTTAAGGCTTATTGCTGACAGATCTGCTCCAAGGCTTGTAAATGCATTACCCATTGCCATTGTTCTTGCTGATCCGTTATAGAAAACCTGTGAATATCGCAGAGCATCATCAACGTTCTGGGCATAGGTGCCTGAGATCATTGAAAGAACTGCAAGAGCTGAAAGTATATACCTTTTCATTTTTTTAGATTTTATATAAGGGTCCCTTTCATTCCTTGGTGAAATGTTGTCAGGGACCATAAAAATTTTACTGATTATTACCTCCTGGAGCCGCCGCCGCCGCCACCACCGGATCTTCCGCCGCCGCTACTGCTGCTGCTGCCTCCCGATGATCCGCCTGAGAAACCGCCTCCACCACTATATGAGCTGCTGCCACCCGACCTTCCGCTGGATGAGTATGAAGAGCCGGATGATGACCTGGAACCTGAAGAATAACTTGATCCGCCGTCAAAGCTTCTGCGTGAAGGAGCTGAATAGCTTCCGGAACTTGAAGGTGTATTATTACCTGAACGGACATTTGAGTATGAAGAATTACCCCTTGATGAGTTGAAATAATTCGATGAATTGTTTCTCACACCTGAATTGTATGACCCTTCAGAAGACCTGTTGGTTCCGTAACGGTTTGAATTCGAATATGTATTATTCTGCACCCTGCTGTTATTGTATGAAGGTCTTTCGCTCATACGCGGATTGTTATAGCTTGGTGTATACGGTCTTGTTGAATTCCTGTATTCAGGACGGTTGTTTATTGAGCTGTTTACATTGCTCTCCCTCCTCATACCATTACCGGATGTGCCTGACCTGTAAACTGATGACTGGTTAGTTAAAGTGCTGCCACCAGTTGCACTGCTTCTCCTTGTTGATGTGTTATTTGTACCTGAGGTGCTTTCGGTTCTGCGATTGCCTGTGTACCCTGAACTACCCTGGTAAGCAGATTTCCTGGAAGGCAATATGGAGCTGTAATTATTAGATACTGTACTGTAACGTTCGCGCCTGCCTAAAGAAGCTGTTGAATAATCATTACGTCCCGGGTAACCATATCCATAATAGTTGTTGTATCCATAGTATCCACCGCCGTAATATGGCCAGTAACCACCGTAGTATCCGCCCCAGTACGGGTAACCAAAGCCATAATTAAGTCCGAACGACCACATCCCGCCATAATAGCCACCATAGAATCCGCTGTAGAAAGGATCCCAGTAATCGAACGGGCTATACCAGGGAGAAGAATAAAACGGACTTCTCCAGTATGGATACAGGTAGCTGTCATAAAACCTGTAAAGCCTGTTTGAATAGGTATAATCATCGGCATATTCAAACGGACTGTTATCCTTGGCGTAATACTGTGAATGATCTATATCGACCTGGTCGTTATAGTTATCTGAGTAAAGCGTGTCCTGAGCATAAGCGTTGTCGAAAAACTTATTCGACTCAACCGTATTGACCTGGGTTTTTGTATTCTCATTCCCTACAACTGATTGAGTAACAGTTTCTTTGTCGGATGATGAGTAATACAGATCGTCATATTCCCCTCCAAGCCGGAAACCGCTTGTAGCACATGAACTTGCCAGGAACAGTGCCGGAATTGATATGTAAAGAATTGCTTTCATTTTATACCTCCCCTTGGTTTTTATAAATCAGGAACAAATATTATACCAAAACCAATTTTAATTTCTTAAACTTTTTCAGGCTAAGACAAATTTAACAATTTTTTGATACCAGAAACACAAAAGGATCTGTTCGTAAAACAGATCCTCTTTTACTATATGAGGTTGATTATATGAACTCACCTCCTGTTTTTTTCGTTTGAAGTGCTGTTCTTTGTCGTTCCTGACTTCGTGCCTGTATTACCTGAACCGGACCTGGAAGAACCTGAGGAAGAACCTGATCTCTGAACAGAAGACCTGTTTCCGGAACCCGTATTTCCACCCCTGTTTATATTTGAACTGTTATTGCTCCTGATCCCGGAAGATGACTGGTTTGTAACTACGTTGTTCCTGTTTTCCGACCTGTTGCCGTAAGACTGCCTTATATTACTGCTGTTCTGATTGTTGTTCCTCTGCTGGTTACTGTTATAGACCCTGTTATCATTATTAGTGCGGTTAACACTATTGTTATACCTGCTATTGTTCTGGTAGCTGCCCTGGTTAACGTTGTTGTTTACACCATGGTTTCCCTGGTTATTGCCATTATTGCCCTGGTTTCCGTTATTCTGGTTATTACCTGGGTTACTGTTGTTCTGGTTACCATGATTACCGTTGTTCTGGTTATTGCCCTGGTTGCCGTTGTTCTGGTTATTGCCCTGGTTGCCGTTGTTCTGGTTATTGCCCTGGTTACCGTTGTTCTGGTTATTGCCCGGGTTTACGTTGTTATGATTTCCACGGTTTCCGGTATTTGTGTTACTTCCTCCTTCATTTGACGGGTTGGTGTTTCTCCTTGTTTCACCTAGGTGTAAGCCGTTATTTGACTTATCCCTGTCCCTGTTATTGTTCACATTATCGCGGTTGTTCCCGTTGTTCACATCGCCTGGGTTCCCTCTCCTGTTATACTGACCGCCCTGGTTGCCCTGGTTTCCACCATTGTTATTGCTGTAATTGTTCCTGTCATTATAGTTCGTACCCGAATTTGATCCGGTTGAAGGCCTGTTCCTCCGGTATGAATTCTGGTAACCCTGGTTATTATAGTAATTGTTATAATTATTGTATTCCCTGTTCCCGAAGTAATAGCTGTTATTATAATAATTGTGATTATCCCAGCTGTAGTAATGGCGCGGTGACCACCTTCCTATGTTGATGTTTACAACCACGGGTGAGTACCAGCCGCTGTAGTAATAAGGTGTATAGCCCCAGTAATAGCTTCCACCCCATGAAGAATAGCCCCAGTCATAATCCCAGCTGTCATAAATGGGATAATATGCATTATAGCCAATTCCAAATCCTACTCTTCCGCCGTAAATGCTTACTCCCCATGAGTATGGACTGTATGTGTACCAGTAAGTATCGGTAAACACCGGTGAGTAGTAGCTGAACGATGAATACGACCTGTGGAACCTGTTTATCCTGGAAGCGTAGAAAAAGTCGTGATTATAACTGGTCCTCACAACTTCACCTCCCCGAAAGTCCCTTGAGTCTGCCATCTGTGCACCTGCCGGTATAGCCGGAAGTATTATCGCACTTAATAATACTATGTATAGTTTAGCTTTCATGACTCACCTCCCGGTTTTTTAAATTATAGTTTTTATCTATTTTTGCCATCCAAAGTTAATTAATAGTAATAAAACAAATACTATACCAAATCAAATGGCAAAGTTTTTAACAAACAGGGATGAGAATTATTCCCAATGGTATAACGACCTGGTAATCAAGGCTGATCTTGCAGAGAATTCTGCAGTAAGGGGATGTATGGTTATTAAGCCTTACGGATATGCCATTTGGGAGAAGATACAGGCAGAGCTCGACAGGCTGTTTAAGCAGACCGGTCATGTAAACGCATATTTCCCGCTTTTCATCCCGAAATCGTTTTTTAGTCGTGAAGCGGCTCATGTTGAAGGGTTTGCCAAGGAATGCGCCGTTGTAACACATTACAGGCTTAAGAATGATCCTGACGGTAAAGGAATAGTTGTTGATTCTGATGCAAAACTTGAGGAAGAACTCATAATAAGGCCTACCTCTGAAACAATAATCTGGAATTCCTATAAAAACTGGATACAGTCTTACAGGGATCTCCCGATACTTATCAACCAGTGGGCTAATGTTGTAAGATGGGAAATGAGGACCAGGCTATTCCTGAGAACGGCAGAATTCCTGTGGCAGGAAGGACATACTGCCCACGCAACATCTGAAGAGGCGGTCGAGGAGACTCTTAAAATAGTTGATCTTTACGCCGGATTTGCCGAGAAGTCGATGGCCATACCTGTGATAAAAGGTTACAAATCTGAAAACGAAAGGTTTGCAGGTGCAATTGACACATATGCAATTGAAGCCCTGATGCAGGATGGGAAAGCCCTTCAGGCAGGAACAAGCCATTTCCTGGGTCAGAACTTTGCAAAAGCATTTGATGTTCAGTTTACAGATAAGACAGGAAAACTTGATTATGTATGGGCTACTTCGTGGGGTGTTTCTACAAGGCTGATGGGTGCCCTTATAATGGCACATGCTGATAACAACGGTCTTGTGCTGCCACCGAAACTTGCTCCTATCCAGGTTGTGATAATTCCGATATATAAAACGGATGAACAGCTTGCAGCAATATCAGCTGTTGCAGGGAAAATTAAGCAATCCCTTGAAGATGAAGGTTATTCTGTTAAATATGATAACAGGGAGACACATAAGCCCGGCTGGAAATTTGCCGACTATGAACTTAAAGGTGTACCTGTAAGGCTTGCCATAGGCCCGCGTGATCTCGAAAACGGAACCACGGAGGTTTGCCGTCGTGACACCCTGGAAAAACTTACTGTGCCTGTTGAAGGCATTACTGGTTATGTCAGGGACCTTATGAAAGACATACAGGGCAACATGCTTGCAAAGGCTCTCAGGTTCAGGGAAGAGAATACATTCAGGGTGGATACCTGGAGCGATTTCAAAAAAGTTCTGGATGACCAGGGCGGATTCATACTCGCTCACTGGGATGGCACTCCAGAAACTGAAAACCGTATAAAGGAAGAAACAAAAGCCACTATACGCGTAATCCCGTTTGATTCGCCCGAAGAAGAGGGCAAGTGCATATATTCAGGAAGACCTTCAAAAAGAAGAGTACTTTTTGCAAGGTCCTATTAAAACAATATTCCTCACCCCGTAACCACACCAGTGGCCGGGGTGATGATATTTTTTTCCCTGGGCCTGTTTTTCATTTATTATTCTTACTTTAGTTGCTCTAATCAACAAATACAGTTCTGATGTGCGCAGCTGATGAGAAAAAATCGCAGATTATCTCCACTCTCAAGGAGAAATCACTTCTCAAACAAAAGGTATACGATAATACATATCACTCTTTTACTATTGTTAAGGACATTCTGAAGAACCTCTCAAAAGAGATGAATGTCAGCCTTGCCGGCACAGATAACAGGATCAGGCTTGAGTATACAGACAGAAGCAGCTTCGACGCCCAGATAAAGGTAGCCGGGGATATCCTCCTCTTCACTATGCACTCGAATATTTTCCAGTTCGACAGGGAACACCCGGCCTGGAAATCACCCTATATTCAAAAAAACAAGTATAATGCCTACTCCGGAATAATAAACATATACAACTATCTGGCCGATTCATTCAAATACTCGCGCCTTGATGACCTTGGCTACCTCATAGCAAGGATCTTCATAAATCATGAAAACCAGTATTTTGTAGAAGGAAAACGCCAGATGGGCATGCTCTTCTCAAACTACGGGAACGAGGAAATCGGGAAAGATGCCCTTCAGAACATAATACTGACAGCTGTCCAGTATGCCCTCGAATTCGACCTCCTCGTCCCGCCATACGACACTGTTAAGATTGCCACTGTAGGCCAGGCTGAAGCCAAAATACAGCATTCAAAGGTCATTACCGGCAAACGACTTGGTTTCCAGTTCAACTCAGATGATGTTCTTGTCGCCAACTCGAACAAGACCTGATGTCTTTTAGAATCAACACCGGCAGGAGGATTATCAGGCCGTTTATTTTCCTGGTACTCTCGTGCTATTTTTCAATTTCATATTCACAGGGACCCGTTATCCAGGACTCGACAAAGATCGTTAAGGGTTCATATATAATGATGAATGAAATCAAATACTTCATCTCTCACGATACCATAATAAGAATCCCCGACAATCTCATCCGTAAAAAAATATCCGGAGACAGGCGAACAGAGACTTTTTACGATTCACTTAAAACAAGGGCATCCCACAGCCACTTCACAAAAGCGCTTGTTGACCTGGTTATTGTAAGGCCCGATACATTAAGCAGGACAAGGATCGTTGACAAGAGCGACGACAGGTTCAGGTCGTTTAATGGCATTAGAATAAGGAAAATAAGCGTCCAGAGACTGGATGTGTTCGGTACCAGCCTCGACAACCCGGGTTATAATAACCCGAATGGAATTGAGAAATACCTTAATGGCTCTCACATAAATACCAGGGAGAACATTATAAGGAAAAACCTGCTTTTCAGTGAGGGCGACTCGATAACACCGCTCAAAATGGCTGATAATGAAAGGATACTGAGACAGTTGCAATACATTGATGATGCAAGGATTTTAATTGTTCCCGTATCCTCGGAAGAAGCGGATATAGTAGTTATCACGAAAGACACCTACTCCATTGGTGGTAACTATACTTTCAGGAGTCCTACAAAAGGATCATTCTGGCTATATGATAAAAACATCTTCGGCAGCGGGCATGAACTTAAAATTGAAGTCCCCTACTCTACTAACACCAGCGACTCACCCGGGATAGGTTTATCATATTATCTAAATAACATCAAAAAGTCATTTGTTAACCTCACATTTGCGTACTATAATGGCCTCGGAAGAAGGTCTTATTCAGTTGCAGCAAGCAGGGACCTTGTGAGTTCAGAGACAAAGTATGCAGGCGGGATAACAATAAGGCAGATGTTTACATCGGAAGATCTTGATACGCTGCCTGTACCGCATCCTCTTTATTATAATTACCAGGATTACTGGATTGAAAGAGCCTTTCTGGTTGACAGGGCGTCGGTCTCAAGGGTCATCACCGGGGTAAGGTATATTGACGATAATATTTATGAAAGACCTGAAATTAGTCCCGACTCATACTATACTCTTCAGAAAAAGGCAATACTGCTCGGATCCATTTCCTATTCAAGACAGAAGTTCTATAAAACAAGTATGATATATGGATATGGGAGAACTGAAGATATGCCTTACGGAGGCCTGGTAAGGTTTACTGCCGGGATGGAAAGGAATGAATTCAAAAACAGGGCTTATATGGCTGCCGACCTGTCTTCAGGATGGTCGATTCCATCCCTGGGATATTTCCAGTTTTCCGCAGGTGTCGGATCTTTTCTCAGAAGCGGCGAACCTGAGCAGGCAGTTATTAATTCCAGGCTGATGTTCGTTTCAAACCTGTCGATACTTGGCGCATCAAGATTGAGGAACTTTATAACCATTGGATTTACAGGTGGATTTGTAAGATATTATGATGAATACCTGTCTGTTGCACGTGATAATGGATTTACAGGTTTCAGGAATGATTCGCTTAGGGCACGCCAGCGCCTCAGGATAAGCCTTGAATCAGTACTGTTCACCCCTGTAAACTATCTTGGATTCAGGATAGCCGTCTTCGGCTTCGCTGATCTTGCCGCACTGGCAGGTACTAAAAGGGAAATTGATGATGGCTCCTTCCTTTCAGGCATTGGCTTCGGTGTCAGGATAAGAAACAACAACTTTGTTTTCAACACATTCCAGGTCAGGATAGGCTTTTTCCCTGACGCACCCGATTATTCAAGGCTCTCTCATGTAAATGCATCGTCGGAACAGATGCTAAGGCCTAACACATTTGACCCCGGGCCGCCTGCAATGATACCCTACAGGTAATTGAACAAATTTCATATAACTTTGTCTAATGAATGTGAATCGAATTTCTACTTACAATAATTAATAAAACAGAAACTATGGCAGTATTAGTTGGAAAAAAAGCCCCGTCGTTCTCCGCTACAGCAGTTGTAAACGGAGGCGAGATCAAAGAAAATTTTTCTCTCGACCAGTATATTGGTAAGAAATATGTTGTATTCTTTTTCTATCCTGCTGACTTTACATTCGTCTGCCCGACTGAACTTATAGCCTTCCAGGATAAAATGAAAGAATTCGAATCAAGAAATGTTGCAGTTGTTGGCTGTTCCGTTGATTCTCACTTCTCACACTGGAAGTGGCTCCAGACCGAACCTAAAGATGGTGGCATCAAGGGTGTCAAATATCCTCTTGTATCCGATCTTTCAAAAACAATATCTGAAAACTACGATGTACTCGCAGGAAACTACGACTACAGTGAAACCGGTGATATCCAGTTTAACGGCTCACCTATGGCTTACAGGGGGCTCTTCCTTATTGACAAGGAAGGTCTTGTAAGGCATCAGACCGTGAATGACATGCCTCTGGGAAGAAGTGTTGCTGAAACACTCAGGATGGTTGACGCTCTCCAGTTCTTTGAGCAGAATGGCGAGGTATGCCCTGCAGACTGGCACAAGGGTGACAAAGCCATGAAGGCAACCCAGGAAGGTGTAGCTGAATATCTTTCAAAAAAATAATTTTCTGTTACTTTTAATACAAGGGGTATCCTCCATGAGGATACCTTTTTTTATTTTTGCTGAAGATCAGTGAAATGAAAGAGGAATTCCAGAAATATCTTGCAGCATGCGGAATTGTCCGGGAAAAGCACCGGATACTTATGGCCGTCAGCGGAGGTATTGATTCGATGGTAATGTCTCACCTGTTAAAAGAATCGGGCTACAATGCTGCAATAGCACACTGTAACTTTTCACTGCGGGGAGAAGAGTCTGATAGCGATGAAGAGTTTGTAAGGAACTACGCTGAAATAAACAATATTCCATTCTTCTCTGTAAGATTTGACACAACAGGTTTTGCAGGGGAAAAAGGCATTTCAATACAGATGGCCGCCCGTGAACTCAGATACAGGTGGTTTGAAGAGATACGCGAGTCAAATGGCTGTGATTTCATTGCCCTCGCACACAACATGAATGATAATGTTGAAACCTTCCTTATAAATCTTACAAGAGGGACAGGCCTCGCGGGACTTACAGGGATGAGATCCCTGCACAAAAAGCTACTGAGACCATTGCTTTTTGCCTCCCGCGCGGCAATATCAGAGTATGCAGCCACTAATGGGATAATCTACAGGGAAGACAGGACAAATGCTGATGTAAAATATACAAGGAATAAGATCCGGCATACTGTAATACCTGTTTTCCGGGAGATAAACCCCTCTTTTGACCTGACAATTACTGAAACTGCAGAACGCCTTTCGGAAATAAGCGGAATGATTGCTTCTATAATGGACCCGCTTAAGGAAAAAGCCCTTTCAAGGCGTGGAGAAAATTATGTATTCAAAATTAAGGAAGTACCTGATCTCCCTTTCAGGAATACAATCCTTTTTGAATTATTCAGACCCTTCGGGATCTCTTCAGGCCAGGTTCGTGACCTTGAGAAACTTATTAAAGGCCGCTCCGGAAGCATGCTGTTCACAGGTTCATGGCGACTTATCAGGAGCCGGGGGGAGATAATAATCACCCCTGCAGGAGCTTCTGCAGAAGTATACATCGTAGCAAGGTCCTTAAAGGAACTGAATGATATTGATTTTATCAGTGAAGCAGTACTTCTCAATATGTCACCCGATTTCAAAATACCAGGTTCACCGGGAATCGCCTGCCTCGATGCCGGGAAAGTTAAATTTCCGCTTATAATAAGGAGTGTTGCCCCCGGCGACTGGTTCTGCCCTCTTGGGATGAAGTCACGTAAAAAACTATCAGATTATTTCATTGACAGGAAATACTCTATTGATGAGAAGGAAAAGAAACTTGTAATGGAGTCTGAAGGTAATATAACCTGGATTCTCGGCGACAGGTTAGACAACAGGTTCAGTATAACTGACAAAACAACAAGGATCCTGAGGATCGGATTGAAATAATCCCTTAACCGTCTGATCTGGTAATCACATTACTTTACCTGTCGGAAATACCCCTGTCAATAAGGTACAGGTCGGCAAGTGCCACAGCAACAGCTGCTTCTATAATAACGGGTATTCTTAGTGCTATACAGGTATCATGGCGCCCCTCCACCTGAATTTTAGTCATCTTATTCTCCAAGAAATCGAATGAATCCTGCTCAATGCCTATTGAAGAGGTCGGTTTAACGGCGACCCTGAGGAATATCTCGTTCCCGTTTGTTATTCCGCCATTAATGCCTCCGGCGTTGTTAGTGAGGGTTTTCCCTGATGAATCAATAAATGAATCATTGTGCTCCGAGCCTTTCATGTAGGGTGCCCTGAAACCTGACCCAAACTCAACGCCTTTGATTGCAGGCACTGAGAATATTGCCTGGCTTATCGCTGACTCCGCTGAATAGAAAAATGGTTCACCGGCACCTTTTGGAGGATTTGTTACCCTGCATTCAATTATTCCGCCTATACTGTCTTTGGCAGCCAGGGCCTCGGCAACTGCTTTCTCGATATCAGCAGATCCCCCTGCTTCTGCAAGTACAGCACTCACACCTGCAGGTGCAATAATCTTCTTTGCAATAACACCCGCACATACAAGCCCCCATGTTATCCTTCCTGAGAAGTGCCCGCCGCCCCTCAGATCGGTATTACCAAGGTATTTGTACATGGCAGTGTAATCTGCATGACCCGGACGCGGAACATTCCTGTTGTTATCATATGAAGAGGAATCCACATTCAGGTTTCTCGAAATTACAGTGATAGGTGCACCGGTACTCTTCCCGTTATATACTCCGCTCAGGATTTCAGGGGCATCTGCTTCCTTCCTCGGGGTGGTGCCCTTTCTTCCGCTTCTTCTCCTGTCAAGATCAGGAAGGAAATCGCTGCTATCAATTGCAATGCCCGGAGGGCAGCCGTCAATTACGGCTCCAATTGCCTGTCCGTGTGATTCCCCGAAGATCGAAACCCTGAAAATTCTTCCGAATGTGTTCATAGCTGATTATTCTGTTTCTATCCTTCCGCCAAGCCCTTTAAAATCCTCGGCAAAACCCGGATATGATTTGTTAATCGATTCAAAACCTTCAATTACAACTTCATTGTCTGAAAGTACCGATGCAACTGCAAGGGCCATTGCAATCCTGTGATCATTAAATGATGAAGCGGCCCCTCCTTTTAGCCTTGTTCCTCCATGAATTTCGATATAAGATCCATGGTTTACAAGCTTCCCGCCAATACCGCTGAGGGTCATCTCGAGAGCTTTTCCCCTGTCACTTTCCTTCGCAGCAAGTCTTTCAGTGCCTTTCAGAAGACTGGTGCCGGGGCAGGCAAGTGCAAGTACTGCAAGCGGGGGTGCAAGGTCGGGGCATTCTGATACATTGAATTCAAAGCTCCTTAGCTTACCACCCTTTATCTTATATGAATCACCAGAATGGCTAACATCAGCACCAGAAGCCATAAGTGCATCAAGTACAGCCTTGTCAGCCTGTGTGGAACTGCTGTTCAGTCCGCTTATTTCAGCTTCACCGCCTATAGCGGCAAGGACCATGAGAAACGCAGCGCCCGACCAGTCACCCTCTGCGATGTAGGAACCCGGATTGTACTTTTGCCGTCCCCTGATCACAAAATTCCGGTAATTGTTATTAACGACCTTTATACCAAACTCATTAAGTACACTCAGGGTCAGGTCAATATATGGCCTGCTGACAAGGTCCGAAACAGTAAGACTGCTGTCATTTTCAGCAACCGGCAATGCCATCAGGAGCCCTGTAATGAATTGTGAACTTAGAGATCCGTCGGCAAATACCTCTCCCCCTTTAAGCGGACCTTTAACCGTAAGAGGAAGCAAACCATTATTTGATGTTACCTTAACACCGAGCATGGATAAAGGCTTTTCAACCATGTCGAGGGGGCGTTTGAGAATAGAGCCTTTCCCATTAAGTGATATTTCCCTGCTGTGAAGGGCAGCAATAGGTGTGAACATCCTTGCAGACAGCCCTGATTCACCGCAAAAAATTGAATTTACTGCAGGGTTTAAGCCTCCCTTGATTCTTACTGTACTGCCTGAGATTTCAACCTCTGCTCCAAGGGCTTTTGCAATTCCAAGGGCAGCCTCCGAATCATCGCACATTGAGTGAGCAGATATTTCAGACCTTCCTTCTGCAAGCAACGCTGCTGCAATATATCTCTGCATTGCACTCTTTGAAGTAGGTGCGATAACATTCCCCGCAATTTTTCCCCCGAGTGCAACGGCTTTCATTTACTACCTTGTATTTATATAATATTTCATCAGCTTATCAAATGGCATCTTCTTAACAACTGCCCTGCCTGTTGCCTCAAGCAAAACAAATGATATTGAATCGCCGCTTTTTTTCTTGTCGCTCCTCAGTACCTGACCAAGTTTTTCATTTGTGATTTCATAAGGCAATATCATCCCGAGCTCATGCAGTAGCATTATAAGTAAATCTGCCTGATCTTTTTCAAGAAGGCCTTCATTTACAGATATCTTCGTGGCGATTTCCATGCCTGCGGCAACTGCAAGGCCATGCTTCATTCCTGTAATGGCTTCAATAGCATGACCGAATGTATGGCCGAAGTTCAGGATCATCCTCCTGCCCTTTTCCTTTTCATCCTCCGAGACAACTTCAGCTTTCAATCGCACAGATTCATGCACAAGTTCTTCCATTAGTCTTATGTCCCTCGAGAGAATTCTTTCCTTGTTATCCGAAATTTTTTTCAATAAATCCCGGCTCATTATTGCCCCTGTCTTCACGAGTTCTGCAAGTCCTGACAGGTATTCGTCAGCAGGAAGGGTTGCAAGCATTGCCTGGTCGCAGATTACGAATTCGGGCTGGGTGAAAGTTCCAATAATATTCTTCACCGAATTCAGGTTTACACCGTTCTTACCTCCAACGCTGGCATCAACCTGCGACAAAAGGCTCGTTGAAACAAACCCGAACCTTATGCCCCTCAAAAATATCGACGCAAGGAATCCTGAGATATCACAAACAACACCTCCTCCTATTCCAAGGATAAACCCTTTACGATCTATCCCGGCTGAAAGAAGTTTCTGTGACAGATCCTCTATTGTTGAGAGGCTTTTGCTCTTTTCACCCGGTTTAATAATTAATACCGGGCATGAAGGGAATTCACTTCCGTAAAGACCAAATACATTCTCATCCGTGATTATTACAGTGTTACCTGCATCAATCATACCCGCTGATTCTTTCCAGGATAAACCAGTATAAACATCTGACCTGTGAGAGCCTGTATTAACGGTTATCTTCTTCAAAACTCGTTCATTTTGATGCTAAAGATAAAAAATCCGGCAGCTATCCCATAACAGCTGCTCCATTTTCTGGATGCTAAACATAAGCAGGCGATGATTTGAGATCATAAAAATTGTAAATTGTCCCGTTTTTGATAAACAGATGACACGGAAGGAGAGATACACTAAAGTTATAGATTACTTCAGGGAGCATGGTCCCGTACCCGAGACCGAGTTATTTTACGGCGATCCTTTTGAGCTCATTGTAGCTGTAATATTATCGGCGCAGTGTACTGATAAGCGGGTAAACATGATCACACCTGCATTGCTGAAGGCCTTTCCGGATGCTGCGTCCATGGCAAAAGCAACACCCGAAGAGATTTTTCCGTATATCAAATCCTGCTCATATCCGAATAACAAGTCAAAGCATCTGTCAGGGATGGCGAAGATGTTAGCATCGAAATTCGGTGGTGTTGTTCCTTCTGAACGCGATGAACTCATGAAACTCCCCGGTGTCGGAAGAAAAACGGCCAATGTAATTGCATCTGTAATATACAGCAAGCCTGTGATGGCTGTTGATACTCATGTTTTGAGGGTATCAAGGCGGATTGGCCTTGCACCGGGCGCAAAAACTCCGCTTGAAGCTGAAATGATGCTTACAGAAAACATACCGGGCGAACTTATGCACCATGCGCATCACTGGCTTATACTCCATGGCAGGTATGTATGCATGGCTCGAAGACCGCTTTGTGATAATTGCGGAATACGTGAATACTGTGCTTTTTTCAAGTCAACAAAGGGTAAAAAAATCATAAATAATATTAAGAAACATTGAAACTCGCATAATTCCGACAACTCATTACATTTAATTTATTATTTTTAAACAGGATAAACCTGAATTATGACAGGGAAAGGGGATAAAACAGATCTCTTCAAATTTCTGAAAAGGGGCAGAAAAGAAGAATCAATTACCGAGGAAGGCTCAATTGATCACCAGTTCAATGCCGGGGAAATTGCCATAAGAGTGTTTAATATGGCTCCGCAGCTTATGGCTATCAGTAACAGGCGGACAGGTGCTTATGTAGATGTCAATGATGCATTCCTGAATACACTGGGGTACACACGTGATGAGATTATCGGGCTCACTCCCGATGATATACAGGTGTTTGCCGATATCGAATACTCAAATAAATACCTGAGACTGCTTACACGCTTCAGGAAGATCTCTGATTTCCCTGTGAACCTGAAAATGAAAAATGGGGATGTAAAACCATTTCTCTTTTCTGTTGAAACTATCATACAGGGCGACGAGCTGTTTATGCTAACTACATACAGTGCTGTAAAGTCGCTTTCAGATACCACTATAAAAACAGGTGCCGATACAATCCTCACTGACATTTTCGAGACTGTAAATACCTACCTGATCTTAATAAACATCTCGGCCGACAACAAATACTACATTAAGGATGTAAACTACAAGGCTGAGGATGTTGAGTATATAACGCGCGACAGGGTCGTTGACAGGAATGTTGACGATACCCCTCTCGGAAAGAAACCGAAGTTTGTTGAACTCCTTAATCATATCAGGATCACAGGCGAACCTCATAAACTTGCAGCATCAGTTTCAGGCGACGATTCAGAGGGTTACTACATGGGATTCCTCCTATCAAACAGGGATATCCTTATTACCTGGGAACCAGGCAGCTCAAAAGAAAGCAAGCCATCCAATAATCTGAACGACAGCCTGTTCAGAACCATAGCAAGTACTTTGCCGGAGATGATATTCGAAATTGATCTCACCGGTAATCTGGTCTACGCCAACTCTGAAGGTCTTAAGTACTTTGGCTTTACACCGGAGGAGATGAAGAAAGGAGTTCATATTTCTGACCTGTTTCCTCCCGCGGAGTTAAAAAGGGCAACAGAGAACCTTGCATTGATCAACTACCAGAACCAGAGCATAAACAACGAATACAAGGCAAAAAAGAAGGATGGAACTGAGGTCCCGATAATAACTCACACATTCGGTATCTTCAGTGAAGAAAAGCTTACCGGCTACAGGGGTATTATCACAGAAATCTCCGAACAAAAGAAAAATGAAGAGCAGGTAATCCGTGAAAAAGCCTTCCTTGAACACCTTATCGATTCAACTCCTGAAGCAATTGTACTTACAGATATACCAGGAAAGATAGCGATCATAAACAAGGAGTTCACAAACCTTTTTGGCTATACTTTCGACGAGGCTGTCGGGAAATATATAGATGACCTTATTGTTCCCGATGATCTGAAAGACCAGGCCGAGGAACTTGATAACATAGCAATCTCGAAAGGAAAAGCTACTCTGCAGACCATAAGGAAAAACAAATCCGGCCAGGCCATCCATGTAAACCTCATTACTTCGAGTGTTGTGACAAGTGATGTCACGGTTGCATTGATAGGTATCTTCAGGGATATTACTTCCGAGAGGAAAGCCTCCATAATCCAGGAGATACTCTATAATATCTCAACAGCAACCCTGCAGCAGTTCGACATCCATGACATCTACCCGAAGATTGTAGATGAACTGAACAAGATATGGGATACAAACAACTTCTATATCGTACTCTACGATAAGGAGACAAAGGTGCTTTCCCTCCCATTCTTCTCCGATGAGAAGGATGACTTCAATGAGATACCTGCCCAGGGAACAATAACAGGCTGGGTAATTAATCACAACCGCTCTGTCCTGCTTCGCGAGGAAGACATGAAGCAGATGGAAGAGTCGGGTGAGATCGATCTTGTAGGCACTCCATGCAAAATATGGATGGGGGTTCCTATGCGGGTTGATAATGAAATTATCGGTGTAATGTGCATGCAGGACTATAACAGCGAGATGAAGTTTTCGCAGGAAGACCTGTACATGCTTGAGTTCATTGCAAACCAGATAGCTGTTGCTATTCATAAAAGGGCAATGCTTGATAACCTTATTGTTGCAAGACAGAAAGCCGAGGAGGCAGCACAGTCGAAACAGCTCTTCATGTCAACAATGAGTCATGAGATAAGGACTCCGCTGAACGAGGTAATCGGCATAGCCAACCTGCTTATGCAGTCTAACCCCAACGAAGACCAGGTTGACCTTATAAAAACACTCAGGTTTTCTGCAAATCACCTAATGTCGCTCGTAAACGATGTACTCGATTACAATAAAATGGAATCTGGTAAGATTGTATTCGAACAGACGCAGTTCAACCTTTCAGATTTTATCGACGAGATAAAACGTTCATATTCCTTACGGGCCAACGAGAAGAAACTTGAGTTTAAAATTACACAGGGGAAAAATGTTCCGTCTGAGGTTACAGGAGACCAGATAAGGCTTAACCAGATACTTTCAAACCTTCTTTCAAATGCCCTCAAATTCACTCTTAAGGGTGGAATTTCCGTGAAAGTTGAAGAACTGGAAAGAACGAATAACCTTTCAAGGATTCAGTTCACTGTGACTGACAGTGGCATTGGAATTCCCCGTGACAAACAAGGAGAGATTTTTGAGAGCTTTACCCAGGCTTCCGCCGATACAACACGCAGATTCGGTGGCACAGGGCTCGGCCTTGCAATATGCAAGAAACTTGTTGAACTGCAGGGCGGTGAGATACATGTAGAAAGTTCACCTGATAAAGGTTCATCGTTCATATTCAGCCTTTCATTCGGTATTCCGGAATCGAGAACATCAGGCACCGTCTCTGACAAGACTGAGACCTTCCGTGCACTTGAAGGCAAGAAAATACTTGTAGCCGAAGATAACAAGATTAACTTCTTTGTTGCGAGCAGGTTCCTCACAGGTTGGGGAGTGAACGTCAGCCATGCCGAGAACGGACAGCTTGCCCTTGAGATGATCGAGAAGGAAGATTTTGATCTTGTGCTTATGGACCTCCATATGCCTATACTCGATGGCATAGAAGCAAGCAGGATAATAAGGAACTCAACTGTCCCAAGAATAAAAAACATGCCGATTATCGCCCTTACTGCGGCAATAATGTCGGAAAGTCACGACAAGATTGAGGACCTGAATATAAATGATTATGTGCTAAAGCCATTTAAGCCGCAGGATCTGTACGACAGGATCCTTAAGCACATAAGATAGTAAGCTCTGCCCGGATTTATTTAATGCAATTGCTGCTTATATAGGAAGCCGCTTTCTTATTTCCCAGTGAGAGAGCCTTCCTGAAATCGTGACAGGCATCCTCAGTATTGCCCTTGTTAAGAAGGGAGATCCCTTTATTCAGCCAGGCATCAGGATTATCAGGCTTCAGATCAAGTGCCATTGCGTAATCGCTTATAGCATTTTCCCACGATTTTGACATATAGTAAATGTTGGCCCTGTCAACATAGTTCTGGGGATTTGCGGGGTGAAGCTTAAGATTTTCGGAATAATATTCCATTGCCTTAAGGCTGTTGCCGTTCTCAGCTTCAAGCCTTCCTGCAAAACTCAATGCTTCCTGGCTCTCTGGATAAAGCGAAAGGTATTTATCAATATCTGTCCTTGCCTTGTCTGTTTCTCCAGTCTTCCTGAAGCATTCAGCCCTTCTTATAAACAGCGAAGGATCAACAACATTGGCGGAAATAAGCTTTGAATATGTGTCAGAAGCCCCAGGGTAATTCGCCGATTCGGTCTGAACCCGTGCAAGAGCCCTTAACCATGTTTCATTGAAGCTTGTTTCAGTAAGCTTTATAAGTATTGCTGCAGCTTCCTGGTATTTCTGCTGGAATTCAAGTGCCAGAGCCGTGACAAATAAGGTCTTTTCATCACCTGGATACATCGACTTCATATCCTGTACCATCCTCAGTGCATCCTCCTTGTTTCCGGAACTGAGGTTATACTCTATATCTGACACTCTCATGTCGTTGGCATTGTACCTTTCAGTTTTCCAGAATGCTCTCCATTCACTGGTATTCTCAAGCACCGAGAAGGCTGGATCGAGCATAATTTCTTTCTCGCTTTTTCTGAACTGTGACGCAATATTCTTATCAAGGTGATATAAAGAAGATCTGACATCTCCCTTCAGGGCAGATATCCTGGCAAGGCCATACTGACCCGAACCAGCCATCAGCTTTTCAGCATCCCTGTAATCAGCCTCCGCACCGAGGTAATTTCCCGAATTCATTTTAGCATCAGCAAGCATCAGCTTAAGCCTGAAATCTGTGGCACTTGCCGGCTGACCCGACAGGAAGCTTATTAGTTCAGGGAGCCTGCCCCTGTCTGCCAGTGATTTTGCCTTAAGCAGAAGCTCGTAGGAATCCTGGGCTGAAAGGCACAATGGCACCATTAGCAAAACCAGGTATGAAATATATCTTCTCATTCCTTTAACCTATTTTTTCGTTGGCTCGGGAGTTACCTTCGCCCCTTTCTCCGTTATCACATGCACAAAACCTGAGAGATGGAATGTCTCCAGGCCCGTTATCCTTCTTTCGAAGACATCACACTGGTAAAAATAAACTCCAGGTGATACAATTTTGCTTTTGAATGTCCCGTCCCAGTTAATCTTCGGTTCGCTTGTCCTGAAAAGTTCCATTCCATTCCTGTTGAACAGCCTGAAATCCACCTTTTCAACGAGACCAGATGATTTGGCAACCAGGTAATCGTTTATCCCGTCACCATTAGGTGTGAAGACATTCGGGATTTCATAGAAATTGCAGGAATCCACACATATCATAACTGATTTAACACTCTCATTTCCATTATGATCATAAGCTGATACCGCATAGCATGCCGCTATTACCTCACCTGGTTCATGTTTATACTGGTGTATGTTCTTATCTGTAATAGTTGTAAGAAGGGCCAGGTTTTCAGTTGTCGTTTGCTTATAATATATTTTGTATCCTTCTACATCTTTCATGCATTCAGGGTCTGAAATGTTCCACCTGACCATATTATACAGGCTGTCGCACTGGGTTGAAACTGTAATTACAGGGGCACATGGTGGCTCATTATCCATGGGACTGACAGTATCTGCCTGTGAAAAGTTTATAAGGTTTGAAGGCAATTCCGCTTTCTGGTAAGCCCCTTTCGATCTTACATAATATTTATACGGCACGGCCGGGTTATTCACAAGACCTGTATCAGTAAAATTAAGAAGGTCGGTAGTACCTATTGAATCCCATTTTGCCAGTGGCTGGTTATACCTGAATATGTCATAATTGCTGTTTATCCATGGCACATTCCGCTTTATTGAAAGCCTTGCCTTCCTGTCGCCAGGGGTGATACTGAGAAATACTGATGAAGCGTAAGATGGTTCACCGATCCTGAAAGAGTCAACTGCTGTTACCTGGTGCAGTTCGATCCTGTATATGTAAGCCTTTGTAGCTGTATTAAGGAGTGTATCAGTGAAAGTTGTATCATTCAGATCGGTAGTTGAAATGAATTTAATAGGCTGATATGCTGTACCATCAGTTCCCTCGGCCCTGTAAATTTTGTACTTATACGGACCCATGGCAGGAATTGTATCAAGGTGATCTGGCTTCTTCCAGCACAGGTAGACAGATCCGTTTACAAGGTCGGTTGTGTTTACACTTACATTCCTGATCACAGGTACTCCTGATACAAGTGTTGAATAGACCTCGTTTGAAGCTTTGCTTTCAGTCCCGTTAGGATATACTGCCACAATCCTGTAGGTATATTCTTTCCCGAACTGGAGGCCGTTTCCATTGTCTGTATCAACAAATGAAAGTGAGGAACTCCCTCCTGTATAGCCAATCTTAATAAACCCGGTGCTGAGCGGTATACCCGCTGTGCATGAATCGGGTTTAAAACTTGAAGCGCTTTCCCTCCTGTAAATGCTGAAACCAGATATTGCTGAAGTGCCGTAGTTCTTCCAGTTAAGCCTTATGAACTTACCTTCCGGGGTTGCTGAAACAAGTTCAGGCGAAGGTCCAAGCACCTTTATCTTAAGGTTGTCAATATCAAAAAGCTTAAGATCAGAATTGTCATCCTCCGATTTTATAATAATATCATAAGGCTGGTTCCTGACACTCTCATGACAGGTTATCCACCTGAAACGTGATGATGCAAACCCGGCAATTGAATCAACCTTAGTGAATGTTGCGGAACAGCTTCCAAGAAGAAAAACACCTGACTGTGATTTAAGTGCAATGTGGTCATTATCCTTGTCGGTTGCAGTAACAAGAAAATCAACTGTATCTCCTGCTTCAACACAAAGGTTTTTAAGCGGTCCGTTAACCGGAGGATTGTTTTTTGTCCGGTATACCTCTATCTGCATATCCCTTACCACTATGCCGATTTTTGTTTTATTCCTCCATTCCTGTATCTCCATTGCAACATTATACTTACCTGTATCTGCCGGGGTATCCCATATCAGGTCACCGCTTACAGAGTCAACATAAAACCTGTTTGTTGCCGGTGGAAATGTATAATTCTCTATTGGCCTTCCATCATCCCTGGTACAAACTGTAAGCTTGTAGGAAAGGCTGTCACCATCGGGGTCATACGCAGCCGGGTTATGAATGAAAAGATGCCCCAGGGCGGCTTTGTCGTAAGGCGGATTAAGAAGGACAGGCGTCTTGTCCATTCCCATTGATGGATTCACAATCAGTATGGTCCTTATTGAAAACACCACGTTGACTGAATTTGGTATGTTTTGTACGCCATAATTCCTGTTCGGATCCTGGACGACAATTGCATAAACACCCGGTCCCGGGAAAGTATGCTGAACTTTGTAAACATTCTTCCTGTAGTAGTTTGGAAGGTATATTTCATCAATCCTCGGGGCTACAGAGGTTGAATTATCACCCCATTCAATATTAAGGGTTGGGCGGTCGGCGTAACTCAGGGTATATGTGAAGGTAGTTATTGTTATCTCGTAAGTAAGTGCAGACAACTGAACATAAGTGATCTCCCCTGCCCTGTTGTGTGTTGCAAAGAGCGAATTGAAACTCAGACTCAGTAATAACAGTAGTGAAATTTTCTTCATTTTATCAGTTCAGATTCCTCTATTTTGAAACAACAAAAGTATGCTCTCTTTGCGAGGAAGTCAGCTTAACTCCCTCTTCAGTTTCACCAGCCTTGAAGATAAGAAGATTTGACTGGTCGCGATGAACATCTGCAAGTATTGAATTTCCTATCGTATAAGATCTTGCAGTATGATCAAGCGGGAAACTGATTGTAACAAGAATATCATCATCTGAAAGAGACGCAGCTTTTACTGTACCTTTCAGTTTATTCTTTCCGGCAATTACACTTATCCGGTTGTTCAAATATGTCTCAAGCTTATCATTGGGTACTTTGCCTCCGTTAATCAGATCAGGTTCTGATTCATCACCCGAAAAAAAACTATAATCAAACCTGAGTTCAGCGTAGTTGGCTTTAAGATAACCTGTGAACTCCTTATTTTCCTTCGAATACTCCAAAGAAAGCATCGTCTCATGTACCGGATGAGAGAAAAACACAAAGGCAAGGAGGATTATCTTATACATAACTTCAGGCAATAATCACCACAAAAATCAGACCACAGCACTAATCATCCAAAGATATTAACCCTGTCGCGGAGGTAGCTTACTGTTCCCACTTCAATAAATGAAAACCCGGATCCACCGCTGAAGTTACCGGCAAGGACAACAATAATGTCATCGTCACGCATAAAATGTGCAACTGTGAGCTTGCTCAACGCAATATGAATAAACTCATCAACTGATTTTCTCTGCTCCTGCGAATCTGCATACACCCCGTATGAAAGGGCCAGTTCACGCATTGCCCGTTGCTTGTAACACTGGGCAAGAATAAGATTCCTGCCCCTGTATGAAGCCATTGCCCTAATGCTTCTCCCGTCAGTTGTATCTGCGATTATACCCCTTGCCCCTATCCTGATTGATGTCTTTACTGCCACCTTGGAGAGGTAAGCCGAAATCTCACCTGAAACATCTCCTGTGGGTATCTCGAGATAAGGATCCTTGTTGTTCTCAACTTCGAGAGCAACTTTTGCCATCGTCTGAACTGCTTCAACCGGGTATTTGCCATTTGCAGTTTCTCCGCTAAGCATAATTGCATCGGTCTGGGAATAGATGGCACTTGCTATATCACTTACTTCAGCCCTTGTAGGACGCGGGTTGGTGATCATTGAATGCAGCATCTGGGTGGCAACAATTACAGGCTTCCTGCTGTGAATGCATTTATTAATAATCATTCTCTGAACCCCGGGAATCTTTTCATAGGGTACCTCGATAGCAAGATCGCCCCTGGCTACCATTATGCCATAAACAGATTCCAGAATCTCATCGATATTATCTACGCCCTCCTGGTTCTCTATTTTTGCTATTATCTTGATCTGGCTGCCGGCCTCGTCAAGCAGTGCCTGTACGTCAAGTACATCCTGCCTGTTCCTTACAAATGAATGGGCAATAAAATCAAGGTCTTCATCTATTGCCATTTTAATGAACTTCCTGTCCTTATCCGTGAGTGAAGGAAGGTTAATTTTTACCCCCGGAACATTTACGCTCTTCCTCGAACCAAGTGTGCCATCGTTCTCAACTGTGCAAATAAGGCTGTTTCCTTCCTTTTTATCAACCCTTATCTCGATCTCGCCATCATCAAAAAGAACAAGTGAGCCAAGTGGCACATTGTCTGCAAAATCAGCATAGGTGACAAAAATGTTGCCCGCTTCGGTTTTTTTCCCCGGATCTCCTGTTAATCTGACAGTTGAACCCTTTTTAAGCTCAACAGGATTATCGCAGATTGTTGTGCGTATCTCCGGGCCCTTTGTATCAATAAGTATTGCAATCCTGTCGGAGACTGATCTTGTATTCCTTATTATAACAAGGGCTTCATCAATTCCAAGGTGTGCTGAATTGATCCTTATTACGTTCATTCCTGCTTCATACAATTGTTTTATGAATGCAGGATCACATCTTTTTGACGATATTGTTGCTACGATCTTAGTCCTTTTCCTGTTCATCCTCGTGCAGTGATTCGTTTGCAATATGAATTATAGCCTCTATTGCCAGCTTGTAACCAAAAAGCCCGAGACCTATGACACTGCCGGTGCAGTATCGGCCGACAATACTTGTATGCCTGAAACTTTCCCTGGCAGCAATATTTGTAATATGCACCTCCACCACCGGGGCACTTACAGCAGCAACTGCGTCGGCAATTGATACTGAAGTATGTGTATAGCCCCCGGCATTCAGGATGATGCCGGTATATTCAAATCCCGTCTGGTGGATCTTATTAATAAGTTCACCTTCAACATTCGACTGGAAATAGTCGATTTTAACACCAGGGAACAGTTTCTTCAACGATGACAGGTAGTCATCGAACGATTCTGTCCCATACTTTTCAGGCTCTCTCTTACCCAGCAGGTTAAGGTTAGGCCCGTTAATAATCTGTATTTTCATTTTTTACTCCCTGAAGCTTGCAACGTCTGCCTGTAAATATCAGCAAAAAAAACCAGATTCTCTTCTCTTTTCATACCTTTGGATGAGAAGGAATGCTGCATGAAACTAACCTGGAAGGAGGCATTAAAAGATTTTGAGATCTATCTCAGGCTTGAGAAATCACTTTCTCCCAACAGCATTGAAGCATACCTAAATGATGTGTCAAAACTTGAGAAGTTCTGCTCGGAAGATGGCAGATCCACAGCACCTGCAGATGTTTCATACAATGATCTTAAAGATTTTCTGGCCTGGTACAATTCAGAAACTGCGAATGCCAGGACTCAGTCGAGGGTCCTGTCAGGTATCAGGGCATTTTTCAGGTACCTGCTTATAGAAGGTGCAGTAACAGAGAATCCATCCTCACTTATTGAGTCGCCAAAAACAGGGCTTAAACTGCCCGAAGTTCTTTCTGTTGCCGAGATCGACAGGATAATAGGAGCAATTGATCTCAGCAAACCTGAAGGTCACAGGAACAAGGCAATAATCGAGACCCTTTACGGTGCTGGGCTGAGAGTTTCAGAACTTGTGAACCTGCGTATAACCGATATCAATTTCGGTGAAGGTTATGTTGTGGTTACAGGAAAAGGTAATAAACAGCGACTTGTTCCCATTGGTTCCGGGGCGCTCAAGGAAATAGAACTTTACAGGGCTGACAGGAAGTTGCTTCCGTCAATTACTGATGAAAACATCCTTTTTCTCAACAGGCGTGGGAAGAAACTCACGAGGGTGATGATCTTCACAATTATTAAAGACCTTGCTTCAAGAGCAGGAATCAGGAAAAAAATATCGCCTCACACATTCCGCCATTCATTCGCCACACACATGGTTGAAGCTGGTGCCGATCTCAGGGCGGTACAGGAAATGCTTGGACATGAATCGATTCTTACAACCGAGATATACACACATATTGACAGGAGCTTCCTGAGAGACACACTTATCCTTTTTCACCCCAGATCATAATTATCGCTTTTTTGAACATATAAGGAAAATCACGGTTATATTTGCATAATTTATTTGGTCTAAATTAAGATTACAGTGGACTACCTTAAGAATTTTGGATCTGAGCTTTTGTCGATACTAATGGAGATGTCGCCATACCTGCTCCTTGGCTTCTTTTTTGCGGGACTTCTTCACCTGCTATTTCCCAAGAAGAAAGTAAGGAAGTATATGGGGCAGAATAATTTCACCTCGATACTTAACGCAGCACTACTGGGTGTACCTCTGCCGCTTTGTTCATGTGGAGTAATACCCACAGCCGTATCATTCTACAAGCATGGTGCTTCAAAACCGTCAACTGTTTCATTCCTGATATCCACACCACAAACAGGTGTTGACTCAATTTTTGTCACCTACTCACTTCTGGGTCTGCCTTTTGCAATTATAAGACCTATAGTTGCATTCTTTACCGGGATCTTTGGTGGTCTCTTTGCAGGGAAGATAGACAAGACAGCCGCAAACATAGAAGAAAGCGTCAACAATGAAAAAGACGAGATACCTTCAGGCTTCATTCCCAAGGTAAAGGAAATGTTCAGGTACTCATTCATCGAATTCCTCCAGGATATCTCTAACTGGCTTGTGATTGGCCTGCTGATTGCGGCACTCATCTCGGTTTTCGTACCTGATAATTTCTTTGCTGACAAGATACCTAACAGTTTTGTAGGTATGCTTGTAATTCTTGTTATAGCAATACCCGTGTACATATGCGCAACAGCATCAGTACCTGTGGCGGCAGCTCTTATGCTTAAAGGTTTATCTCCGGGAGCAGCGCTTGTACTTCTTATGGCCGGACCGGCAACGAACGCTGCAACAATCACTATGATTGGAAAGATCCTTGGAAAGAAATCATTGTTTGCCTACCTCGCTGCGATAGTAACAGGCGCAATGCTGTCGGGCTTATTCATAGACTATTTTCTCCCCCGCGAGTGGTTCATGCTTTCAGAGCACTATGGTCATATGCACCATAATCATCATGAGATGCTTCCAGCCTGGCTTATGACAGGTTCAGCAATACTATTGCTCCTGCTAATAATAAACGGATATGTAAGAAAATACTTCATAAAAGATAAAATGGAATCAACAGAATCAAAAGAATTCAACCCGGCGTCAATAACAACCTTTCATGTTGGCGGTATGTCGTGTAATCATTGCAAGGCCAATGTTGAGAACAGTGTGAAATCGGTAGCCGGTGTTGAAGACGTAACGGTTGACCTTGCTACAGGAAAAGTCACAGTTTCCGGAAAGTCAATCGACATGATAAAGATAAAGACCGGCATAGAGAGTATTGGTTATAAATACTCTGAAGAATAAGCAGAAAGGGGTTAGATCAACCCCTTTCTTTTTTTGCCTTTTTCCCTTCATTTTCCCATTTCAGTTTTTAAGATTTTTCATTAACTTTGCGCCTGTTTTTGTAAAAACTTGGAATTAAGTTAAATATCAAATTATTGAATTATGTCAAAAGTAAAAAGAGTTTACTCCTTTGGTAATAAGAAGGCTGAAGGCAAGACCGACATGAAGAACCTGCTCGGTGGCAAAGGTGCCAACCTTGCTGAAATGTGTCTTCTTGGTCTTCCGGTACCTGCCGGTTTTACCATCACAACCGAAGCTTGCGTAGAATACTATGCAAACAATTGCACGCTTCATCCCGATCTTATGCCTGAAGTCTGGAATGCAATGAAGGAAACAGAGAAAATCATGGGAATGAAATATGGCGATCCTGAGAATGCACTTCTCGTTTCATGCCGCTCAGGTGCACGTAAGTCAATGCCCGGTATGATGGATACAGTCCTCAATATTGGTCTTTGCACGGCAACCATCCCTGGCTTCCTCAAGAAAACAAATAACCCGAGGTTTGTATGGGACTCATATCGTCGTCTTATTATGATGTACGCCGACGTTGTAATGGAGAAAGCTGAAGGTCTTGAGCCTGTTGATGGTAAAGGCATCCGTAAGCAGCTCGATGAAATGCTCGACGAGTTCAAGAAATCAAAAGGATATAAATCAGATACAGAGATAAGCGCAGATGAGCTTAAATTCCTTGCTGAGGAATTCAAGAAGAAGGTTAAGGAAGTACTTGGGAAACCTTTCCCCGACGATGCAAAAGCGCAGCTTGAAGGCGGTGTAATGGCAGTTTTCAAAAGCTGGAATGGCAAGAAAGCTGTTTCGTACAGGAGAATTGAAGGAATTCCCGACGATTGGGGAACTGCTGTAAACGTACAGGCAATGGTATTCGGTAACATGGGTGACACATCAGCCACTGGTGTTGCTTTCACACGTAACCCGGCAACAGGTGAGAACCTCTTCTATGGAGAATGGCTTGTAAATGCACAGGGTGAAGACGTGGTTGCAGGTATCCGCACACCGAGCCCTCTTAATGATGAAACAAAAAATGATCAGAACAAGCACCTACACAGCATGCAGGAAGCAATGCCTGCAACTTACAAGGAGCTTTGCAATATCCGTGACATCCTTGAGAAATCTTTCCACGATATGCTCGATATCGAGTTTACAATCCAGGAAGGAACTCTCTATATGCTTCAGTGCAGGGCTGGAAAAAGAACCGGTACCGCTGCATTGAACATGGCAATGGATATGCTTCATGAGAAACTCATCGACGAGAAAACAGTTGTTATGAGGGTTGAACCTGCACAGCTTGATGAACTTCTTCATCCAATCTGCGACCCGGCTGTTGAAAGCAAGGTTAATGCTGTTGTTAAAGGTTTGCCCGCTGGTCCTGGTGCAGCAGTTGGAAAAGCTGTTTTCACAGCTGAAGATGCAGTTGCATGGCAGCGTAAGGGTGAAAAGGTTATCCTCGTCCGCGAAGAGACCAACCCTGAGGATGTTGAAGGTATGCGCGCTGCTGAAGGTATCCTTACAGCAAGAGGTGGTATGACATCACACGCTGCACTCGTTGCGCGTGGCTGGGGTAAATGTTGCATCGTTGGTGCCGGAGGTCTTCATGTTGACGCCGCTTCAAAAACAGCTAAAATATCAGGTACCGACATAGTATTCAAGGAAGGCGACCTCCTTACACTTAACGGTACAAAAGGTAATGTTTACATGGGCGCTCTCAAGCTCATGGATGCTTCTGAAAATCCAAGATTCCAGGATTTCATGAAGATAGTTGACAAATACCGCAAAATGGGTGTCCGCACAAACGCTGAAACACCTGAAGATGCTATAGTAGCTCGTAACTACGGTGCAGAAGGTATTGGTCTTTTCCGTACAGAACACATGTTCTATGGCAAAGGTTCTGAGCAGCCTCTCTTCCTTCTCAGGAAGATGATCCTCAGTGCAAATGAGGCAGAACGCCGCAAAGCACTCGATGAACTTTATGCTTTTGTTAAGAAAGATATGAAAGCCACCATGGCAGCCATGGACGGACTTCCTGTTACTTTCAGGCTTCTCGACCCGCCGCTTCACGAATTTGTACCACAGGGTGCAGAAAAACAGGCTGAGCTTGCAAAAGCACTTGGTATCAAACCTGAGGATGTTGCAAAACGTGGTGAGGCTCTCCACGAATCAAACCCGATGATGGGCCACCGTGGCGTAAGGCTTGGTATAACCTATCCTGAAATCACAGAAATGCAGATTCGCGCTATGTTCGAAGCAGCTGTTGAACTTACAAACGAAGGTAAGAAACCGCTTCCTGAGCTCATGGTTCCTGTTACATGCGAAGTCGCTGAACTCGACACAACAAGAAAAGTGTACGACAGGGTTTATGATGAGATTTGCAAGAAATTCGGAATCAAGGAGATCAAATGCAAATATGGTACTATGATTGAAATACCACGCGCTTGCCTCCTCGCCGACCGTATGGCAAAAACCGCCGAATTCTTCTCATTCGGAACAAACGACCTTACACAGATGACCTTCGGTTTCAGCCGTGATGATACGGGAGCTTTCCTCCACGATTACCTCGACAAGAAGATCCTCGGTGCAGACCCGTTCCAGACTATCGACCAGGACGGTGTTGGCCAGCTGATCAAGATGGCTGTTGAAAAAGGACGTTCAACAAGGCCCGACCTTAAGGTTGGTATCTGCGGAGAACAGGGTGGCGATCCGGCTTCAGTAGAATTCTGCTTCAAGGCAGGACTCACCTATGTAAGCTGCTCACCTTACCGTGTTCCTATCGCACGTCTTGCTGCTGCACAGGCATCAGTAAAGTATGGTAAGTAATTACATACCTTTTATATAAAAAAAGTGCGCACCGGGTGCGCACTTTTTTTTCATGGCTGCCTCTGCTGTCCGGCAGGTATATTTTTTTCTGACTCTGTAATAAAGACCGGTAAGAACCGGGATACCCTATCTGAAATATCATTTAAAAGAAAGAGGGTGTTTTACACACCCTCATTTTTGAAACAAACCTGATCGTTTTGGCCGGAATGGCCTATGACATTTAAAATTCTGAGATGAGGACGATCCTCATTAACCTCACTCTGAACTAACCCTACTTTAAAGACCCTTAAAAAACAGTTTACCCTATCCCTTTTATGATTTTTATTACTGCCTTCATTTTGGCAGGATACAATTTTATACCTTTGACTTCCCTGACCTAACCCGGGAACCCTATGATAAAACATACTGACCTTGCCGCCTACGGCATCTCAGACGTTAAGGAAATCGTCTATAATCCGGATTATCAGCGATTATTTGAAGAGGAAACCTCACCCTCTCTCAATGGATATGAGAAAGGAGTGGTTACAAAATCCGGTGCTGTATCCGTTGATACCGGCATTTTTCATGGACGTTCACCAAAAGACAAATATGTAGTACTTGATGACAACTCCCGTGATACAGTCTGGTGGAAATCAGAACGGGCCCTCTCATCCGACAACAAACCAATCAGCAATGAAGTCTGGGAATATGGAATGGGACTCGCTGTAAGGCAGCTCTCAGGGAAAAAACTCTTTGTAATTGATTGCTACTGCGGTGCAAACGAGAATACAAGGCTCAAAGTAAGGTTTATAATGGAAGTGGCCTGGCAGGCTCATTACGTTAAGAATATGTTCATAAGGCCCGAGCCGCATGAACTTGTTGATTTCAAACCCGACTTTGTCGTTCTTAACGCATCAAAAACAAAAAACCCGATCTGGAAAATCCAGGGACTTAACTCAGAAAACTTTATCTTTTTCAACCTCACAGACAGGATGGCCGTCATAGGCGGAACATGGTACGGCGGCGAGATGAAAAAAGGTATATTCTCTGTAATGAATTATTATCTGCCTCTGAAAGGTATCGCCTCTATGCACTGTTCAGCCAATGTCGGAAAGAAAGGTGATGTGGCAATCTTCTTCGGCCTGTCCGGGACCGGCAAGACAACTCTTTCAACCGACCCGGAGAGGGCACTTGTAGGAGACGATGAACACGGATGGGACGATGATGGCGTTTTCAACTTCGAAGGAGGCTGCTACGCCAAGTGTATTAATCTAAGCAAGGAAAATGAACCGGACATTTATGCAGCCATCAGGCGTGATGCCCTGCTTGAAAACCTTGTAATAAAGCCCGACGGGGAAATCGACTTCAACGATTCCTCAAAAACAGAGAATACAAGGGTTTCTTACCCCATATACCATATTAATAATATTGTAAAGCCTGCATCCAGGGCAGGTCATGCCAACACTGTAATCTTCCTTACGGCTGATGCGTTCGGTGTTCTGCCCCCGGTTTCACGACTGGACGAGGAACAGACAATGTATTATTTCCTCAGCGGGTATACTGCTAAGGTAGCAGGAACCGAACGTGGAATAAAAGAACCTGTCCCTTCTTTCTCTGCCTGCTTCGGTGCTGCCTTCCTGATGCTCGATCCCCTTATCTACGCCAGGGAACTGACCCGCAGGATGAAACCACAAAATGCGAAAGCATGGCTGGTAAATACAGGTTGGATGGGTGGCCCTTATGGAAAAGGCAAACGCATCGACCTGCCTTCAACAAGGATAATAATCAATTCTATACTTAACGGCGAACTTGACAAGGCTGATTTCCAGGCACTGCCGGTTTTCAACCTGCAGATCCCTTCAGGTCTGAAAGGTGTGAAACCGTCGCTACTCGATCCCAGGAAAACATGGGATACTCCTGAAAACTGGGATACAGCTGCAAAAGACCTTGCAAGGAAGTTCATTTCGAACTTCTGCAGGTTCACATCTAACCCTGAGACTTCAAAGCTTGTGACAGCAGGTCCGTCTGCCTGATAATAATTAATGAGTTACCATAGAAATCAAATAACCATTTCCAAATGAACCTGCCTCTTTTCATAGTATCAATTATTGCCAGTTACCTTCTTGGATCCATTTCGACGGCTGTATGGGCCGGGAAACTGTTCCATGGCATTGATGTAAGGGAACATGGAAGCGGAAATGCCGGCGCAACTAATGTAATACGCGTTCTTGGCTGGACAACCGGAATACCGGTTGTTCTGATTGATGTAGGCAAAGGAGCACTTTCAGCTTACCTTCCTGTACTGCTCCATCTGGCCGACAAAGGGAGTAACATGCTTATCGGAATGCAGATAGCATGCGGTGTTGCCGCCATCCTGGGTCACCTTTTCCCTTTATATACAGGATTCAGGGGTGGCAAAGGTGTTGCAACTACAGTCGGCACACTCCTCGCCCTCCATCCCCTGCTTACTTTGTCATGCCTTGGTGTATTCCTTGTAGTATTCTTTGCTTTCGGGATCGTTTCTGTAGCATCAATGAGTTTCGGGCTGGCCTTCCCTGTCTTCCTTTTCACACTTTACCCGACCGATTCAATTGTATTCAAAATCTTTTCTTTTGTTATCGCAATCGCGCTGCTTGTAACCCACAGGGAGAACATTAAAAGACTTATGAAAGGTGAAGAGAAGAAACTTATAAGGAAGAAGGAAGGGAGCAAGTAACCGGTGTATCTTTCTAAGGATCCTCTAATACAACCTTTAACGAAATAACGATATAACGATATAACCTTCTGCAGGAATGGAAAAAAGTATAAAAGGTAGCAGGACTGAAAAGAATCTGTTGAAAGCATTTGCCGGTGAATCTCAGGCAAAGAACAGGTATGAATTTGCAGCTAAGGTTGCAAAGGATGAAGGTTATGAACAAATCGCGGCTATTTTCCTCGAAACTGCATCACAGGAACAGAGTCATGCAAAGCAGTTCTTCAGGTTCCTCGAGGGCGGCAGTGTTGAAATATCAGCAAGCTATCCTGCTGGCAAAACCTTAAAAACAGCTGATAATCTTGAAGCAGCCGCCGATGGTGAACATGAGGAATGGAATGAATTATACCCCGAATTTGCCAGGGTAGCTGATGAGGAAGGCTTTCCACAGGTAGCTGCGAAATTCAGGGCAATCTGCAATGCTGAGAAGGGCCATGAGGAAAGATACAGGAAGCTGCTGGAGAATCTAATCGGCAACAGGGTGTTTGAACGTGGAGAGAAAGTATTCTGGTATTGCCGTAAATGCGGTTATATCCACTTTGGCACAAAAGCATTGAAAAACTGCCCGGCCTGCGGGCATCCCGAAGCTTACTTCGAAATACTTGCGGCTAATTACTAGTAAGCTTATTTAAGAAGTGCAAGAGCTGCTTTTATCCGCTTCACGGCTTCCTTAATATTCTCATCTGATGCTGCATAGGATATCCTGATACACTCAGGGGCTCCGAAGGCAATACCTCCTACAACAGCAACCTGGGCCTTATCAAGCAGGAAGAGTGCAAGTTCATCCGAATCTTTTATTTTAACGTTGCCATCACTCTTACCTATATATGAACTTATATCAGGCATCACATAGAATGCCCCCTGCGGTACTCTTACTTTTAATCCGGGGACATCTTTCAGAAGTGAACAGATGAGATCCCTTCTCCTGAGAAATGCCTGCTTCATTTTTTCGCGCGAGTCGCTCCTGCTCTTAATCGCAGCCAATGCTGCCCTCTGGGCAATGGAACAAACACCTGAAGTAAACTGGCCCTGCAGCTTATTGCAAGCTTTTGCTATCCACATTGGCGCACCAATGTAGCCTATCCTCCAGCCGGTCATTGCATACGCTTTTGAAACACCATTCACTGTAATCACCCTGTCGTAGATAAAATCGAATGAAGCCATGCTGATAGGCTTACCACTAAAGGTTATATGCTCATAAATCTCATCTGAGATTATGAAGAGACCTTCATGTTTCTCAATGACCCTTGCGATTTTCTCCATCTCGTCTTTTGTGTAAACCATTCCCGTCGGGTTTGATGGAGAGTTGAAGATTATGAGTCGTGTTTTAGGGGTGATTGCAGCTTCAATCTGTTCTGCAGTTACCTTGAAATCATTCTCAAGTGAAGCACTTACTATAACAGGTTTGCCCTGTGCTATTATAACCTGGTCGTAGTAACTGACCCAGTACGGTGCGAGGATTATTACTTCTTCACCCGGGTTTACTATTGAGAGGATAACGTTTATAAGTGAATGCTTGCCCCCGGCCGATACAATCACCTGGTCGGGTGAATATTTAAGCCCGTTCTCCTCCAGAAATTTTGCTGATATTGCCTCCCGGAGGTCGGCATAACCCTGTACAGGCGGATAAGTTGTATAATTATCGTCAATGGCCTTTTTTGCCGCTTCCTTGATATCATCAGGTGTAAAGAAATCAGGTTCTCCAAGGCTGAGACTTATTACATCAATTCCCTTCGCTTTAAGTTCGCGTGTCTTCTGGGCCATTGCAAGTGTCTGGGAAACTGAAAGTGATTTTACTAGATCTGACAGGTACTCCATAAATAACGGTTTAAATCTTGTGTTTCAAATGTAGGAACTTAAACTTAAATACAAAACTGAGATATAAATTATTGAAGACTGATGGTATAAGAACTTACACAGAGTTTCACAGAGCTCCATAGAGGGAGAAGGAGTATGTTTGCAAGATTGCATGATTGCATGATTGCATGATTGCAAGATTGCATGATTGCAAGATTGCAAGATTCTGTTGCCTGCTTGCCAAATGGATTAATTCGCTTAATTTTATATTCTAATACTTCTTAAAATGGAAACACTGCTCGACATATTACAGATAACTGTTCCGGCACTTATGGTTTTTCTTGCCGCCTTTTTCACAATGCGCGGGATGATAAGGAATGACCAGGACAAGAGGCGACAGGAGATAATACTTAACAACACAAAAACAATTACACCCATAAGGCTCCAGGCATATGAACGCATAGTGCTGTTCCTTGAAAGAATATCACTTGAATCCCTGCTTGTCAGGACAAGCTCACCGGGAATGTCGGCTTCTCAGCTACATTCTGCAATGTTAACGGCAATAAGGAGCGAATTCGAGCATAACCTGTCGCAGCAGATCTATATGAGCCAGCAGGCCTGGGAAGTTGTAAAAAATGCAAGATCCAATACCCTCAGGTTCATAAATACCCAGTTCGAGGCTATGAATGAAAAAGCAACTGCCCTCGAATTCAGCAAGCAGTTGCTCGAAAAAGTAATGGAACTTGATAAGGAACCAACCAAAACGGCTATTGAGTATATCAAGTCTGAAGTGGCAAGGATGATGTAGCAGCTGCTATTTAAGCAGATCAACACTCCTTGAGACAAAGCGGCTTAGTTCTTCTCCCTTTAGCATATTATTTGAAAGAAGGGCAAGGTCTATTACCTGTCTCACAAGGTTGTTTTCATTGCCGAATTTCTCAAGGACCTCTGCCCTATCCCTTTCCCTGGCCTCAAGATCATCCCTGAGTTTTTCAAGATCATCTTTCTCAACCTGGCTTACTTCATCAGCTTTTTTGTTCTTCTGTTCCTTTTCAAGGAAAGATATTTCCTCACGTATTCGGGTGATTTCTTCAGTATTGTCCTTCAGTTTTGAGGCAAATTCAGCTGCCGCTTTTTCAGAAATACTCTTTATAAGCGGGTGTTTGCCGTTCAGAACAAGATTATAGCTGTCAGGCAGTTCACCGTAGAAGCTCATCCCTCCTCCCATTGCTGACATGTCCTTCATCCTCCTCATGAATTCTGACCTTGTTATAACCACCGGTGCGTCATTTTCATCAAGAGCTTCCACCATTACAACGAAATGTTCACGCGATTTAAGAGGTCCTTCAAATATATGTCTGAGGTCAGACTGCGCTGTAGCAGAGAGATCCAGTTCCTTCCTGTCTTCTTTCTGAATGAGATTGTCAATCACGTCAGAATCGACCCTGACAAACCTTGTCTCTTTGAGCTTGGTTTCAAGATGATTTACAAGATGTATATCAAGCTGACCATCCAGTAGCAATACATCATAACCCCTTGCTTTTGCTTTCTCAATATATGTATACTGGTCTGTTTTGTTTGTAGAGTACAGGTAAATCAGGTTCTTGTGTTTATCTGTCTGGTTTTCTTTTACGAGGTTCTCATATTCTTCCCAGGTAAAATACTTCCCGTCCGTGTTCTTGAAAAGGGCAAATTTTGACGCTTTTTCGTAAAATTTTTCCTCTGTAATCATTCCAAAATCAATGAAAAGCTTTAGGTCGTCCCATTTCTTTTCAAATTCTTCCCTGTTCTTCTTGAAAATATCATTCAGCCTGTCGGCTACCTTCTTTGTGATATGTGAAGATATCTTCTTGACACTGGAGTCGCTCTGCAGGTAACTTCTGGATACGTTAAGCGGGATGTCAGGGGAATCAATTACACCATGAAGAAGCGTCAGGAATTCTGGTACAATCCCTTCCACAGAGTCAGTTACAAAAACCTGGTTGCAGTATAGCTGTATCTTATTCTTCTGTATCTCAAAATTGCTCTTGATCTTTGGGAAGTACAGGATACCTGTAAGCTTGAAAGGATAATCTACATTCAGGTGAATATTGAAAAGTGGGTCATCGCCTGCAGGATAAAGTTCCCTGTAAAACTTTGAGTAGTCTTCCTCCTTAAGTTCACTTGGTTTGATTGTCCACGCAGGTTTTGTATTGTTTATGATCTTGTCTTTGCCTGTATCGACATACTTTCCGTCTTTCCATTCCTGCTCCTTTCCGAAGGCAATCTCAACGGGAAGGAATTTGCAATATTTCTTCAGAAGCGCCCCGATCTTATTTTCATCAAGGAATTCCTTTGATTCCTTGTCTATGAAAAGAGTCACATCAGTACCCCTTCCGGCTTTCTCAGTCTCTTCAATTGAGTATTCCGGGCTTCCGTCGCAACTCCATTTGATCGCCTTTGCATCATCCTTCCAGGATTTTGTAACAACCTCCACCCTGTCGGAGACCATAAAGGATGAATAGAACCCTAGGCCAAAATGGCCTATAATATTGTTTATCTGATCTTTATATTTCTCAAGAAATTCATTGGCACTCGAGAAGGCAATCTGGTTCAGGTATTTATCTGCTTCCTCCTGTGTCATTCCAATACCACTGTCTGAAACTGTTATTGTTTTCTTTTTCTTGTCAACTGTCACCCTGATTGTCAGGTCACCAGGTTCAGTTTTCAGCTCACCAGCCGAGTAAAGTGCTTTAAGTTTATTTGTTGCATCAACTGCATTTGAGATCAGTTCCCTGAGAAATATCTCGTGATCGGAATAAAGGAACTTTTTGATTATAGGAAAAATGTTGTCTGTGGTTACACCGATTTTACCCTGTTGCATATCAATAAATATTTTGGTTAGACTTAATTGGCACCTCACGCCAATCAAAGAATATGCCGCATGTCAAAAACTGACAAATAGTCATTGCAAGACAAAAAAAACAGGAAAAAGTCAGAAGTACATTGGCAGCCTGAACCAGGCAACAATTCCAAGTATCAGTGAGAGCACTATAAATGCAAGCAATATGTATGTTGATACAGTGCGCCTCCGGCGGAAGTTAATCAGGCTGTGTTCGCTGATTAACTTTTTGACTGTATTATGAACCCTCAGTATTGTATTTGCATTCTTAGGGACATACGAGTCAACATTCATTCTTGCCGTTTTCTTAAGTTCTTCAATCTTATCGGGAGGGGCGAGCAGTATTATCCCGGTGCGGTTATCTATCTTTTTAATCTCGGCGATAAGGCGGTCGGCCATTTCAAAATTCTCCTTTGAATCGTGAAGACCGATAATTGCGACTTTGCAGAACTTGTTATCGCTTAAGCCGGTGAGGTTACGCAAAAGATCTTCCTTATTATGTGAAACCGAAACCACGTATTTGGATATATCTGAAAAACGTTTTCTTATATCTTCAGAGAATCCCCGGTGATCGTCGAGACAGAACAGGTATGTTTGAATCTCCTTTGCCATAAAGGTTTGTTGAACTCAGGCAATTTACACTATTTATTCTTAATGTCAATATCAGCCCTGTACCTCCAGTAACCGTTATCAAGGGCAAAACAATCGAATGAAAAATCCGGACCATAGAACTGCCTGTTGCCCGTATACTGGGGCGACTGGGGTGAAAGGTGATCAAATACAATCTGGGTATCTCCATTAAATTTAAGCGACATTACAACCTTTGATGAGTACTCAAATACAACCCTGTTCCGCATCTCTTTCCCCGAAGAGAAACATTTAAGACCGAAGTTTAAGTCATCGTTGATTCCAAATGTAATCACGTCAATCACCTTTCGTGCGACAGGCTGATTTCCGAAATCGATTCCAAGGACAGCATAATGTTTTGATCCGTTTAATTCAAAAGGCCTTATATCGTAATACAATGCTCCATACCATGTTTTAGTGTTATATACAGAATCCAGCGATGGAGCCTTGTCGTGAAATACCCCGTTAAGCCATATCACTTTCCCTGCACCGGACTTTTCTTCACGTTTTACAATGAAAAGGTAATAGCTGTTAACGAATTCGTCCCCGATCAGGTTCCAGGTAATAATCTTCACAAGGCTGTCAGGAGATGTTATCTGACCAAGGCTTTTAATTTTTAACCGGCTCCTGAAAAGGGAATCGGAAGCTGTATAAGGCTTAAGCAAATTTATTATCGAATCATTTGCAGCTTTTTTTTCTTCAGAAGGAATGTTCTGGTGTATCCTTGAAAAAAGTTCATCAAGTTTTTGAGAAACAGGAACCTTGCCGGGCTGTGCTGCTGCAGGCAGTGAAAGAGTAAGGAGAAAAAGTATTATTCTAACCAGATTTCGCATTTTCAGATTCCTTTCAATATCATTTCGTCGAGCAGACTTGTCAGCTGGCTGCAGGCAAAACGGATCTCATCATCGGTTATTGTTAGCGGTGGAGCAATCCGTATCGCAGTGCTGCAGAATAGAAAGAAATCAACAACTATGCCAAAACGTGGTGCATTAGCTACTATCCACTTAACCCGTTCAGCATCCCCGGTCTCAAGAGCCAACATCAGCCCCTCCCCGCGTATCTCTTTTATTGACGGATGCTTCAGAAGTCTTTTGAACAGGCTGGACTTTGCCGGCACTGATTCGCTGAGCTTCTCGTTCAGGATCACTCCGAGTGAAGCAAGTCCGGTTGCGCAGCATACAGGGTGTCCGCCGAAAGTTGTTATATGGCCAAGTACCGGTTCGAACGACAGTGTCGACATTATTTCATTGCGCGATATAAAAGCGCCAAGAGGCATTCCGCCACCCAGAGCTTTTGCAAGTACAATTATGTCAGGGGTTATTTTGAACAGCGTGGATGCAAATGGGCTTCCCAGTCTTCCGAAACCGGTCTGAGATTCGTCAAAAACGAGAAGTGCACCTGTTTCATCGCATCTTTTCCGAAGGGCATCGAGAAATCCATTTGCTGGGTAAATAACCCCGGCTTCAGCCTGGACAGGTTCGACTATCACACAGGCCGTTTCTTTGTTAATAAGGCTTAATGAAGCAGTATCATTGAAAGGTATTGTGACTGTATCAGGAAGTAGAGGTCTGAAGGCAGCTTTATACACCTCGCTACCCTGGATGCTCAGGGCACCATGGGTACTGCCATGATAGGCATTCACAAAACTTATTATACGGCTTCTCCCCGTATATCGTTTTGCAAGTTTCATAGCACCTTCTATTGCCTCGCTCCCCGAGTTTACAAAATAGCACGAGTGCAAATTGCCGGGCAGAAGTGAACAAATTTTTTCGGCATAAAGGACCTGTGGAGACTGGACATATTCACCATATACCATAAGGTGAAGGTACATATCAGCCTGGTCAGTAAGAGCCTTAATTACCGCAGGATGCCTGTGGCCGGTGTTGCTTACAGAAACACCCGAAATCAGGTCAATGTATTTTGTTCCATCTTTTGTGAACAACCAGACACCTTCTGCCTTTTCGATTTCGAGCAACATCGGTGAAGGGGATGTCTGTCCCAGGTATTTAAGGAACAGTTGCCTGTTTGTTTGCATGATGAAAGAAGATTTTACCTGGCCATTACATTGATATCATTAAGAAGGATATCACGGAATGATTTACCCACCGGTATATTTTTAAGGGAGTCGCCCACAACCAGGTCAAGGGAATTTTCCCTGATTGCCTGTATCATACTCTTATTTATAATATATGACCTGTGGACCCTTATGAACACGTTTGAAGGGAGCTGGCTTTCGATTGCCTTCATTGTAAAGTGAATAGTAAAGCGTTCTTCCCTTGTATTTAGTGTAATATAGTTCTCTAGCGCTTCAACGAAGATTATATCCCTGATCTTTAACTTGACAAGTGAAGATCCTTTCTTAATGAATATCTCTTCATCGCCGGTAGCTGATCCTTCTTTTCTTGAGAAATATTTTGAGGCTTTATCTATTGCTTTAACAAACCTGGCATAGGTAACAGGCTTAAGCAGATAATCGACAACATTGAAGTCAAATGCTTTAAGTGCATATTCCTCGTTGGCCGAGACTACTATTATGTTTGGTGGCTGTTCAAGGCTGCCGATAAAATCGAAGCCGTCCATCTCAGGCATCTGTATATCGAGGAATACAAGTTCGATATCATGTCGTTTTGAAAGTTCGTTGCGTGCGGAGACAGAATCACTGAAAATTCCGACCAGGTTAAGTGAAGCAGATTTATTCACAAATCCCTCAAGAAGCTTGCAGCTTAATTTATCATCGTCAACAATGATGCAATTCATATACTTCCCGCTTGACCGGATTAATTAAAATCAAATTTAGTAAAAAATCCTTTCGTCGCTGACAATGTCGGCATTTTACTGGTATTACTTTCAAATGAAAGCGGGAAATAAGGTTTCATTCAATAAAAATTAATGCGGTAAATATTAATAAAAAGGTTATTCTTCAAAAATGCACTACCATTTTATTATATAACATCAAAAAGTGGCATTTGGTTGCAAAAAAAAACCCCGCACATGGCGGGGTTAGTAATCAAAATCAGGTTTGATTAAAGACCTTTGTTGAGTGCAGGAGCTGCTTTGAATTTAACGACTTTCTTAGCAGGAACGTTCAGTTTAGCACCGGTACGTGGATTACGTACAACTCTTGCGCTTCTTTTGGTTACTGAGAAGGTACCCATACCCGGGAGTTGAATTCTGTGACCTTTTTTCATTGCTTTTCCGAAAGCTCCAACGAATGAATTGAGAGCTTTTCCAGCATCTTTAATAGACAGACCTGCGTCAGCAGCAATTGCATTTACTAATTCTTTTTTTGTCATAGTGAAAGATTTTTAGAGTTAGACGTAAATGTCATTATTGAATACAAATTTATTCCATTTAATAACATACGCAAATTTATTTCGCTCTTTTTCCGCAAATAGTGCCAGTTATAGGTTCAAAAGACCTATTTATTTGATGAAAAATGAAAAAAATGTAAAAATGCGCATTCCTGCATCTGGCTTGAGTTTCAGAGTTTCTAACTGTTATATTTTGTTTAAATCTTGTTAATAATTATATATATCGCTATATATCAATACATTACAATGAATCTGCATTTAGGATTTTCAAAAATCAAAAAAATATTATCTTTGCGGCGGAGAATTTGAAAAATATAGTTCCGTCACATATCGGAACGGACGTTCCAGGACATATTAGGAGAAATGGCAGAGTGGTCGAATGCGGCGGTCTTGAAAACCGTTGTTCTGTATCCACGGAACCGGGGGTTCGAATCCCTCTTTCTCCGCAGCCCTTTTGAAAACCGTGCATTGCACGGTTTTTTTGTTTTATGGAGCCGGCGTTGAAAGCTTGCTTTCATAAGACGGCGATAATAAAACAAAGAAACGACTGCCACCTGTGGCGGTCGTTTTCAAAGGGCTGCAGGGATCCCCACGGGGATCACCGACGATCCACCGAAGGTGGTGAGGAGGTAATCCCTCACCGGGGGTCGCTCCCCTGAATCCTCACCAACGTTAATGCACTTATGCGACTGAAAGAATAGTTACACAGAGGTTCACAGAGGACACGAGGAATGAGCAAGTAAGACGACCCTGGGATCACCGACGATCCACCGAAGGTGGTGAGGAGGTAATCCTCACCGGGGGTCACTCCCTGAATCTCACCAACGTTAATGCACTTATGCGACTGAAAGAATAGTTACACAGAGTTACACAGAGGTTCACAGAGGGACACTGAGAACAAGTAAGATGATCCCTCCGGGGATCACCGACGATCCACCGAAGGTGGTGAGGAGGTAATCCCTCACCGGGGGTCACTCCCCTGAATCTCACCAACGTTAATGCACTTATGCGACTGAAAGAATAGTTACACAGAGTTACACAGAGGTTCACAGAGGGACACTGAGAACAAGTAAGATGATCCCTCCGGGGATCACCGACGATCCACCGAAGGTGGTGAGGAGGTAATCCCTCACCGGGGGTCACTCCCCTGAATCTCACCAACGTTAATGCACTTATGCGACTGAAAGAATAGTTACACAGAGTTACACAGAGTTACACAGAGGGACACTGAGAACAAGTATATGATCCCCCCGGGGATCACCGACGATCCACCGAAGGTGGTGAGAGGTAATCCCTCACCGGGGGTCACTCCCTGAATCTCACCAACGTTAATGCACTTATGCGACTGAAAGAATAGTTACACAGAGGTTCACAGAGGGACACTGAGAACAAGTAAGATGATCCCTCCGGGGATCACCGACGATCCACCGAAGGTGGTGAGGAGGTAATCCCTCACCGGGGTCGCTCCCCTGCAGCCTGGGGAGGGAGCTGGTGGCTTAACTTACCAGACAAACGTAGCCCCCGACTTCCCTGGAAGGGATAATGCGGCAAACCTGTTTCCGTCTTTTAAGGTAAAATCTTTCTTCTCCGCTGATTCATTGTAAACAACAAGTACTTTCCTACCTCCTGGTGCAACAAACGCCACATTGGGCAACCCTTCAGGGATGTTAGAATCAATCCTTACTGAACCCGGACTTACAAATTTAGAAGCGTGCGCAATTATATAATAAGCAGGGTTCCTTGTAACCTTGTCTGAATCGATCGTAACTGCACCAAGACACTCAGTACATCCGCCTTCAGTATGTGGATTATAAGCAGAATCTGCTGCGAGGTTCCATTCCAGAACATTCCTGCACCAGTTCCTGGTTGCACCTATAACAAGATTCACAATGTGCCACTCGAAGTCTCCTGCCATGTTCCCAGGGGCACCTACCCACTGCTCGGTAAAATACAGGTTCTTCGAAGGGTATTTATCATGAACCGGCGTGAGGTCCGAAATATTCCCTCCATAAAGATGAAATGCTGCACCATCAACATATTTTCCTGCTTCCGCATCAGCATAAATATCCATTGGATATGATGTCTTATCCGCGTTATGATCGTAAACAATGATCTTCGTTGAAATACCGGCGTCCCTGAAAGCAGGACCAAGAGCGCTCTTAATGAACAAAGCCTGGTCGGCTGATGTCATAAACATGCTCGGATTGTTTGCAGGATTCAGGGGTTCATTCTGAATTGTGATAGCATCTATGTTGATACCCTCTGCCTGCATTGCCTTGATATACTTTACAAAATACAGCGCATATGGTTTGAAGTATTCCTGTTTCAGGCTGCCACCTTTAAGGCTGCCGTTGGTCTTCATCCAGGCCGGTGCCGACCACGGTGAAGCAAGTATCTTAATGCCCGGGTTTATTGCAAGTATTTCCCTGAGCACAGGAATAAGATCCTTCTTCTCTGCCTCAATTGAAAAACCTGTAAGACCCGTATCTGTCTTCCCTGCGGGCATGTCATTATAAGTAAACTCATGCTCGCTCAGATCAGAAGCGCCAAGTGATATTCTCAGGTAACTGATCCTTATATTATTGCCAGTGGAATCAAAAAGCTCATTCAATAATTCCTTCCTCGCACCATCGCTCATTTTATGAATAAGCGTCGCACTGCCTCCTGTGAGACAGTTACCAAAACCATCTATGACCTGGTATGTAATGGAGGTATCCACTGTTATTACCGGTCCGGGCCCGGCTTCAGATTTAAAGAATATGGCTTCATCCGACTGCCTGAACAACACATTTGCAGAAGGGCTAGTAATCCATGCGCTGATATCTGTCTTAACTGTACCGCTTTTCTCTTTTTTACCGGTCGAATTGCCGCAGCTAAATAAAATCAGTGCTGACAGGACGATAAGTGAGGACCTTAGGAATAAGTATTTCATATTTCAATAATAAATTTAAGTTCAATTTCACACCTTCCCCCTCTGGGGCCTGTCTGTCGAAGCGGCAGCGAAGGCAGGGAAGGCCAGGATTTGGGTACTTTATTTCTTATCCATAATGAGCATTACCGGTGTCACCGAATTATTGCCTTCAATATGTAGCCAGGGCTCTGACCCTTTAAGATCCTCTTTCGAAACCACTGCCTGGACTGTCCTGGACTCACCTGGGAAAAGCACAAGGTAGTTCCATTCCCAGAATGTTGGCAGCACCTCCTCTCCGTCTTTTCCTCTCGTGATAACCATCCTGTTGAAGAAAGAGAGTTGATCCGTCGTATTCTTAACAGTTATATTAAACCTGTACTCTTTATCCCGGATTTCATATTCTGACTCAATTGTCAGGGGCACCCTGTTATATCCGGTGAGCCTGCTGAAGTCAGCCCTTTCATTTTTTGACAACCAGTATACATTCTCCGAGACGACCCTGCCCTTACTGTCTTTCAGTTTCAATCTTAAAAAGCTGAATGGATCTGAAATCTTATCCCGTGGCACAATAAAAAGTTCTTTATAGCCTGTCGAATCCATATCCGCTTTTTCAGAGTTTTCCCAGCTTGTTTTAAGATCGGTACTGATAATTGATGCCTCGGCTGTGAGTGTGCCAGGACTGCTCTTCAGGTTATTTATGACGGAAACAGTATATGTGTTTGCATTTAACTGGATGTGCAGCGGCTCCATAGCACTCTTCGAATAGTAGTAAGCTGCATTCTGAAGAAGGTACCAGTCATATAGCTGCCACAATACAGATGGCCAGCAGTCGTTAAGTTTCCAGAGCATGACCCCGCTCGTTATTGTCCACATCCTGTGATTGGCAGCTTCGAACATTGCCCTGTAGCTGTTTGCATTTACAAACTGTGCCTTCCTGACATAGTCTTCAGTGCTGGCAGGCTTTCCATACAGTGTCCTGATGGCTTCATCATACCTTCTGAATGCATACCCGTTGTCATCCCAGGCACCATGCTCAGCCCATACACTGTCAAGTGGGAAGTATTGTGATCCTGGTTTTGCAGATGTTTCAGGGATAAACTTCCTGATGCTGCTGTATTCAGGTACCGAGGCGACACCTAGTTCATTCCTGAATGTCTGGAGTTTCACCTCAAGTATTTTGTCAAAATAGAATCTCTCAGGATTCCAGTTATAATCAGGGTCGCCGTCATCTGTTGTCCCGAGAGGGAGATCCTTTATTATATAAGGTGTCAGTTTTTCGATGTTCCATGAGGTGCTGGAAGCAGGTATAAACGGTCTTGTGCCGTCGAGTGAAAATACATATTCCCTGAGGGGATCATAAATGTCCTGCGCAACAGTAACCTCATTTGCAGCGCACCATATCACAAGGGATGGATGGTTGCGGTATCTTTTAATGATATCCTCTGCCTCCTTTAATGCCAGTTTATGGTCATCGGGATTATTTGCAGTGACATCACCCGGGTACATCCTGTAGCACTGGTAGAAAGTCTCCCAGCACATAAGCCCGTACTTATCGTATGACTCGAGTACATCTTCAGGTGGTGACGGTGCGTCTTCACTTGCAACCATATTTACATTCGCCATTGCAAGCAATCGTGCTTCATCGTAGATCCTCTTCCTGTCGTAATTAAGCATTGCATCCGGCTGAAGCCAGCCTCCCTTACAGAAGATCTTATGACCGTTTATTATGAAAGTCCTTGCATATTCAGGTCCTACCTTCCTCAGTTCATTTTTCACCTCCCTTATTCCGAAGCTGATACTTTTCTCATCGGAAACGAAGCCGCCGGTCTTATAGCTTATTTTTAGCTTGTGAAGGTATTGCCTACCATAACCATTAGGCCACCACAGGTAAGGATTTGAAACAGACAGTGCCGGGTATTCAGAAGGTCCCAGGCTTATTGTCTTTATTTCGGAAGGTTCCAGTGAGATTTTCCTGGTGATGACTATATCCTGCATCTGTCCATCCATATGCCTGACATAGGTCGGAAATTCCACGTCGTTAATAAGACTTATCCTTATTTCCAGTTCACCTTCTACTTTATCCTTGCTATTATTTCTTAGTGTTGCCTCTATATCAAGATTTGCAAGTGTTGTATCACCTTTTGGAAGTGATGTTTTTACAAAGGGATCATTGACTGTAACCTGTCCCGAAGCTTCAATATAAACATCCTCATAGATGCCCATGTTCCTGTCGCGTATTACAGGTGCACAATCCCAGCCACCTGAGAACTTCAGGGTTTCGTCCCTGAATATTTCTGTTGCATGTCCGCGTGTCTTGCCAAAGAGTTTGAACTGCACACCGGGATCAGGCAGACCCGGGTGATCAACCTGGTAAATCATAATGGCAACACAGTTTTTTCCTCCCTTTACTGCATAATCCGTTATATCATACCTGAATCGCCTGAACATCCCTGCCATTTCACCATGGTCAGCTATTTTGCGACCGTTTATCCAGACGTCGGCACGATAGTTTATCCCGTCAAAATTGAGCCATATCCTGCTACCATTCAGGCTGGCTGGCAAATCAAATTCCTTCCTGTACCACCAGGGATCCTTCCATGGGTTAACAGAATTTCCAAGGTGACTGAATTTCGCAAGGTCATATTTTGAGTTGAATTCATCTGACACATCAGGGATCCTGAAATTATTCAGCCCTGTCCACGGATCGGGGTAAATTCTGGCGTCAACAAGGGCACGAAGTACTGTAGTTGGAACCTTTGCATCAGTCCAGCCATCGGTCTTCACTCCAGGCACTGACAAAGCTTCACCCCCATCTTTAACAACAAGCGAAGAGGCTATATTCCATCCATTCCCTGAAAGATCAAACCTGCCAGCTACCGGCTTCTTGTTATTGCATGACGAAGAAAAAACAAGGAGGGTCAGCAGAAAAAAAATCGCATTCTTTTTCATAGTAAGAAAAGTTTTGTTGAATAACCGGATCAGAGAAGTAGAGCAGCAGAACCAATAAATCCTGATCGATCTCCTAGCTCTGCCTTAACAATCTTAGTTCTTGAGGCCGGTACAGGGCATATAAACCTGAGCAATCGCTCTTCCATTGACTTAGAGAACAGTTCAAATGAGTTTGAAATTGATCCGCCAAGAATAACTATCCCAGGGTCGGTCATGTTAATACCCCATGCAATTGCATCAGCCATTTTCATACCGAAACGGTTCCATGTTTCTATGGCATGCCTGTCACCGTTCAATGCCCTTTCTGCAACCACTGCAGAACTGACGAACTCTCCTGTGAATTGTGCATATACACGGCTTACCCCGTTTCCCGATATTGTTTCTTCTATCATCATTTCCCCGTCGGGTGATGGCCATACTTCGCAGGCCATACCATTTGTCCCGGTGAAGAGTTTCCTGTCAATAACCAGTGCACAACCCAGTCCGGTACCGAGAGTATAGCCAAGCACTATACGGTGACCCCTGCCTGCACCCCAAATACTCTCACCCAGCAACAAAGCATTTGCATCATTGTCCATAACAACCCGCAGGCCGAACCTGTCTTCTATTCTCTTTTTAAGGGGGAAGTAATGCATGGTCGGGAGTTGGGGACATTCAAGTATAAGACCCTTCTCAAGGTCGAGAGGCCCTGTCACACCCATCCCTATTCCCCTTATCTCCTTTATTGAATGTCGTTTCAGAACCTGTTCAACCGAACCGGCTATTCTCTCAAATATCTCCTCAGCAGGATCATTTCCGGATGTTTTAACTGAAACAGGATCGCCGATAACCTGTCCGTCACAATCAGTAGCACCTGCCATGATCTTCGTTCCACCGACATCGACACCAATAAGTATGTTTCCACTATAATCAGGCATATTGAAGAAGTGATTTGATTGGTTAGCGAATCTGGGGTCTGTTATTTTGTTATTTTGTTATTTTGTTATTTTGTTATTTTGTTATTCTGTTATGGTAACCTTTGCGCCACGCGTAAAATTACCTGGTTCATTACCTTCCCCTGTTGCCCATTTATTAACAATGAACTGCAATGGGATGATTGCAGGAATCGGGAACAGGAATTCATCATAGAATGGAATTAAAATCCTCTGGATTCCTTTTGCAGGCAGTTCACCGTTTTTATTTGTTATAAGGAGAACTTTTCCACCGAACCCGGCAATATCTGCCGCCATTTTAAAACCCTGTTCGCATGTTGCCCCGTCTGGCGCAAATATCACTGCACGGAAGCCTTCTTTCACCATTTCCATCGGGCCATGCCTGAATTCACCGCCATATATACCTGCTGACGGGTTTCTTGCTGCTTCCATGAACATCAGCGCACCCTGCTTAACAGTGGAATATGATGGTCCTCTTCCAATAACCTGCACAAATTCAGGTCTTCCAAGCAACTCTGTTGCCCCGGGAAGCCACCTGTCGCTTTCCTTTATCATTGAATCAACCGCTGATACCACACGATGAATAGCTGACCTGTTCTGCTCATTCCATTCCCCTGCCAGTACAAGGCTGAAGATATGGAGCACCATCAGGGTTGAGATATAGGTCTTTGTTGATGTCATGTCCTCCTTACCGGCTCTTGAAAGGAGTGTCAGTCCTGCCCTTTGAGCCAGGGTACTTTCTTCTTCATTTGTTATGCCAATGCAACTGTCCGGCAGATTCAGTTTCTCAAGGAGTTTCACTATCTCGAAACTTTCACCCGACTGTGATATCGCTGTGAATAGTATATCTTCAGTTACGAGGCGCCTGTGATAATGAAGCAGTTCTCCTGAGTTTACAACCTGTGATCTTATCCCGTAACTGCTTAACAGGCACATTGCAGTATGCGGGGCAAAATAGGAACTGCCCATGCCTGTAAAAAGTACGCTCCGGAACTTGCCGCTCTTCCATTTGCTTTCAAGCTCCGAAAGCTTAGCCGCCCCTTCACCGTTCATATAGTAATTAACTGTTTTTTCCAGCGCTGCAGGCTGCTCGTATATTTCTTTGAGGAAGTTGTTCATATTGCTGTTCTTAAAAAATTACCTGGCCCTTTTGCTTTTACCTTCCAGGTAGGTAACAAAAGTCTTTCCATCCTGGGAAATGTCGAATACTGTCTCCATCTCACCACTTTCAAGAGGTGTATAAGTAATCCTGAAAGCAGGGATGTTTCCTGTTTTCTGGCTTGTGAGTACAATGGATTTGTCTACCCATGAAACTGCATAATTGATTGTGTGACCTTCATTATCAAAATATATTGCTTTTGGGTCCCCTGTTACAGGATCATTGTAAATTACCATCAGATCATCGTGACTGGATGCCGGTCTTCCCTGGGCTGCAGGAAAATCAGTATGTCCATGCCTGAGTATGACGCTGCCGCCAAGGTCAATTGAAAATGCAAAAGTACCCACTCCCTCACCTGGTTTTCCGGAACCTTCACCCTTCCATGGCCCAAGCAGCCACGACCATTTTTCCCATTTTGAATTAGCCTGGTCCTGCTTTGGTTGCTGGCCTGCACAAAAGGCAGCCAGTATGAATAACCCCACAAACACCAATGATATTTTTTTCATGCTTTCCATGTTTTAAAGACAGTAACGAATTTATTAAAATTATGGTTGATATAACAAGTAAACCTGACAGGGTTGCCAGGTTTACTTATAAATATGCATAGGTAAAACTCTAATATTCTTAGTCGCGAAAGAACCGAATACTCAGTCCGAACGTTGTATCAGTCTTCTCCATTGCAACAGACTCTGTGTAGGCACCAAGTTTCAATGTCCATGCCTGGCCGTCTTTATCTACTGTTGAAGACCAGAAATGGGCACATGCATTAAGGTTGTTAAAGGCGCCTCTTGATAGTCTTTCACCGCCAAACAGTGCCTCGAAACCAGTCTCACCTCCCGGCTTTAACTGTCCGTAAACCTTTTTGCTGTCACCGCCAAGGGTATTGATTACGTCTTCCCATTCCTCCTTTGTCGGGACATGCCATCCTTTAGGAGCGGAAGCTATTGCTGTATTAAGGTCGTAGAGGTATCCGAATTTCGCAAGGTTCACCTCCCTGTCTTCGTATATCCAGGAGTTTCCACTTGCAGGTTTACGCCTGTAGTTATCGGCCATAAGTACATTCTTTCCAATTTTGATAACATTATAGAACATGCCGTCGAGGGAATCGTGATAAGTGCCGTGTGCGCATACCTGGCAAATGCCATTCTCCATCCTGTGCATCCCGGTTCTTACTGACCCGCATTTTGAGCACTTCTCACAGTTTTTTGCCCAGGAATGGTGGTCTGTCCTTGTGGCACCGCATACAGAACATTTCTCGCAGTCGGACGACCAGTTGTGCATGTCTCCCAGGTCCTTGCCGCATCTTGCGCATTTACCGCAATCAGCTTTATTATCATGTTCCTTATCACGTATTGTACCGCATTCGGTGCATTTACAGCCATCCCAGTTGTGAAGGCCAATACTACATTTGAAAGCCATTGTTTTATACAGATTAAAATGAAATACTAATATAATACTTTTTTATCGTGCAATCGTGCAATCATGCAATCGTGCAATTAATCGCAGAAAGCTGAATATTATGTTACTGGTTTCCAGTGCGTTGTTTCCGGAACCTTAAACCCGGAATCTGAAACACTAAACACTGAACTCTCAACTTTTTCCCCTCTACAGCCTCTACAGCATCTAAAGCCTTTACAGCCTCATTCTCTCCGCTCTCCTCCTTTCGCCTTTCGCCTTTCGCCTTTCACCTTCCGCCTTCCCTCATGTTCCTCTGTGTAACTCTGTGTACCTCTGTGCCCCTCTGTGTAAGTTCTTAAATCCCTCCGCCTTTCGCCATTCGCCTTCCTTCATGTTCTTCTGTGTTACTCCGTGTACCTCTGTGCCCCTCTGTGTAAGTTCTTAAATCCCTCTGCCTTTCGCCTTTCGCCTTCCTCCTCTGCCCTCATTATAAAAGCATCACTTCATCTTGATTCATTTGATTTTTATATTATGTTTGTCTCACCGTACCGGTTATGATAACAGCCGGCTGAGGACGGGGTATAAATAAAATCCTTACAGATGGAAAGAAAATCAGAAGCATCAGCTTACAAAGTCTATGGTTACAGGTGGGTGGTACTGCTTGCATACATGTTCATGATATCGGTGAACCAGATGATGTGGATTACCTTTGCACCGATCACCACTGATGCTGTTAAGTTCTATAACGTTTCAGATCTTAAAATCGGCCTTCTTTCCATGATTTTCATGATTGTTTATCTTGTAGTTTCAATTCCGGCTTCATGGATAATCGACACCTATGGTATCAGGAAAGGGGTTGGGGCAGGCGCGATACTTACAGGTATTTTTGGAATGATGCGTGGCCTTGTTGCCGATAATTATAACCTGGTTCTTATTGCACAGATAGGAATAGCTGCTGGTCAGCCCTTCCTGCTTAATGCAATAACGAAAGTAGCCGCCAGATGGTTCCCTATAAAGGAAAGGGCAACAGCTTCAGGGCTTGGAACGCTGTCAATGTATATTGGTATACTCCTCGGGATGATACTTACACCTTATCTTGTTACCGGGAGGGGAATAGCCGGCATGCTGTATCTTGACGGGATAGCATCACTTATTGCAGTTGTAATCTTCTTCATCCTTGTGAAAGAGAAACCTGCAACACCGCCATGCAGTGCCGAGCAGGAAGAAAGGGCACTTGCAATTGACGGACTTAAACTCATTTTCAGAAAGAGGGATTTCAACAGGCTTCTTATCATTTTCTTCATAGGACTCGGTGTTTTCAATGCTGTCACAACCTGGATTGAACAGATCTTATCTCCGAACGGGTTCTCTGCGGTCCAGGCAGGACTCACCGGAGGTCTTATGATCATAGGTGGCGTTGTGGGTGCACTGGTGATACCACTTCTTTCAGATTTTTACAAGAAAAGAACCCTGTTTATAATAATTGCCCTTGCCGGTTCAACAATAAGCCTTATCGGTGTGACTTTTGCAACCAATTACCCTCTTCTCCTTATTTCCGGGGCAGCATTTGGCTTCTTCCTGCTGAGTTCAGGTCCAATAGGATTCCAGTACGGGGCAGAGATAACCTATCCTATTTCCGAAGGGACATCAAACGGGTTCCTTATACTTATGGGACAGGTCTCAGGTATTATGTTCATATTTGCAATGGACAGTTTTAAAGCTGCAGGTTCAGGCTCAATGACCCGGCCGCTTGTAGTGCTTATCGCCCTGATGATAGCGAGCTTCATAATTTCACTCTGGCTGAGCGAATCACACATGCTTAAACAATCTGAAAGCGATGATGAAGAACTGATCCGGATTACCCCTTCAGAAGATGAGAAAAACCGATAGACTCCTCCTTTGTACCTCATTTATTATCCTTTTGCAACCTTTATCATGCAGGCTGCAGGGACAGGTAAAGGATTCAAAAAAAGATGATATTTCCACTTCAGATCTTGGATTGGTTCTGAAAAAAGACAAGGCAGCTGCCAACGGATGGTGGTGGTCATGGATAGGTTTTTACGGTACAGCAACAATTGTACAGTCAGGAATTGCAGTGAGCAGTTCAGATATCAGCACAAAACAGGATATGTGGAACGGTGCTGCAACAACCCTGCTTGGGGTTGTCGGACTAGCATTCACCCCGCTCGTGCCTAAAGACGAAGAGATCAGGAGAAAGGTCATGTCTTCAGGTAATAATGATGTTATTCATAATTCAAGGGAGTACAACGAAGCAATGCTTAAGGAGATCGCAGAGCGTGAAAAATTCGGACGTTCATGGAAAGTCCATGCTGTTGCAGGTATCGTTGACCTTGGAAGCGGCCTTGTTACATGGCTGGGTTTTAAAAGAACCCTTAAGGATGGACTTGTTACATTCGCAATAAATACAGCAGTTGCCGAGGCACAGATATGGACGCAGCCAATTAAAGCTGCAAGGGATTATGATAAATATATGAGGACCCATTCAGGGAATAACCTCTCAAACACAAAAGTTATAGAGCCACGCTGGTATTTCTCAGCCCTTCCCGGGGGGATCTCAGTCAGGTGCAGATTCTGAGGAAATTCTCCTTCCTTCCAACTTTCCATGCAGCCGATTGTTAATTATTCAGTCTTTATTCGCTGAATTTTATTAACTGAATTTTATTTTAAAGTAATTTAGTACCTCATTTAACAATCCTGCCATGAAAAAACTTCTGCCAATCATTTTGCTGTTTACAGCACTGACAGTCTATGCCCAGCGTCCTGCGGCAACAAAGGATGATAGCTGGAAAACTATTTACAGGGCAACTCCTGAAAGAATAAACGACCTTGTGAATACAAGGCTCGAAGTAAGTTTTGATTTCCAGAAATCGCAGATGCCCGGTAAAGCCTGGATAACACTGCGTCCTCACTATTACCCGACCGACTCCCTTACCCTTGATGCAAAATCAATGGCGATAAATGAAGTTGCTGTTATTAAAGATGGTGTGAAGACACCACTGAAGTTTTTCTATAATGGAAGCCTTTTAAGAATAACTCTCGATAAGACATATAAAGGCGGACAGAACTACGTTGTTTATATAGATTACGTTGCAAAACCCGAGGAGAACAAGTCAAAGGGAAGTGCAGCAATAAACGATGCAAAAGGCCTTTACTTCGTAAATCCGCTTGGAAAAGACAAGGATAAACCTGTTGAGGTCTGGACACAGGGTGAGACAGAATCAAACTCAGGATGGTTCCCCACAATAGACAAGCCTAACCAGAAAATGACTGATGAGATAAGTATGACAGTGCCTTCAAAATTTGTCACACTTTCTAATGGCCTTCTTGTGAAACAAAAGAAAAATGCCGATGGAACACGTACTGATACCTGGAAGATGGATCTCCCTCATTCACCGTACCTGGTGATGATGGCTGTAGGCGAATACTCTGTAATAAAGGATAAGTATAAGAACAAAGAGGTTAGCTATTACGTCGAAAAGGAATATGCCCCTGTTGCAAAGAAGATATTCGGGCTTACTCCCGAAATGATTACTTTCTTCTCACAGATGACTGGTGTTGATTATCCATGGCAGAAATATTCGCAGGTAGCAGTAAGAAATTACATAAGCGGCGCGATGGAGAATACGACAGCCACGGTTCATGGTGAAGGTGTCCAGCAGGATGCCAGGGAACTCATCGACGGTAACAGCTGGGAAGAGACAATTGCCCATGAGCTTTTCCACATGTGGTTTGGTGATTATGTTACAACAGAAAGCTGGAGCAACCTTACTATTAATGAATCATGGGCCGTTTATGGTGCCTTTGCCTGGGCTGAATACAAGCACGGGAAAGATGGTCTCGGGGAACAATGGTATAATGCCCTGCAGAACTATCTTTTCTCAAACAGCGCTTCGAAAGACCTTGTAAGGTTTTATTACCGCGACAAGGAGGAGATGTTTGATGCCGTAAGCTATCAGAAAGGTGGTTGCATACTTTATATGCTCAGGAATTTTGTTGGTGACAGCGCATTCAACAGGAGCATTAAACAGTTCCTTACAACAAACAAGTTCAGTGCAGCTGAAGCACACCAGCTTCGCCTCTCATTCGAAGAGGTCACAGGCAAGGACCTGAACTGGTTCTTCAACCAGTGGTATTTTGGAAGCGGCCACCCGAAACTCGATATAAGCTATGATTACGATGCAACTGCTTCGAAAGCACGTGTATTTGTAAAACAGAACCAGAAGGACAAGATATTCAGACTTCCTGTTGCTGTTGATGTATACCAGGGAGGCAGTAAAAAGAGATACCAGGTATGGGCTGAGCATGCAGCAGATACCTTTTCTTTTCCGGTTGCCGGCAAACCCGACCTTATCAATTTCGACGGGGACAAAATGCTGGTCTGTGAAAAGGTCGACCATAAGACCACGGAAAACTTTGCTTTCCAGTATAAAAATGCAGGTCTCTACCTCGACAGGCGTGAAGCAATTGATTATGCGGCAAACAAACAGAAGGACGATGCCGGAGCAAGGGCAATCATGAAGCTTGCACTGAGCGACAGATTCGAAGGACTAAGAGAATATGCAATACAGAAACTGAACATGACAAATGATTCGGTTAAGATATTCGCCGCACCTTTGCTTTCAGAAATTGCCCGCAAGGATGAATCCTCAAATGTGAGGGCAGCTGCGATATCAGCACTTGGAAGGCTTAAGAATCCTGCATACCGCGATATGTTCCTGAAAGCAATAGATGATTCATCATATTCTGTAGCAGGAAGCGGCCTCACTGCTCTTGGCAATATTGACACCCTGGCTGCTTTGAATAAGGCAAGGGAACTTTCAGCAACAAAGATCAAAGGCAGGCTGCAGTATTCAGTAACAAATGTTCTTTATACCTATGCTTCAGAGGATGACTTTGACAAGCTTGCTGATAAATTTGTGAGTCTTCCATTCGGGGGTAATAAATTCAATATCCTGCAGCCTTTCGCAAACTACCTGAAGAAAGTAAAGGATGACACAAAATTCAGAAAAGGAATCGATTACATAGCAGACTTCCGCGATTCAATACCTGAACAATACATGGATCAAATCCGGCCATATTTAAACGGGATGATCCTTAACAGCATAGCCGCAGCCAAGGATGCAGCAGGCATGAAAGACCAGGCTGATTATGTAAAGTCAAAAATAGCATCAAAAAAAGACAACAAGGATGCAGCCGTTACAGTACCGGATGATATACTTCGTAAATACCAGGGAGACTATGATATAAACGGAAGCCTTTTGAAGGTTACTTTCAAGGATTCAAAAGGTCTTTTCATAACCTTCCCGGGCCAGGGAGAAATGGAACTCATTGCCAAATCCAAAAATGAGTTCAAAATAAAATATATGGATACTTATGAAGTTGAGTTCCTTACTGACGATAAAGGTGAAACCACTGCCCTGAACATTTCTTCAGGTGGTGAGAAGATGAAAGCCGACAAGAAGAAGCAGTAAATGTTAAATATCTCTTAATTTCCAGGGAACTTCAAAACAATTAATACCCATTACCAGTTTCTATCTTAAACAGTAAAACTTAAGGTATGAAAAAGGTAATGGGTATTTCTTTTATTGCAATCGCAGTATTATTGTCCTCATGTTCTAAATCCGGCTCATCCTCCTCACTTTATGTTCCTACAGCAGCCGATGCTACGGCAAATGCCACGCTGGAGGAACTGACACAGGGGCGGTCGCTTTACATTGGCAATTGCGGAGCCTGCCACGGACTCTCGAGTCCTGATGATTATTCGAAATCGGGCTGGACATCAATCATGGCATCAATGGGCCCCAGGACAAGCCTTTCTTCAGCACAGCAGACACTTGTATTCAAATATCTGACAAGAGGATTATAAAGAAAATTAGACTGGCCACATAATACATTTGAAAATGAGTCGTGTGGCCTTTCTCTTTTATCTTAATTCATAGTTTTCTTCTTTTGCCTTTCTCCCCTCGCCTTTTGCCTTACTTCCTCCCCTCAACCTGGCTCCTTCGCTAAAATTGCCATTCAGGCAATTTCTTTACGCTCGGCCCTCTTTTGCCTTTCGCCTTTCTCCTTTCGCCTTTTCTTTCCCTTCCGTTTAATAATTTTCAAACAATTCACGTTTTTATTAACAATTCCAAACTCTCTCTTGAGATAGATTGTATATTTATGCCCTGGAACATCTTTTTATTTTCAGATGGAAAAACACTCCCTCGACAAAAGCAAGATCAGGGTTCTTCTCCTGGAGAACATCCATGAGAATGCCTCACGCTTCTTCCTTGAAAATGGATACCAGAATGTTGAGTGTCTGAAAGAGGCTCTTTCACCTGAAGAGCTGGAGGAAAAACTTAAACATACCCATATTATAGGCATACGCAGCCGAACGGAACTGCGTAATGATATTCTTGCAAAAGCCCAGAAGCTGATTGCTATAGGCTGCTTCAGTATCGGGACCAACCAGGTAGACACAAGGGAGGCAAAGATGCTCGGGATCCCCGTTTTCAATGCCCCTTTCTCAAATACCAGGTCCGTTGCCGAGATGGTGATTGCAGAATGCATAATGCTTATGAGAGGCATACCCGAGAAGAATGCTCTTGCCCATGATCATAAATGGATGAAGTCAGTAAAGAATTCTGTTGAGGTAAGGGGAAAAACACTTGGCATTATTGGCTATGGGCATATTGGATCCCAGGTATCAATACTCGCTGAGTGCATGGGAATGAATATCTATTACTATGATATTGAAAAGAAACTCAGCCTTGGTAATGCAAAACCAGTTACCTGTCTTGAAGAACTGCTGAAGTTGTCAGATACTGTTACCCTTCACGTCCCTTCGACTGATCTTACCCGTAACATGATCTCCGACAGTCAGCTTGCCATTATGAAGAAAGGTGCCTGTCTTATTAACGCCTCGAGGGGTGATGTTGTGGATTACAAGGCCGTAGCTGCTTCGCTGAGGTCGGGGCATCTTGCCGGTGTTGCAGCCGATGTCTTCCCGGAGGAACCGGTTTCCGACGACCAGCCATTTATCAACGAGTTGCAGGAATTCAATAACGTTATACTTACACCGCATATTGGAGGAAGCACAATCGAAGCACAGGCAAATATTGGTCTTGAAGTTGCTGAGAAACTTGTCAGGTACAGCGATACGGGCTCAACAATAGGTGCTGTGAATTTTGTCGAGATCTCCCTCCGTGAGAACATGTCAAAACAAAGATTTCTGCACATCCATAAAAACGTTCCCGGCGTTCTCAGGGAAATAAACAATATATTTTCATCCAAAGGGATTAACATAGCGGCTGAATACCTCCAGACAGATCCTGATATCGGTTATGTAATAATAGAAACCGACAGCGACCTGGATAAAATGATTCTCCGCGACCTGAAAAATATTCCCCATACAATTCGTGCAAGAATCCTATACTGAAAAATTATGAAAAAAAGACTTCGTGAACTCACTTACATTATTGTGGGGATACTGCTCCTTTCGCCACAGGCGTATATGATAATTATGAGCCGGACAGGCAATACTGTGGTTTTCCAGAGTGAAGCATTATACAATTTCTATAACAAATACGGCTTCGGCTTCCTTATCGCCTTCTTCTTCATAGGAGCTGGCCTCGTCGGATACGGAGTAACATTGTGGAAGAAAAACAACCTGGTACGCAAATCAGAAGCCGAAGATGAAGACCTTCAGCCTGGTGAATCAGTACTTCACAGGGCTGCCGACATCGCATGCATTGTTACTGTCACAAATCGAAGGATAAAATTCATTGCAGTTGACTATAAGAACCTGAGATACACAGCACCCGACCTTCCCGAAGACGAAAAAGCTGAATACCTGATAAGCGACCTTAATGGGGTGAGGGCGGTAAACTATATGGATATCAAGCCAAACAAGCTGAAAGTAAAATCACCATGGGGCATTCAGCTTACCTTCAAAAAAGGAAAGGTAGTCAACATCCCTGTTAAGAATGGTGAGGAGGTAGCTTCGAAAATCAAGGGTTATATCGGCTCAGGCTTCTGATGATCTCAGTAGCCTGACCCTCTGTCCTATCGATGCAAGATGCTGCTCCTCAGTAGAGGAAGGATCCTTCATATTCATAAAAAGCTGGCAAGGCAGTTCGCTGCATTCATCGCAGTTCCTGTAGCCTTTCTTATTTACAGCGCAATCATACATCGGGCATACCTTATTGGGCATCATCTCCTTTGCCCAGAAGGTTGATCCTTTAACATTTATGCAACCTGTGCAACTCTTATTGTAGTGTTCACATTCATCGCATTTTAAACCGCAGGCAGATAGTATCATTCTCTTTTTTTTAAATATAAAGTTAAAACTTAACTTAAATCGATTTCAACCAGAATGAATATTCCCTGTGCTATAATTTTCTTTGAATGAAGCTAAGAAAAACATCCTGTTATTAATTTTAAAAATTTTCTATATTTGAACCATCTAAAAAACATATTATGAAAGAACTTGTAAGATGCCGTCCCTGTGGATTTGTGATGGAAGCTGATAAACTTGGTGATGTATGTCCTGCATGCGGTCTTCCGAGAAAAGTTTTTGAACCTTACAGGGAAAGAGTATCTCTTAACAGGCTGAAGCTCCTTAACCTTGACCTGCATCCTATTGCAATTCATCTTTCACAGGCTCTTGTTATTGCGATCCCTCTTCTTGCTTTCCTTACGCATTTTGCCCAGTCGCTTTACCCTGAGGTGCTGAAAAATGTTCTTATATTTTCACTGGTGGTATTCCCGTTCACCCTTGTTCTTGCAATTCTCACAGGTGTGGTAGATGGTCTTACAAGATTCAAGACACTGAAGACACCCTTACTCAGGGTAAAGATCATTTTTAGTTTTATAATTCTGACCCTTTCAATAATTATGTATTTCGTCTCGAGGAACGAGGCAAACTACGTCTTCACACTTATCCTCAGCATCCTTTGCCTGGGAGCAGGCGTGCAGCTTGGCCTTTGGGGAAAGAAACTTATTAACGTGATTCTACCAGGTACTTATCCGCAGAAGAAAGGATCCAAAG